>JAUIGN010000086.1 GCA_030430075.1 bacterium
CACTTTCCAGGAAGCATCCAAACCCAACAGCAAGCTGTAATGTTTCGTGAGTTCGCTCATGGCCGACATTCTCAGCCAACAAGCTCAAGCAGAACACCCACCACCCACTAAGATTCCTGAAGAACCGTTATTAGTACGTACAGTACATAGTAGGGGCCACAATTCGCCAATGATCTCAAGCAGTTGCGACGAACAAACGGTCTCATTTGGCGTCGAAACCGGTTTCGTTTGGCGTGATAACCGGTCTCATTTGGCGTCCGAAACCGGTCTCGTTCGGCGTGCTTCCGGTTTCATTTGGTGTATCCACTTGCGCCGCTTCCTTTAATCAACTTGAAGTCATTAGCACTGTTTTTCCTGATTGGAAACCGGAAACCGCTGTGGGCGATTGGTGCGGTGCCCGACTCGGGTGCAAGGCAAGCAGCATCCCCACAGTCGCGACTCGCACAAACAAAAGTGCTTGACGATCAACGTGATTTCGTGCCAGCGTACACGCTGTAATTCCAGTAACTTGCCCGAGGAATTGCCGCTGGAAATCTGGCAAGCCACGACAAGAGGCATGTGACAACAACCATTTGCATGATCAATCAGAAAGGGGGCTGTGGAAAAAGCTCGAGCTGCTTCCACCTGGCCGGCGCACTGGCTCGGAGCGGACAGAACGTCTTGTTGGTTGACGTCGATCCGCAAGGCTCACTGAGCCAGGGGTTCCTGGGGCCGGCGGTCGTTGAATCGCTGCCCGCAACCAAGACCGTTGCCAGCCTGTACGACGAGGCGAGTTTTTTCCAGGATCGATCCGAGCTCATCCAGGCCACGCACGTCGATGGCATCAGTCTCTGTCCGGCGAATCAGTCGCTTGCTCCCTTCAACATGCCGTCACCGGAGCTCTCGGGCGCGACCCAGTTCGCCATGCGGGAGTTTCTGGAGGAGCAAACTGGCTTCGACGTGATCCTGATTGATTGTCCGCCCAACCTGTATGCTTGCAGTTGGACAGCCATGGTCGCGGCGGACTATGTGATCATTCCCGTCCCGCCGGAAGATTTTGGCACCCAGGGACTGCGGGCAGTGCACCAGGCGATCGACAACGCGCGGCAATTGAATCCCGGCCTTCGTCGCTTGGGCCACCTGGTGACCCGTTTTGACAGCCGGCTGATCATTCACCGCGAGTACCGTGACCGCCTGATAAAGCTCTACCCGGAACTGGTCTTGGAGACCGTGATCCCCGAGGCGTCCGCCTTCAAGGTCTCGGTTGCCTGCCGGATGCCGGTCGAATTCTATAGTCCGCGGAGCCGTGCGGCGGAGCTCACCAGAGCGTTGGGCCAAGAGCTGCTCGCACGAATCTCATTAAGAACGGAAACAGCAACTAACTGCATGGGCGTATGGTAACCACGAAGAGAAAGCTTCAACAAATCAGCGGGAATCTTGATGAATCGATGGGTGTGCGTGCAGCGGATACCCGGCCGCAGCTCAGCCCCATCGCCTCGAAGAAGGACGTGGGACGCCGGCCCTTGCGCAAGGCGGGGCGGGTTTCTATCGAGTTGGTTGTGCCAGACCCGCAACAGCCGCGCACCGAGTTTGCTGACGAAGCGATTGAACGACTGGCTGCCAGCATTCGAGAGAAAGGGCAACTGTTGCCGATCCACGTCCGCTGGTCGACCGAGCTGGAACAATGGCTGATTATCTCCGGCGAGCGGCGGTGGCGGGCGACACGACGCGCCGGCCTGCAGACCATTGACTGCTATTTCCACGAGGCGTCGCTTGCTGATTCCGAGGTGCTTGAGCAGCAACTGATTGAGAACCTGCTTCGTGAGGACCTGAAGCCCATCGAGGAAGCTCGGGCTTTCTCGACGCTGATGGAGCTGAACGGCTGGAATGGGAAAGAACTGGCGACGGGGCTTCATGTCTCTGCTTCTCGTGTCAGTCGGGCGTTGGCCCTGTTGGACCTGCCCGAAGAGATTCAATCCCGCGTCGAGGCCGGCGAGCTTGCCGCCAGGTCGGCCTACGAACTGAGCAAGCTCAAGAACACCGATTCTCAGCATCGGCTGGCCGAAGAGGCAGTGGATGGTGGAATGACCAGTTCGGAGGCGGCGCGGGAGGTGCGCCGCCTGCGAAGTCGTAAGGCGACACGGCCCAGGGGCACCAGCCTCCACTTCGCTTCAGAGAGCGGTTGGAAGATCTCCGCCAAGAAGTCTTCCAATGGCAGCTACGACGAGCTTGCTGAGGCGCTGGAAGAAGTTTTGGAAGAGGTCCGCCACCGGATCAAAAATCGCGTTTCGCTGAACTGATTCGGCCTCGCGGGTGTCGCCCGCCGGGTACGGGCACCTCGGTACTCCACATATCCGAAGAGCAGGTCCGGCAGCGGAGACCCACCCTTAGCGAAATGCTACTGGTCGTAGATCCATGAATGAGCCAGATCGGCGACCTTGCCAAGCAGCAACAGGTCATCACGACTGAAGCTGGCCGAGTCCTTCCAATCATCGCCATCCTTGTAGAGCCGCGAGAAGGTGACGTTGTGCGTCACACCGCCCTCGACTTCGTTCTTCCAGATCGCCGCTTTGATGCGGCCCAAGCGTACTTCGTGCACAGGTTTTTGTGCCATGGTAACCGTCCTTTCTGGCTGATGCTTCAGCCCTTGGTGAGTAATCACTCGTGTTCGCCGTACGGCCGGCGTGACGAGCCTACGAAAACAACCTTCCACTGCTGCCGGCTGCTGAGCGATCCATACCACACTGGTCAAAGTTGTCGAGTGCTTTCCGATTGGCGGTGGCGATCAGGACACGGACTGTGATATTGGCAGCAGGAAATCCAGGCCATGCGCCGAGGACGGTTCTGTGACAAGCAGGCACGGGGCGGTGAGGAGCCATCGATTTTGAGTCAGGGAGATCCCGGACTGGAGAGCAGGTGGCGATGGACCTGGCTTCTATTTATGTCGGCGTTCACGCGCCCCGGCCACTCCTCGACGATGCGTGGTTTTTCTTTGCGTCAGATTCGTGCTAGTCAGCTCCCAACGACAACGGTTTTTCTTCGAGGTTTCAAAGAAAGGAGGGTCGAGCCTTGAGTGCACGATTTCAACTTGGACAGTTATTGATTACGCCCGGAGCTCGCGACGCGCTGGATGACCAGGACGTCTCGAATGCGCTGCGCCGCCACAGCACGGGTGACTGGGGCGAAGTGTGCCAGGAAGACTCGCAGGCCAACGACTGGTCGGTCGATAACGACGCCCGATTACTGTCAGCGTATAGGACAGAGTCGGGCGTTCGTTTCTGGATCATCACCGAAGCAGACCGTGCGGCGACGACAGTGCTGCTACCCGAGGAATATTGACGGTTTTTCTGCATCCCCATGGAGCTTCGACAGGTGTTGGAGCTCCTATTTTCTCGTTTGTCCTGTCAAACAACGTCGCACCGCCTCGGTGAATCATCTTTCTCGATTGATTGAGTCAACGTCGATCACATCGGCTCCATTCGCCGCCGCGGCAACCTTGTGCCAGGGTACCTGTCACGGCGATTGCGATCGCTCTGGTTCACTCCGCCGACGTTCATCGCCGATTTTCTGAGGTCTCGGGCTGCGCCCGATCCATTTCGTTTTGTTTCCGAATGAGTGGGCCTCGTTTCTCACCAGTAAAGGGCGAATGAAAAACGAGGCCCCCTCACCCGGAAAGTGATGCTATCGCACACAGTTCTGGGAGGGGCCACAGACATGGAGAACATCATGATTCGTCGAAAGCGCAAAGAAACAAGTTCGCAATCCCCCTTTCCACTCGGAAAACTCTTCGTGACACCTGGAGTCTTGGAGAAGCTACCGGTGATCGAAGTCAATATCGCGATCAAGCGCCACACACGAGGCGACTGGGGAGATGTATGTGAGGAAGACGCCCGAGAAAACGAATTCTCCTTGAAGGAAGGATTTCGCCTCTTCTCGGTCTACCACACTCACGCCGGAACGAAATTCTGGATCATTACGGAGGCCGACCGGTCAGTGACGACGGTCCTGCTGCCAACGGAGTATTGAACAACCGGCGGCCGGCCAATGATCGCGGTCGGCCGCCCACGCCGTCAAATCTCACCGTCGCCGAGCCGCCGTTGCAGTAAGCGGCAAATGGGCGAGCGGAGGCGGAACAGCCTGGGTGCGACCGGAGGCGGAGAGGGATGCTCGGGGAGCACAATCGTGTCGCACCGCGACGCCGTAATTCCCTCTGCTCCCCGGCACCCGTCGAGTGGGGCAGCGGCGCAGGGAGCTCGGGTCCCAGGCTGTTTCGCCGGAGCGGAGCTGGGGGGAGTGTCGCAGGGACGGCTGGCTGAACTGACGCAAACTGACCTGTGTCGAAGGGACCGTCAGCAACATCGCAATCCGCCATGTCGTGATCCAGCCGTGATCGGCGCGTTGCATTCTTGGCGAAAGCGTGCTATTCGGCGTCTATGCGTAGCATCACGGACCAGAACCTCGGATTTGTCATGGCCTACCTCCTGCCGGGCACCACAGCGTTTCTGGGCATCGGCATGTTCTCGGAAACGGTGCGGGTTTGGATAGGCACGCCAGCGACGAGTTCACCCACGGTGGGCGGATTCCTGTATGCGACACTGGCTTCCTTGGCCGTGGGGTTGATTGCGGATCGAGTTCGCCGCTTGACGATCGACCGGCTGCACCACGCCACGGGAGTTCGTAAGCGTCCCTGGAACTACCGCGTTCTGGCCGAGAATCTCGATGCCGTGGAATTCGTCGTGTCGAACCAATTTCGCTACCATCAGTTCTATGGAAATCTGTCAATGTGCGCAGCATTCACCTATGGAGTTGCCTTGCTGACGGAGTACACGTTCGCTTGGGGCTGGTCGGTCGCTTTCATTGGGTTGCAGGCCGTTCTCTTGATGGGATCTCGAGACTGCCTGAACAACTACTACCGCCGGCTGGAAGATGTGCTGGGCGTCGAAGCCTCCCAAGATGATGCGACAAACTACGCCCCGGCGGTATCAGACGCAGGCGAACCGAAACCGTAGACATTCCAGCGACCACGCGGTACACTCCGCGAGAGTGCGACAACCATCCTTTCGGAAAGACAGTTGTCGCGATACAGACCACCAAAATCAGGATCATCTCACATCGAATAAGCGACACCAACTTCAATCAATCCATTGTGACTAGCGCGTGAGCGTTAAGTTGCTGCTTCACCGGAAATCGCCAACCTGGGTCCTCGGGCCCTTGTACGACAGAAGCAGCCACTTGGCACCGCGCTCCCCGTCTGGGAGCGTCGGGCCTTGTGCTGTTCTGTCGTCCCTTTGGCGAGGGTCCGGTGAGCGGTCTTGGTTTCGGCGCTCTCTTCATTTCTTGAGACGCCACCAGGCCGACTGGGCATTCCCCGGTCACGCAACTTCTTGCTCGCGGACACCCCGAGCGACCTGTCGGACGTAGCGGTTACGTCCGGTCCATCAGCGGCGAGCTTTGCCGCGAAACTTTGCGTGAGAGGAGATTGGCCATGGGTAACGGATCCAGCCACGACCACGAGAAGCAGAAAGAGCGATTCGAGGGAACGAGCTACCTGTCTGAGAAGAAGGCCGGGAAGACGCCACCGAAATCTGAAGCAACTCGAGAGGAATTGCCAAACGACGACGCGACTGCCGACGTCGCGGGCGAGAAGAAAGCGTAGCAGTCGAGGAATGACGTGAGGAGCGGCGGGCCATCAAGCGGCCCGCCGCCTCCGTTTTTTGACGTTGCGACCAGCGTCCAGCGACGCTGCCAGAATTCGCCCAGGCACGATGAGGCGCGCACCCTACTCGAACAGATCGATTTCGACCGCTTTGTCCATCGTGCCGCGTCGAATGTGGAGAATCAAGACTTGCTCGCTATCAATCGTGAACAACACCCGGTAGCGAGCGGCCCGTTTTCCATGAATAAGTTGGCGGATGGGCTGCTCAACAAGGTCGTTCTCCGGCGCGAGCGGACAGCGACCCGGGTTTTCGGCAAGTGACTCGAGCACACGCTCGAACCGTCCCAGCCAGCGAGCAGCGGTAGCGGGCGCGTGCTTAGCGGCATGGAGGTAGTAGTGCCGCAGATCGTCCTTCGCCCGCTGCGTGACAATAACTTGAAAGGTCATCCCGCTTCCGGCTGGCCATGCTCTCGGCGGATTTCTTCAAATGCCTCCGCGAGCGGCTGGATCCTTCCGTTCGCCACATCATCCAATCCTTGCTGGATGCCCGCGACTGCCTCTTGGCGCTCGTCGCGTAGCCAACGAAGAGCTTGGACCAAGACTTCCGCACGGCTGGCATAGCGCCCCGTGGCGAATTCCTGGTCAACAAATGGCTCAAGTTCTGACGGTAGTTCGATTTCCATAGCACGCCTCCGATCGTGATTATGGACTTAGAATACCACGTGACGGGACAAATGGTCAAAATATGACCTTCACCAGCTAACTGGATCGGTGTGCCTCAAGCGACCGAAAGGTCATGCCCTCCTGTGCGATCCGCGCTAATGCCATCTTGGGCATTCTCAGCCGCCAACGCCTGACGGCGGAGCGAGGAATCGCTCCGACGCGTCGGTCGATGTGACCGAACGCAGTTTGGCGCCTTGACGTTCGTGACTCAGGACGGTTCGTCCTGGGTTACGAACAGCCTTTGTCCTCAGCCTGATCTGACCAGTTCGCGCCGTCACACTGATTCGCCCGTTTAGCCACACTGGTCGCCGTATTGTTCCGGTTTGATGTCGCGGTCCTGGCGATGTGTTCGAGCTTCGGTGGTGGTCGAGCTATCGCTATTGGTCGCGGTGCAGTTGATAGCGCAAAAACAAACACCTTGGGATCGCCTGCCATGAGTTTCTCTGACAATGCGGAATGCCCGTGCCGAAACCGCCAACAACTGAAGTCAACAAGGTTTTTATATGTATGACGTGCAGAGTAGCCGGCATACTCGGCCGCCCTCTGTAGCGCATCTTGGCTCAGCGGATGTCACGATTCACCGCGGAGAAATGAGTTATTGCGTGGACGGAGTTTCGCTAATTAGAATGTCATCGTATTCATGAGTCTCCTTTCAGGATTGCCAATGGCGAACTGCAAAGCCGATTCAGATGGCGACGTTGCTTACGATACTCTCCGTTCCATTCGGCGAATTCTGCGCAAGACCTCTCAGCACTCGCGTCAGATTGCGCGACAGTCGGGACTGAGTGTGTCGCAACTTTTGTGCCTGAAGGCCATCGACGAAGCCGAAGCGGGAGGGGAAGTCACAGCCGCCATGATTGCGGATGTAGTATAACTTTCACCGCCCACAGTCACACGCATCGCGGATCGATTGGAAGTCGCCGGGTACGTGGGAAGTGGACGCTGCCGAAGTCTTACAGGCCCGGCGCTGGGATGGCACGGAACTCAGAAACTCAGAATCGACCTGCTCGAGAAACTGGATCGAGGCGAAGAGCCGGTTCGATCCTAAACCGATATTTCGAAGAAGACAAAACCACAGGCCACTGATCGGCCTCGCCATTCACAAAATAACAAATGCTCTATGATGCAGAAACTTCTCAATACAATCACATCCATGGCAATGACCGCTAGTACGGTCATGCTGACCTTAACACTCTTGGTCATGGGCGCATCACAGCCGGCCGCAGCTCAGGAAAGATCCGGATCATGGGCCGAGCAACGCGCGCAGATCAAACGCGGGTGGCTTGAGCTGCTGGGAGACTTCCCCACGGAAATCCCAGAATTGAATCCTAGTATTCGGAAGGTCACCTTCGAGCCAGGCTGCCCTTCCAAACGGTTGAACGAGCCCCAACTCCAGGTTCTCAAAGAACAAATGGCCGAAGAGGGCGGCAGCATCGAACGCTACCATGTCAGCTTCCAGACGGAAGCGGACGACCGCGTTGCCGCATGGCTACTGGTGCCGGAAGAGGCCCTGCGAAAGAAGACCCCGGCCATGATCTGCATTCACAGTACGACGCGCGGCACCGGCAAGGATCAAGTGATCGGACTGTGCGGCAAGGAGCCTCTCGCTCCACCGGACACCAGCGAGGGTGGCAGGTCCTACGGCCTATATCTGGCTCGGAACGGCTACGTGACCTTAAGTATTGATCTGCTGACCGACGGCGAACGTGTCGAACCCGGCGAAGCAGTGCTGCAGTCACGACCATTTTACGAACGCCATCCCGAGTGGTCTATCGTCGGCAAGAATACCTGGGACATCATGCGCAGTGTCGATTTTCTCGAGACCCTAGATTACGTCGACTCCGATAACATCGGATGCATCGGACTTTCGCTGGGCGGGCACTCCTCGCTTTTCGCTGGTGCCTTCGAACCGAGGATCGCGGCCACCGTTTGCATCGGTGGCGTTTTGGACTGGCACCGCGGGACTGAACATTGGTCGCGGTTAAACGGGAGATACATTTACATCAAGAAATACCGCCCCTACATCGACAATCCCGAACTCCAAGTGCCAGCGGACTTCGACGAACTCATGATGATGGTCGCGCCGCGCCCCCTGCTGATTCTCTGCAGCGAATGGGAGTTTTACAACCGCAGAGGCCTTTTGGACAAATGCCTCGACGTGGCCCAGGTCTATCGCGACTGGAAGGACACCGAAGGTCTTCCCAGTGTGATGGAGGCTCGGATGAAACGGAAAAGTTATGCCGCAAGCTTGAATTACTACAAAGAACGCTATGACTTCTCAGCCGAAAAAGTGACTAGAGAAATCCGTGGAATCGGTGCCGGCGACTGCTTTTCGTGGTTTTCCTATCCTGGCGGTCACAGTTTCCCACCGGTGGTGAGGGCACTTACATTCGCTTGGCTCGACCGCTGGCTCGATCGAGACAACCGTTGGTTTGGCAAATTCTACCCATAACACTGTTCTAACAGACAAATACGTCACACATGATCGTTTGATGGGAAGGACGCTTCACCGATGAGTCTAAGAAACGTCATTTCGATCGTCGTCTGCTTCGCGGGCTGCGCGATTGCGGACGCGGCTGAGCCGATTGAGATAGGCTCGCGCCGGGAGTTGTTCGTCGATCGATTGCTGATCGAACGCATGTCCGGAGTGGCTCTGCGATTGCACCGTCCCGTCAAGACTCCGCGGCCGGAATCGCCACTGCCCGAGCGACACTACATCACGATCATCAAGGAAGGCGACCTGTATCGGGCCTACTGGCGCGACAAGGATTTGTCCTTTGAGGGTGACAAACGTTCGGGCCACGGCGGGGAGACCGTGGCTTACGCCGAGAGTCGCGACGGCCACAATTGGACGTTCCCGGAACTCGGCCTGCACGAAGTGAATGGAACGCGCCGGAACAATGTGATTTTGGCCAAGATGCCATCGCTCTTGCACAACTTTACGCCGTTTCTCGACACCCGTCCCGGCGCGCCGGCGACGGAACGCTTCAAGGCTTTGGCGGGGTATCCTGGTCCGGGAGACAAACGCGGCAAAGCAAGGCCCGGCATCGGGCTGTTCGCGTTTTATTCCGCCGACGGCATCAATTGGAAGAAGCAAGGGGAAGTGATTCCGTATCGCAACGAGTGGCGACATGCGCTCGATTCGCAAAACGTTTCGTTCTGGTCAGAGGCCGAACAACAATACGTCTGTTATTTTAGAACATGGACGAGTCCGGAACGGCTGCGCAGCATTAGTCGCACGACTTCGAAGGACTACCGAACCTGGACGAAGCCGGTGGCGATGAATCCGAATCGGCCCGGCGAACATCTCTACACTAGCCAGACCCACCCTTACTTTCGCGCGCCGCACATCTACATCGCCCTGCCGACCCGCTACGTACCGGGCCGCGGGGACGCCGCCGCTTCCGCCGATCACAACAACGCAACCGATATCCTTCTAATGAGCTCGCGCGCCGGGAGCGAACGTTTCGATCGCCTTTTTACGGAAGCCTTTATGCGGCCGGGACTGGAGCAGGCTCGCTGGGGGAACCGGGCGAACTACGTCGCGCTGAACGTCGTGCCCACCTCGCCGACCGAGATGTCGATCTATCACCGCAGCGGCGAACGCTTCGTATTGCGACCTGACGGGTTTGTCTCCGTTCACGCCGGAGGCGACCAGGGCGAGTTGGTCACCCGGCCGTTGAGATTTGCGGGCGACGAACTGCGCGTTAACTTCAGCTCCAGCGCGGCGGGGACCCTGCGGGTTGAAATGCAAACGCAGAACGGAGAACCGATCCGCGGCCTTGCGCTGCAAGACTGCAAGACGCACTTCGGCGACCACATCGATATGGCGGTCGTGTGGAAGAACGGATCGGCCGGCTTGTCGAGGTGGGCTGGAAAGCCTGTTCGGCTTCGCTTCGTGATGAGCGAGTGCGATCTCTATTCGTTTCAGTTTCGGTAAATCCTCGTATGCAAAAGACCGTCTGCAACTTCCAAATGCGAATTGTTGGCACTGACCCCGTTCAGTGCGACGCACCGCATTTGGAACTTGCCGCCTCAGCGGATATAGAGGGCGTGGTAGCGGATGTCGGTCTTGGCGGTCCCCTCGAAGTACGCCTTGACACGGATGCGGTTGGGCAGCGTCGCCAGCGCCTCGTGCTTGGGCCAGCGGACAGGCGCCTGAAAGCCGTTCTCGCGCACGATCGCGGCATTGTCGCCGGAGAAACGCGGCATCGGCACGCCGGTTGCGTTTAGCAGTTCTAATCGCAGCCACGCATCGTCGCCGAGGCCCTGAGCGTTGACGTAGAAGCCGTGCGCGCCATCCTTGGGTAAGTCGATCGCAGCAGAGACAAAGCTGCTGCTCGTCTTGGGCATCTGGTAGTCGCGGGGGCCCTGCGTCTGGAGATCAACTACGAGTTGGGCGAAGTGGTCGCGCGGCAGAGTGACGATGCCCACGCCGCCGCGCCGGGGTGAGGCCTTGGAGTTGCGGGGATCCCAGGCGCCGTAGTAGATGTAAGTCTGCTCGCCGACGTTCTCGAAGCCCTGGCCCTGCAGGAGTCCTCCCTGGTCCCACGCGCCGTCCGCCCCCCGCTCGATGAAGATCATCTCGTGCTCCGGCTCGCGGAAATACACGCCGTCGTGGCTGTACACGAAGCCAAGGTCGATCGTGATGTCGGACCACTCCCTGGCGCCGTGCCACATGCCCGAGATGCCGACGATGACGTTGCGGCGGGGCCAGGCGCTGATCCCTTCATGCGTCTGTTCGATCTCGCTGCCGCGACCGCGAATGGTGCGCTGCTCCGGCCGAACGAACCCTATTGCGCTGGCCTGGTGCCAGTTCACCAGGTCGGGCGAGAAGAACTGGCGGGTGACTCGCCCGTGATTATTCCGGCCGTCCTTGATCGCGTTTTGCCCCGAGAGAAAGTACACGCCGTCCCATTTGTAGAACCCTCCCACCGGCTCGTAATGCCACGGGTCGAGCGCCATGTCGGACGTGGCGATCTCAAACTCGACCGGATCCACCTCGATCATCGCCTCCCACCTCAGGCCGTCCGTGCTGCGGTAAGGGACAAATGTGCCGCTTCGTCCGGCGGAGCCGTCGGCTCTCTTCTTTCGTGCATTGGGCCACCACACGTGGGCGCCCAGCTTGTAAGGGTACGCTGCATCGTCCTCGTCCTTGATCACCTTGACGTTGAGCACACCGAGTCTCGGCTCGAGGCGGACGAGGTTGTTGGCCGTATCGCCGCGGTACTTGAACAGGCCGAGGTTCGGCTTGGTCCACTTTACTCCATCATCGCTCTCGGCGTAGGCGACGCGCCACGGCGAGGACCGGGGCACGCCGCCTTCGAGCCGTTCCTCGCCGACCGCGACGTACCACATCTTGAACTTGCCCTCCTCGCGAATGACGGAGCCGTAGAACTGCACGGCCCAGGAGTCGGGCTTGCCGGGCTCTCCGCGCGCGACCACCGGGTTGGCCGGATGCCGCTGGGGCTCTTTCATCTCCAGCCGCAGGTTCTGCTTGAAAGGGATGGCCAGTTCGTCGAACGCGAAGAGCGTGATCGCCTGCGTCTCGTCGAAGTACGCCGCTTCGGCGGCGACAGCGGGCGCAAGACAAGGCGCCGTCAACAGGACGCACACGGCGGCGAGGCGGTCAATGCAAGAGAAGGCCTGACGGTGAAGACCGAGTATGGCGATGTCCGTCATGTTACGTCTCCTGGTTCTGTTAAAAAAATCGATTCGCAAGCTGTTTGCGACGGCATGGTGGGGCGTCACTTGAACGCCCGTTCATCCCATTCTGATCCGTCCTCGTTGTGCTTCCTGGTGTCGGGAGCATCGGACTTGGGGAGATATTCCGCGAGCTGGGCCTTGACGGACGAATACTTGGGCTGGCTCGCGAGGTTCTTCCACTCGTGCGGGTCCGCGCTGTGATCGTAGAGTTCTTCATCGCCATTGCGGTAACGAATGTAGCGGTAACGGTGGTTGCGGACGGCGTGGCAACCGCGACCCCACGTCGAGAGCACCGGCCGGCCACGGTCGGTTCGCTCGCCTGCAAGCACAGGCGTCAGATCGACCCCGTCCAGTTGGTGCTCGGGCGGTTCGAGCCCGCACAGCGTCAGCAGTGTGGGGTAAATGTCAATCAGGCTCGTCGGCGTATCCAGATGCTGATTCGGGTAGCCCGGCACGCGGATCGACAAGAACACCCCCGTCGCCTGCTCCCAAAGCGTGTACTTCAGCCAATGGTGCTTTTCCCCAAGGTGCATGCCGTTGTCGCTTAAGAACACGACGATAGTGTTGTCGGCGTAAGGACTGGTCTCGAGCGCGTCGAGCACCCGGCCGATCTGCTCGTCGATGTATGACATCGAGGCGTAATAGCCCTGCAGGCACCTCCTCCACAAGCCGCTCTTGAGGATATTGGCGTGGGCGCTATCCGGCTTGGCCATCCAGCGCCCGGGCTTGGGCAGGTCTTCCAGGTCAAACGGGTGGTAGCCCGGCGGCACGTCGATTTCGTGGATCGAGTGCAGGTCGTAGTACCGCTGAGGCACTTCCCACGTCACGTGCGGACGCCAGAACCCGCATGCCAGAAAGAACGGCCGATCGTGCTCCTTTTTGAGCAGCTTGATCGCACGGTTGGCCTGCTCGGTGTCCTGCTGAAACTTCTGCGGGTCATCGCGGTCCCAATCATCCGGCAGGATGCCCCAAGTGAAGTTCTTTCCCACCGACTCACGCAGCGTGCCAGGGATGATGTGTTGCCGCAGGTCCGAGTCCCGATGAGTGACGTGTTCCGTACTGTTGTGCGGCCGGACGTAGCCCTCGGTGTAGTCGGGCATGCTGTCTTTCATCGTGTGGGCGACCTTCCCGTAGCCCGCGGTGAGGTAGCCGGCTCGCTTGAAGCGCGCCGGGACCGTCTCAGCATGGCGGATCCACGTCTCGGGGTACTTCTGGGAGTTGTAGTAAACTCCCGACCGCGAAGCGTGGACACCGCTGAGCAGTGCGTTGCGCGATGGGTTGCAGCACGGGGCGTTACAGTAGCCCTGCGAGAACCACGTGCCCCGCGATCCAATGCGCTGGAGGTTCGGCGTGTTGAGCGGACTCTTCTGGCCAACGTTGTGCAGACTCGGCGCTGCGTCGTCGATGATGATCATCAGCACGTTGTACGGTAAGCGCGCACCAGAACCGTTGCTGGTTTGTGGTTGACGCAGAGGGGGCAGATCGGTTAGCTGCTACTTCGATTGCCTTCGCCGGCGCCGCCGATCATCGCGTTTCTGGCGTTTGCGATCGCTGCG
>JAUIGN010000034.1 GCA_030430075.1 bacterium
TCACTCCGTTGCAGGCCCAGATTGCCAAGTGGTTCGGCTTCGCGCCTACACAGTACGGCGCCTGAAGCCCGTTGCCGCCGTCAGGAAATTCGCAGAAAATGATCCCCGATAGTGCGGAAAGTGCGATCAATGGGACGAGAGGGAACTTGTTATCGTTGATAAAGCCCAACACGACACCCCCAACTGCCCCGATGAACATCGTCGCCCAAATCGAGGCCAAGCCACGCGTGATCCCTGCCCAGAATTCTATTTTCTTCGGATCTGCATTGTCCTTGGTTGGTTTACTCGTCTCAGATTTCATCGTGATATTCTCTCTGGATCAACGAATCTCGGATGTTTCAAGTGTCTCAGTTTCCGGGATCAAGTCGGATCGATCTCAGCCGTTGGGCGTTCGCCCACGGTTCCGTTGATCGCCGGACAAACCGGACGTTTCCGCGTTCCGGCTGAGATGCGCGGCTCATTGGGTGAGTAGACCCCAATGGTCTACGACCCATCGACCTGCACTGGACTGTCGTTCGTTCACCAATCATCGGGATTACCGGCAGCTCAACCATCATCGGAGGCGTTCGTTGTAGGGTGAGAAGACAGCGTTAGCAATATGCACGCTGCCCAACCTTTCGCCGTGAACGCCACCGATTACGCGAACAGCATGTTCTGCCTGCTATCGGTTGCAACGACCGGCGGCCGCAAGAGAACTTTCTGCGGCGCGGCGATGAACCGAACGGCGAGCAGAAGCAGAGTGATCCCAGGGTGAGGTGAAAAAGATGTGTTCCGTCGACATATTCCACGGGGCAGCCGCCGATCGGTTTCGGTTACACCTCCCAGCCCTGACGGTAGGTGCGCCGCAGCCTTTGGTTGGCCCTCTCATGGTCGACTCCATCATCGCCGCCAAACTGGCCCCGCTCGTAGTCCCACCGGAGTTGCCCGTTGCAGACCAGCCCGATGTTCCCCAGCAGGCATGTTTCCGTCAACCGGGCTCCATAGTCGAAGTCGGAACTTGTCGGGCGATTCGCTTTGCAGGCTCGCACCCATTCTTCATGATGGCCGGGCGACGGCGGCAAGTACGGTTTCGGAAGTGTGATCGAATCGCCGGGCCGATTCGGAATCACGATGGGCGATCCGCCGTAGTCCGGCGCAAACAGCCTGGCACGCTCGCCTAGAAACAACACACCATTACCGGGCAATCGATCCGTCCCTGCGATGTCCGGCGGCGGTTGCCGTTGTCCGTCGTACCAGACAAGCCGGACGGCCGGGCGGCTGTCGCGTTCTGGAAATGTGAATCGTACCGTGCTCGAGGCAGGAAAGGTGTCCGGCCCACAGGGTGTCCCGGCGGCGCTAACGTGGGTCGGTGCGACTAGCTTGAGCGCCCAGAAGACCGGGTCCAGCAAATGGGGACCCATGTCACCCAAGGTTCCGCAGCCGAAGTCGCGCCATCCGCGCCAACCGCGGGGATGGTAGATCTCGTGATACGCGCGGTGTGGCGCGGGTCCGAGCCAGAGGTCCCAATCCAGGTAGGCCGGGACCGGCTGAGCGTCCGCGGGGCGTGGGGTCCCCTGGGGCCAGATCGGACGGTTCGTCCAGGCATGGACTTCGGCCACGTCGCCAATCGCTCCGGATTGAACGATCTCTGCCGCGCGGCGATACCCGTCACTGGCATGATGGTGGTTCCCCATCTGGGTTACCACCTGGTGTTGCCGCGCGGTCCTGGCCAGTTGACGGACTTCCCATACCGAGTGCGCCAGCGGTTTCTCACAGTAGACATGCAGTCCCCGCCGCATGGCCAACGTGGCCGCCAGGAAATGCGTGTGATCGGGCGTACTGATGACGGCGGCGTCGAGGTCGTTCAGTTCCAATGCCTCCCGGAGGTCAGCAAAAATGCGTGCGGCCGGGAATCGTGCCTTCATCGGTGCCAGCAATTCCTGGTCAACATCACACAGGGCGACGATCTCCTCGGCGGAAAACGAGGCCAGGTTGGATGCCCCCCGGTTGCCGACGCCGATCGCGGCGAGCCGGATTCTCTGCAGGGGGGATGTGGAAGGGGCACTTTGCGTTTCGGTCCAAAACCCGGCCTGGACCGTGACGGCGGTGGCCGCCACAGATTGCCGCAACCAGCGACGACGATTGACCTGCGCGGGCCGGTTCAACTCAGTCTTGGGCATGACGTTGAGGAAAACGCCGCAACCCCCAGGGGTGGGATGGACGGTTTCAGGATGGGCTGACCTATGGGAAGTGTGCGGGATCGACTATTCTCTGAAGGGTACCCCGGCCGCTCAGGATGGGCAAACGGTCACGATCC
Source organism: bacterium (assembly GCA_030430075.1). GTDB lineage: Bacteria > Planctomycetota > Planctomycetia > Pirellulales > Pirellulaceae > ARS98. Next base: position 2,297 of record JAUIGN010000034.1, read on the forward strand.
GCGGCGGATATCGGCCGGCGCCGCGCCCGTCGGTACCGCAGTTGGCCGCCGGCCAGCCCACCGTTCTGGCCGATTCACCTCGTTTCCCTGACCCCGGTGCGCGGCAGCATCGACCGCCTCGACACGCTCACACCATGCCGGAACCTGCGATTTCATCCAATTTCTCCGCTCAACTCGCCAAGCATGGGATCGAGTTGGATGGCCCCGTGCTGGCGCAACTGAACCGCTATTGTGAGCTCTTGTGGGACTGGAATTCGAAGCTGAATCTGACGCGGCACACCGATTTCGAGAAGTTCGTGGGGCGGGACCTGGTCGACACACTGCACCTGGCCGAGTTGATTGAGCCGGGCGAGCGGGTGTTGGACGTCGGGAGCGGCGGAGGCGTTCCCGGCATCGTGCTGGCCCTGTTGCGTCCCGATGTGCAGGTGTCACTTTGCGAATCAGTGGTCAAGAAGGCCGATGCGCTGAAGCGGATCTGCAGCGAACTCCAGTTGGACGTACCGGTTTACCCGATTCGTGTCGAGCAGGTATTGAGCGAGCAATCGTTCGATGCGCTGACGGCTCGAGCCGTGGGGTCGCTGGCGAAGATGCTCAAGTGGCTGGAGCCGCATTGGGATTCATTCGACCGCTTGTTGGCGTTTAAGGGGCCGCGCTGGGTGGCCGAGCGGGGCGAAGCGCGGCACCTGGGCTTTTTTAATACCCTCCAATTGCGACAGGCTGCCCGCTACGACATGCCGGGAACGTCCTCGCAGAGCGTCATCCTCAAGATCTGGCCGAAGGACGAATAATCGCCGCGTACTCTCCCCGGTCCGCACCATCCCCCCTTTCGCAATTCGTCACGGGTAGAAAATAATCGCTAACTTCCATTCCGACCAACTCCCCAACCGCCCATGTCCAGCTACCAACTGACGCATCTCAAGCAGCTTGAGGCCGAAAGCATTCACATCATTCGTGAGGTGGCGGCCGAGTTTCACAATCCGGTCATGTTGTATTCGATCGGGAAAGACTCGTCCGTCATGGTCCGTCTGGCGGAGAAGGCCTTCGCGCCCGCGAAGCCGCCCTTTCCCCTACTGCACGTCGATACGACCTGGAAGTTTCGGGAGATGATCGAGTTTCGCACGAACTACGCGATCAAAGAGCTCGGCCTGGAAGTCCTGGTCTACACCAATAAAGAGGGTCTCAAACACGGTTTGCACCCGCTGGACGACAGCGAAAAGCATACGGAATTGATGAAGACAGACGCCTTGAAGCAGGCCTTGGACAAGTACGGCTTTGATGCAGCGTTCGGCGGCGCCCGGCGAGACGAAGAAAAGTCGCGTGCCAAGGAACGGGTCTTCTCGTTTCGTGACAAGTCGCATCGGTGGGACCCCAAGAACCAACGTCCCGAGCTTTGGAACCTTTACAACACGCGGGTCAACAAGGGAGAAAGCATCCGCGTGTTTCCCCTTTCGAATTGGACCGAACTGGATGTCTGGCAGTACATCCATCTGGAGAAGATTCCGATCGTGCCGCTGTACTTCGCCAAGCGTCGCCCGATCGTCCACCGGGGGGGCACCATGATCCTGGTCGACGACGACCGCCTCGAATTGGAACCCGGCGAAGTGCCGGAGATGCGGGAAGTCCGCTTTCGCACGTTGGGATGCTATCCGCTCTCCGGCGCTGTCGATTCCACGGCGCGGACCTTGCCGGAAATCATCCAGGAGATGCTGCTCTGCAAGACTTCCGAACGGCAGGGACGACTGATCGACCAGGATGAAGGCGGCGCCGGCATGGAGGAGAAGAAGAAGCGAGGCTATTTCTGATGCCGGGAACGTCCGCCGCCAGCAGCGACGTTGCCTGAAAAACGCACAGGTTCCGCCTGCTTCTGGACGCCGGGCGTCCGACGCCGACCATCCCCTGCCGCCCCACCGATCCGGCCATTCACCGCACCCCGAGAACTCGTTGCGAAACCACGAACCGCCATGTCACACCAGTCTGAACTGATCGCTTCCGACATCGACGCCTACCTGGCGCAGCACGAACGCAAAGAGCTGCTCCGGTTTCTTACCTGCGGGAGCGTCGACGACGGCAAGAGCACGTTGATTGGCCGGCTCTTTTTTGACGCCAAGCTGATCTATGAAGATACGCTGAAGACCCTGGAACAGGATTCGGCCAGCGTCGGCACGACCGGCGGCGACTTCGATCCGGCCCTCTTTACCGACGGTCTCAAGGCGGAACGTGAACAGGGCATCACGATCGACGTCGCCTACCGCTACTTCTCCACGGCCAAGCGGAAGTTCATTATTGCCGACACGCCGGGGCACGAGCAGTACACGAGGAACATGGCGACCGGCGCGTCCACGTGTGACCTGGCGATCATCCTGGTTGATGCCCGGCACGGCGTCGTGGAACAAACCAAGCGGCACAGTTTCATCGTGTCGTTGCTTGGCATCAAGCACGTGATGGTGGCGGTCAACAAGATGGACCTGGTGGACTATTCGCAAGACGTCTTTGACCAGATCTGCTCGGACTACAAGGGCTTTGCCGAGCGGCTGAACATACCCGATCTGCACTTCATCCCGATCTCGGCGTTGCTGGGCGACAACATCGTCGACGCCAGCAAGAAGATGCCCTGGTATCACGGAACGACGTTGATGAGCTTCCTGGACGCTGTCTACATCGGTTCCGACCGCAACCTGGAAGACTTCCGCTTCCCGGTCCAGTACGTCAATCGGCCCCATCTCGATTTTCGCGGCTTTTGCGGCACCATTGCCTCGGGCATTGTACGCCGGGGGGACGAGATCATCGTGCTGCCTTCACGGCAGAAGAGCCGCATCAAGTCGATCGAGACCTTCGACGGCCAACGCGACGAGGCCTTCACGCCGGAGTCGGTCACGTTGACGCTGGAAGACGAGGTTGACGCGAGCCGCGGCGATATGATCGTCCGACCAGGCAACGTGCCCAGGCTGGAACAGAAGTTTGACGCCATGATCGTCTGGATGGACGAGGAGGCGTTGGTTCCCGGCAAGCCGTACATCTTCAAACATACCGCCAAGAACGTCACCGGCACCGTCAACACCTTGCGTTACCGGGTGGACGTGAACACGCTGCACCGGCAAGATACGCCGACGCTTAGCATGAACGAAATCGGCCGCTGTGCCGTCTCTTTGAACGAGCCGATCTGTTTCGATCGCTACAAGCGGAACCGTAATACCGGGTCGTTCATCATCATCGACAGGTTGCGAAACGTGACGCTCGGCGCCGGCATGATCCTCGACCGGGTCACAGGAGACCAGCAGGCTGCCCACTGGGACGACGAGCCGCAGAGCGCGACCCTGCATACGGAAATCAGTAACGTTTCGATGGAAGAGCGTGAGGCCCGGTTTGGCCAGCTTCCCGTCACGATTCTGATCACCGGCCTGGCGGGCTCCGGCAAGACAACCACCGCCTATGCACTGGAACGGAGGCTGTTCGACATGGGGCGGGCGGCGACGGTCCTGGACGGCCAGAACATGCGTCGCGGAATCAGCAAGGGTCTGGGCTTCAGTTCCGACGAACGATCCGAGAATCTCCGCCGCAGTGCCGAGGTTGCCAAGTGCGTCAACGAGGCGGGGTTGATCTGCGTGGCGGCGTTCCTGGCGCCCAGTGACGACGTCCGTAAGCGGGCGGGTGAGGTCGTCGGGAAGGACCGATTTCTGGTCGTCCATCTCTCGGCGCCCCTCGAAGTCTGCCGTGAGCGAGATACCGACGGGCATTACAAAATGGCCGATGCGGGCGAGATCTCCCGCCTCCCCGGTGTCTCTGCGCCCTATGACGTGCCGACCGACGCGGATCTCGTGCTCCCCACGCATGAGCTGCCCGTGGATCAATGCGTTGATCGGATCATCGAGTTGCTCGAGCAACGGAAGGTGATCGGTTAGGTTGCTGGCCGGATCGAGAACCGGTTTAACGGCCGAATCTGCGACCTCCCGGTCTTAACGGCGTTTCTATTTCACCTCAGCGCGACGATAATCGTCGTTGGTGGTTGGGCAGTGACGCAAATCGGCCGGGGATGACGTCGTAATGAAGCGAGGGAGGAGAGCAGATCATGGCGCAGCGATCCACAGAGCGCGTGGAGGTAACAACGAACCGTTGCCCGCCGGGCGGCCTGTCGCGTCGAGCGATGTTGGGAGGAACCGCGGTCGCCGCGGTCGCCGGCTGCTGCCCAGCGATTGGGCGGGCCGACAAACCGCCTGCCGGCAGGCACCGCGCATCCTGCACGTTGGGCTTCAGCACCTATGGCATGCAGGGCATCCGAACGGAGCGGGCGATCGAGACACTGGGCCAGATCGGATTCGACTCGGTCGAAGTGGCGGTTCGTGACGGCTGGGATGCGGATTCCAAGCAATTGGAACCGCGGCGACGGCAGTCGATTCGATCGCTGCTGAGCAGCTCAGGCATCCAGTTGACCTCCTTGATGGAGCATGTCTATCCGAGCGACCCGCGCCAACAAGCGATCGCCCTGGAACGCCTGCGGTTGGCGGCGGGCGTAGCCCACGATTTGTCGCCGGCGGCACCACCCCACATTCAAACGGTGCTTGGCGGCGGAGATTTTGGCCGGGTCAAGCATCAACTGTGCGATCGGTTGGCCGAATGGGTCAAGGTGGCGGACGCCACCGATACGTTGATTGCAATCAAACCTCATCGCGGTGGAGTCGTTTCGCAGCCGGCCGAAGCGGTCTGGTTGATCGAACAGCTTGGGAAGCCCTCCCGGTTGCGGATGGTGTACGATTACAGCCATTACGCGTTTCGCGATTTGCCCATGGCGGAAACCATCCGCACCGCGCTGCCCTACACCCAGTACATTGCCGTCAAGGACGCCGTTCGGCGCGACGGAAAGGTGAGTTTCCAGCTGCCGGGACAGGCTGGCACGATCGACTTCGTCGGACTGCTCAAGCAATTCTCCGCCGGCGGCTACCACGGAGACATCAATTGTGAAGTGAGCAGCATGATCTGGCAGCAGCCAGGATACGACCCGGTTGCGGCTGCCCGGACATGCTATGCGAACCTGGCCCGGGCTTTCGAAAAGGCCCACGTCGAGCGTCCCGATCGCCGGGCAGGTCGCGGCCAGGCGGGCAGGACAGGCGTTTAATTCCGGTCGCCCAGCCGGCGGGCGGCGCGGGGAGCTCGCGTGCTCGCGTGAGTGCCGGGCATTTCAGTCTTGAGCCGCTCTGCGGATTGGGGTACAAGTCGCCCCGATGCTTGATTATCGTCCGCATCCCGAGCGGGCCGCAGGTGGCCGGCGATGACTGACTGGGGCGATCCATCCTCCGCCGGGCGTTCTTCGCGGCTGGGTGGCTCGCCGAGCAAACCGGATGCGAAGACCTATCGGACAAGGGCTGGGGCGATCGACGGCTTACATCACATTGTTGAGCGCTTCCCCCCCTTTCGACCGCATGGTCTGTTGCGGAACGGCCATATTCAGACCATGGCCGGTATCGTCCAGTCTGGCAACCGGTTTCCCTATCGGGCGACTCCGCTCGAGATTCGCTTGCCGGACGGCGACGTCACGGTGATGCACGAGGATCGTCCTTTCGGTTGGCGGCCGACGTCACCCACGGCCGTCCTGGTGCACGGCCTGACCGGTTGTCATCGTAGTCCCTACATGGTGCATGCCGCGGCGCGGCTCAACGACGCGGGAGTTCGGACGTTTCGGTTGGACATGAGATCGTGCGGCGCCGCAGAAGGCCTCTCTCGAATGCCCTACCACGCAGGATGTTCGGACGACCTGCTGGCGGCGCTGCGAGTGGTTGCCAAACGATGCCCTGTGTCTCCGATCAGCGTCATCGGGTACTCGATCGGCGGCAACGTGGCCTTGAAAATGGCCGGCGAAAACCCGCTCCGCCTTCCGCCTCAACTCCGCCGGATGGTCGTCGTCAGTCCGCCCATTGACCTGCAGCATTGTGTCGATCGGTTGTCGCGCGGTCTCGCCCGCTTCTACGATCGCTACCTGGCCATGACTCATCATCGGCACTTGCTCCGCACCCAGCTTCTGGTCCGGCACGCTCCAAACCTGGTCGCGGCCCTCCGACCCCGGGGCCAGCGAGGATTTGACGCAGGCTACACATCAACGGTGTGGGGATTCGAATCGGTCGAGCAGTTCTACCAGGAGACCAGTTCATGTCACGTGGTGGGGAACGTCCGTGTGCCGACATTGCTGATCGCTTCGCGCGACGACCCCCTGGTTCCCTATCAGTTGCTTGAACCGCTCACCTCCCAGCCGGCCATTTCGGTCCATCTTTCCGATCACGGGGGACACCTGGGTTTTATCGGCCGGGCCGGTGCCGACGATGATCGCCGCTGGCTGGATTGGCGGATCGTCGATTTCATCACGGCCGCGGTGAACCGGGCAGGCGTCATGGTCGCCTAGGATGATGAGAACATCGAGTTCGGTGTTGATCGGCGCGCGGTCCGTAACGGCGCCCTCCGTCCGCAGAGCGAAAGACGATTCTCCATCAGCGAGCGACCGTTGGTCCGGGTCAGGTAATCGTTTGCATCACGCAACTCCCTGCTGCCGAACTCCACACTTCCGTAGGTCATGCTGTGCATGACATTCCGGACGATCAACCGAACCGTGGGCGATCGCCCAACGGCTGATGGATGGTCCGAGTTCGCGGCGGCAACATATCGAATCGCGGCGGGTTTCCGACCTCGTCGAAACGATTGACCGCGTGTCTCTCTGGTTTCTGATGAATTAGCCGGATCCGGAGCGCCGCCGCCGGCTGGCAATCGAACGGCAGCGCCAGTAGCCGAGGCATCCGCCCAAGGGAATCGAACCGGCCAACGCGACGCCGGCGGCGATCGCGATCAACGTGGTGTCGATCCGCAAGTAGATCAGCAGCAATCCCAAAAGGGCGGGGATGGCCATGCCGCACCCGAACGACCATGCCATGATGCCTAGGACGTAATCGCCGGCCGATAGCGGGTTCACTCGGATGAGCCCTTCACGATGGCACGCGATCAACTCCAAGGCCCGCCCGGAATCGGTCCGCGCGACGAGGACCACTTGATTGAAGCCTCGGCCCGACAGGACGGACACAATACCGTGTTGATCGAGCAACTCGCGGCAGGCCGGCAGGTCAAAGGCATCCCGTTGGGCGGCAACGGTGATTTCGGGGACGCGCCCGCCCGGTGGCTGTCCTCTCAATCCACTGCTCGACGCTTCCTGAGAACGCGGCCCTGACGCCGACGACGGGTCGTCGCGCGACGCTTCTTGGCGACCACTGGCTGCGGCACGTTGCTCCTTCACCTGCTGGCTCCACGTGAATGATGCTCCGCCCGAGATTGTAGACTTATTCGAATTCCTGATCGAGTCGTTCCAGCATCCGGCTGGCCAGCGCCAATTGCCGGCGTTGCCGGCGTTGGCGGCCGGTGGCTTTCCCCGCATCGCCAAATGCCCGCCGCGCCTCGCCGTCCGGTAAGAAATCATTGAGAACGATGGTGCACCACTTGATGCGATAGAGGGGAAGCAGAAGTTGCACGCGGCGGCAGGTCAGATCAGCAGCCGCGCAGAGTCCCGCGACGCGCTGCAGAAACGGCGCGAAGGACGATGGCTGCGCCGGCACGTCGATCTGCGAATAGAAGTCGCAGACCAGCTTGGCTGGGTCGTCCCAGCCGGCATACTCGAAATCGACAAACATCAGCGAGCCATCGTCCTGCAACAAGGCGTTGTGAAATCCGAAGTCGGAAGGTGAAAGAATGCGGTCTGCCGCCACCAGCTCGTCCTGCATCTCAAGTGGCGTGCTGCGTACCTCGGATTCCAGCCTGGCGCAATGGTGCTCGAAGGCGTCCTTCAGCGGCCCCCCGACAAACCGGCCCATCTCCGCACTGATCTCGGTTGTGGGGTGGATGGCCGCCAGGCGTTGCAGCCGCTTGCCGATCGTGCCAATGTGCCGCTCGATTGAGAAACACGCCTCGGACGCTTCGCCTAGAGCCAGCGCCTCCGGTTCGGATCGCAGCCGGTTGGCATCGCACAGGAAGCGGACCGCTTCATCGTGGTGGGCCGCCGTCAGATCCGCCGGTCGCAACGGGCGCCCCGGGAGGAAAGAATACAGGGCCAGGCCCGCCGCTCGATCGAGTCCCAACGGTTGCGGGAGCCGGCGCATGCCGTGGCGCCACAAACAACGGCAAAACGCGAACTCGGTTCCCGCCCGATCACGCCGGTCGCGCCGATGGGAGAAATACCACTTCAGGAGGTAGTCGCCGCTGGTGGCCTGCAGGCGAAACGTCCGGTTGTTCCGCCCGCCGGACAGCGGGTGAAGGCGTACGCCGGCCGCTGCGTCGGCGGTGATTCCTGCCGCCGTCAGCAGGGCAGTTGCCTGCCGGGCGAGCTGCTTTGGATCGAAATCGGCGCGATCCGAGACGTTCATGAGCGGCCCTGTCGAAACAGCAGGTCGGAGACGGCCGGCCATGACCCGGCGCGCAACAGCCCGGTGACGTCGGCGCCGGTGGCGTGCGGGTCGAACAAGATTCGCTTGGCAGCTTGAGGAAAACCGGGCTCGTGCAGCAGCTCCGGAAGGTCGTCGACAAAAACGCCGCACCCGAGCGTGGCGATCCGGTCCAACTTGGCGTCTTTCGTCTCCTCAAAGTAGACGCGGTCTGCGGCCAGTCCGAACGGGCCCTGGGTAAACCACTCCCGAGCATCCAGCCACTCACGGGCCGCGCGGTGCATGTCCAACGGCGGCCCGGCAAACGGTTGCCGTGTACGGTGGCTGACGATACAGACCACAATCTCCCGCTCTGCACATTCGCGGAGGAAGGCGGCCGCGCCGGGAAACGGCCGAGCGGCTTGGATCTCGTGGCCGTAGACGAGCCCCTGCAGTTCCGTCCACGCGTCTTCGCGATCGGCCGCGCGCAGCTCGTTCCGGACCGCTTCTTTCTCGCTCGGCGTGTCGGCCGGGATCAGCCCGCGGTCAACGGCTGCCCGGTGGAAGAGCCCGTCATAACAGACCAAGGTGTTGTCGAAATCGAGGCCGATGATCATGTTAACTCCAGACGTCCGGCGAGTCAGGTTGCCGGCATTTCGACCACCGGCCGAGGAACGTGACCGGCTTGCAGGTCGGCCAGCGCCTCGTTGATCGCTTCCAACCCGTAGGTCTTTGTCATCAAGGGCTGAACGTTCAGCTTGCCGGCGACGAGCAATTCGCAATAGCGGGGAAAATCGCGATCGGGGTCGTTGTCACCTCCCCAGGTTCCGAGCAGCCGTTTGCCCTGGTTCAATTGCGCGGGATCGATCTGGAGCTGTTCGCCGTAAGGCGCATTGCCGATGACAACGACCGTGCCGCCGCGGCTGCGGACCGCCTGCAATGCCTGCCCCATCACGTGCGGGTTGCCGCACGCTTCCAGCGCGATGTCGACCCCTCCCGCGGCCGCGGTCCGGATCTGCTCCACCGGATCGTCCTGGCTGGCGTCAATCAGGACCGTTGCGCCGAACTGCCGCGCCAAGGCCAGCCGGTCGGCGTTGATGTCGACGGCAATCAGCGGATCGGCGCCGGCGCTGGCGGCCGCGGCGACAGCGCAGAGCCCGATTCCTCCGGTGCCAAACACCGCCACACTCTGCCCCGGCTCGACGCCGGCCGTATTCCAGACGGCACCGGCGCCGGTCGGAACGGCGCAGCCGAGCAGCGCGGCGTCGCGAAACGGAATCGCCGCGGGGAGCGGCGTGATGCGGTTTTCGCTGACCACGCTATGCCGCTGGAAGGTTGTTAAACCACCCGCGTTGACTTTGCCGATCGAAGAATCGTAGACGGTTCCCGGAACGTCGCCCCCCGAACCCTTCATCCAAGACAAAATGACTCGGTCTCCCGGTCGGCATTTGGCTACCGCCGGACCGACTTCCAGCACGGTGCCGCTCCCCTCATGGCCCAGGCAGTGCGGCAGGTATTGATCCGGCCCGCGGTCGCCGCGAGCTTCCAGGAGCTGCGTGTGACATACGCCACTGTATGCGATTTCGACGAGCACTTGACCGGGCCGTAGCACCGGGACCTCGAGCTCAGTCAGTTGAAGCGGTTGGCCGGGCGTTACCAGAATCGCGGCAAGTGTCTTCATGGGCGAACTCGAAGCGGGGGCGACAAAAAGCAGTGGCTCCTGGGCTGATTGTACTCGACGCAGCGGCGCCGACCACGCAGGACGCGACACGCACCAAGGTGACAACGGAGCGCCCTTTCGTAGGTCCTGCTGTGCATGACAGGATACGGCTTGGCTCTTCGAGAAGGGGCTATCAACGAGGTCGCGGTTTGGTGGCGCCGCCGTTGTTCGTTTCGAGTCACGTGTTTGCGCGGAAAGCTTATCAAGGTACGGCAAGTGCGTGCAAGTTGCTGGGTCGCGATCGTTGGCAGTGAGCTTCGCAACGGCGCCGCGTCTATCAGCCGGAACGCGTTAGCGCCAAGTTTGTCCTGCGATCAACGGAACCGGGGCTAACGCCCCACGGCTGATGAATCGCTTGCATTGGGGTCCGGTTCGCCCGGCGATCGACGGGAGCGTGGGCGGTGTTGCGCGCGATCGCTTGTCGATGGCGCGAATCTTTGCCTCGGCAGGGATTGGAGACCTTCGGTCAGCGGTTTCGGCGGGGTCGGAGACCCGCGCCGAGCGATGGGGTCGGAGACCCGCGCCGAGCGAGAGCGATGGGGCAGTGGCCCGCGCCGCGCGATCAGGCAGTGACCCGCGCCGCGCGATCAGGCAGTGACCCGCGCCGCGCGATGGGGCAGTGGCCCGCGCCGCGCGGTAGGGTGGTGACTCACGGCGTGAGGGCCGGACCTGGGCGTACGGCGATGCGGATCGGGGTTGTATCGCGGCGCTGCGCGAGGTAGGCGTTCAGGTCGTCCAGGTTCAGTTCCTTGCCAACCAGCGAAGCGAAGGGAAACCTGGCCGCGGTCTGGCTGAGGAACCTGACGGACTCCGTCAGGTCGCCAGGCGTGTAGTTGTGAACTCCGTCGATCCGCAACAGCTTGCGGACGATGGTCTCTGGATTGAGCTTTGCGGGGCGCGTCGGAAAGACGGCGCCCACCAGGACAAGCTGCCCGCCGATCCGCACCAGGTCGATCGACTGTTCCACGGCAACGGGTGCCCCCGACATCTCAAAAGCGACATCGACGCCACGGCCCGCGGTCGCGCCATGGACGGTTGTCGACAAGGCGGTTGCGTCGCCACCGACGTGTACCGTGTGTGTCGCGCCAAAGTCGTGTGCCCTGCCCAACCGCTCGACCGACAGGTCGCTGACGATGATCGCCGAGGCTCCTTGCTGGGCGGCCATGGCGGCCGTCGTCAGTCCCAGCATGCCGGCGCCGTGGATGAGGACCGCCTTGCCGTGACACCCATCCGCGGTCCGCACCGCGGCGGCGACTGTGGCCGTCGCACAATTGGCGGGGCAGGCGGCATGGTCTTCCAGCGCGTCGGGTACCTTGACGACGGGCGTGCCGGCGGTCAGGTGGCAGAACTCAGCCAGCCCGCCGCTCAGCGGGTGCCGGTCGATGGTCTCGTGGCCGTACTTGAAAAGCTGGTCGCACTTTTGCGGCAGGCCGCGATCACAGAAGAAGCACTCGCCACACGAGGCGGCCACCGACCAGGTGATGCGGTCCCCGAGCGCCAGCGGGGCGCCGGAAACATCGTGCGGCACCGGTCCGGATCGAGGCAGCGCTCGGATCCGGCCGATCGTCTCGTGACCCAGGACGGTCGGGCCCGAGACCGGCCGGTCACCACGGATTGTATGCAGGTCGCTGCCGCAGATCGTGCAGCAGGTAATCTCCACCCAAGCCTCGTGCGGTCCCAGCGTGGGCTGGGGAAACGTCCGCGTCCGCAGCGGTTCTCCCGGGCGGCAAAACACCAGGGCGCGCGCGAAGCGCGCTTCATCGTTCCCCGCTTGGCCATCCGTATTCATGCGCTCCGCCACTCCCACTTCGGTCGCTGCCACCACGTGCCATTCACTTGCCGGCCATTGTAGGTCATCAAGCGGATTCGCATCAGCGTGGGTCAAGCAGCGGGGGCGAAACCGTCTTGTCACTTTGTCATGCGGGGGAAAATCGCCTATCTTGACGAGTGAGGTGCCGGCGCCGGTCGGTCGCTCAAGGTGGCGGCCGAGGTCGGCAGAGACGAGCGCAGGGAGTCGACGTGTTACAGTTTCAAGGAACCAGAAGAACGCTTTGCGATGGAGTTTCGCGGCGCGCGTTCTTGCAGGTTGGCGGGCTGGGCGCCTTGGGATTGAACCTGGCCAACGCCGCCAGCCTCGAAGCGCGCGAGTCGACGCACAGGATGGCCGGTTCGGGCACCGGGGACCCGTTCGGTCGCGCCAAGTCGTGCATTCTGTTGTTTCCCTACGGGTCCCCTTCGTCGCATGAGACATTCGACCCGAAGCCCGAGTTGCCCGATGTGCAGGGCGAAATGCGGGCGATCGCCAGTGCGGTTCCCGGGCTGCGGATCTGCGATCGCCTGCCCCGGCTGTCCCAGGTCATGGATCGCGTGACGGTGGTGCGGTCGATGACCCATCCGTACCCGGTGCACGGGTTGGCTTACGCCGTAACGGGCATGCCGACGTATACGCCGGCACTGGAGACGTTGGCCCGAGACGCCCGTCACTGGCCGTTTATCGGCTCGGTCGTTGACTACCTGGAACGCAAACCGCGCGACGGTGACACTGCCCGGTTGCCGCGCAACATCGGACTGCCCTGGCTGGTGAATTCCAAGACGGACAACCCGGCTGTTAACGCCGGCCCGTTCGCTGCTTTTCTGGGTGGTCAATACGATCCTCTGTGGACCGACTTTGATGGTCCCGGTTTGCACGTTGCGCCCAAGAACACCGTGGGCCAGACGGAGCGATTTCGCAACCCGTTTGGCGGTACGTCCGTTGACGGCCGCTTCCATCTCTCGACGGCCGCCGAATTGCCTCCGGACATTTCGATCGAACGCTTGCGGTTGAGACGTTCGCTGTTGGCCCAATTCGATCGCGGGCGCGGGCAGCTAGACAACCATCCTCGACTGGACCTGTGGAGCCAACAACAGCAGACGGCAATGTCGCTACTGACGTCGAATCGAATGCGGGTGGCCCTGGACATTGGCCGCGAAGCCCGGGCGACGCGCGAGCGTTACGGGCTGAATCTGTTCGGCCAGGGATGCCTGGCGGCGCGGCGGTTGGTCGAAGCGGGTGGCCGGTTCATCACCCTCTTCTGGGATTGTTTCGGCCAGTTCGCCAACGGTGCCTGGGATACGCACCAGTATCACTATCCGCGGATGAAAGAGTTGCTGTTGCCCGGGTTGGACGCGGCGTTGCCCACCCTCCTGACGGAACTGGACGAGCGGGGATTGCTGGACGAGACACTGGTGATCTGGATGAGCGAACATGGGCGAACACCGCAGATCAACAGCAAGCCCGGTGGCGGCCGTGAGCATTGGTCGCGGGCTTATTCAGTCGCCTTAGCCGGCGCTGGCATCGCACGTGGCAAGGTCGTGGGGCAGACCACGCGGGACGGGGGTGAGGTGCTGGAAAATCCGGTTTCACCCAAGGACATCCTGGCGACCGCCTTTTATCTGCTGGGGATTGATCCCGCAACCACCGTCCCGGACCGTCAAGGGCGACCGCACCCAATTGCCGGTACGGGCAAGGTGCGCCCAGAATTGTTCGGTTGATCACGGGCCCGCCTGCCGTCATTCGTACCGCCTGGCGACGGTCAGCCGCGCTACATTTCGCCTACGCTCACAACCGGCTGCTACTCTTTGAGTTCGATCGGCAGGCGGTCGATCTTGGCAGCCAGGATGAAGTCGTTTTCGCTGAGCCCGCCGATGGCGTGTGTCCAGAGTTCGATCGACAGGTTCCGATAGCCCTCCAAGTGCAGGTCGGGGTGATGGCCGTCCGCCTCGGCAACTTCGGCCACCTTGCCAAAGAAGTCCATTCCCGCCATGAAATGTTTGACGGTCCAGTCCCGGCGAATTCTCTGACCGCCGTGGGTCAGGTGCCAATCGGGGATCGCGGCCAACTGTTGCTGAGCTTCTTCCAGCGAACAGGGGTCGACGCCTCCCTCGCACGGCAAACATTTCTTGGTAACCAGCGCGTCAGCGGCCTGAATTTGCATCGTCTGCGACTCCCAGGAGAAAGGAAAAATGCACGAAACCAACTCGCTTACCCCGTTGGCAAACGGTCGTTTCGTGCATTCTTGTCGATTTCGCCACCGGGACAAGGTGTGCAGGCCGGGCGACGGGTCCGCTTGCGCCTGTGTGATGTCGAGCGCCGTGACCGGGAAACCTGTCCCGGGTGCGCACCAACTTCAGTTCCCGATACCTGGGGAATCGGTGTCTCCTAGACGGAGGTCGTCTCGACGTGAATCGTCATCCGCTGGTTGGGCTGATAGACGCCGTCAAAGGAAATCGACCACGTCAGCCCATCGTCGTCGGAACATTCGGTGACTTGCCAGACCGTTCCATCCGAACGCGGCGCGTAACGTTTCCGGCAGAGCATCTCCTTGCCGTTGGCCATCGTCCGTTTCCCGTTCATCTGCATCACGCCATCTTCGAGGACGCCCGTGTAACGGACCACGGTACCGTGCTCATCGACCCACGTCTGTTTCCAAGTTTGATCGGCCGGATCGTAGAAGCTGATGCTGGTTCCCGTTCCCCCTTCAGGATTGGTCCATTTCTCCGTCAGCAGGAAACCCTTCACGTCGACTGTGACGACGCTTTTCCCGACCGTTTCTCCGGACCTGGTGGCCACGGTCCAGTGGCCCACCAGGAAATCGAGCTGGCGGTAGATTTCGCGCGAGGAAGGTGGTTGGGCTCGAGCGGCGCACTCGAGAAATTCCGGATCATCCAGCAACCCGGAGAAGTCGGCGTCCTTGGTGATCGGATCAGAGCTTCTGAAGCCGGCGTCGAGCGACTCTTGCAAGTGTTGGAGCGATTTTTCCTTGTTACCTTTCAAGGCATAGGCGCAGCTCAGGTTGTAGAGTGCAACCACCTTGGTCGAGGGAAACTCGGTGGCCTTCCGGTGGATCTTGATCGCCTCGTCCAATTGTCCGTCGGCGTGCAGGGCATACCCCAGCAGAAACCAACTGCGGGCCTCGTTGGGGAATCGGTCGACGATCTTCGCGTAAGCTCTGGCAGCCCCGCTCCAATCTTTGGACTCGAACGCCTCACGTGCGTCGCGTCGCCATTGGGCCGGGGCATCGACGGCCCGGGCCAGCGGCCCATGGAACAACTGCGCGCCACCGCTGCCGTGTTTGCCAATCATCCAGGCACCGCCCGGCAGGATCACAAACGCCAGGACAACGGCCAGCAACCAGTAGATCTTGGCTGGCTTGGATCGGAAATGCTCGGATTCCTTCATGATATAGCTGACCCGGTTCTTGGTGATGTCGATTGGACGGACACCCGGCATGGCCAGGGCCGGGCGAATGGTACTCTTGAACTCCAGCACGTCCAGCAGCGAGGTCGCATAGACGCTTGGCGGGCAGTTCAGACTGGCGATGACTTCGGCGTCGCAACATCGTTCGCAGACACGGTTGACCTGCCGGCTGGCCCACCACACCAAGGGATGGAACCACCAGGCGACCTGAGCCAGGAACTGGAGGGCTCCCAGCAGCGTGTCGCCGCGCCGCACATGAATCAACTCGTGGGCCAAGATCGGCTCGAGCTGACTGACCGATTTGGCGCGGACCATGATTTCGGGAAGCACGATCAGCGGCCGCAGAATTCCAAACACCAACGGGCCGTCATGATTCGGGGAAACGACCAGACGGACAGGCAGCCTCACGCCCAATCGCCGAGCCAGCCGCTGCAGGGCGTCCTCCAGTTCGGGAGAGGCCCGACATCCCTCGGCCGTGAACGCACAGGAGAGCCGGTGGAATTTGAGCAAGGCGAGCGACAGAAGGAGACCGGCGCCCACCAGCCAGAGGGCGACTGCGACGCCGACGGCCGCTGTGCGCGACGTCTGCGACCAGAACCTCTCTGGCGCCGGCAGCCTGGCGGGAGGCAAACCGGCCGACGCTTCCACCTCGCCATCCGCGTCAGACACTCGGGGCACGAGCGTCAAATGCATGGTGTGCTCCTGCGGCGGTGTCCGGGCCACATTCCAGGGCGGATCCGCCTGAGCGGCCAGCGATGGGGACGACGCCTGCAGCCAGGAGAAGACTCCCGTGGGGCTGCTCCACAACGGCGGAGTCAGGCACTTGACGATAACAAGCGCCCATAGCAAATAAGCCACGTGGGGCCGCCGGCGTAACGTTGTCACAGCAACTAAGCCGACGACCACCACGAGGAGTGTAATCTGCCAAAGCTGCATCCAGAGCAGGCTTTGGAGTTGAGGGCTGATATTCATTCGTCCTCTTCGACCTCATGTTCAGTGAGCAATTCGCGAATTGCGCTGATCTCTTCCGCCGTCACACCCCGGTCATTGATCAGATGACGCATCAAGGGGATCGCTTCACCGTCGAAGAGACGGTGCATGAAATCGTCAACCGTTTCCCGAATCACCTGGCTCGGTCGGATCTTGGGTGCGTAAACCTTGTTGCGACCGGTTCGCTGTGAACGCAGGTAGCCCTTCCCTTCCAGGCGGCGTATGTAGGTTTGTACCGTCGAATAGTCCGGTCGGCGCGACTCTGGAATCGCCTCGAACGCTTGGCCCACGGTGGCCGATCCAAGCTTCCAGATCGCCCGGGCAACCTCCAGTTCGCCCTTCGATAGTGCAGGCCGTTCGCTCATATCGTCTTGTCACGCTCCTCATTTAAGTACACTTGTACTGAACTTATAAGTACAGACGTACTCAATGTCAACATAATCTCGAAAAACTTTTTCCTGCCGGTCCGACCTGCCCGGTCCAAGAGGTTCCGCAGGACGCGGCGTCCTCTTTCGCGGATGATTCATCAGCCGCGAGGCGATCAGCCCACGGTTCCGTTGGCAGCCGAGCCAACCGGACGCTAACGCGGATGATTCATCAGCCGTTGGGCGTTAGCCCCGGTTCCGTCTGAGATGCACGGCGCTCTCGGTAAGTGAATCACAATCGACGACCGCACAGCGACTCGCACGGAATGGTCATTCGTGCCTGAATCACCTGTGGGGCTATGCGGCGGATGGCGAAAGACCCAGTTGATCCGCGATCTCGGCCATGGCATCGATCACGAACTGGATGTGTTCGTTGAGATCGACGCCCAGGTCTTCGGCACCCTGGACGATGTCCTCGCGGTGGACGGCGGCAGCGAAGCTCTTCTGTTTCATCTTCTTCCGCACGCTCTTGGCCTTCATGCCATGGATACCTTCGGGGCGAACTCGCGCACAGGCGGAGACAAACCCGGCCAGCTCGTCACACGCGTAGAGGGCTCGATCCAGCCGGGAGACGCGCGGGCAGTCTTCCAGGTAGTCCGCGTGCGACTTGATGGCGTAGATCACGTCGTCGGGATAGCCGCGTTCGGCCAGAATGGCTGAGCCCTGCAGCGGATGGTCCGGCGGGTCGGGCCACCGTTCGTAGTCAAAGTCATGGAGGAGACCGACGATGGCCCATTTGACTTCGTCTTCTTCCCACTTCCGCGCGTAGGCCCGCATGGCAGCTTCCACGGCGAGCATATGCCGCCGCAGACTTTCGCTCTGCGTATACTCGCAGACCAGCTCAAATGCGGCTTGACGGTCCATCGCGGTAAGTATGGGAATGGCGAATGTGTCGCGATCACAGCGGTTCGCGTGAGTCCCTGACGAACAGTTCGCTCGCTGTCGGTTCAAGGCCCCGCGTCACCAGGTTTCGATCACGCGTCGTTACGTTTCGATCACGCGTCGAGGCGGCGCGGCTTTTTCTTCCACATTCTGGATCTCACGGAACGGTTTGCCGGCCTTGTACGTTTCGACTTCGGTCTCCAATTGCTCAAGCTGAGGATTTTTCTGTTCGCGACCCAACTCGACCGCTTTGCTCGACCACTTGATGGCGTTCTCGAAGTCGCCCGTTTCCGCGTAGCCGGCCCCCAACGTGCTGAGGATGTGAGCCTCCTGGTAATCGGTGAGCTCGCACGCTTTGGTGGCCAGTTCGACCGACCGCTTCCCGTCCCGGACCTCGTCGTTGGGTGACGTGGCCAACACCCAGGCCAGGTTGTTGAGCAGGTCCTTGCTATCCGGTTCCAGTTTGATGGCTTCTTCGTAGTCCTGGATTGCCTCCGCGTGCTTTCCGATGTTCAGGTGCGCGTCGGCTCGCGTCCGGTAGGCGTCGGGGACTCCTTTGTTCTTCTCGATCAATTGATCCAGAACATTGATGGCTTTGCGAGGCCGGCTGTCGACGATGTAGTAGCGGGCTAATTGGACCTGGAGGTTGAGGTTGTTGGGTTGGCTGCGCAGCAACGTCTGCAGATCGGAGATGGCATCACTCACACGGCCTTCCGCGGCCGAAAGGATCGACCGCATCAGAACGGCCTGCGCGAGGCCCGGATTCACGCGCAGCGCCTGGTCCACATCTTCCCGTGCCGCTTTGAGCTCGTCAGCTTGCATGTGCAAGGCGGCGCGTGCCATCAGGGCGACAAGGTTGGAAGGGTCGAGCCGGATCGCTTCACCCAGATCGGCCAAGGCCTTGTCCGGTTTACCTTCGGCTTCATAGATGTTCGCCCGCAAGGTGAAGTTGATTGGCAGATCGGGTGCCAGCTCCATCGCCTTTTCAATATGCTTGTGGGCCAGGTCGTATTTTTCCAGCTTCGTGAGGGTTTCCGCCAAAGCCTGTCGCGCGGCAACGTTCTCCGGATCATTCTTGACCAGTGCTTCAATGTCACTGACCGCCTTGTCGAACTGCCCCTGTCCGATCCACAAGGCAGCCCGCGTCTGCCAGGCCTCCGTGTTGCCCGGATCACGCTCGATTGCCTCGGCCAGATCGGACAGCTGTTGTTCTTGCTCGGCGCGTAACCGGGCCCGCAGCACGAGGGCTTGCGACGCTTGCTTGTCGTCCTCTCCCAGCAATTCGAGCGCCTGATTCACCCGCTTGACGGCGTCATCGCGGTCGCCGCCGGGAAGCCCCTGAAGTTTGGCGCCGAGCAAATACGCTTCGGCAAATTTGTCGTCGTATTTGACGATCTTTTCGACGTCCGCCAGCACAACGCGGCGGATCAACTGCCACTGCCGATGCGGGCGAGGCGCTTCAAAAATGGCCGCCGATAGTTTCGAGGCGTGCTGCCAAAGCGAACTGACCAGCAACTGCTCGGCAAACTCGGTGTTGTCGTCATCCAGGCCTTTATCCAACGCCGATTCGCACAACGCGATGACCTTCTCGATGTCTTCCAACTGCTTGATCGACAATTGAAGCTCGGTCGCTTTGTCCAAGTCTGCTTGGCCGGGATTCTTGGTTTCGGCGTCGTCGGCGGCAACCTCGTTCACCCAGGCTGCGGGCGCCCAAACGATCGAAGCTGACCAGAGGCACAGCATCACAGCGGCGAGCCGGAGTAGCATTTTGAGGTTCATCGAAACTGCTCCAAAATGAAATGCACGGATTCAGGTCACCAAGCCTTCCAGGTCTCGCCATTATGACGGACATTCGGAAGCAACGCTATCCGAGTCTGCCTGGCGAACCGCTCAGCCGCTAGCAACTCGCAGGGCCATCCGATCGCCGCGGGAGCGCCAGGGCGGTGTGGGTGTGGAGTGGTTGAGGATCGGGTGTGGGGTGGCTGAGGAGGTGTTTCCGCAAGATGGCCCGACGTATCTTGTCATGCACAGCATGACCTACGGAAGGACGGAACCAGGGGGGTGCAGGAACGGTTGTTGGCGGAATGTAGCGGTATGGGCGGGAAGTTGGTGACGGATCGGTACCGCGACGTCCGGCACGCTTAGAACAGATCGGCGATTGGCCGGCTGTCTTCCAATAGATTGTACTGGCGGCCAACCTTGTCCCGCGCCGTCAAGTCGTTGATCCCCATGGCATGGTAGACGGTGTGGGTCACGTCCGCCGGCGTGACGGGAAGATCCGCGGGGTACTCACCGAGCCGGTCGCTGCTGCCGTAGGTCTGGCCGCCTTGAATCCCGCCGCCTGCCAGCAGGTCGGTCAGGCAGTGCGTCCAGTGATCGCGTCCCTGGCCGGACGCTCCACCGCTGCGGGGGTCTCCGATCTTGGGCGTGCGTCCCATCTCGCTGGTCACCATGACGAGGGTTTCGTCGAGCAGCCCGCGCTGATGCAGGTCCTCGATCAAGGCCGAGTAACCGCGGTCGAATTCGGGCAGCAAAGAATCCTTCAGGCAGTTGAAATTGTTGCCGTGGGTGTCCCAGCTACCGGCGCTCCGGCACTTCTTGGCGAGCGGCGAGCCGACGCCTTGACCGAGCCAGAAGACGGTTACGAAGGGGACCCCGGCCTCGACCAGACGCCGGGCCAGCAAAAGACTCATGCCGTTAACCGTTTCGCCATAGCGCGCGCGCAGCTTGGCGGGCTCCTGCGAAATATCAAACGCCTCGGTCGTGCTCTCCGACCGCAACAGGGACATGGCACGCTCCTGTTGCTGCGTCCACGTCTGTACCTGGTCAAAACGATCGAAATCACGACGCGCCTCGTTGACCGTCCGCAACAATTCATGGCGCGTTGTCAAGCGGTCCGCCTGCACGTCACCGTGCAATTCCAGGGAGGGCGCCTGAAACTCCAGCGGTTCTTCCGAGCTTCCCTGCACGAAGAACGGATCGTGCTCGATCCCCAGCCGAGCCGCGAACTGGCCGGGGCGCGTGTATGGCTTGCGGCTCGGCATATGCGGCAGGGTGATCAGGCTGGGCAGCGTCGCGTGACGGGGCCGCTTGCTGGCAACGACCGATCCCATATAAGGCCAGTCGGTTGGGAAGGGGGTCCGGTTGTTGCCTAAGGTGCGAAAGGTGACATCCGGCACGTGCCCCGTCAAGTTGTGATAGTAGCCGGCGTGGTGGTCGTTCGTGTTGACGGTCCCGGCGACGGAATTGATCAGGGCCAGATGATGGGCCTGCTTGGCCAGCATCGGCAGATGCTCGCTCAACTGCACGCCGGGTGCCGATGTGGCGATCGGTTGGAACGGCCCTCGATACTCGGCGGGCGCATCCGGCTTCATGTCCCAGGTGTCAAGATGCGAAGCACCACCGCAGAGAAAGAACAGGATCGTCGATTTCGCTCGCCCTGCTCCACTCGTTGACCTGGCTGGTGACACGGCGGGGGCCGCCCGCCCCGGTTTCCCGAATTGCAGGCCGGCGTAGCCGATCCCCGACGCGACCAGAAAAGCCCGCCGATTCATGGCCGGCCAGCACGCTGAATCATGATGGTTCATGGTTGGCTCCTCACTGCGCATCGTAACCGAACCTCGCGCGATCTGCAAAAGCAGAAAGGGGATGCCGGGTGAAACTTGCTTGGGCAGCAAGCGGAGGCTGGTTTCGGCGGGGTCGGAGACCCGCGCCGAGCAAAGGGTCGGAGACCCGCGCCGAGCAAAGGGGATGGAGACCCTCGCCGAGCAAAGGGGTCGGAAACCCGCGCCGAGCAAAGGGGATGGAGACCCGCGCCGAGCCAGGGGATGGAAACCCGCGCGGAGCAAGCGGTGCAGACCCGCGCCACGCAAGCGATGCATGGCCGGTCGCTGTCGCCGCTCAGTCCAAGCTCGCTTCGAGCACTACCGGGGCCAACCATTCGGCCGCGAAGACGCGGTTGGCCCAGCCGTGATGTCCGCCGAAATTCCAGCTGCGGGCCATCGCCCAGCGGTAGCCGCACTGCCGCAGCGGCGCCGGGCCGGCCGCCGGCGCCGCGGCGTACCCGGGATCCGGCGATGGCCGGGCGACATCCCTGGGGTGTTCGGTCGGAGGATCGCGAAAGCCGAACATCCCGGAAGAGACGGTGTGCTTGCCGTCGAACGTGCCGACCGCCAGCGTCCCCAGACCCAACTGGAACCAGTCGAAGGGCGAGTGAAACGACCAGATGCCACGGCGCGTACGGCGGCGGGCGGCGAGCGTGTCGTGGTCCGGCGAAGTGGCCGCCGCCAGGAACACCGCGCCGCTGATCTGGCGGTCTGCCAGCAACGGCAGCGTCAGCAAGGTCAGCGCGGCGCCGCCCGAATGCCCGACCAGCACCACGGGGCGTCCGGGATGGGCGTCCTGGTATTCCATAATCCGCCGCGCGAGGCGGTCCGCCGCCAACTCGTGCCACTTCCGGCTACGGAGGTGATAGAGCGAATTGAAAAGCCGCCCCGTGGTCCAATCGTGCACTTCAACCGCGCAGTCGATGCCTCCATCGGCAAGGCCCCGCGCGATGTCCAGGTTCAAGACACTACGCCCCTCGATACCCGGCAGGACGATCACCAGGCCCGCTTCCTGCCGCTCTGCGGTGGCAAGATGATCGACCGACCGACACCACCAATCGCCGAAGGGCGCCAGTAAGATTCGAAACGTCGACCAGGGGCCCAGCCACCAGCGGGGTCGACGCGCCGCCTTCCGGGTCACCTCAGCCATGAGCCTTATCCCACGTCGGCCGTGGTCCACTGGCCGTCGACCAGTCTCCAGGTGCCGCCGGTCGGATTCTTGTCCTGCAGAAGGGCCGGCAGGCGTGCGGGGCGGACGTTGTCGTACGACTGCAGCATCGCGAACCGTACCAAGGCCGCCGGCATGCCGACCGCAGTAAAACCAGGATGCCCGGTGGAAGGATACGGCCCACCGTGGTTCATCGCAGAACTGACTGCGACGCCGGTCGGCATCTTGTCATTGAGCAACCGGCCGACGCGTTGCCGCAGAGGATCGGCCACGGTGGCATAGTCGTCGTCGTCCTGGCCGGCAGTGTGGGAGTAGATGCATCCGGTCAGATTGCCTTCGAGATGACTCAGCAGCTGGGCTGCCTGGTGGATGTCGTCGGCGACGACGAACAGCGAGGCGTTACCGAACGCTTCCGTCTGGAGCGCGGCGGCGTTCGCCAGAAAGGTTTCGCCGCGCGTGCGCAACAGCGTGTTGGCTCGGCAATAACCCTGGCCCGTGCCGGCACCGCCGCCCACCACCAGCTCGGCACCTGCCTCTTGCAGGGCAGACAGGTTGCTTTCCAGGCTGGCAGCGACCGATTTGGAAAGGAGCGTCCCGACCGGTGCCTGTTCGAATCGTTCCCCGACCGCTTTGATGAATTGTTCGGTACGGTCGCCGGCCAGCAACACGACGATTCCGGGATTGGTGCAGAATTGGCCGGTGCCCATCAGGCAACTTCCGGCGAAGTCATCGGCGATGGCGTCGAGCCGCTCTTCGAGGGCGCCGGGCAGAATGACCACAGGATTCGTGCTGGACAGCTCCAGGTAGATCGGCTTGCCGGCGGTATCGGCGGCCTGCTTCAGCTTGAGTCCGGCACCGCGGCTGCCCGTGTACCCGGTGGCACCGGTGCGAGGATCGGCAACCAGCCGCTCACCGTCGTCGTGGCTGGTGCGATAGAGAAGTTGAACCGTCGCCGCCGGCATCTCCGTCGCCCGGCTGGCTGCCTGGGCCGCCTCGGCGAAAATGCGTGTGGTCCCGGGGTGGGAGGAGTTTGCTTTGGCGATCACCGGGTTTCCGGCCGCGATGGCGGCCGCAAAGTCGCCGCCGGAAATGCTGCCAAAGGCGAACGGAAAGTTGTTGGGGCCAAACACGCAGACCGGGCCGAGGGGGCCGAAGCAGGAGCGAATGCCGGCCTGGGTGTCGATGGTGGCTTGGGCCCAGGAGCCGCTGCGGGCGGCAGCGGCCCCCAGACGAAGCTGGTTGGTCGTCCGAGGCAGCTCGACATCCGCCAGCCGGGGCGCCTTGGGAAGTGCGGTCTCCGCGTGCGCCGTGGCGACCAGGTCGTCGGCCCGGCTTTCGATCCGAGCGGCATAGTCTTCCAGGAAGGCGGCGATCTGGGCGCCCGACTTCTGCCGCAATTGGGCGGCGGCGGTCACGGCCGCGGTGAGGGCCTCATCACAATCGGCCCACGTGCTAACGGGAAATTCGTCAGGCAACGCTTCTCGCGTGGCAGGGTTGTCGGCACGAAACGTACCACTCTGGTTAGCGTCTCGCCACTGGCCGGCGATCAGTACTTGCTGGACGGACATGGGGTTCCTCGTTGTCTCTTCAGGTGGGTTGGTTCTGGTGGTGGATCGGTATTCTGCTTGATCGGATCGCGGATCGAATGACCGTGCGGCGGACGGGAATCGCCCTCGGGTTCGGATGGGCAGGCGTGCATCAACCGGCCGGCGAACTACCCGCTTGCACGATCGGGTTGGAGAGGGTGCCGATGCCGTCGATACGGATATCGACAACGTCTCCAGCCTGCAGGGTAAAGTCGTTGTCGGGCACCACGCCCGTCCCGGTCATCAGCATCGCGCCGGTGGGAAACGAATTGTCACGTCCCAGCCAGCCGATCAGGTCTTCAAAGCCGCGGGCCATCTGATCGACACCGGTCTGACCTTCGAACACCGGCTTACCGGCTCGGCGGATCGTCAGCCCGATGCCGATCTTTTCGCGGGGCGGCATGGCGCTGGCCAGCGTGATCCAAGGGCCGACTCCGGCGCACTGATCGTAGACCTTGGCTTGCGGCAGGTAGAGCGGGTTGTCGCCTTCGATATCACGCGAGCTCATATCATTGCCGATAGTGTAGCCGACCAACTGCAAGTTCGAATTCATGACGAGCGTCAATTCGGGTTCGGGCACATTCCAGGTTGCGTCGGCCCGAATTCGCAAGGGTTGCCCGTTCCCCGCCACGCGGTGCGGCGTCGCTTTGAGAAACAGCTCGGGTCGCGGGGATTCGTAAACGCGGTCGTAACAGGAGGCGGCCGCTTCGGACTCTTCCATCCGGGCCGCCCGGCTCCGCCGATAGGTGACGCCTGCGGCCCAGATCTCTTGCTGGTCAACCGGCGGCAAGAGATCGACTTCGGAAATCAGCACGGTCGTCTTCTGCGGGAGGGACGCCACCAGCGCATCAACGTCCTCGGACTCCAGGATTTCGAACAGCGAGCTGGGGCCGCCCGAAAGATCCAACGGGGTGACGCTGCCGGCATCGACAATCGCAACCGTGGTGTCACCGTTGCTGAGGCGGATTCTTGCCAATTTCATCGCGGTTCGCTCCAAATCTCGTTCAAGCGGCGGATCCAATTGCCGTGCATAATAGCCTCCACATCCGCCTGGCTGTAGCCGCGGTCCGCCAGGATCGTTGTCAACCGCTGCAGGTCGGCGATCGATTGCAAGTCCATCGGTGTCTGCTCCGTGCCGTACCCTCCGTCGAGATCCGACCCGATTCCCACGTGGCGCGTATTGCCGGCCAGTTGGCAGATATGGTCGATGTGCTCCACAATCCGTTCGATCTTGAGGCCCGCATCCTGGGGCGTCGTGGTGCCGCGCTGCCAACCCGGATGCATCATCCAGGCGTCAAACACGGCGCCGATCACCGCGTCTCGCTCGATCAGCGCGGATAGTTGTTCGTCGCTGAACTGGCGTTGATCGGGGACCAGGGCCCGGCAGTTGTTGTGGCTGGCCCAGACCGGCCCGGTGAACAGGTCCAAGGCCTCCCAGAAGGCGTCGTCGGTGAGATGCGTGGCGTCCAGGATGATCCCCAGGCGATCCATCTCGACGACCAGTTCGCGGCCCAACGATGTCAGTCCTCCCTCGACTCCCGTTCCGGGAGCGTAGCGGCCGACCCCGTAGTGGGCTGGGCCCACGGCCCGCAAACCGTATGCGTACGCCCGCTCGAGATGCCCGATCGTGACCAGCGAATCCGCCCCTTCGAGACTCAAGATATAGCCGATCGGTGCGTCGGCAGGCGGTTCGTTCTGCCAGAGGCGAACGTGCCGATTGAGACTCTCTGCGTCGGTGATCTGGACCATCTGGCCCGCCTCTTCCATGGCTCGGTACCAGGCGAGCTGTGCTTGGGTCATGGACCAGGCGATTTCCGGACTGTGCCAACCGGGCAACGGACTGTCGGGGGCCACGTAGCGGGCAATTTGCGTGGCCACGCAAATCCCGATCTGACCCTTGCGCATCTCATCCAGGGTGCAAACTCCCAGGCCGCGATCGATCTTATCCGTCATCCCGGCTTCGCGTTGCTTGACGGCGTCCAGCGGTTGCGTGAGATCGCGGTTCCATTCGATCGCGTTCATGGAAAGATCAAGGTGCGCGTCAAAAAGTAGCATCGGGTGAGTCCTCGGGAATAATTACAGCGTGACGAAGTTTGCCGCCGTGCTCGAACGACTGCCAGCGGGCGCCAGGCGATCAACGGAACGTCGAGTATCCGTGATTCTCGCGACCACAGTACACCGGCATCAAGTGGGCTGCCTGCAGATTGGCGCCGCCGTGCCAGCTTGCTTATGGGGCCAAAGTCGTTCATCTTGTGTCAAGTTCCAGCGAGGCAGGGCCCATGAACCGACCTGATCCCCAGACTCCCGCCCATCATCACAACCGTCGCGCCTGGGATGCCCTGGTTCGGGAAAACCAGCGGTTCACTCGCCCGGCTCCGGACGAGGATTTCCTCGACCCGCTTGCTAAGATGGACGGTGTCGGCTGGCTGGGTGGGGACATTCGAGGTCAGAATGTGCTTTGCCTGGCGTCCGGTGGCGGCAAGCACGGAGCCCTCTATGCGGCGGCCGGCGCGCGGGTGACGGTTGTCGATATCAGTCCCGCCATGCTGGAATTGGACCGCCAGGTTGCCGCCGAACGCAAACTGGACGTGCGGACCGTGGAAGCGTCGATGGATCACATGCCCATGTTTGCCGACGGAGAATTCGATCTGGTGGTGCATCCGGTCAGCACCTGCTATGTGCCGAAGATCGCCCCCGTCTATCAGGAGGTTGCTCGCGTTGTCCGCGATGCCGGCCTGTACATCAGCCAGCACAAGCAACCGGGCAGCCTCCAGGCGGACGTGACGCCTGCCAGGCGCGGGTACGAGCTGGTTGAACCGTACTTTCGTGAGGGCCCCCTGCCGGCTGTCGTCGGCAGCCAGCATCGCGAAGAGGGGACACTCGAATTCCTTCACCGCTGGGACGAGTTGTTGGGGCTGATGTGTCGAGCGGGCTTCGTGATCGAGGATCTTGTCGAGCCGAAGCATGGACGCGCGGATGCCGCCGTTGGCAGTTTCGCCCATCGCAGCCACTTCGTGCCGCCGTACGTTCGCGTGAAAGCCCGCAAGCGGGGCAGCGTTTCGCCGGGACGTCGAATCCAACTGATCGCACCCTGATTCCCATCTCATGCACTCCTTGGAAGCAAAGGAAGTTTCGATGAAAGTCATACCCTCCCTGACTCTGGCCGTGGTGCTTGTCTGCGGCGCAGTCCAAGCCGACGACTGGCCCCAATGGATGGGTCCGCAGCGCGACAACGTGTGGCGCGAATCGGGCATCATGCAGAAGTTTCCGGCAGACGGTCCACGCGTGCTGTGGCGGTCGCCGGTTGCCGGCGGATACGCCGGACCCGCGGTCGCTGAAGGGCGAGTCTATGTGACCGACTACGTTACGACCGACGACGTGAAAGTCGACAACTTTGACCGGAAGAAATTCTCCGGAACCGAACGCGTGCTCTGCCTCGAGGAACATTCGGGCAAACTGATCTGGAAGCACGAGTACCCGGTTCAGTATGGCATCTCTTATCCCGCCGGCCCCCGCTGCACACCCAATGTTCATCAGGGAAAGGTCTATACGCTGGGAGCCGAGGGACACCTCTTCTGCTTCGAAGCCGCGACGGGGAAAGTTGTCTGGTCGAAAGAGCTGCCGCGCGACTATCAGACCAAGACGGCCCTCTGGGGCTACGCCGGTCATCCGTTGATCGACGGCCAGAAGCTGATCTGTGTGGCCGGCGGCGAGGGTTCTCACGCCGTCGCCTTGAATAAGGACACGGGAGAAGAGCTGTGGCGTTGCCTCACCTCGCCCGAACAAGGGTACTCGCCGCCCAAAATTATCCAGGCAGCCGGCGTTCGGCAGTTGATTCTGTTTCACCCCCGCGGGCTGGCCTCCGTCGACCCGGAAACGGGCCAGGAATACTGGTCAGTTGAGTACGAAGCTTCGAACGGCTCGGCGATCATGACGCCGATCCACGCGGACAACAACCTGGTCTATGTTGCCGGGTATTCGAATAAGAACATGCTGGTCGAATTGGCCACCGACCGGCCGGCTGCCAAGATGGTTTGGCGCGACAAGCCGCGAACCGCCATCTCACCGGTCAACGTCCAGCCGTTCCTGGTGGATCGTACCGTCTACGGATTCGACCAGAGCGGCAAGCTGACCGCCATGGACCTGGCCACCGGTGATCGACTGTGGCAGACCAGCGAGCCGCTCGACGCCAAACGGGCCGTCGGCAGTGGGACCGCGTTCCTGGTCAAGAACGGGGACCGGTTCTGGATGTTCAACGAGCGGGGTGAGCTGTTGATCACCAAGCTCTCGCCGGAAGGCTATGAAGAGATCGATCGCGCAAAAGTGATCGAGCCCACCAACCTGGCGTTCGGCCGTGACGTCGTCTGGAGCGCGCCGGCCTGGGCCAATCGGCATGCGTACATCCGCAACGACAAGGAGTGCATCTGCGTCGACCTGGCCGAATGAGGGCCGGCCTGCGACGGTCGCCCAATCACGGCGATCCCGGAAAATTCATCTGCCCTTGGGCGTAAACCCCGGTTCCGTTGAGCAGAGAGCAAACCGGACGCGGACGCGTTCCGGCAGGGATACGGAGCGGTTTGGATCAATTGGCCACAAGCGCGACGGAATTGCAGGAATTGTCATGCACAGCATGACCAACGGACTTGCGGAACCGCACGGCATGACCTGCGGAACGGGTGTTCCACCGTCTGGTCAGGTGGCGGGGCTTACGGTCCGCCGGCCGATGGAATGGTACGTGAAGCCTTCTTCCTGCATTTGCTCCGGGTCGTAGAGGTTGCGCCCGTCAAAGACCAACGGGGTGTTCAGCCGGCGACGCATTTCGGGGAAATTGGGATGACGAAACTCGCTCCATTCCGTGCAGATGGCCAATGCGTCGGCCCCTTCCAGGGCATCGTTGGGTTGCGTTGCGTACTTGATTCGGCTGCCGTAGATGTCGCGAACATTGGCGGTTGCTTCGGGGTCGTGGACCTGCACCTGGGCGCCTTGCTCCAGCATGCGGTCGATCAGGACCAGCGCGGGAGCTTCCCGGATATCGTCGGTCCGAGGTTTGAATGCCAGACCCCAGACGGCGATCGTCTTGCCTGACAATTGGCCGTCAAAGTGGGTTTCGATTTTCTCGATCAAGACGTGCTTCTGCCGATTGTTGACGTCGTCGACGGAATCCATGATCCGTGGTTCGACGCCCACATTCCGGGCGATGCTGGCCAGTGCCCGGACGTCCTTCGGAAAACAACTGCCGCCGTAGCCGCAACCGGGGAACAGGAATGCAAAGCCGATCCGCTGGTCGTGGCCGATCCCGCGGCGGACATCGTTAATATCGCCGTTCATCTTTTCGCAGATGTTGGCCATCTCGTTGATAAAACTGATCTTGGTCGAGAGCAGCGCGTTGGCCACGTACTTGGTCAATTCGGCGCTTTCCGGAGACATCACCAGGAAGGGGTGTTCCGTCCGCAAAAAGGGCGCGTAGAGCTCGCGGAGCACTTCGGCGTTCTCCTTCGTGCGGACGCCGACCACCACGCGATCCGGATACATGAAATCGTTGATCGCCGCGCCTTCCTTGAGAAACTCGGGATTGCTGGCGACGTGGCACTCTCTGCCCGTCAACTCTTTGAGCCGCTGGTAGGCCATTTCGTTGGTGCCGACCGGCACCGTGCTCTTGATCACCACGATCGCCTCGTCGGGCAGATGCGGCGCGATCTGATCGACCACAATCTTGAGCGCCGTGAGATCGGCCGATCCATCCTCGGATTGAGGTGTCCCGACGGCCAGGTAGACCAGGTCGGCCTGCTTGATCGAGTGCGGCAGGTTGGTCGTAAAATGCAGCCGCCCTTGCGCTACGCAACGGAGAACAAGCTCGCTCAAACCGGGCTCGTAAATCGGGATCTGCCCCTGATTCAACTGCTCGATCTTCTGTTCGTCGATGTCCACGCAGGTGACTTCATTACCGCTGTCCGCGAAGCAGGTTCCCGAGACGAGTCCGACGTATCCGGTTCCGACGACTGCAATTTTCACGGCGACTCACTCCTTTGTTGCCAATACTCGAGAAGATCCCTGAGCGTGGTCTTGATGTCGATCTGTGGTTTCCAGTGGGTATGCGACGTAATTCGCGTGATGTCGGCGATGGGATGCTGCCGCCGTCCGGGGTGGGTTTCTACGACTTCGCGGCGGCTGCCGAGAAGGGCGAAAAACTGCTCCAGCAAGTCACCGCTCCGGTGGCAAACGCCGCTGCCGACGTTGTAGACGGTTTGCGGCTTTCCGTCCACAACAAGTGCACGATACGCTCGCACGACATCCCGCACGTCCGAAAGGTCCAGGAAGGCGTCCCGGCAGAGGATCCGCAGCGGCCCCTG
Source organism: bacterium (assembly GCA_030430075.1). Lineage (GTDB taxonomy): Bacteria > Planctomycetota > Planctomycetia > Pirellulales > Pirellulaceae > ARS98. The sequence goes on from JAUIGN010000034.1 coordinate 32,643, forward strand.
CCGGCCGGCCGTCAACTGGCTCGCCCAGTCGGGCAGGATCATCTGTGGCGACTGGCGAGGTCCGGAATGCTGAAACGCCCGGGCAATGACCGCATCCACTCGACCCGTTCGAGCGGCCGCGGCCACCAACCGCTCCGCTGCCAGCTTCGACTTGCCATAACCGCGTAACGGACCCAGGGGCGCATCTTCCGCGACAACCGGCTGCTCGGGTTGGACCGGCGCATAAACGTAGCAGCTGCTGGCCAGCAGCAGTCGCGGCTGGTGAGGCATTGGCGTGATCAGATCCAGGACCGCAGCCGTTCCCTGCACATTGACCTGCCGGGCTTCGGCTGTCGGTTCGTCGGCTCCACACGCGCCGGGAACACTGATGGCCGCCAGGTGGTAGACGGCTTGCGGGGCGAATTCAATCACCTCGCGGCGATACGGTTCCGCCAATGGCCGGCGGATGTCCCAGGGGATCATGGGGACGCGATCGGTCATGTCGGCGGCCACTTCGGCCGGCCAACTCCCGCTCCGCGAACATCCCATGACCGTGTCGCCGGCGGCCAGCAGATGCTCGGCCAGGTGCGTTCCCACGAATCCGCCGATCCCGCAAATCAATGCTCTCACGAGGGCTCCCTGGCAACGTGCGTCAGATCGGCAAGCCACATCGGGGCGGCCGGCGCCGGCAGACGCGATGTGGCTCGGCCGTGATCTTGAACGAACCACCATCGGTCAGCGAGACGCCAACGGCGACACGAATTCATCAAGCGATCCTTCGAGCGGCTGGCATGACTGGAATTGGAGAGCTCCGGTCCGTCAATTCGAAAGGGTTGGAGACCCGCGCGTAACGTTTGTGTTAACGAACCTTAGTTGGACAGCGCCAAGTTCGAAGATTTCCACAACATGCTGAAGCTAGCACTTCGCTGCAGTCGCAACATATGGTGCTTTTTCGTGAACTTGGCGCTGTCCAATTAGGCGTCGCTGCCTTCCGCAGCAGCCCCGTCATCGGCCGCGGGGGCCTGGCCGCCATCGTCGTCGTCATCTTTCGGCACCCGCACGACGGCAGCCAGCTTGTCGCCTTGATCCAGATTCATGATCCGCACGCCCTGCGTATTACGTCCGATGATCCCGATCTCTTGAACGGCAATCCGTTGTATCTTTCCGCGGGCCGTCATCATCATGACTTCGCTGTCGTCCTCGACGCGCGAAATCCCGATCACATTGCCGTTACGCGGGGTCGTCTTGATGTCGCGCAAACCCTTACCGCCTCGTCGCTGCGTGCGGTAGCGGGCGCTGGACGAAACGTCCTCATTGGCCTCGTCGCCCGCACCCTCGTCCGCTGCCGACGACTCGCTGTGGCCGAACTGGGTCCGCTTGCCGTAGCCGTTTTCGCAGACCGTCAGGAGGCAAGCAGCCGGATCCGCCACGACCATTCCGACCAGTTCGTCCGCCTTGCCCAATTGAATGCCTTTCACGCCCGACGTATTCCGACCCATCGAACGGCAATCGGCTTCACTGAAGCGGATCGCCATACCCTTGGCGGTGGCGAGCACAATGTCGTCGCCCGGTTTGGTCACGACCACATCGACCAGTTCGTCGTCATCGCGCAGCTTGATGGCGATGATTCCGCCTTGCCGCGGCCGTCCGTATTCGGTCAGCAAGGTCTTCTTGACGAGCCCCTTGCGGGTCGCCATCGTGAGGCAGTGATCGGGAAGGTTGAAGTCGCGGACCGCGCGGCAATCGGCGATCTTTTCGCCTTCGTCCAGGCTCAGCAGGTTGACGATCGCCCGCCCGCGGCTCTCGCGGCTCAATTGGGGCAGCCCGTAGACCTTTTGCCAATACACCTTTCCCTTGTTCGTGAAGAACAAGAGGTAATCGTGGGTGCTGGCCACGAACAGGTGTTCAATGGGATCTTCGTCTTCGGTCTTGGCCCCTTTGAGGCCCTTTCCACCGCGCCGCTGAGCCCGGTAGATGCTGGCCGGCGTCCGCTTGATGTAGCCGCTGTGACTGATCGAGACGACCATCGTCTCTTCGGTGATCAGATCTTCCATGTCGACGTTGCCGAGCTCCTCGCCGGAGATGACGGTGCGTCGAGGTTCACCGAAACGTTTCTCGAGCTGCTCGGTGTCTTCACGGATGATGGCCAGGATGTTGGCTTCGTCCGAGAGAATCCGGAGGTACTCGGTGATCTCCTCCAGCAGCTTGGCGTGTTCGCCGGCCAACCGTTCCTGCTCGAGGTTGACCAATTGGCCGAGCGTCATGCGGAGGATTGCGTCCGCCTGCACGGCCGTCAGGTAGTAGGTGTCGGCGACGCCCCGCTCCTCCTGAAATTGCTCGAACCCGGTTTCGCCCAAGGCACGCTGCATCATCGAGGCCGGGCATTCGACACCCATCAGGCCGGTCTTGGCTTCTGCCTGCGTGCCGGACGCGCGAATGATGCGGATGATCTCGTCAATGTCCGCCAGCGCCAGCAGGAGCCCTTCGATCGTATGTTTTCTTTGCCGCGCCTTCGCCAGCAGGAATTGCGAGCGGCGGCGAATGACCATCGCCCGATGCCGAATGAACTCCTGCAGGATTTCCTTCAGCGTGAGCGTCCGCGGCTTGCCGTCGACCAGCGCCAAGAGGTTGATCGAGAACGAATCCTGCAGGGGAGAGAACTGGTAAAGCTGGTTGAGCACGACATCGGCGTCGTGTCCCCGTTTGATGTCAATCTCCAGCCTGACCGGCTCTTTCAGATCGCTGACATCCGTGATCCCCGAGATTCCCTCGATCTTGCCCGTGTTGACCAGGGCCGCGATGCGTTCCACCACCCGATCACGGAATTGCTGATAGGGTATCTCGGTGACGACGATGCGGAATTTGCCCTTGGCCTTCTCGACGATCTCCGTCTTGGCGCGCACAACCACCGTGCTGCGGCCGGTCATGTACCCGCGACGAATGGCACTGCGGCCGCAGATCACGCCGCCCGTAGGAAAGTCCGGCCCCTGCACGACCTCCAGCAAGTCGTCGATGGGGACTTCGGGATCGTCGATCACTTTGTACAGGGCTTGGCAGATCTCGCGCAGGTTGTGAGGCGGAATCGACGTCGCCATGCCGACCGCGATCCCCGAGGCACCGTTGACGATCAAGTTGGGGAATTTGGACGGCAGAACCGACGGCTCCATGTTCCGTTCGTCGTACGTCGGAATGAAGTCGACCGTGTCCAGCTTGAGGTCGTCCAGGAGCATCGCCGAGACCGCCGACAAGCGGGCCTCGGTATAACGCATGGCGGCCGGCGGCAGCCCGGCAATCGAGCCGAAATTGCCCTGTTTGTCGACCAGCACGTGCCGCATGTTCCACTCTTGAGCCATCCGCACCAGCGTCGGATAAATCACGCTCTCGCCGTGCGGGTGGTAGTTGCCGCTGGTGTCGCCGGAGATCTTGGCGCACTTGACGCGACTACTTTGCGGACCCAGGTTCAGGTCGTTCATGGCGACCAGGATCCGCCGCTGCGATGGCTTTAGTCCGTCGCGCACGTCGGGCAGCGCGCGGCTGACGATGACGCTCATTGCGTACGTCAGGTAGCTCTCTTTGAGCTCGTTCTCGATGGACAGGTCGAGCACCGTGCCGCTGTTTTGCGGCAGGCTGTCGGCATTCTCGGGGTCGTGAGGTTCGTTGGGGTCCAAGAACGAGTCCTTTCAATCGGCGTAACATCTGACGAATACGCGAGATAAGTCCTGGCGAAAGGCGCGCATCCGTTCGGAATCGACAAGCCCTGATCTTAACATTTCCGGCGGCCGCTCACAACCACCGGTAGCTTGCCACAAGTGCCGACCTGGAAACAAGTTGAGACGATGGAAACAGGGCCCCGCGAGGGTACCTGGGGGACGCACCCGCGGAGGCCGGTTCAGGCTTCGGATTCGGCCGCCCGACGCCGGTCGTCTTCAGCGACCACTTCCTGGCAAACCCAGGTTAGCCGGCCCAGCAGCCGGAAATACAGAAACAGGGCACCGGCCAGAATGATGGCCGCCACAAAGTTGAGCAGGCCCCATCCGAAAAGCCGCAGCGACCAGCCGGCAATCGCGGTCAGGGAGAGTCCGAGCGACATCAGTAGGAACTGAATCCACGTCCCGCGGGCCAGCAGCAGGCTGCGAAAGATGGGCCCGGAAATCGGGTTTACCGGCAACCCGGACTCCAGCGTCGCCAGCAGATAGATCGGAAACACAATCAGCCCGAACGGCCCGGCCAGGAAACTCACGAACAAGGCACAGAAGATGTACGAGGATTCGAAGAACCAGTCCATGAAATTCGCGTCCGGCCAGTTTTCGATGGTCTCCTCGCCATTGGCCGTGTCCTGCGTGACAGCCAGCAGAGTAACGGCCCCCGCAACCAAGATCGCGATTCCGAAGAAGAACGCGAAGCAGCCCATCATCATGCTCATTAGTTGAGCGACCGGGTCGTCGATCAAGGCCCGCGCGATGGCGCCGTTGATCACCGAGCACTCGACCTGGATGGCAAATGCGAAAAGAAGCCAGCGAAGCAGAAACGTCGGATCCTGAAAGCAGTTGAGCACGCCGTTGATCAGGGGGCGCGGCGGCAGTGCTTTGGCACGGGCCGCTTCTTCTTCGATGTCCGCTTCGGCTTCCGCTTTCCGCAAGGCCGCGTCAGCCGCCACGCGGTCTCCGGCGCCACCCCATTCCGAATTGGGAAACGACGGTGTGCCGACAGGGACCGGTTGCACCGAGCTGCTGTGGGGGAGCCGGTCGTCGGTGTCCAAGTCGTCCAGGTCGTCGAGCGGACCACTGCCCAGCGTGTCCCCGCCCCAATCATCGGATGCCGGTCCGTCGCTTAGCGGCGAAGTTCCGCCAGGCAATGTGCCGGCCAGCGGATCGTCGGCCAGCGGATCGCCGCTCAGCGGATCGCCGCCCAACGGATCGCCGCCTATCTCGTCGCCACCCAACCGATCGCCGCTGGTCCCATCGCTGCCCGATCCCCGCGTGGGAGCCTCTGCGGTCGGATCCCCAAGGTCCTCCATGCTGGCAAGGTCGGCGGCCGGTTCGAGCCGGAATTCATCGTCGTCGTCCCACGAGCTGGCGGTTTTGCGGAGCGGCTGGCGGGCTTTCGGGAGCGGCTCGCGGATCTCGAAATGTGAGTGGCAATCCGGACAGCGAATCGTACTGCCGATCTGATCATCGGTCGCGACAAACCGCGTGCCGCAGACCGGACAAGGGCCGGAAAACTCGTAGTCCGAGGTAAGGATCTTCTGCCTGGCCGGATGGTCCTCGACCGGCTTGGAGAGATCTTCATCGACATGCAACCAGGCTTCGTCATCGGGCGACCCGCTCGGATCATCGGGCGACGATGCGCCTCCCTGACCTGCCTTGGCCGGCTCAGGCAGGTCATCAGCAAAGCCCAGCTCGTCATCGTCCGCGGCGACAGGTGAGGTGGGACCGGTTGGAATGCCTGGCCCGCCGCCCGTGAACGCCGACCGGGGCAGCTCGTCCGGCTCATCGGCAAACCCCAACTCGTCGTCCTGGTGGTCCGCTGGACCCTTCTCCGGGGTCGGCGAGGCTGCCGGGATGGTCGCCGGCGGGTTGGCGGCGGCTGCAACCGGCACATCGTCCGCCAGGGCAAAACCTTGCTCGTTCGAACCGCCATCGTCCACGTCCGGCGGGTCGCGCTCCGGTGGCGGGGAAGGTGATGGCGGTGGCGAAGGTGATGGCGGCGGGGAAGGTGATGGTGGTGGGGGAGAAGGCGCCGTGAACTCTTCCAGGCACACATCGCAGGTTACCGTCTGGCCGGCCTGCTGCGGTTGGACGACGACCTCTTCAGCACAGAGTGGGCATTGCAGGCGAATGGGCGGACCGTCGGACATGACTCGCGATGCGATACCTCGACTTGAAGACGTGACGCGCGAAGATTCCAGCGGCCCTCATTCTAGCGAGGCAGTGCCCCAAACCAATAGCCAGCGATCGCTTGCGACACGGTGGCCCGCCCGCCATGGGTCACGAGCCCAAATCATTCGTCATCCGGAGGGCATGAGAGCGGCTCGCGCATCAGCCGTTGGGCGTTCGCCCCGGTTCCTTTGAAGACAGAGCAACCCGGGGGGTAACGCGTTCCGGCTGAGAGGCGCTGTGCTGCTGGTGAGTTCACTGCAGATGCCTGCGTGCCGTGCGCACCTGTCGAGAGACACACCGCTAGCCGAGGCGTGACGGAGACGGCAGTTCGCTGGGAACGACGAACGAAACCGAGACGTTGGGCTTCCCTTCGCTCGTGTTCCACCACGGATAGTTGCCCCACAGGGTCAACTCCTGATAGAGGAGCACGCAGGCCGTGACCAGGCAGAAGAAGGCAATCACCAGCATCACCGTGTAGACGCTAAGCTTCTGTTTCTGTGTGGGGGCGTCCATCTGCGGTTGCTCGCCCACCGTCGGCTGCGGCGAAAAGGCGTCAGCTGAGTTTGGTTGCGACACGGTCACCTTTCTTAATAATGCCCCGACGGAACTCCGGAATGATCTTGGCGACGGCGCGATCCGGCTTGACCATCACAATCTCAACCCGGCCGACATACGTGTTCTTCCGATAGACCTCCATCAGATGGTTCTTGCGCAAACCATCGTCCGACCCGATCGAAATCTCGACGAGGTCGTTGTCGTTGACCGCAGTGACCAGCCCGTCGACGCGGGGCGGTCGACCATCAATGGGTGTGTCGACGCTGATTTCGTACCGTCGCATGACCTTGGCCATCTTGCCGTTCTGCACGAGCAACATGTCGTGTTGCTCTTGCAAGGTCCGCAAGTTGCCTTCACCCCGATTGAGGTCGTCGGTCAATTGCACCACTTGATTGAAGAAGTCGTCCCGTTCCTGCTGAGCGGTACGGATTTCTGTCCGCAGCCCTTCGTTCTCGTCACGCAACGAGTTCAGAATGGTCACGTTGCGGGCATGTGATTCGACCAGCGTGCCGTGAGCCGCCTGCAGGTCCGTGTACTCCTGCTCGCGACGCTGCAAGGCATCGTCCAGTTGCTCCTGACGTGCCTGGCCGGCAGCCAGGGCAAATCGTCGAGCGGCCTGCTCGAGTGCGATCTGATCCTTGGCTCGGCTGATTTCTGTACGCAATTCGCTGTTGGTTTTCGACAGTTCCTCGATCTGGGCCTTCAAACCGTCCGGTTCAACCACCATGTCCCGCCAGTTTCGATGCGTTGCGAAGACGGTGACGGCGAGCATCATGAACGCAATGCTCATGATCAAAACCAGCACGGTAAAGATCTTGCCAACAAGAGTCATGTCGTTTGATCCTCTAGCTGAACGATGAAAACGCGACTTGAATCCAGACGCCGAGCGGCACTCAAGATCAAAGGACGGTTTGCCTATCCGGGGAGACGATTCCCGGTGATCGAATCATCCCGGGTTACGCAGAAATGCCAGTATAATTTCGGTAAATCCCAGGTGTCAACGAAAACTAGTAAAATGGGGGTCTGGCAGGGAATGGGTGGCCCGCACAATCGGGGCGACGTGTCCCAGCCGGGTCCGGCGACGCGTCGCTCTTTCTGAAAGTAGCCTGCAAACGGACCCGCTGTGAGAAGATTCGCGGCATTTTCCGCAATTATTCCCGCTGGGCCGCGCGGCGCGGATCCACACCGGAAGCGGCGCCCGCCGCCCCGCTCGGTGATGATCCGATTGCCGGCCTGAACCACTGCGCGGCCAGCAACAGGAGGCAGGTGACCAGGCAGAGGCCGGCCGGCAGGTCGCCCCAGGCCTGATAGCCACTCCAGCGACCGTCCGGACGTACGTCGGCGATGATCACTCCATTGCCTCTTCGGGGCCCGCGGTCGCGGATGATTCCTGAGCCGTCAATCCAGCAGGAGATGCCGGCATTGGCCGCAACCAGGACCGGGCGGCGCAGTTCGACGGCCCGGAAGACGGTTGCCGAGAACTGATGCTCCAGGATGCTCGAACCAAAAAACCAGCCATCGTGAGTGACGTTGACCAGCACGTCCGGACTGGTGTCCCGTTCGGTCAACTCGACCACCTGCCGGCGGATCAAGTGCGGCACGGTACTTTCGAAGCAGATGCTGGGCGCCATGGTCAGGCCTGCCACCTGAAAGGCTTCCGCCTGCCGGCCAGGGGTGATTCCCTGGTGCATGGGTGTGTACTGATAGATCAGCGGCAGCTGGTCGCCGAACGGAATGTATTCTCCGAACATCACCGGGTGCATCTTGTAGTAGCGTCCAGCCAGCGTGCCCTGCGGATCGATCAGCAGGGCCGAATTGTAGATGTGCATCCGATCCGCGCCGAAGCGAATGGTTTCGGTGCCGACCAGCAGATGAATGTCGAGCGTTTCAAAATCTCCGTCGCGCCACAATTGGTTGGTTCTCTGAGCCACTCGTTCGACCTTGTCGTCAAAGTTGGCTCGACGCGCCCGGAACCGGTTTGTGAATTCCTCGCGGGTGAGCGGGATGTCGGGCGGCAGGAAAAAATCCTCGTCGCACTGGACTTCCGGGTTGTTTTCGGAGAATACGGATTCCGGCCAGACAATCAGATCCAGTTCGGGATCTGCTTCGCGGGTCTTTACGGTCGCCTGCCAATACTGTTCAAAGGCGTCGACCTGTTGGGAGGCGTTGGCGGCAAACTTGGTATCGATCACACGTTGGATGAGGGCGACGCGCAACCCGGTTGGCGAGGAGTCGACGGCGGCCGATGTCGGCGAGGCACCGGCTTCGTGCGCCGGTGCCGTTGCCAGGCGGAACTGTCCGTAGGCCAGGGCGACCGAGATGGCCGCCAGCAGCGGCGCGAGCGGCCAGATCGCGGCCGGCCGGCCCTGCAGGCGAATCATCCGCGCGGCGCAGGCGGCGACCAGCATGATCAGAAAGCTGACCAGGTAGGCGCCACCCACATCGGCGATCTGAATGAGTGACGTCCATTCCACCTGAGTATGGGCCAGCAGCCCCATCGCAAAACCGGTCAGGATCCGCCCGCGCAATAATTCAAGCCCTGTCCAGATTACGGGAAGGGTCACAACGAGCGGGATACCGAAGCGGTGCACGGCAAGCCGCGCCAGACCGACAAAGGCAGGCAGGTAGACCGCCAAATACGAAGAAAGGGCCAGCCAACCCAGGTAGTTGGCCGGGTGGGCCAGGCGAATACCCTGCAGGTAGGCCAGCCAAAACATCAGGCTGGAGGCCCAGATTGCCAGGTACGGTCGCCGGCCGGGCAACTGGCCGAGGCGGATCAGGACCCCCCAGGGGATTGGTGCCAGCCATGCCAGCCAGGTCCATTGCAAGGGCGCAAAGGCGGCCCACAACAGGCCGCTCCCGGCGAAGCTCAGGGCGAAGGTGGAACGCCAGATCGGTGTTTCCATGAGCGTGCTAGCGGCTGTTGAGCTGGGGGGGCTGCTGGTCATATCGGTCAGGTATAGAGGAACCGCCGCCAGGGAGCCAGATCATCAGGCATGACCCTTCCACAAGCCACGGTCGACCGTCGACGGGCCGATCCAGACTTCCCCGGTTCCGAACGTCCGTAGGTCATGCTTTGCATGACATCCCGTACGATCCATTCCGGACGGTCACTGGATTCGAATTGCACGCTGTTGGGGCCTGTCATGACGTCCGCGTTAAATTACCCCCCCACTGTATCTCGACGTCAGGAACACGCTCAGTGCGGCGGCGTATCGATTCCAGGCTCGCTACCCACCCTGGCGGCGTGCATGGCCGGGCCGAATTGTTGACCACGCAGGCAGCCGTTTTTTGTTTGACTCGCCGACCCCACCGGCATAGGCTGACAGGCGTCGCCGGTTGAAATTCTTGATTCTCCATCCGCTCCCGGCGATGCAGCGCGTTCGGCTCAAAATGATTGCTTCTGGGGCAACGTAACTTTCACGTCCGTCACGAAGCGAAGAACGCAACATGCTCGCAGTGGCGAGTTGCCGGCGGCAGAATCGCCCACCGTGTGACGGCGTGTGCATCAAAGGAGGATGTCATGGCGATCGCGAACACGACGTCGACAGTCACGGTGAATGCGGCCTTTCTGAAAGAGATCAAGGACGTCAATGAGGATCTCTGGCAGCTCGTTGCGGAACTTGGCGAGGTCACCAGCAACCCCTACCTGATCGGCTCGCGCCGCTATCAGTTCATCGGAATGCTGGAGGACCTGCGAGATCACTTGGCGCTTCACTTTGCGCTGGAGGAAGCCTACGGCTACTTCGACGAACCGTTGCAGGTTGATCCCCGGTTTTGCGAGCGTGCGCGGGCGCTTCGCGATGAGCATCGGGCGCTTTACTTGGAGGCTTGCGATCTGATCGACCGGGCGATGCAGTTGCACGACGGGCGCGACATGCGTTCCCTGGCCCAATCGCTGGTCATCGAATATGCTGAATTTTCGACCCGCCTGTTGGAGCACGAGCAAGCGGAGAATGCCTTGATCCAGGAGGAATGGGATCAAGACATTGGTGTAGGAGATTGAGCGTTCGTCGTTTGGCGGCATTGCCCATGGGGGAGTTCCAGGTCATGGAAAGTAACCAGGTCGTGGACAGGAAACTGATTGGTCGACCCATGGAGATCCTGTTGGTCGAAGACGGGCTGATGGACGCGCGGGTTACCATTGAAGCGCTCACGAACAACGACATCAAGCACCGGCTGACCCTTGTCCGCGACGGCGAAGAGGCGATGGACTTTCTCCTGCAGCGAGGCCGCTTCGCACAGGCACCACGCCCCGACCTGATCTTGCTGGACCTGATGCTCCCCAAGAAAAGCGGCATGGATGTGCTCAGCGACATCCGTGGTGACATGTCGCTCAAGAGTATTCCGGTCGTCGTGTTGACGGCGTCGGAAGTCGGCGAAGATCGTGAGCGATGCCAGTTAATGGACGTCAACAGTTTCATCCACAAGCCGGTCAACCTGGCGAAGTTTCTCTCGGTCGTCAAACAACTCAAGAAGTACTGGATGGACGACGTGATCCTGCCGACCGTCGAGTAGCAGGCGGCGGTCGTCCGGTTGGTTGCCAGGGCAGCCGTGCGGTTTATTGCCAAGGCAGCCGTGCGGAGTAGCGCCGCAGCGACGATTCACCTTGGGCGTCCATTTCCGGCCGCGGCCTCAGCCCTTGATCACGCCGATCGGCCGCATGCGGGCGACCTTGGCTGCCAGGTTGGCATGATGGACGACGTCGACCACGGTGTTGACGTCCTTATAGGCATCCGGCTGTTCTTCGGCGAGCCCCCGCCAGCCGCGGGCCCGCGCCACCACGCCTCGAGCGGCCAATTCCTGGTCGATCCGCCGGCCCTTGGCCTGCCGCACGGCTTGCGTGCGGCTCATCTTCCGCCCGGCCCCATGGCAGGCGGTCCCGAAGGTCTGCTCCATACTGCCCGCCTGCCCGACCAACACCCAACTGGCTCGACCCATGTCACCCGGGATCAGCACCGGCTGCCCGATCTTCTGATAGACGTCGGGGACTTCCTTGTGGTGGGGCGGAAAGGCCCGCGTGGCACCCTTGCGATGGACCCACACGCGCCGCCGTCTGCCCCCCAGCGCGTGCGTCTCCAGTTTGGCGATGTTGTGCGCCACATCGTAAACCAGGTTCATCTGCAAGGACTGCCAGGACCGCCCGAAGACCTCCGCGAAGACATCGCGTGCCTGCGCCATCAGCAATTGTCGATTGCACCACGCGTAGTTCGCCGCGGCGCACATCGCGCCCAGATACTGCTCTCCCTCGGGGCTCTCAATCGGGGCACAGGCCAGTTGACGGTCGGGTAGTTCGATGCCGTATTTTTCCGGTACGCCCCGTAGTTGTTTGAGTGCGTCATCGCAAACCTGGTAGCCCAGTCCCCGCGAGCCGGAATGGATCATCACACAAACCATGTCCTTGTGCAGGCCCATGGCCGCCGCGGCCACGTCGTCGAAGATGGCATCCACGACCTGAACTTCCAGGAAGTGGTTGCCCGAGCCGAGCGTTCCGCATTGTCCCGACCCGCGTTCCATGGCCCGATCGCTGACTGCTTCCGGGACAGCTCCCGCCAAACAGCCACCTGCTTCGGTGTGATCCAGGTCTCCAGCGGTCGTCAGGCCCCGGTCCTGCAAGCAGGCCGGACCGAGTTGCATCAGTTGGGCGAGCTCGCGCCGGTTGAACTTGTACTTGCCGCCCCGGCCGACACCCGCCGGCACGTTGCGGAACAGCCGGTCGACCAGTTCCACCAGGTGCGGCTTGACCTCCTGGTAGTCCAGGTTGGAACGCACCAGGCGGACGCCGCAGTTGATGTCGTAGCCGACACCCCCTGGCGAAATGACACCCCCTTCTTCCGGATCGGTCGCACAGACGCCGCCGATACAAAAGCCATAGCCCCAGTGAATGTCCGGCATTGCCAGGCTGGCGTGCTGGATACCGGGCAGGAACGCCACGTTGGCGACCTGTTCCGGAGCCTGGTCCCCCTTGATCTGATCCAGCATCGCTTCGCTGGCATAGATCAATCCGTCGACCCGCATTCCTTTCTTGTAGCTCTTGGGAATGCGCCAACAGCAATCGTTGACGCGTTCCAGCGGCCCGTGGAAGCCCGGCTTGCTCATGGTTGATTTCCTGTTGTTTCGCTAAATGCACTCCTGCGGTGCCGGGCCTGCTTGTGGCGAACCGCCGCGTGCGGTCCCGATGAGAATTCCCGGCGGCCGTTGATTGGGGAGTGTTGGTACGGCGTCCGTTTCAAATGTCGACAATCACTTCCGCCAGCCAATGATCTGCTTTGCGCTCGAGGGTCAATCCATGGTACGTGATCGCTTTCACTTCGTGGTCCATGTCGTGGCGAGAGAATTCCATGCGTTCTCCGCGACAGGTGGCGGTCAGGCCGTCGCGATCGAACCGGATCGTGAAGTCGGTCAACAAGAGCTGCTCTGCGTCGAATTGATACAGCAGCTCGTTCAACCAGTCGAAGAGCAAATACTCCCGGTCGTCTCCCTCGATGCGAATCACTTTCTCCTGGACCGGTTTGACCTGTTCAAGGTTCGTGACAATCAAGGAAACCAGGCCCCGGGCCGCGTCTGCGAACAGGTCCTCCAACGAGCCTGCTCGAACTCGGATCCCCACGTCCGCCGTATGCGCGAAAACTTCATACATAGCGGAGATTCTTGGCCTCCAACGCTGGCGGGTCAAGTGCCGCCGGGACGCCTCGCAGGACCGGTCCGCCGGCCCTGGTCACTTGCTCGAGCGACCGGTATAACGAAGTCCGGTTGCGATGAAGCCAGTTTCGCCTCAGAGAACATGATCGAGAATACGATGGCCAAGAAGACGATTGCGGATGTGGATGTCGCCGGCAAGACGGTGTTGATGCGGGTCGATTTTAACGTGCCCCTGGATGCCGATCGAAACATCACGGACGACGGCCGGATCCGCGGCGCGCTGCCGTCGATCAAGTCGGTCCTCGAACGGGGCGGCAAGCTGATCCTCATGAGTCACCTGGGGCGCCCTTCCGGCGGCGGTGGCGATGCCGATGCCAAGTTCAGCCTCCTGCCGGCCGCCAAACACCTCAGCAAGCTGTTGGATCAGCCGGTGGCATTCACCCGTGACGTCGGCGGCAGTGATACACAGGCGAAAGCCGCCCTGCTCAACAACGGCGATGTGATGCTGATCGAGAATCTTCGCTTCGATCCGCGTGAAAAGAAGAACGATCCGGAGTTTGCTCGGCAGCTAGCCGCCTTCGGCGACGTCTACTGCAACGATGCCTTCGGGACCTGCCAGAACCTCGATGCCTCCATGGTTGGTGTCCCGCAGGCCATGGGCGATCAGCCCAAGGTGATCGGCTTCCTGGTCGAGAAAGAGATTCACTTTCTGAGCAGCGCCATTGAAACGCCCGAACGCCCGTTTGTCGCGATCCTGGGCGGCGCCAAGGTTTCCGACAAGATCAATGTGATCAAGAAGCTGCTCACGATTTGCGATCGCGTGCTGATTGGCGGGGCGATGGCGTATACATTCTCGCTGGCCGAGGGTGGTCAGGTCGGTAACAGCCTGGTCGAGCCGGATAAGGTGGATCTGGCCAAGGAACTGCTCGCCAGCGGCGGCGACAAGCTGATGCTGCCGACCGATACGCATTGCGGCGACGCGTTCTCCGGCGACTGCAACAAGCAGGTCGTGGCCTCCGGCAAGATCCCCGACGGATTCGAGGGACTGGACATCGGACCGGAGACGGCCAAGGCGTATGCCCAGGTCGTTGCGGGTGCCAAGACCGTGGTCTGGAACGGCCCGATGGGGGTCTTTGAGATGCCGCCCTTCGATGCAGGGACGCGGGCCGTGGCCCAGGCAATCGCCGACAGCGAAGCGACCAGCATTATTGGTGGCGGTGACAGCGCAGCAGCCGTGTTGCAGCTGGGCTTCGCCGATCAGGTTTCCCATGTCAGTACAGGTGGTGGTGCCAGCCTGGCGATGCTGGAAGGCAGGCCGTTCGCTGCCGTCGATCTGCTCGACGAGAAATAGTCGCGGAGGTTCCCTGGAACGGACCCGCGTCCGCTTCCCCACCCGATTCGAGAATCATTCGGCACGAGCGCCGCTCGGCCCGCCGTTCCCGCGCTCGAGGCAGCTCCAGAGGAATTCACGGTGAAAGAAAAATCTGAATTGCAGCCTATCATCGACGCCATTCAGAGCGACCAGAGTCCCGTCGGGATGGACGCCGTCTATGTGCATGCCCTGATTCTGGATTCGCTGCAGCGGATCGAAGCACGTCTCGCTCGGATCGAAGAACGGCTCGACCGCGTCGAGTCGCCAACCTGAGCCGCCCGACGATGGGCCGGTCCGCCAGCCAGTCGCCGCCCCAGCACCGGGAGAACTGAACCCGCTTTCATACGACGCAAGGAACTCCGACGATGCCGAAAATCTTGATGCCGCTGGGCGATGCCACGGAAGCATTGGACACGTTCTATCCCTACTTTCGCTTGCCGGAAGACGGGTTCGAAGTGGTGGTGGCCGGTCCGGAGGCGCGCCTCTATCACACCGTCCTTCACGAAATCCCGCCGGATTCGAGCGTCCCCTGGGATATCACGCAAGAGCGGCCCGGTTACTTCATCGAGGCCACGGTTGCCTTCAAGGACGTCGATGCGGCGGATTACGCCGGTCTGTTCGTCTCCGGCGGGCGGGCACCCGAATACTTGCGCTACGATCAGGATCTGCTTCGTATCACCCGCGAAATCCACGCGGCCGGCAAGCCGATCGCGTCCCTCTGCCACGGTGTCGAAATCCTCACGGCGGCCGACATTATCCAGGGACGCAACATCACCACCGTTGCCAAGTGCGCTCTCGACGCAGAACAGGGCGGCGCCACCTACGTTGATCAAGCCGTCGTTGTCGACGGCAATTTTGTTACCGCACGGACCTGGCACGATAACACGCCCTTGCTGGCCGAGTTCATCAAAATGCTGAAGGCGAGCTCAGGGTCGGCTTAGTTCAGGATTGGCTTAGTCATGATCCCGGCTGACAGTTGGTTCGCTCGCGGAATATACGCGTAACGTGCGTGTTGCGGTGCAAGAATCGGAAATGGGGGTGGGAGACCTTCGGTCGGCGGTTTCGGCGGGGTCGGAGACCCGCGCCGAGCACGAGCAGCGGGGCGGTCCGTCACATGCGTCGTCCTGTTGCAAACTGCGCCGTTCTCCTACAATGGCGCGGGTTGGTCAGGGACGATACGCGAGCTAGCTGATTCGGGAAACATGGCCCCTTCGGATATTGTCATAAAGGGTGCCCGCGAACACAATCTTCGCGGTGTCGACGTGGTGTTGCCCCGCAACCAGTTGATTTGCCTGACGGGCGTCAGCGGGTCGGGCAAGAGCTCGTTGGCCTTCGATACCCTCTATGCGGAGGGTCAGCGGCGGTATGTCGAAAGTCTCTCCAGCTTTGCGCGGCAATTCCTGGGCCAGATGCCCAAGCCGGAAGTCGACTACATCGGCGGTTTGAGCCCGTCGATTTCGATCTCCCAGAAGTCGTCCGGTAACAATCCGCGCAGTACCGTGGGAACGGTCACGGAGATTCAAGACTACCTGCGGGTGCTATTCGCGCGGGTTGGCGACGGCTACTGTCCCCAGTGTGGCGACGCGATCACGGCGCAGTCGCGCGAGCAGATTCTCGCGCGCATTCTGGAACTTCCCGAGGGAACGCGGTTTGCCGTGCTGGCCCCCCTGATCCGCGGCCAGAAGGGCGAATACCGGGATCTCTTCGTCGACTTATTGAAACAGGGCTTCGCGCGGGCCCGCGTCGACGGCGAAACGGTTTCGCTCAACGACAACCTCAAGCTCGATCGCCAGATGCGTCACCACATCGAAGTGGTCATCGATCGGCTGGAGGCAAAAGCGGGGATCCGCGGCCGCCTGGCGGAAGCCGTCGAGTTGGCGTTGAAGATCGGCAAGGGGACGCTGGTGGTCGAGCAGGCGGGTGACGGCAACGCGCCGGCCAGTCAACCGGCGCCCCTACCCCCGGAAGGGGACGATGATGATGGGGGCGAGCCGGAAGCGTCGGCGAGTCGCGTATCGCCGGCGCGCTCCAAGCGACGGGCCGCCCGGCAAGCGGCGCCTGCCAATGAGCGGGACACGATCTACTCCGTTGACTATTCCTGTGCCAACTGCGGCATTAGCTTCGAGCCGCCCAGTCCCCAGCTGTTCAGCTTCAACAGCCCGCAGGGAATGTGCCTGGAATGCGACGGTCTGGGGCAACTCTATTCCTTCGATCCGGAACTGTTGGTGCCCGACCCGTCCCTGTCATTCAAACAGGGCTGCGTCGAGTTGATTGACAAGTGGAAAGACATCGGCCGCTGGCGACGACATATCTACCAGGGTGTCGCAGAGACGATGGAGCGGTTGGAGAAGTGGCCGGCGGGAACCCTGTTGGAGAGCCCTTGGGGCGAACTGACGCAGCGGCAGCAGGATGTCCTGTTGTGGGGTACCGGCAAACAGCACATCACTTACACCTGGCGCGGCGGCGCGTCTCCCATCAAGTACGGCGGCACGTTCGAGGGGATCATTCCGGAGTTGCTGGGTAAGCACGGGTCAACCAAGAGCGCACCGCAACGCAAGAAGCTGGAAAAGTACATGCGGACGTTGCCTTGCGGATCGTGCAAGGGCGCGCGGCTTAACGCGCAAGGCCGTCACGTACGGATCGAATCGACTCATTCCCGGTTCGCCGATCGTCCGTCGCTCTCAATGCCCGAGGTCTGCGATTTGCCGATCTCTGATGCGGTGGAATTCTTCAGCGACCTGAAGCTGGATCGAACCCGCGAACTGATCGCCACCGAAGCGCTGAAGGAAATTCGCGGTCGGCTGGGGTTCCTGACCAACGTCGGGCTCGACTACCTGACGTTGTCGCGTACGGCACCGACGCTGTCCGGTGGCGAGACGCAGCGGATCCGCCTGGCGGGCCAGATCGGATCCGGCCTGGTCGGGGTCTTGTACATTCTGGATGAACCTTCGATCGGTTTGCACACCCGCGATAATGCTCGCCTGATCGACACCCTCTGCCGCCTCCGCGACATGGGCAACACCGTGGTAGTCGTTGAACATGACGAGGAGACGATGTGGGCCTCCGACCACCTGATCGATTTCGGACCGGGCCCGGGCGTCCGGGGCGGCGAGGTGGTGGTGGCGGGGACCGCCGACAAGGTTGCCAAGACGTCCCGGAGTGTGACCGGCCAGTACCTGAAAGGGACCGAGCGGATCGAGATTCCTGCTCGGCGGCGCCCGCCCGGCGAGCACGCGCTGCGAATTCGCGGGGCGACGCACAACAATCTCAAGCATGTCGATATCGAAATCCCCTTGGGCGGGTTTGTTTGCGTGACGGGCGTGAGCGGTTCGGGTAAGAGCTCGCTGGTCAACGATATTCTGGTTGAAGCGTTGCGGCGCGACCTGAACGGAGGCGAAGGCGAACCGGGCGCGCACGAAGGACTGGAAGGGCTCGAGCACCTCGATAAGCTGATCGCCATCGACCAGTCACCCATCGGCCGGACACCCCGCTCGAATCCTGGTACCTACGTCAAGGTCTTTGACGAGATCCGCAACCTGTATGCCCAGATGCCGGCGGCCAAGCAGCGAGGATTCAAGCCGGGCCGCTTCAGCTTCAACGTCAAGAGCGGCCGCTGCGAGGCCTGTGAGGGAAACGGTTCCAACCGGTTGGGAATGGACTTTCTGGCCGATGTCTGGGTGACCTGCCCGGTCTGCGAAGGTCATCGCTACAACCGCGAGACGCTGCAGGTCAAGTTCAAAGAGCGTTCGATCGCGGAAGTGCTGGAGATGGACGTCCAGCAGTTGCTCGAGCTGTTCGAAAACGTCCCCAAGGTGCGCGACAAGTTGCAGACGCTGCACGATGTGGGCCTGGACTACATTAAGCTGGGCCAGCCCTCGCCGACACTGTCCGGCGGCGAAGCCCAGCGGATCAAGCTGGCGCGGGAGCTGGCCAAGAAGAGCACCGGCCAGACGCTCTATCTGCTCGACGAACCAACGACCGGGCTGCACTTTGCCGACATCAAGCTGTTGCTCGACGTGTTGCACGGGTTCGCCGACGCCGGAAATACCGTACTGGTCGTCGAACACAATCTGGACGTGATCAAGACGGCCGATTGGATTATCGACATGGGGCCGGAAGGCGGATCGGGCGGCGGGCGGCTGGTCGCATCCGGGACGCCGGAGATGGTGGCCCAGTCCGACACGCATACGGGCCGAGCATTGGCCGAGCTGTTCGCGGCCGGCAACGGGGCCAACGGGAGCAAAAAACTGCCCCTCACGCGGCCCGCCTCAAAGCGGCGGCGGGGAGCCGCCGACGTAACCCGCAAGATCAGCGTCCGTGGAGCCGCGCAACACAATCTCAAACGGGTCGACGTCGACATCAAGCGCGACGAGATGACCGTCTTTTGCGGCCCGAGCGGTTCAGGCAAGAGCTCGCTGGCCATGGACACCGTGTATGCCGAAGGGCAACGCCGCTATGTCGAAAGCCTCAGCGCGTACGCTCGACAATTCGTGGCCCAGATGCAGAAGCCGGCAATGGACCGGGTCGACGGCCTGTCACCGGCCATCGCCATCGAACAAAAGAACCTCGGCAATACCCCGCGGAGCACGGTCGGCACCGTCACGGAAGTCTATGACTATCTGCGGATCCTGATGTCGCGGCTCGGGACCCCCCACTGCCCCGACTGCGACGTGGCGATCGGGACGCAGACCGCCGACCAAATCGTCGACAAGATCCTCTTGGAAGAAGAAGGGACCCGGCTGTACTTGATGGCGCCGCTGGACATCGAAGTCGGCCAGCGGGAGGACCTCCTCTGGGACGAGGTGCGGGCGGCCGGTTTTGCCCGGATTCGGGTCAACGGGAAGACGTATCCTATCGAGTCGCCGCCGTCGATCGACCGCCGCCGCAAGTACGACATCGAAGTGGTGGTCGATCGGATCGTCGTCAAACCAAGCGGCCGCTCGAGGATCGCCGACAGCGTCGAGACGGCGTTGGGGTTCGGCAAAGGCGTATTGCACGTGGCCTATGTTCGGGAGGATGTGGCCGAGCCGCGGTGGGAAGTTACGGTTCACAGCCAGCATCTGGCCTGCTCGACGTGTGGACGCAGTTTCGAACATCTTTCACCTCACCAGTTCTCGTTCAACAGTTATCTGGGATGGTGTCCCGAATGCGAAGGTCTGGGCGTGCAGGTTGGCGCGAATCCGGCGGCCCTCCTGCGAGATCCCAAGAGCACGCTGGCGGAAGGTGCCGTCAATCTATGGCCAAATCTCGACAACCGGGTCTCCCGATTGATGCTGGAAGCGATGTCCCAGGAGACCGGGCTGCCGTTGGATGTTCCCTTCGACCAGCTCAACGCTCGCTACCGCCGGATGATCATGCGGGGAACCGGCGAGCAATGGTTCGACGTTTGCCGCCCGGTGAGGGCTGACGAGCCGTCGCAGGAGACGAAGGCCGGGGGCCCCTTGTTTCGGTTCCAATTCAAGGGCCTCTACCCCGCCCTGGAAGAGGCATCGCGGCTGTCCCCGGCGTTCCGCAGCCGCTTGGAGACGTTTGTCGACGAAGTCGAGTGTGCTGCCTGCAGCGGCAGCCGACTCCGCGACGACGCGGCGGCAACCCGGCTCAGAAACCATACCATTGATGACCTCACCCGGATGCCGCTCGGCGAATTACAAAAGCTGCTGTCGACCTGGCGATTCTCGGCCAGCGAGAAGAAGATCGCGGGCGAGCTGATTCGCGAAGTGCAGAGTCGGCTTCAGTTCCTCTGCGATGTCGGCCTGGCCTACCTCACACTGGCCCGCGGCGCGGCGACCTTGTCCAACGGCGAGGCACAGCGGATTCGCCTGGCCAGCCAACTGGGCAGCGGTTTGTGCGGCGTGCTGTATGTCCTGGACGAACCGACCATCGGCCTGCATCCCCGCGACAACACCCGGTTGCTTGCCGCCATGCACAAACTGCGCGACCTGGGGAACACCTTGTTGGTGGTCGAACACGATCGGGAAGTGATCGATGGAGCCGATGCGATTTGTGACTTCGGTCCCGCGGCGGGCAAGCACGGCGGGGAAATTGTCGCCCACGGTTCGCCCGCCCAGGTGGCCAAACGACGCCGGTCGGTTACCGGACCCTATTTGAGCGGGCGGAAGGCGATTCCGATCCCCTCGAATCGCCGCCTGGCGGGTCTGGCGGGCGCGCCTCCCACCGCGGCCAAGAAGACTCGTAAGAAAGCCGCTCGTGGCGCGTCGGCCGCCGTCGCGGCAAAGAAAGCGGACGAGGACACACCGGTCGATCGGCAGCCGTTGCCCGACCACCTGGCCATCTGTGGAGTTCGCCACAACAACCTGAAAAATGTTACGGTCAAGATTCCTTTGGGAACGCTGACCGCGATCACCGGGCCCAGCGGGAGCGGCAAGAGTTCGCTGATCGATGATGTGTTGTGTGCCGCCCTCGCACGCACCCTGCATCGCGCCAGTACCGTGCCCGGTGTGCACGACGAGATCCTCGGCATCGAGCTGGTCAACAAGGTGATCCAGGTCGACCAGCAGCCGCTAGGCAATTCGCCATCGTCCAATCCTGCGACCTACACCGGCGTATTCGAGCTCATTCGCGCACTCTTTGCCCAGTTGCCTGATGCCAAATTGCGTGGCTATACGGCGCGGCGGTTCAGCTTTAACGTCCCTGGCGGGCGTTGCGAAGAATGTGAAGGGAATGGCCAGCGGTGCATCGAAATGCACTTTCTGCCGGATGTCTGGGTGCGTTGCGAAACGTGCGACGGCCAGCGTTACAATCCGGAGACCCTGGCGGTCACCTATCATGGCCATTCCATCAGCGACGTCTTGAACCTGACCTGTGGCGAAGCGGTGCGCCTGTTCGAGAGCATTCCCAAGATCCGCCGCATTTTGCAGACGCTCTGCGACGTGGGGCTCGACTACCTGACGCTGGGACAACCGGCGCCGACCCTGTCGGGAGGCGAAGCCCAGCGGGTGAAACTTGCCGCTGAACTGTCCCGGCCGGATACCGGACAGACGCTCTATCTGCTCGACGAGCCGACGACCGGTCTCCACTTCGATGATCTCGCCAAGTTGCTCGACGTGCTCCATCGGCTCGTCGACTTGGGCAACACGGTTGTCGTCATCGAGCACAACATGGATGTCTGCAAGCAGGCAGATTGGATTATCGATATGGGTCCGGAGGCGGGGGCCGAAGGAGGCCAGGTCGTGGCGGCCGGCACGCCCGAAGACGTCGTCGCCCAGGAAGTTGCCCGCGCGGAGCTCGGCCGGAAGAAAGGGTCGAAAAAGCGCAAGTCGGTGCGATTGGACGACACCGACAATGGACAACTGGGCGTCACGACCGACCTGGTGTCGTACACGGCCCAGGCGCTGCAACCCGTTCTCGAGCAGGGACCGTATCAGCCTCGTGAGGCCTATGACCCGGCGAAAGTTGAAGCGGAGCGGCAAGGCGATATGGACATCACCGAAGTCGGCCGCGACGCGCAGATGCCGTGGGAGACCGATGGTCGTGGTTGGCACACGCGTGATCGCGTCGATCGCAAGGGAAATGCGGTGAAATGGGATGGCGAGGCGTTGGCCCGCGTGGTCGATCGGATCCACGAGCTGGGCGACTTCAGCGACACCAACTGGAACGCCCGGAGCGTGGTTGAAATCGCCGCCGAAACCAAGAGCCAGGGGTGGTTTTTCCACGCAATTACCGGCGAGACCTGGCTCCTGAAATTGAAGTTCCGCGTGCGTCGCGGCACCTTCAAACGGCAGGAACTGGTCAAGAAAATCGAGCTGAAGACGCTCAATGAAATGGATGACTTGCCGATCTACAGCAACGAGCCGAGGATCAAGGTGCGTTCGTCACGCGGCCCCTGGCAGGAAGTCGAGATCCGGGTCACGAAACTCGCAGAAGTCGACCGGCCCGAGTTCTGGGAGTTCCTGGAATTGGCGGTCGAGAGCTTCAACCGTCACACGGAACGGATTGAACTCAAACTGGACGATCATACGCCCTGGAAGAAGCTGGGCCAGAAATGGCACTTCATGCGGCGGGGCTTTCCGCCGGGCAAACGGGTCCGCTGGGATGCCGAGCTGATGGAGGAACTGTACGAACTGCTTCAGGAAGTCGCTCCCCAGTGCAGCTTTCTCTGGAACAACCAGGTCGTGGTCCGCGTGTACCTCGAGGGCAAACGGGAACCTTGGGCCGGTATCGTGACCAAGAAGCCGGATGCCCTGGCCCTGCTCCTCACCGGCCCGAAAAATGGGGTTGCCATGGGGCGGATTGCGGAACTGGGAATCGATCCGGAAATCGACCAGAACCGTGACGACTACGATGTCGTAAAACTCCGCTTTCGAACCCTGGAAGACCTGCATCGGGGAGACCTGGCCGAGTTTCTCCTGGAACACATCACGCTGCATCAAACGGTGGACGCTTCCCGCTCATGACCAATCGTCTCTTGGCACCGACGTTCCTGTTTCGCTTTGCGGCCCCATTGCGGTTTCGCAAGACGATTTGGTCCGCCCGGGGAATCAACTTGGACGAGGCTTATACGCTGCCCAGTTTTGGCGAACTGGAAGGGCGACCGCTGTTCGCCGATGTGCGGGCCGCCTGGAACAACAAGGGGATCGTGTTTAGCGTGGAAGTCGTCGGCAAGAAGCAAGCGCCGTGGTGCCGTGCTTCGCGGCTGGAAGACAGTGACGGGTTTCAAGTCTGGATCGATTCGCGGGACGCCCACAATATTCATCGGGCCAGCCGATTCTGTCACCGGTTCGCCTTCCTCCCGGCCGGTGGAGGCCGCTCGCTGAACGAACCGGTCGCTTCCATGGCGTCGATCAGCCGAGCGAAAGAGGAGCCGAAGATGGTCGGTCCAGATTTGCTCAAGATCCATTGCAAGCGGACTCACGACGGCTACCAACTGCAGGCCTTCATCCCGACGGAAGCGATTACAGGCTTCGATCCCGAAGAACATCCGCGTCTCGGCTTCAGCTACGCCGTGGTGGATCGCGAGCTGGGTTGGCAGACGTTCAGCGTGGGACCGGAGTTTCCTTTCGTGGAAGATCCCAGTCTCTGGGGAACTTTGGAACTTACTGATGCGGATGCCCGGTCATGATGCCCGCTCGCGCGGCTGACGACCGCATCCGATTCGGCCGACTGCCGGCAACGATCATGACGCGACCTGGTCAAACCTGAGGGGAGACGTCATGACGGCAGACGGGACGCGAGGCCGGCAACCGACAGCCAAGGACCTGGTCGACTGCTACGACTACCCACAATATTGGGACCTGGCCTTTCGTGACGAGACGCGGCAAGAGGCGGACTTTATCGAAGCCGTCGCGGAGAAGTACTGCGAATTTCCCGTCCGGCGGCTGTTGGAGCCGGGCTGCGGCGGGGGCCGGTTGGTGGTCGAAATGGCCGCGCGGGGCTACGACGTGACGGGTTATGATCTGAACGAACGGGCCGTCCGCTACGTCCGGCAGCGACTGAAGCGACGCGGTTTGGCGGCCGAGGTGTTCGTCGGCGACATGCGGGAGGTCCGCGCCCGCCCGCCGGTCGACATCGCCTTCAATACGCTCAACACGTTTCGCCACTTGACCAGCGAAAACGACGCCCTTCGCCACCTGGAGTTGATCGCCGAATCACTGCGGCCGGGCGGTGTCTATGTGCTCGGCTTCCACCTGTTGCCGCCGGATGCCGAGGAGTCGTGCGTCGAGCGATGGTCGGCCCGCCACGGAGCGACCCGGGTCGGCGTCACGTTGCGCGTCATGGACTTCGATCGGCGGAAACGGCTTGAAGTCATCCGGTTCTCCCTCCGCGTACGAAGCAAACGGCGCGAGTTGCGCATCGTCGCTGACTATCCTTACCGCATCTACCAGGCTCACCAGTTTCGCAATCTGCTGAGCAAAGTCCCGCAATTCGAGCTGTGCGGTGTCTACGACTTCTGGTACGACATCGAAGACCCACTTGATCTCGACAACGAATTGGGCGACGCGGTCTTTATCCTCCGGCGTCGCTGACCTGGCCGTCCGCAAGGGACAGGCACGGCACAAACACCGGATGATTCACGTACGAACAAAGGTACGGTGCAAGTCGCTGATTCGTTGTCATTTGCCATGAACCTACCCAAGACGCGCCGCACCTCATCCGGAACGCGTTGGCGTCCGGTTTGCTCGGCGATCGACGGAACCGGGGCGAACGCCCACCGGCTGATGGGTGGTCCAGGCCGATCACATAACGATTCAATTCGATTCCGCACTTCCGTTGGTCATGCTTTGCATGGCAGACCGTTAATGCGTAATTTCCGATAGCCGCCATACCGTTCAAGCGGGTTTCGTAGGTCGTTGTTTCAGGATCGATAACGCTGTGTCAGGCGGATGGTAGCGCCGGCTATCACCCGATTGTCAGCGAATTGCATTGACGACCGGTGCGGGGACGTTGGTCACGCGTGCCGGTGCTCGGCGAGCCCCAACCGGTGCATTGACGATCGGCGCCGGGACCCTGGCCCGAGGGTCCGGGCGAGGGGTGGATCGCGACGGCACGTCAACCACGGGCGCTGGGACGGTGGTCGTTCGCGAAGGTGCGTTGACGATGGGTGCCGGTTGGCGCGGCGCCGCCGGTTCGGTCCTGGTTGCAACCCGTTGCGGTCCCAGAGCCACGCCGATCCAGCCGTCTTCGATGACGAACTGGTTGACGTCCAGGTCGGCGATCGCCGGATTCTCAGCCAACTTGCGATTGATGACGTTGAAGGGTTGGTTCTTGGATAGCGTCCGGCTGAAAATCGTCCGTAGCACGATCTGGTCCCCGAAGCTCAGACGTCGGCCGATCAGCTTGACGACTCCGTGCCGGACCAGGTTGGCGTGCAGGTCGCTGGCATCCGGCAGGTAATCGGCTCGAACTTCGAAGTTGTGCCACGAATTGCGCCGGTTCTTGAGTTCGGTGATTCGCAAGGTCAGCGTCAGTTTGCCCTCGTCGCACTGGACGCGGACGGGGTTGGTGTCTGCGAACTGCACCGTGATGTTTTCGGGAATGTCGTCGGGAACCTCGAGATCCGACCGATCGAAGGCATCCGCCAGGTCGCGATAGAGTTGGCGTAGTTTGGTCCGCCGGCCCGCCAGGTCGAGCTGGACCAGCGTGTTGTTGAGCATCGTCTCGTGGACCTGGACGCTCAACATGCTGTCGGAAGGAGCTTGCGGACGGGGCGTGAAGGCGCCCAGGTGATCGTCAGCGGCGAGCCGGTAACGGGCGATCAACCGTTGCTCAGTGGTCCGCATCTCCACGGCACTGGGTTTCAAATCGAGTTTGCGGAGCGGTGTGGCGATCTTCTGTTCGACCTTCGCTTCGGCCTCTTCCAGGCGGGCTTGCACTTCGGTGTCGAGCCGCTCGCGCATCCGCGTCTCCAGGCGGGTCTCGGAGACCCAACGTGCCATTTCGGTCTGGTCGTCGTGCTGCTGGCGGGCAATCCCGCGGGCCACCCAGCCGATGACCGGCAGCGAGTCAAACAGGGTGCGGAAGCCGGTGAGCCGTGAATTCATGCTTGCTTCGGCTTCCGCGTCCGAGACAAACACGCCGCGGCGGTCGATCTGGAAAAGGGTTCTGGCCTGGTAACGCGAGTAACCGTCGTTGAAGAACGTCGCCGGGCCGCGCGTGGCCGCTGTTTGCGATTCAACCTCGCCTTCCACCTCCAAGCCGAATCGCCATCGTTGCTGGTCGGGAATCAGAACCGTCCGCATGTTGGCCGAACCCTGGGCATTTCCCAGCACCTGGGCGCCGATGATCTCTTCGTTGACTTCTTCTTCGAAATCATCCTGTTGCGGCAACAGGCGATTCAACAGGTCATCCCGGACCGCCACACGAACATTGGCGTTGCGATAATGCGATTCCAGCAATGATGCCAGTTGCGCGATTCCTTGGTCCTCCGACCAGCGGATCACCTGGTAACTCATGGCGACACGCCGCGCGGCGTCAGCCGACCGCGTCTGTTCGAACTTCTCGATGTCCGCCAGCAACTGGGGGTAGGCGATCGGTGTCACGACCCACCGGCGAAGCTCCGCCTGCAGTTCGGAGAAGGGTGATTTTTCCAGAACCGCTTTCTGTGCTGTGGTTAACTTGGGCGACGTCATGCGGCCAAGAACTTTACGGGCGACAGCCGCCCGTTCCTCGACTCCGGCCTGTTGCAGTGAAGCACGGACGTCGTCCAGTCGCAGGTAGTTTCGCCAGGCGACCGCGTTGGGATTCCGGCCGATTCTCGCTTCCACATTGGCCAGCCGGTCCTGCGCTGCCTGATTGGAGATTCGTTGTGAGGTGGCACCGGACGAGGCCGCAATGTGATGGACCTGGCGCCAGATCAGCTCGCGTCGGACCGTGGCGTACCCGGCCCGCACGATCCGGCTCCGCATGGTCGGTGATGCCTCGTTCTCTGCCAGGCGGATGCCGTCGGCCGCAATCTGCGTGAGGCCGTCGAGCAGCGGTGGCAGTTCGGTTGCGCCCAGCGCGTTGAGGCGATTGATTTGTTCGAGCGTGTGCACGGCCTGTGTGGCCCAGGTCTTTGTCGCCGGATGACGTTGCAACACGCGGAATTGTTCGATCAATGCGGTGGCGCGCGGCCAGCCGTGCGGCGTCTTGGCGAACGTCTCTGCACGGACGGGCGCCGGCCGCGGTGCATGGTCCGTGGCGGCCACGGTCGCCCGTTTCGGCGCCGTAGCCGGGCCGCTGGTCGCCAGCGTACGAGTCGCCGCGGGTTCGATGACTTGGACCGGTACCTGGTACCGGTCTGCGACCGGTGGCGCGGTAGCGACCCGTTGGCGCGGTGCTGAGAGGCTCAAGAGATCGACGGGTGCAGGCTGGACCCGCACCTCCTCGGCGCGCAGAGCCGGTTCGGTGTAGGTGACCGCCGTCGGCGACGGAAAGACGGCAATCAGCTCGTTTCGAGCGCCTTCGCCGTTTGCCGTATCTCCCGCATGCCGGTCGCCACGATCTGCCTTCAGGCGGGTGGACAAGGCGCGTGGCGGCGCGGATGCAGCGCCCCGTTTTTCCGATACCAACCGCGGCGCCTGGGACTTGGTCACATTCTTCCAGGTGATCGGTGCCACGAGCGTCAGCACAAACAGGCACACCACCGCACCGAAGTAGGGCCAGATCGGGACGGTGTATCTCGCTTTCCGCATTCTCTACCTCATTCGTCGATCCAAAGCTGACAAGGCGGCCGTCGTGCAGAAGGACGCTCTGGGTCATCAGAAAAGATCGGTAGCCAGGGCGAGAGAATGGCATCAGTTTTGTCAAACCAAACGATTCGCACGCCCCCTTCGGATGGTTTTAGGGTGCCTTGGGCCGATTGTGCGGATTGTCCGGATTCGGCAACCAGGGCGGGTCGCCCAGAGATTGCGCAAGAATGGAGATGAGACGATTCTTCCAACGAATCAGATGGCTCAAGGTGAACGTCGGCGAAGCTCGATTCAACCGCCCGGCGCAGGTCTCCACAACTGCTCGGCGCGGGTCTCCATCACGGCTCGGCGCGCGCCTCCACGACTGCTCGGCGCGGGTCTCCACAACTGCTCGGCGCGGGTCTCCACAACTGCTCGGCGCGGGTCTCCGACCCCGCCGAAACCGCCGACCGAAGGTCTCCAATCCCGATTCCAAACGTCCCGTCAGGGTCCTGCATTTCCTGCATCGGCATCGTTGAGAACCGTATCATCGTGTTCGTAGCCCGGCGCGCAGCAGCAGAGAAACGTGAGCGTTTCTGATCCCGTGTTGGTGATTTGATGCTCGGCGCCGGGCGGGATTGCGATTGCATCTCCCGGGCCCACCGGCGAGGTTTCTGTTCCGATCCGCATGCTCCCTTGGCCGGACAGGATGTAGTAGATTTCCTCGGTCAGCGGGTGGAAGTGAGCGGTCGTGGAGGCGCCGGCCGGGAGCCGGGCCTCGGCCAGGCTTTGGTTGCGGATACACGAGTTGCGGTGGGCGAGCAATTCGCGAATTTCCGAGCCGTCCTTCGTCGTGAAGGGGGCGACCGCCGTCACGTTTTGGATGTCCATCCGTTGTCTGCTTTCGGCTACAAAGTTGAGGGAGGGGCCAAGTGAGTTCGGTTTCAGTCGGTTTCCAAAAGGGATAGCACGGCCGGGGGATATGCCCGCACATCCCAGTCGGCGGGCGGGAGTTGCCCGGTGTCGAAACGCTGATCGGACTCGACGAGCACCAGGCTGCCTGACGGCAGCAGGTCGAGGATTCGGTCGAGCATTTTCGCAAGTTCCGCCCAGCGATCCAGATAGAAGTCATAGGGCGGGCAGCAAAAAACGGCGCATGGTTGCTCGGTTGCCTTCATCACCCGCTGAACCCATTGAAAGGTGTCACCGGAGAAGATATCGATCTTGTCTTCGACCTTCAACTGCGCGGCCGTTTCCCGGATCAGCCGCGCGTTGGGAAAGCGGCGTTCAATCATGATGGCTTCCGCCGCACCGCGACTGAGGGCCTCGAAGGCCATCGCCCCCGTTCCGGCGAAGAGGTCGATCACGCGTTTGTTCTTGATGGGCGGCCCGAGCAGATTGAATGCCGCTTCCCGAACTCGGTCCTTCATAGGGCGTGTGGCGGGGTCGCCATCGTAGTAGACGGCCCGGCCTCGCAGCTTGCCCCCGATGATCCTGATCGCGGTGCCCTGATGTTGCGGCTTGGAACGCTGCTTCACGAGTTGTTTCTCGGCAATGGCTGGGGGGAAATCTGGGAATTTACGGGGCAGACGGCGTCTTTTCTCAGGAGGATGCTTGGCTTACCTTTAACGGGTCTCGAAGACGGTCTCGTTCCTATCCTGAATGCGAGTCCCTTGCCGGTTTCCCTCCAGGAAGGGGGAGGCGTGGCAATCGGGCCAGCGGAAGCGGGCCTGGAGGGCACCCCGTTCGTGCGAGTGGCGGGAACACGGGAAGCCGGGAACACGGGAAGCGATGCAAGCGACCGAGCTCCGGCCGGCGACTCGGTGGACAGACAACTTGGTGGACAGGCGACTTGGTTCGCGACGAGACGAACCGGATCGTTAAATCCTCCGTATTCGTTGTAGCCACTCGGCGGGATGACCCACAAGGGACCGCACACACCGAAATCAAACTTTAGCTGAGATTTGAGGATTCCGAATCATGTCGTGTCAATGGCTACGTTCATGTCATGTGCTGTTTCTGGTGCTCTGCACTGCCACTTGCGGCGTGACCGTCTCCGGTCAGGAGCCGGCTGCGGACGAACCAGGCCAGCAGACGCCGGCAACGGCTGAAGCTGACGATGCGCCGGCACCCGCGGCTGAGTCCAAGGAATCGCCGGCAGGCGAACAGCCGCCCGCAAAAAAAGCCGCAGCGACGGAAGCCGCGGAGAAAAAGTCCGAGCCGAAGAAGGCGGACGAAAGCCCCGAATCCGAAGCCAAGCCGGAAGCGGCCAAGAAAGACGATCCCAAACCGGCTCCGGAATCGCCCGCTCAGCCGGCGGCCGGCGCAGAACCAGCGCCGTCGGATCCGGTCGCCGACCGGGCCGCCTTTGACAAGAAGCTGGAAGCCTGGAAAAACGTCCTCAAGTCGCTGCGGTCGTTGACACCCCGCTACTCGGTGGCGACCGAGGAAGAAGCGGCTGCCATTGAGAAGGAGTGGGCGGAGCTGATTGCCGAGGGTGAACGGTTGATTCCGGAACTGCGGGCAACCGGGAAAGCCGCCTACGCGACGGCTCGGGGCGACCGCGCGGTCGAGCGGTTCTTGACCAAGCTGCTGGCGGATGACATCAACCATGATCGGTACGAGGAGGCCTACGATCTGGGCACTTCCATGGTGGCCAACGGGTGTGATGTGAAGGAAGTCTTGGATGCCGCCGGACGGGCCGCCTTTGCCACGAACGATTTTGAAGGCGCCGAGGAGCTGCTCAAGCGGGCGGCCGACAGCGGAGGCATTTCCGAGACCGGCCAGCAGAATTTGGCGCTGGTGGAAGAGTACAAGGCCCATTGGGAACGCGAGCAAAAGCTGCGGGCGGAAGAAGCGGCTGCGGACGACCTGCCCCGAGTGAAAGTCGTCACCAACCGCGGCGAAATCGTGCTCGAATTACTCGAGAACGAAGCGCCCCAGACCGTCGGGAACTTTATTAACTTGATCGAATCAAAGCAGTTTTACGACGGTTTGACGTTCCATCGCGTCCTGCCCGGGTTCATGGCCCAGGGCGGTTGCCCGCAAGGCAACGGTTCGGGTGGACCGGGTTACATGATCAAGTGCGAAACCGATGCCCCCAACCACCGCAAACACTTCCGCGGTTCGCTCAGCATGGCCCACGCCGGCAAGGATACGGGCGGCTCGCAGTTCTTCCTGACGTTCGTGCCGACGGCCCATCTCAACGGAAAGCATACGGTGTTTGGCCGCGTCATCGAGGGAATGGACGTGCTTGCCAAGATCCAACGAATCGATCCGACCGATCCCAGCGGTGACGTCGAGCCGGACAAGATTATCAAGATGGAAGTGCTTCGCAAACGGGACCACGAATACCAACCGACCAAAGCTCAATAAGGTACCTACCATGAATCAACGGATGATGTCCTGCGCTCTGGCCGCCCTGCTGAGCGTCACCGCGGTAATACGATTGAATGCCCAGGATGCCGCGTCCCAGGAGAAGCCTGCCGCGGGCGCCGATGTGGCCGCTCGACCCTTTGCCGAGGTTTCCGCCGAATGGGATGCAACCGATAAGAAACTCGATGAACTTGTCGCCAAGTATCGGACGGCACCTGCCGGCGAACGGCCTGCGTTGATCAAGGAATACGAGACGTTAACCAAGAAGTCTCGCGACCTCCTGCCGGAGCTGCGTCGGGCCGCACTTGCCGCCTACGAAGCTGCCCCCAACAGCAACGAGGACGTGACGTCGACGCTGGTTGGATTGCTGGCCAACGACGTCCGTACGGACCACTACGCCGACGCACTGAAGCTTGGCGAACTACTCCTCAAGAATGGCTCCGAGAATCCGGCCATTGATGCTTTCGTCGGATCGGCGGCTTACTGCACCGATGACTTTGAAAAGGCGGCCGTTCATCTCAAGAAGGCGCAAGCCGCCAATGCACTGGACCAGGTTGCCGGCAGTTATTTGAGTGACCTGGACGAGGCAAGCGAAGCCTGGAATCGCGAGCAAGCGTTACGAAAAAAGGAAGCCGAAGCGGACGACCTCCCGCGGGTCAAGCTGGAAACGAACAAGGGCACGATCACGGTCGAGTTGCTAGAGAACGAAGCACCCAAGGCGGTCGCCAACTTTGTCAGCCTCGTGGAAAAAGGGTTCTATGACGGTCTCACGTTCCATCGCGTCCTGGCCGGCTTCATGGCCCAGGCGGGATGCCCGAACGGAACCGGCACGGGCGGTCCGGGGTACAACATTCCCTGCGAGTGCGAGCAGGAGAACCATCGCAACCATTTCCGCGGAACTCTGAGTATGGCACACGCCGGCAAAGACACAGGCGGCTCGCAGTTCTTTCTGACCTTTCGGCGGACCGCCCATCTCGACGGTCGCCACACGGTGTTCGGTCGGGTGATTGACGGCATGGACGTGCTGGCGCAACTGCAGCGCCGCAACCCGCAAGCGCCGGGGCAACCTGAGCCCGACACCATTGTCAAAGCCGAGGTGCTGCGGAAACGGGACCACGAATATGTCCCGGTCAAGGTCGGCGAATAGCACTACGCCGAGCGTCGCACAAATCAGCCGAAACACGTTTGTTCGCGGTTTGATCGGCGATCGACGCAGCCGTGCCTCACGCCCGACGGCTCGTCAATCATCAGATCGGGCCGGCGGGTGGAATAGGGTGTCCGCTCGCTATTTCACGGCTTCGCCGTCGAGCCGGTAGATGGCCAGCGTGTTGCCGTCCGGATCGGAGAACTCAGAAATCTTGAATTTGCCCGTTACGGAAACCGGGCGGACGGTGAACGACGTCGACTTGCCTTTTTCCATTTCGACCAGGATGCAATCGTACAACGCCGCACCCGGTCCAAAGCAACACTCCATGTTGTCGCGGACCAGCACGAATTGCGTGATTCCTTTTTGCTGAAAGCC
Source organism: bacterium (assembly GCA_030430075.1). Lineage (GTDB taxonomy): Bacteria > Planctomycetota > Planctomycetia > Pirellulales > Pirellulaceae > ARS98. The sequence continues at coordinate 65,073 of JAUIGN010000034.1, forward strand.
GGGCAGTATGTAGCCGCGGATCGTGATCTTCTTCTCGTCCAGTGCGTTGATCTTCTTGGTCAGCATCTCACGCTTGAACCGCGAGCCCTTCTTCATCTCGAATTTGATGTCGTCGAAGGTTAGGTTTTGAGGCTTCGCCTTGTCGTCGCCGCGTGCCTCGCCGGAGCCGGTGAGCAGCAGCAGCGAAAGGACCAGGCAGGCGACGGTAAAGTGCGATTTGAAGATCATTTGGCGTATTCCGCGAGAAGTTGATAGTAGACTCCCGGGCGACCTTGGACCGGTTGGAGCGTCGGGTTGACTTTCAGAACCCCCGCCAGGCGTCGCTTCGTCATCGAGTAGTCGACCCGCGCGTCACCTTCGAGGATAACTTCGATCATGTGGGTTTGCTTGGGACTGCCTCCAAAGCAGCAGGTCCCCAGATCCGGCACGAGGACGAATTGCTTCAATTTGAACCGTTTTTGACCGGGGTAAATGTAGCCCTTGATGAAGACCCGCTTGCCGTCCATCTCCTGGGCCTCCGGTGGCGGGAAGTCGGGCATCCCCGCCCCGGCTTTCAGGACTTCAAAGGGAAGTCGTTCAAATCCTTCGGGGACCTCGGTTGCGTAGATCACCATGTGGCAACCGATGCCGCCCAGGAAAAGGGTCACTCCGAACAACGTACCGATGCGGGCGGCCATTCTCCCCGTCAATTCGGAGGGGTACTTGCGAATGTTGTTGAGGCCGATCAGGCCCATGACCAGCCCAGCCAGCGGCAAGACCAGCCCGGGAGCAGGTAGCAACCCCATCGTCCAGATGCAGCCCGGCAATAGCAGGATCGCCACGGCCAGGACGATGCGGCGAGCCAGTTGCGGGCGGTAGACGGCCAGCGCAATCAATCCCAGGATCAAGGCGATTGGAGGCACGGCGAGCAGGACCAAGGAGACCGCATCCGGCACCCAGGCCGCCAGTGTGTCTCGCAGCCAGGCGGCCAGCGAGCCGTATTGCCAGACGACGCCCGGTAACGCCACGAGCACGCCGATTGCCAACGAGACGGCGGCGGCCCGACTGACCGCGCGATACGGCAGGAACGTTTCTTCGGCATCGGCGTTGCTGAATGCCGTCGCCGGCCTGGATTGTTCGGTAACACTCATCTGTCAGTCGCTCAACAAAAACTGGGTTGGCCTTTCATAAGCTTTCACGTCCACGTGTCCGCTTCCTACGGGCCAGTGGTCGTCAAGGTTCATGCTGCCCACGATCCGGTGAGTACCCATTCCTTCGTTGTCGCGGAACCGTGGCCTAACGCCCAACGGCTGATGATCTGTCTTCCAACCCCTGCCCGGCGCGGGTCTCGTACCACCTGCTCGGCGCGGGTCTCGTACCACCTGCCCGGCGCGCGTCTCGTACCACCTGCTCGGCGCGGGTCTCCTACCACCTGCCCAGCGCGGGTCTCGAACCACTTGCCCGGCGCGGGTCTCGTACCACCTGCTCGGCGCGGGTCTCTGACCCCGCCGAAACCGCCGACCGCAGGTCTCCCTTCCCCACCGCAGGTCTCCCTTCCCCATCGTCTTCGTCGACTCTCAGGAATCTGTCATCAACAACTTCCTGAACGTCGCCTCTCTCGCCAGACGGCGGGAACCTGCAACCACGGTCTGGCGCCGTTGGCGACAGGTCCAATGCGGCAGTTAGTTTCTCGCGGTTCGGTGGATCACGCAGTGCCTGAGGCCAGACATGATGCCACGCGGGCCTGACATCTCGCCAGAAAGACCCACCAACAAAATTCCGGTTGTTTCAGGCGCTGACCTACGAACGTTGTTTCCCACGTCGCTCAGGGCGCGCCTGACTGGGAGGTGTCCGTCGAGCCCTGCTTTGCTGCGTCCGTTTCGTTTTTGGCTTGAGCGGTGTCCTTCTGGTTGTTCGTCTTGCCGGCTCCTGCGCCGCCAAAGGCAAAGAAAGTATTCGCTCGCTTGACTGCCGTGGGGTCGATCTTTTCCAGCATCGCGATGTGTTCCTTGGCCTTGGGATTCGGGCAGGCACGCAGATAGTTGATGACCGGCACGCGCACCCAGCTCGTTTTGTCGTCGGCGTCCTTGAACAGTTGGACCAGTTCATTCATGACCGACCAGTCTTCCCAGCGAGCCAGATCCGGAATGACCAGGTCGGCCAATTTCGGCCGCGCCAGCATGTGCCGCAGGCCCTCCAGGATTCTTTCTCGAGGAATCACATCGGTCTCGCTGCCGTGAAAACGCAGTGCCATGATGGCCGCATACGTGTCGGCGTACTCGGCATCGCTATTCTTCAAAAACAGCTCTTCGACCAGCGGCATACCGTCGGCGCCCTTGAGTGTCAGATAGCAACCGATCATGGCATCGAGGCCTGCCTTCTTTTTCCGGTCGTCGGACTGCAGGAGATCCTCCAGCATGGCAACGTCGCCCGAGTTGCCGCAGACGCCAAGCAAGGTCAAGTAGAGTCGGCGGCGACTGGCCGGGATATCGCCGTCCTTGATCCAGGCGACCAGCTTGTCGTGGTTCATGTTCGGCTTCAGCAGTTTGATCTCCGGGTAGGGCGCCTTGGCAAACTCGTCATAGGCGTCCCGAGCCAGCATCTCATCCGGGTCTTCCAAGTAGTCTTGGAAAAACAGCAGACGAGCCGGACCGTCCTGCGGCAGTTTTAAGAGGCGAGGGATGTAGGTACAGGCTCGCTCGGAAAGCGGCAGTGGGGTCGACCAGGAGATCTTGGGTGGATCGACACCCATGACCAGGAACGTGGCACCCGCCTTGGCTTCGCCGAAGAACACCGTCTCAACGACCTGATCAACCTTGGCCAAGGCGTCCCCTTTGACAACCTGGCGCACCTTGAATTTCGCCTTGGGGACCTCTTTGCGATTCGCCTCCGCCGTCTTGACCGGCGGCAGGGCGACCAGTTCGGCAATCACCACGACGTCCATGGACCGAATCTCTTCGGTGAACGTCTGCGAAACGGTCGAACAGAAGGGACAAGCCAGGACGGGAACCGCGGCAGATACGCAGAGTATCGCCACGGCGATCGACAGCAGGGAAGTGAAACGACTCATGGCTTGCTCCTTTCCGCCAGGATTGGCGGGGCTGGAAGTGGTCCAGTGGTATGCGGTCAGGGGATGGTGGGCCGGTTGCGGCCTGCGTTGGCAGTGTCGCGTTGCGATGTTACGGGTGGTACCCAACGCTGGCAGGGCCAACGCTATCGCGGGAACGAGCCAACATCTGGTTCGATCCTGCTGGCCGCTCCCGAAACGGGCGCACGGTGAGTGTCTCTCACAACGTAACACGCTCATTGACAGTGTAGGATCCCGTTTTCAGTCAAGGAACCCCGTTTTCCTGGTCCTGGCCGGCCCTGGGTTGCCGGGAGGAACGAAAGCGGCGATGTCCGACTAGGAACCCAACGACTTGGCGACGTCGGTTTGATAGGCGGAGAGTGCCGGCAGAAACCCCACAATAATCGCTAGCAGAATCAGTGCCGGAATTAACCACAGCTCCGGCGACACTAGCCCTATTATCGGCCCCATGCCCCACAGATCAAGGTTTTCCAGCGGTGGGGCCAGGCTGAGGAAGTTGATCGAGACCCCTGTCCGCTGCTCGATCTGGTCGCTCGCCAGGGTATTCAAGGCATGGCCTCCGGCCCAGCCGGCGACGCCCCCGGCCATCGAGAGCAGGACCGATTCCAACAGAATGACCGTCATCACGGTCGTGCGGCTGGCGCCCAGGGCCCGCATCACGGCGATTTCGTGCTTCCGGTCGCTCATCGAGTTGTAGATGCTGACCAGGATGCTCACGCCGGACACGACGCAAATCAACGCGGTTACCACCAGCAGCGCCAACTGCACAGGACCCACGAACTCGTCGAATAGCAATGTGATTTCACGAATCGGCTGCACGCATTGGGCCACGTTGCTCTTGTTGATCGAATCGGCCATGAGCATGCCGAAGATGTCACTGCTGGTGCGAACCAGCACGGCGGAGACTTCCCGTTGTTCAACGGGCAGCGACTGTACCACGGGCTCGGTCTCCGGTCGGCCGTGCTGGCCATCCGGGGCTGCCGCCCCGGGCGGCGCGGCCGTGTCTTCGTCGAGTTCCCCGGTGTCGATCGGTTTGGCGTGGTCGTCCATCAAATAGAAGCCTTCCATGTTGATGAACGCTGCGCGATCGTTGGGGGTCCCGGAGTACTCCAGCACGCCCACGATCTTGAACTGGTCGCCGTGTTGATCACCTTCGGGATCACCGTGTGAGGGAGAAAAACCATCGCCGACACCGACGTTCATCTCCCTTGCTACCGATGCGCCCACGACCGCTTCGAAGTAGCCATGCTCGGGTGTCCAGCGTTTGAAGTTGCGTCCGGCCGAAAACTCGAACGCCTGGTCGCTTGCCGGGCCGTACCGTAGTTGGTCGAACATATCGGGGGTGGTTCCCACGACCCGAAACGGCCCGAAGTAGTCGCCCAGACAGACGGGGATCGCAAATGCCGTGAATTGGCTGAACTTGCCGCCTCGCTCCAGGTCGAGCTGCTGCCGGCCTTGCGCTTCGAGCAGTTCGCCGGCGAACTGCGAGCCCAGGGCGGCCAGCCCGGCACCGTGCTGGCTGTCGATTGCCATCGCGGTATTGAGCGTTTCCCACTGGGCCGCGTGCAATTCCTCGCGCAGCGTATGCGAAAGGGCCGCTCGGCGTTCCTCTTCGGGAACGAACTCGAGGTAGTATTCGTAGGGAATATTGGCGACCGGCTTGCTCAAGTAAAAGACCGTGTTCATGGTCAGTTGCAAACGGCCGCCACGGGCCCCCACGATCTGGTTGTAGCCCAGGCTGGAGTTGTTGCGGAACGACTTCGCCACCACGCCGTGCACCGAGAGCACCGCCACGACCATCATGACGCCCAACGCCATCGAGACGGCTGTCAGGAATGACGCCAGCCCCCGCTGTTGAATACTCCGCCAGGCAATTCGAATCAGACTCATGAGACTTCCTGTGCGGGTGTGCTGACGACACGATTTACGTCTTCCAGCCGATCGACGCGGTCAAACTGGTCCGCCACTTCTCGCGCGTGGGTCACCAAGACCAGGGCGATGTCTTCTTCACGGCAGGTGTCGCGAATCAGGTCGATGATCTTCTGTTGGTTGGCCGGATCGACATTCGCCGTCGGTTCATCCGCCAGGAGCAGGCGGGGCCGGTTCGCCAACGCGCGGGCAACCGCCACTCGCTGCTGTTCACCGACCGACATGGCACTTGGCTTGTGGCCGGCGCGAGCGCTCAGGCCAACACGGTCCAGCAACTGTCGAGCACGGTTGGTGTCTCGCTTGCCTCGAGCAAACGTCATCCCCAAGAGAACATTCTCCAGGGCGGAAAATGCCGGCAGCAAATTGAATGTCTGAAAGACGTAGCCCAGCTTGATCGCCCGGTAGCGATCGCGGCCGGCTTCGGACAGCTTGTTGACTTCGACCTGATCGATCCGAATCGTCCCCGCGTCCGCTCGGCTGATCCCCGCAATGATGTGCAGCAGGGTGGTCTTCCCGCAACCGCTCCGCCCCACCAAAACCATCTGCTCGCCCGTCGCGACTTCGAACTTCGGGACATCGAGAATCCGCAGGAATTCTCCGTTGGCTTGGAGATACGATTTCTTGACGCCTTCCAGATGGAGCATAGGGAGATTCCAGCAACTGCATGTACGTGCGGAGGGTTGGCAGGCATACGTCCCGGGCCGCAGACCTCGACCGGCTAACAACCTAGCAGTGCCGCCTGATTTCTCAAAGAGACCCCACCCGGGTTCCCGGCAGCCCGTCATTGGGCCAATACGTCACTGGGCCAATACGCCACTGGGCCAATACGTCACTGGGCGACCGCAGGTTCACCTGGCCGGCATCCGCACGGGCGGTTCTCGGATTGAATCCATCGACGGGCCTTGATACGTTAAGCATGGCAGATTTTCCGAGGGTTTCCAGGAGACTGATGCGATGTTGAGCCTCTGTACCGGTGGACGAAGTGCGTCCGGTCGTGCGTCGCGGCGCGAGTTTCTCCGGATCGGGGCGACCTCGCTGGGCGGAATGTCCTTGCCTGGTCTGCTGGCGGCCAGGGCATCGGCTGCCGGATCCGCCGTCAAGGAGACGTCGGTGGTCGTGTTGAACCTCCAGGGAGGTCCTACGCAGTTCGAGACGTTCGATCCGAACATGCAGGCGCCCGCAGAGATTCGCAGCATCACGGGCGAAACCAAGACCAGCCTGCCGGGCGTCACCTTCGGCGGATCCTTGCCCCGTCTGGCTGGGCTGGCCGACAAGCTGGCCGTCGTTCGCTCGTATCGCCACGGGATCTCCAGCCACGGGCCGGCCGCGATGCACGTCATGGCGGGTGGCAATCCCACGGGTGCGATGATGGGGGCCTTGTATTCGCGAGTGTCCGGGTTGACCAACGCGGCCACGGGCGTTCCCAAGAACGTGCTGGTGACGTCCCGGGCCATGGGTGCGGAACACAAGGAACTGTACTACAACGCGGATCGCGTCTCTCAGACCGGATCTCTGGCAGCAGCCTACCGGCCGTTCGACCCCAGCGCCGGTAATGAACTGCTCGGGAACATGACACTGCAGATCGAGCGTCGCCGGCTGGATGACCGCCGCGGGTTGCTGGAGCGCCTGGACGCATTGCGGCGTGGATTCGACAACGGTGGATTGGAAACGGCCGGTCGCTTCCAACAACAGGCATTCGAAGTCCTGGTTCGAGGTGTCGCCGACGCCTTCGATTGGTCCCAGGAAGATCCCGCCCTGCTGGCCCGGTACGACACGAGCACACTGGAACCGACGGCCCAGGTAAAGCAGCGAAACAGTTACGCCAAACAGTTCTCCCCGGTGGCGCTCGGCAAACAGATGCTGTTGGCGCGCCGCCTTTGCGAAGCCGGTTGCGGTTTCGTCACGGTCACCTGTCCCGGCTGGGACATGCATGGCGGGGGGAAAGAGTTCACGATGGCGGACGGCCTGGCATCGCTGACACCGGCTGTCGACCGGGCCGTTTCGGCCTTCATCGAAGATGTCCATGCGCGGGGCCTCAGCAAGAATATACTGCTGGTGATAACCGGCGAGTTTGGCCGCACGCCGCGACTCAACAAGAACGGCGGCCGCGACCATTGGGGCAACCTGTGCACGCTGGCCTTCGCCGGCGGGGGGCTCCAAATGGGACAAGTCATTGGCCGGTCCGATCGAACCGGTAGCCAGCCGGCCGGCGACCCGATCTCGAGCGCCAACGTAATGGCAACCGTCATGCACACGCTCTTTGACATCGGCCAGGTCCGGTTGATGACCGGGATCCCGAAGGAAGTCGAGCGGGTGATTACCGGAAGCCAACCGATCCGCGAATTGGTGTAACGGGCAGCCAAGCACGGACGCCGCACCTGCCCTGGGACGCGCCGTTCAACCGTTCGCATCAGGCCTTATCGTTGCGCCGCCATCCACTCGGCGAGCACTTCTTGCGGGCTCCGCCGGTCGTCCTTCCCGCGTTCGACCAAGGGCAGATCTTGAGCTCGGACCAGTTGCCGGGTCAATGCGTCGCGCGATCCGTCGGCTCGATCCGGCTCGGCGACCGACGCATCGATCACCAGGCAGTCCCAGCCGCCCACGCCAAAATTGAGCGACCAGTTCATGGTCCAGGCAAAGCTGTGAATAAGCGCTTCGCGCGAATCGGCCCGGGCACTGCGCGGGACGGCGATCAGGACCAGGTCCGGTCGCATGGCGCGGACGCGTGCCTTGGCCTCCGCTTCGATTTCCGGCAACGATTTTCCCGCCACCTGCCAGGGGGTGACTTCGACGCGGACCTCAGAGCCCAGTCGGGCCAGCGCGGGCTGGACCAACGCGTCAAACGGCTCCATGGCGAGAACCTTGATCGGTTGCCGCTGGGCGATCTTGGCAAGCGTGCGGGGCAGTGCCGGAGACGGCGGAAGAACACCGGCCAACGAGGTCTTCCGGCCCGTGATTGATTCGGCCAGCATCTCCGCAATTCGTTTGTGACCATCCATGTTGGGGTGGATCGCGTCACTCATCAGCAACCGCCACGCCAACGGATCACGCTGCCGGAGTGCATCCAGTTGCTGGTAGCAGTCGAGCATTGGGACGTCAAGTTCTCGGCCGACCGAACGCACAACGTCGCAATATTGGACCAGCTTTTCCGTGGGGCGCCCGCTGGTGTCCGTCACGCAATTGGGCGTGCACAGGAGCACTTCCGCACCGGCCGATCTGCAGCGGGAAACGATCTCCTGAAGATTGTCGCGGTAGTCGCCCCTTGAGACCCGCGTCATGTCATTGAGCCCGAACATGACGGTGACCAGCGTGGGCCGCGCGGCAAGCACATCCCGATCGATGCGGTCCAGGGCGTTGACCGTGGTATTCCCGCTGATCCCGGCGTTGACCAGCTCGACGTCCGCCCGAGGCGACAACTGCCGCAGTGCGATCCCCAGCATGTCGGTGTAGGCGCGGCGGCTGCCCGTGTGGTAGTAGACGCCTGTGACGCTATCGCCGAAGCAGACGATCCGCACCGGCTCGCCCCGTTCGAGGCGTGCGGCCGTCTTGGGTGTGCCGGGCGATGCGGCCGGGAGGATCGGCGTCGTCAAGCTGACAAGCAGCCCGATGGAGAACGACAACAAGAGAAGCGGGAGGCGAGACATGGCAGCGGTTCCAACGGTGGGACGGAAAGCGAGGCGGCGTCGAGAGCGAGGCGTTCCTCGGGCAGTGCGGTCGGGCGGCAACCGGCGACGATCCGCGGCTGCCAGTTCGTGCCGGACAGAGGCATGAGTTGACGATCGATGGTAAGCTACTGCCACGGACCTTTCAAATCACAGGATTGGGGAGCGTCGTTCGTTATGCGAATCGCCAGCGGAGGTGTGCAACACGAGACCAACACGTTTGCCGTGACCCGGACACGCCTGGCCGATTTCGTGCGCGACAGCCAGTGTGGACCGGAGCTGGCCGGCAACGAGGTCATTCTGGAGCGCTATCGGGGGACCGGTTGTGTTCATGGAGGTTATATCGCCGGGGCCGAGTCACTCGGGATCGAATTGCTGCCCCTGTTGTCGGCTCGGGCTCAGCCGTCGGGGATCGTCGAGCAGGCGACGTTTGACTGGTTGCTCGACCGGTTCGTCGAACGACTGGAGAACGTCCTGCCGGTCGACGGCATGTTGCTTGATCTGCACGGGGCGATGGTGACCGAGTCCTATGAGGATGCGGAAGGGGCCTTCATCGCTGCCGTCCGGCAATTGGTTGGCAATGATGTTCCCATCTTCGTGACCCTTGATCTGCACGCGAATATTACTCGACAGATGGCCGACCTGGCCGATGTGATCATCGGTTTCGACACCTATCCGCACGTTGACATGCACGACCGCGGCCGCGAAGCGATCGAGCTGCTGGCCGCGACGATACGCGGCGAGGTGACGCCCGTGCAGGCTTTTCGGCAGCTCCCCCTGCTGACCATGCCGCCGCTGCAGTGCACGCTGCGAGAACCGATGCAATCCCTGATGGATGGCCTCCATCGTTTGGAGGCCGAGCCCGGGTTGCTCACGGCGACGGTCGCCATGGGGTTCCCGTTCGCAGACATCGTCGACGCCGGCGTCAGCGTGCTGGTGACCGCCGACGGTGACGCGGAACTGGCCGATCAAAAGGCCGACGAGCTGGCCGAGCGGCTGTGGGACCTGCGCGACGACCTGACGCCGCGGCTGACCTCGATCGAAGAGGCGATGCGTTTTGTCAACGATCACCCGGCCGATGGCCTGACCATCTTCGCGGATGGTTCGGACAACCCCGGCGGAGGCGCGCCGTGCGACGGAACCGTGGCGCTGCAGGCGATGATCGACGCCCATTTCGAAGGCGGCGTCGTGGCGGTCCTCTACGACCCGGAGACGGCTGCCCAGGCACATCGGGCCGGCGTTGGCCAGCAGATCGTTGTCCGCCTGGGGGGCAAGACGGACGACCTGCACGGAGCGCCGGTCGAGGCGACGGCTTATGTGCGGGCCCTCTGTGACGGCACGTTTGTGCACCGTGGGCCCATGTTGAACGGCGTCGAAGATCAACTCGGCCTGACCGCCACACTGGTGATCGGCGGTGTCGAGGTGGTCGTTTCATCGCAGCGGCGGCAATGTCTGGATGTCGAGATGCTGCGGATTGCGGGGATCGAGCCCACGCATCGCCGGCTCCTGGTCGTCAAGAGTGCTGTCCATTTCCGAGCCGACTTTGGTCCACTGGCGGCCCATATTTTCGACGCCGACACGCCGGGAGTCCATCGCCCCGATTTTGCCATGTTCGACTATCGGAAGCTGCGCCGGCCGATTTATCCCCTGCAAGACGTCGCCCACTGGCGAACCGCTTCGCCAACCGACGGGAACGGCGAGCGGGATGGAAACGGTGCGACGCCCGCACAAGGTGAGCCATGACCGAAACGAACGTCTTCGAATTGATCGGCGAAGACGGGTTTGGGCAGCTCGTAGCCGCTTTCTACCGCCATGTCGCCCAGGACAGCGTCCTGCGGCCCATGTATCCGGAAGAGGATCTGCAGCCGGCCGAAGAACGGCTCCGCGACTTTCTGGTGTTTCGCTTCGGCGGTCCGCCCCGCTACATCGAACAGCGGGGCCATCCCGCCCTGCGCATGCGCCACGCTCCGTTTGCGGTCACCCGCAAGGCACACGACCATTGGCTGGCGGCCATGGAGCGGGCATTCGCCGAGTCGCAACTGGATCCGCAAGCGGAGGACGCCTTGCGCGAGTTCTTTGCCGGAGCGGCCGCGTTTCTGGTCAACCGGCCTGATTGACGCCGCCGGTGTCGCCCCGCTGACAAGCCGTCGAAAATCGACATACTGAAGAAGTCAGACGTATTTCGAATCACTTGCCGAGAGCCATTTTGAACGACGAACTTGCAACCAACGAGATTGCGCCGCCGACGGCGGAAGAGCTGGCATTTGCCACCCGGGTACTCGAGCAAATCGCCGATGACCGGGGCTTGTTGAAAGCGCTGGATAGCGACGGCATCCATCGCTTCCTTCGTGCGGCGGGGCGCGTTGCGATGCCGACCCGCAGCGCGCGCAAACAGCTTCTGCGTGCCAGCCGCAAACGGGCCCAACAGGAATCGGCGGCCAAGAAGGCGGAAGACGAACGGTTGCTGGCCGAAACGGGAATTCGCAAAAAGATTGGAACTCGCCAACGGAAGAAGGCCTGTGCGCCGCGGCCGTTCGATCCGCCCCCCTTTCCTGAGGTTGAACAGGACGAGGCCCATTTTGGCCCCAAGCTGAATGTTGCTCGGACTTGCTACATCTGCAAGACCGACTTCGATCGCTTGCATTTCTTTTACGACTCGATGTGCGCGAATTGCGCCGAACTGAACTGGACGCGGCGGAACCAGACCACCGATCTTTCCGGCCGCTTCGCCCTGGTTACCGGGGGGCGTGTGAAAATCGGTTACCAGGCGGCGCTCAAGCTGTTGCGGGCCGGCGCGACCGTCGTGGTCACGACCCGGTTTCCCCGCGACGGCGCGGCCCGGTTTCTCGCGGAGGACGATAGCGACGAATGGGCCGATCGGCTGCAGTTGCACGGGATCGATCTCCGGCACACGCCGAGCGTCGAAGCGCTGGCCGCTCATCTTTGCGCGACGTTGCCCCGGTTGGACTTTATCCTGAACAACGCCTGCCAAACCGTCCGCCGGCCACCCGGTTTCTATGCCCATTTGATGGACGCGGAGCGGCAGTTGGCCGCCTCGCTTCCGGAGGCCGCGCGGCCCATGCTGGCCGCCTACGAAGAACTGCGGAACCGGGATGTCGTCGCCGATCAGCAGCCGGATCTCACCCTGCCGCAACAAGTGGACGAAAGCCTGGCCGGAATCCGTCGCGCCGCCGAACTCTCACAAATTCCGCTGGTCGCCGGCGACACGGCCAAAGGCAACGAGATCTTCCCTTCGGGCCAGTATGACGACGACCTTCAACAGGTTGACCTGCGGAAGATCAATAGCTGGCGGCTCGGCCTGGCCGACGTGCCGACCGTCGAACTGTTGGAGGTCCAACTGGTCAACGCGATCGCCCCTTTCATCCTTAATGCCCGGCTCAAGCCGCTGATGGTTCGCGTTCCCACGCAAGACAAACACATCGTGAACGTTTCGGCGATGGAAGGCGTCTTCTACCGGGCGAACAAGACGGACAAGCATCCTCATACCAATATGGCCAAGGCGGCACTCAACATGTTGACCAGGACGTCGGCCCGTGACTACATCGCCGAAGGCATCCACATGAACAGTGTCGATACCGGTTGGATCACGGACGAGGATCCTGCGGAGATCGCAAAACGCAAACAGGACGAGCTCGGCTTCCACCCACCGCTCGACATCATCGATGCCGCGGCCCGAATCTGCGACCCAATCTTTCACGGACTCCTGACGGGGAAACACGTCTGGGGCCAGTTCCTCAAAGACTACCGGGTCGCCAATTGGTAACGGTGCCGCCCGGGTCGCTCGTCCCAGCCGCCGCGTCTGGTTTGATGCCGCTTTCAAGGAGACCGTTGCACGGCCGCTGCCACGTGTCGCGGCAGGCCCGGAAACAGGGGGATCCGCGGACGGTCGTTTGTCAGGGTCGGCCCCGGAGTGCTGCGTCCCGCGGAAATCTGCGACCTCAGGAGGCTCACCAGTTCCTGGACCTTGCCGGGATGCGTCGCGGCGAGATTGGTCGTCTCCCCCGGATCCTCATCCAGGTTGAACAACTGAACGAAAGGCCCTTGCTGGAGTTCCTCCATGCGGGTCGGCAGACGGCCAAACTGCTTCAGCGCGTCACGCCAAGCCTGGTCGCGGGGCGGCATGTTGCCATACGTGCCGGCACAACCGCTCCCGGGGCAGAGCGCCAGTTTCCACGCTCCAGCGCGGATCGCTCGAGCCGGGCTGGCCTCGAACGCCATCGAGGTACGCGGTGCGGCGGCCGTGGGATCCTTCAGCAAGGGAAGAAAACTGATCGAATCAGGACCGGCGGCATCGTCGAGCTTCGTGCCGGTTAGCTCGGCGAAGGTCGCCATCAGATCTTGCAGGCCAACCAGCCGCCCGCACGTCGTACCCGCGGGAACCACCGGAGGCCAGCGGACCGCCAGCGGAACACGCAAGCCGCCTTCGTAGACAGAGAACTTGTAGCCGCGAAACGGTCCTCCGGCGAAATGGCCGTCCTCTTCGAGCTCTTTCATTTGCAGGAACGTGGCCTTGCGGCGACGCCCGGCATACGATGCAGGACCGTGGTCGGACGATGCCATGACCAGGGTATTGTCGGCCAGGTCAAGCGCATCCAGGGCCGACAGGACGCGACCAACGCAGGCGTCCGTCTCCATCACAAAGTCGCCGTAGATCCCCAGCTTGCTGCGGCCCGCAAATTTCGAGCTGGGGCTGACCGGCGTATGCGGCGAGGTCAGCGCGAGGTACAGAAAGAACGGTCGGCCCTGCTGCGCATCGGCGGCCCGATCACGCAGGAAACGCTCGGCTTCGCCCGACAGCGTTTCCAGGACCTTGACGTCCTCAAAGTCTTCCGCGGCTGGACCGCGGCGGTTGAAGGCACTCCAACCTTTCTCGGCGGTCACCTCGCCGACCCAGCGATTGTTGCGGACAAACGCGTAAGGGAACATGTCGAGCGACCCGGGCAGGATGCAGCTCTCTTGAAAACCAAACTGCGGCGGGCCCACGTCCAACGGCCGGCGATAGTCGACGTTGTCGGGCCCTTGTGTACGACCGTCGAGCGTCTGCATCTTCGTACCGAGGTGCCATTTGCCGACGTAGCCCGTATGGTATCCGGCCGCCCGCAACATGGTGCCCAGCGTGTGCTGGCCGGCAGGAAGGCGCGTGCCCAGATAACCCCACGGACCACCCGGCTCCGGCGGCCCGAATCGCCACGGATAACGGCCTGTCATAATCGCCATCCGACTGGGAACGCAAACCGAAGCGTTGACATGCGCATCCGTGAACCGCATCCCTTCCCGCGCCAAGCGATCAAAATGCGGCGTCTCAATCTGACATCGATCACCGCCGAACGACTTAATGTCGCCGTAACCCAGGTCATCGGCGAGGATCAGAATGATGTTCGGGGCGTTCCCAGTGACCTGGTCGGCTCCTAATGCATGATCCGCCAACACGATCGGGAAGCCAATCGAGCACAGTGCCATGAGCCCCCACAACGGCGCCCGGTCGATTGGCTGCGGCGCCCGCTCTGCGGATCCAGGTCGGTTAAGCGAATCCAACATGTATGTTCCAGTATCAAAGAAGTGCTGTCGGTTTCCAAAAATGCTCCACACGCCCCACGGCACTCCAGCCCGGATCGTTCACCGGCCGTTAGGCGTTAGCCCCGGTTCCGTCGAGTGCTCCCCGAACCGGACGTGAACGCGCTCCGGCTGAGGTCCGCGACGTTTCGGGTCAGGTCACCGCAAATGGCTGCGGCGCAAGGAGGCGCACTGAGCGGATGGACGTTCAAAAATAGCTCAGGTCCGTCCCAATAACATTCCATTCGAATCCAGTGATCGCAGTCCCAGTGGGTCGACGAAGCAGAGGGCCAGTGATACCACCAAGCAGGCGTTATTTTCCCGCCAGCATCCTAGGAAATCAACGACCTGCGAAACCCAATGGAACGGGATTGATCTTAGTCCGCTTCGTGAACCTGGTCCGGAAGGCTAGGCAGCACAGGCGTCTCCAGCGACGCTGCGCCTGGACGAACGGCGACGGTTCGCATTCCCATCTGGTCAGAATCGACGATTAGTTTCGGCACGCGTGCCAGCAATGTGAGTGCGGCAAGCCGCCCGACAGAGGATGCGGCGAAGATGAACAAGTATCCATTGAAGGTCGTGCCGAAGGCAAGCAGAAGCAATCCGCCGACGAACGAGCCGGTAACCCACGCGGTGGTATTCAGCAGGTTGTAGATCGTAAGGACGCTCGTCCGTTCATCTTCGGGGATCGATTCAAAGAAGAGCAGGAAGAAGGCAAGTTCGTAGGCGGCCCAAGTGATTCCGCCCAGGGCCTGCAAAAAAACCAGCCACGCCAGATGCTGCGAGACAAGCCAACCGCCGCTCAAAGGCACGATGCCCGCTCCGCCGATCCAGAGAAGATTTCGAGCGCCGATACGCTTGGCAACTCGACCCCACACCGGCAGAGCCACGACTTTGGAAAGGAAAGCGATCGAAAACAGGACGACAAGATCCATGTAGTCAAATCTCAATTGCTTGAGCATGAATGGCGTGAAGAACGGGCCGGCCGTTTGAGCGGCAGCCTGGACCACGGCGAGATAGACCAACAGCCGGCCGCCGCTGCTTGCCTGCAGATGATGGAACACGCGTCTCCAAGGGATCTCGCGCATGTTGGTCGGCAGAGGAACGGGCTCGCTTTGCAACCGCAACATGACTGCCGACACCAGGCGAAAACTGCCGGCCAGCACAAACATGAACGCAAACGCTTGCAGGCTTCGCTCGTGGAGAGAAGCGTAGTGCAACAATACTCCGCCCCCGCAGACGCCGAGAAACACACCTGCTTGCGACAGCCGTGTGCGATGTGCGAAGAAGCGTGGACGAATCACACGGGGAACCAGAGTGCCTATCCAGGTGTTCCAGGCAGGCCCGGTGGCCAGGCCGGCTCCCCAGTAGACCGCTGCCACGAACAGCAGCGGCGCCGTTCCGATGGATCCAATGACTGCTGCGGCCACCAACGGCAAAAAGCTCATGGATTGGACGACCGCGCAACCAACGACCCAACGGCGGTGTGACCCAAGCAGGCGAACGGCGGCCGGCGAGCCTAACTGGATCAGGCCTCCGGCGACTAAGGGGACGCTACTGACCATTCCCGACGCCAGTTCGCCAAGGCCGACGGCGAGCGCAAACGCCGGCAGGTAGGTCTCGCCGATGCCCACCATGCCACCGAACGTCACTCCGTCGACAAGGCTGACGCTCAGGTCGCGCCGCAAGGCGCGCGGCTTTGCTCCGGCAGCCCCGGTCGAACGCCCATCGCATCCAATGTCCGGCCTACCCATCAGCGAACGTCTTTAAGATGGTGCCGGCGCCGATGGCGCCCTCGTCATCAACCGAGACCGCGCCGACCTCGAGATCCATCTCGGTCCAGTCATACGACTGGCGAAACGCCGGCTGCCGTCCGAACCGGCCTGCGAACTCGATCAACTCGTCCCAGGCATCTCTACCCGCTTCCGAGAACTCGTGAGAGCCGTTCAACACGATCTGACTCACGCGCATGCGTCCTTCCATTGTGTAACGGGTCACCGGTGCAAAGCAGGGAATTGAAACGTATTTTTGGCATCGCAGCGGCGATTGGCAAGAGGAGATGTCGGTGCCTGAAATGGGCCAAAATCGGCCGGAACTGGGGGCCCAGTCAAGGGCTTCAGCAATCCTTGATGGCCGTTTCCTGACCGCTGCCGAGAGGCCACATTGCCGCGGCCATGATTTCAAAAGGCACACAGATGGCGTGGCGGCTGACTCCGTCGCGAGACGAACCCTCGGAGCGTCGACCGGACGCTAAGCTGCACCCGGAACGTGCGTCGCGGAATTGTGATCCTGCCGGTGGAATCCGAGTTTCTGATCAGGCTAGAATCTTGGACGGAGTACTGGCTTCGACCAACGAACGATTGTCGACGAATAAGAATCGAGAACACCGTGACACTCCGCATCCTGTTGACGCACGTGTTCGTTCTGACGACGTCGATGTGCTTCGCGCAGTTGCCGAACGATGGCGAATTCCGCTGGCAGGTAGGGCCGCCGCTGCTTTCCGTGCATTCAGCCCGCCTGCCGAATTCACCTGATCACCCTTGGATTGCGGTCAAGGATCCAAGTATTGTTCGCTACGGTGGCCAATGGCATCTGTTCTGCACACTGAGAAAAAACAAACAAGGTGACGGCCGAATCCGTATTGGCCACCTCTCGTTCCTTCGGTGGGAGGATGCCGACGGGGCCGACTGGAGCGTTTTGAAGCTGACGCCGGGCTATCACGGAGCTCCGCAAATCTTTTGGTTCGCCCCGCAACGGAAATGGTACCTCGTCTATCAGGCAGAAGATCAGACTCGCGGCCTCAAGTACGGCCCTTGCTACTCGACGAACGACGACATTACGAAACCCCACAAGTGGACGCTTCCAGAACCGTTGTACGTCGTGCCGGAAGGTCGCAAGGCGGGGCTGGACTTTTGGGTCATCTGCGACGACGCCAAAGCGCACCTGTTCTTCACCACGCTCGACGGAAGGATGTGGCGGGCCGAGACGGTTCTGGCAAAGTTTCCCGACATAGGCTGGTCGATACCGCGGGTCGTTCTCCAGGCGGACATCTTTGAAGCCAGTCACACCTACCGGCTCGCCGGACAGAGCCGGTTTCTTACGGTGGTCGAGGCACAAGCGAATCGACGTCGCTACTTCAAAGTATTCCTTGCGGATTCGCTGGAAGGAGAATGGAAGCCGCTCGCTGCCACCCGCAGCAAACCGCTTGTCTCACCTGCCAACGTGGTCAACCAGCAGGAGTCATGGGCCACCTCGTACAGTCACGGTGAGTTCATCCGATCCGGTTACGATCAACAATTGGAGATCGACCCTGACAACCTGCAACTGCTGTTCCAGGGCGCCAGCGATGACGAGTACCGCAGGCGGTCGTATGGCCAGGTTCCCTGGCGACTGGGCCTGCTTACGCCGGCAAGGTGATGGGAGACAGATGACGGTCGGGCGGCTCGAGACGACAAGAGAAGTGAACAGGACAGACCTCGCATCAACGAACTTCTGCGGCCATGTCTCGGGCAACGTGTGTGTTTGGTCGACGGCCTGTCTCGTACCGACGTATTCCTGGCTGCGGCCCTAACAGCGCCGGCCGCGGACTTGCTCGTCGTGCATCGATGGCCGTAACTTGCATCGCGCGGTTAGCAATCATGAATTGGCGCCATCCTCCTCGGTCTGATCCGCGGCGTGATTCCAATCTTCATGTATTTGGTTCAGTTGCCACAATGACACGTCTTCGACAGGGTTGAAAGCCATGGCCCGACTCAAGGTGTTCCCGGTTACCAAGTCCGTTTACTGCGTCCAGCGAGCCGATATGCTCAGTTGTTCTTATTTCGTTGTTCGGCCGGATGGCGTGGTGTTGATTGACTCGGGAATGGACGTCGACGGTTCGGAAATGCGTTTTGGCCTGCAAGAACAGGGACTCAGTGTTTCCGACGTGCGAGCCGTCTTGATTACCCATTGGCATAACGACCATACAGCGGGTGCCGCGTCGATCGTTGACGATTCCGGAGCGATCGTGATGAGCCATGCAGGCAGCGTCGAGCGTTTGGCGCGCAGGTTGATTGCGACCGGCTTGCGGGGCCGGATCGCAAGTTTACTTCCCTTTCAGGGATTCCTCGGATCCGTACGCGGTTTACTCGAGCTTGCTCCGCCGCGCGCCGTAACCGTGGCACAAACGCTAACTGAAGGCGATGTGTCGTTGGGTGAATTCCGGGTCATCGAAACTCCAGGCCATGTGGACGGCCACATCAGCTTCCTCTTCGAGCCCGAAGGTGTCCTCTTCACAGGAGACGCCTTGGCGGTAGCCCACGAAAAGCTCTCTTTCATGTCGCGGTTTCTCACCGACGACAAGGAAGCGGCCCGCTTATCGATGTTGCGCTGCCTCGATCTACAGCCGGATGCGTACTGCCCCGGCCATCGCGGACCGTTGGTGAATCCGCCCGCCAAGGACATTAGGAGACTGCGCGACCGGCTGGAAAACCTGAGGTGGTGGCCAATCATCGGCTGCGGAGAAAAGCCGTTTTAGTTGGTCTCTTCCAAAACAACCTGAGCATTGAGCGTCGGCGTCAGTTTGCTGACGATGCTTTGCTTGATCGTGGGGGTGTCGTGTGGTCGCATGATGCAAAGGAGAAGTGGCATTGGTTCGCAAGTGAACGACGGGATAACGTACGCGACGAGTCAGGCGAAATGAAGAATCTGCCCCGGCTCCCGTGCAGCATCGACGACGTGCGGCGACGGGTAAGCGAGTTGGCCAAGCGGACGAATAACCACAAGTCCTGAGCTGCAAAGGAAAATCGACAACATGGCTGCTGGGGGCGTGCATTTTGCTCTAGTCATGTGCCGTGAGAGTTGGCTGGGCACTCTCATGCAACCAGCTTCGGTGTCCCTCACGGAAGTCGCGAAACCCCTGCGTCATGGCGGCCGAAGACAGCGTCCGTCTTTTCGACCGAGTCGCCGGACGGCTTTGGCTGACTGGGTAAGATCACCAGACACCGATGCGCGCCGGGTTGCAGTTGCGGATGTGACTTGAGAAGTCATTTTTTCAATCACCAAGTATCTCGGTAGTCGTCTTTGCATAAAGCACGAGATGTGAGATGCGCTGGCTCTGAAGGACACTCCATGTGCTTAATTCTGCCGCTAGAATTGAGTAATTACAGGAGAGTGTCATGTCGAAGAAGAAGAAAGTTGCCGGCCGCCGACAGTACAGCGATGAGTT
>JAUIGN010000035.1 GCA_030430075.1 bacterium
TCAACGGCGACGGTCGCTTTGACCTGCAGAGCAACGACATCACCGGCAACACCGGCTACGGGATCCGGGTCGACCAATACGCGGAACCGACGGCCAACCTGAACAATATTCACGACAACACGGGGTACCAAGTCGAGAACCTGACGACGGAAGAAATCGATGCGCGGAGCAACTACTGGGGCGCGGCGGTGACGGCGATCATGGATGCCGGCGGGAACCCCAAGGATCTGGCCGCCATCTATGACGTGTTTGATGATCCCACCCGGGGTTTGGTCAATTACTCGTCCTGGCTCAATTCGGAAACGGCCATCGTGCCGCAGATTCTGTTCTACGTCGACGACGGTGATCCCGGCTATTCGACGACCGGCAACTGGGTCTCGCTGGCCAGTCCGGAAGGGTACCAGGGCGACTTCGAGTTCAAGGATGGCGGGGACGGCAGTGCGACGGCGACCTGGGAAATCCGACGACTCAACCCGGGCAACTACAAGCTGTGGGTCACCTGGCCCGCCGATTCGCAACGGCCGGCCGATGCTTCCTACGCGGTCTACGATGACGACTCCCTGATCGACGACTATCCCATTGACCAGACGACCGCACCTGCGGAGCTGACCGACGACGGCGTGACCTGGAGGCAACTGGGTGAGACCTTCACGTTGACCAGCACGACGTTGACTGTCGAATTGAGCGACGACGTGGCGGGCGAGGTGGCGGCCGATGCGATCCGCCTGACGTGGCTGGGAGGTCCGGCGCTCGATTCCGAAATCGAAGTTTACGACGGCGCCACCGAACTGTTCGACGGCGTCTCCACGGTCGACTTCGGCCAGGCGATCGCCGGCAATCCGGTCTCCAGGACGTTTACCGTCACCAACACGGGCGACGGCATTCTGGACCTCCGCGATCCGATCAGCCTGCCCACCGGATTCAGCGTGGTCTCGACCTTCGTCGAGGATCGGCTGGTCCCCAACGAGTCAACAACGTTTGTCATCCAGATGGATGCCTCGGCAGCCGGGACACCGGGGGGCACGCTTTCGTTCTTTAACAACGATGACGACGAGTCGCCGTTTGACTTCGACCTGACCGGGTCCGTGATCGCGTTGGCGGACATTCACGGCCAGGTCTATCACGACCTGAACGCCAACCGGGCCAACGCGGTCGCCGAACCGGGGTTGCCCGGCTGGACGGTTTACCTGGACGACGACAGCAACGGGGTGCTCGACGGGAGCGAAGCCAGCGTCGTCACCGGCGCCGATGGCCGCTACAAATTCGAGGACCTGTTGCCGGGCGACTATGAAGTGCGGGTGGTTCCGCAGAGCCCTCCCTGGATCGCCAGCGGTCCGGTCGGCGGTCTGCATGCGGTAACGTTGGCCAGCGGCGAGGTCCGTACGAATGTCGACTTCGGCCAGTACCAGTTGGGCTCGATGCAAGGCCACAAGTTTGAAGATCTCAATGGCGACGGCGACGACGAGGGCGGTTCGGATCCCGCCATGCCTGGCATCACGGTCACGCTGTCTGGCACCGATGCTCAGAGTAACCCGATCGGTCCGTTCACCGCGGTGACTGGGACCAACGGCGAGTTCTCCTTTACGGCGCTGCCGCCAGGTGACTATCAGTTGAGCGAGACACTGCCGGCCGGCATGGCGTCGACGACCGGGTCGCCCGCCTTGATCACCTTGCAGAGTAACGAAGACCTGGTCGACGGGCCGCTGGCCATCGGTAACGCCGTGTTGGGTTCCATCCACGGGTACAAGTTCCATGACGTCAACTTGAACGGTGTTGACGATGACGAGCCGCCGCTGGCCGGAGTCACGATTGTGCTGGACGGGGACGTTGACGGCGACGGGCAGGCGGACCAGTGGACGACCACGACCGACAGCAACGGCCTCTACGAGTTTGTCGGGCTCTTCCCTGGGGACTACACGGTTTCCGAAGTTGTACCGGCGACCATGGTGGCGACGACCGTCACCGCGCATAGCGTGACGCTCGCCAGCCGTGACGCGCTGGTCGCCCAGGCGGGCCAAGCCATGCTGAGCGGCGGGGATCCACGGGTCGAAGTGCTGGCCGATCCCGGTGTGCTGGTCTTCGGAAACGCTCTCCGCGGCTCGGTGCACGGCATCAAGTTCAACGACCTGAACGGTAACGGTCAGCAGGACGCGAACGAACCGGGGCTTGCCGGCTGGACGATCTATGTCGATGAAGACGGCAGCCAGACGCACAATGGCAGCGAGGTCAGTGTTGTCACCATGGACGACTTGCCCGAGACGACCGGCATTGATGAAACCGGTTGGTATTTGATTGAGGGGCTGCCTCCCGGAACGCATACCATCCGCGAAGTCGAACAGGGCGGCTGGTTGCAGCGCCTGCCCCAGATCAACGGCAGCGATTCGTACGAGGTGACGCTCGGGTCGGGCGACCAGATCGAGGACATCGACTTCGGCAATATCCTGGCGGCGACCTACGTTCCCGAGATTGAGCTCGAAGTTGACGGTGCGGATCTACCGCTGGACGGCACGGTCGAGTTTGGCGAGACGTTCTTGAACACCCCGCTGTCGAAGAGTCTGACCGTTCGCAACGTCGGGCTTGCCGATCTGACGCTGGATGGTGCCAGCCTGTCGGCGTCGCTGGCCGGTCAGCCGCATTTCTCGCTGGTCAGCGGTTTCGCTTCAACCACGTTGGCAGCCGGGGAGGAGACGACGTTTGAAGTGCAATTCGACGCCGACCTGCCGGGGGCATCGGGTGGCCAGGTGTCTTTCAACAACAATGATGGAGACGAATCCCCGTTTGAGTTTACGTTGAGCGGAGACGTGTTCGTCTTTACCAGCCAGATTATCGACGATGGGGACACGGAAGGCTATTCGGACTCGGGCAACCTGCAGGCCTGGTCGGGCGGGTTTCAGGGCGACATCCGCGAAGCGGCCCTCGGCGGAACTCCCCAATCGGGGACGTACACGTTCAACAATTTGCAGGCCGGCATCTTCCGCATCTCGGCCACCTGGCTGCCATTCTCGAACCGGGCGACGAATGCGCCGTTTGTGATCAACAACGGGCCGCCGATTCCCATCAACCAGCAGCTTTCCCCCAGCGACTCGTCCTTTACCCAGGTCGTGGACGCCGGGACGACCTTTGCCGACATCGTCAGTTCGTACAGTTTGCCCAGCGGCGGGTCGATCACGGTCCGCCTCTCGGACTCCGGTGCGAACGGCAACGTGATCCTTGACGCGGTGCGTGTCGAGTTCCTGCCGCCCGTGAACCCGAACGAACCAGAGATCGAACTGTTTGACGGGGTCACCAATATCGTCGCCGGTGATACGATCGGGTTCGGCACGACCAACCACCTGGTCCCGGTCAGCCGTGACTTCACGATTCAGAACACGGGGGGCGTCGCGTTGAACCTGGGAGCGGCCAGCTCGACGTCGGCCGACTTTACGGTCAGCGGCGGGAATACGACGGTAGCACCCGGGGCCTCGACCACGATCACCGTCGTAATGACGGGCGATTCACCGGGCGCCGCGAGCGGCACGATTTCCCTGGCGAATGATGACAGCGACGAGTCCCCTTTCACGTTCAACGTGGAGGGGCAGGTCAACGTCTTTACGTCACAGATCATCGACGATGGTGATGCGGGGTACGCGGATTCGGCCAACATGCAGGTCTGGCCGCAAGGATTCCAGGGCGACATTCACGAAGCGACGGTCGGTGGCACCGCCCAGTCGGGGACGTATACATTCCCCGGCCTGACGCCGGGCATCTACCGGATCTCGACGACCTGGACGTCGCACAGTAACCGGGCCAGCAATGCGCCCTACGTAATCAATGGGGCCGCGCCGATCCATATCAACCAGAAGCTGTCGCCCGGCCATGCGTCCTATACGTCGATCGCCGACGCGGGTGCGACCTTCGCCGATGTGAATGGCAGTTATGCGCTGCCGAATGGCGGGACGATCACGGTTGCCCTCTCGGATTCGAATGCGGATGGGAGTGTGATTTTTGATGCGGTTCGCGTCGAACGATTGGCAACGGTCAATCCGAACGAACCGGAGATTCGGGTCGCCCAAGGCCAGGCCAACGTCGAAGTGGGCGACCACCTCGACTTCGGCACGACCAGCCAGTTGCTGCCGATCAGCCGACAATTGACCGTCACCAACATTGGCGGCGTCGACCTCAACCTGGGTGCCGCCAGTTCGTCGTCCGGCGACTTCAGTGTCAGCGGCGGCAACACCACCCTGGCACCGGGTGCGGCGACGACGATCACGGTCGTCATGACCGCTGAGAACGGCGGCAGTTCCGCAGGCACGATTACGCTGGTCAATGATGACTCGGACGAGTCGCCGTTTACGTTTACCGTCGGCGGCCAGGTGAATGTCTTCACCAAGCAGATCATCGATGACGGCGATCCGGTGGGATACAGTGATACGGCCAACATGGGCATCTACGCCCAAGGTTTCCAGAACGACATCCGCGAAGCCGGGGCCGGCGGCACGGCCCAGTCCGCGACTTACACGCTCACGGATCTTTCGCCGGGCATCTACCGGATTTCATCGACCTGGACGCCATACAGCAACCGGGCCAGCAACGCGCCCTACGTAATCAACGGCGGGAGCCCGATCTTCGTCAACCAGAGGTTGTCGCCGGGAGACGCGTCGTATACGTCCGTGGAGGATTCGGGCGCGATCTTCGCCGACCTAGACAGCGCTTTCACGTTGCCCAACGGAGGCACACTGACCGTTACTCTGTCCGATTCCAACGTGGACGGCAGCACCATCATTGACGCGCTCCGCGTGGAGCTCCTCTCGACCATTCGGCCCAATGAACCAGAGATTCTGGTCGCCGACGGATCCACGAACTTGAACGTTGGAGACACGGTGGACTTTGGCTCGACCAACCTGCTGGCGACGGTCAGTCGAGACTTGACAGTCCAGAATGCCGGCAGCGTTGTCTTGAACCTCGGCGCGGTCAGTTCGTCGTCGTCCGATTTTACGGTGAGCGGAGGCAATACGGCAGTTCCGCCGGGCGGCTCGGCAACCATTACCGTGCTGATGACGGCCCAGGCGGCCGGCAGCGCCGGCAGCACGATCACCATTGCCAACGACGACAGCGACGAGAATCCGTTCACCATTGCGGTTACCGGGCAGGTCGACGTCTTCACCAGCCAGATCATCGATGACGGCGATCCGGAAGGGTACAGCGACTCCGGGAACCTCCAGGCCTGGGGTGGGCAGGGATTCCAGAATGACGTGCGGGAAGCCGCGGCCGGTGGGACTCCCCAGTCCTCGCTGCACACGTTTGCGAACCTGCCGCCCGGGACGTATCGAATTTCCGCGACCTGGTCGCCCTGGTCGAATCGGGCCAGCAACGCACCGTACGTGATTAACGGCGGGGCACCGATCACGGTCAATCAGAAGCTGTCGCCCGGTCATGCTTCGTTCACATCCGTGGTCGACTCGGGTGCCACCTTTGCGGACCTCAACAGCTCCTTCAGCTTGCCCGCCGGCGGTACGATTACGGTCGGATTGTCCGACAGCAATGTCGACGGCAATGTGATCGTTGACGCGATCCGCATTGAACGCCTGGGACCGCTTCACTTGGCTACGGGTGGGTCAGGCGAACCTGCGTCGTCCAATCCGCCTTCGATCACCGGGGCCGATGTCGAGTCGGTGTTGGCCGCCGCGGCCGGTCATTGGTCGGCCATCGATCCCACGGCGGCCGAAAGGCTGCGGGATGTCGAGGTGATCGTGAAGGACTTGCCACCGGCGATTCTGGGCCTGGGTTCCTTTACGACACCGACCATCTGGTTGGATAACGACGCCGCAGGCTGGGGATGGCGTGGCGGTCGCTCGTCGGCAGGACAGGTCGACCTGCTCCGCGTCGTGACCCATGAACTGGGGCATGTGCTCGGCTTGCCGGACCTCGATCCACACGACCATGCCGATCAGATCATGGCCGGTACCCTGCGACCGGGTGCATTCGTCAGCCGCCCCCAGATGCCCTTGTGGCTGCCCAGCGAAGGACTCTCGCGGAGCGAATATCAGCAGGCGACGGAGCACGTGTTTGGACGATCCGAGTGGAATGACCTGGCCGGGAAGCGGCAGTCCGAGCATGAGTTGAGCGAGGATCGCAGGCAACCTTCTCAGTCGCTGCTGCGGCGCCAGGGATCAGCAGCCGAACGGTTGGTCGGCACCACGGCAGACGACCGTGTCTTCCGCCGCGAGGAGACTTCCGCGGAGCGGGATGAGACGCGGGACGGACTGTTCGCGGCGATGGATGATGGGTTGTTTGCCCTGATCGAATAGAGCGGTCCGGCCTCAGGCAGGATCGTGTCGTCAATGGGATTCTCGAATGTGCCATGCACCGCCTGGCCTACGGAGTGAAGGAACCAACGAACGGGACATGGCAGGTTGGGGGCATTTCCGAGGCGGGGGTATGTCGGATGTTGTCGGTGTCTGCCCAATCAGCCACACCGTCCTCGACTGGATCGCCATCTGTCTTGAGCGCACACAGCATACTTCAGGCCTCGTCGCGGAGCAGCGCCAAGAGTTCCGGAATGTCGACCGGCTTGGTGAGATGATGTTGAAAACCGGCCTCCTGTGACCGCTGCACGTCAGCTTGGCTGTCGCGACCTGTTACGGCGAAGAACCTGCACTGCTGCAGTTCCGGGAGCTCGCGGAGCGACGACAGGACGTCGAAGCCGCTGGTGCCGTCAAGCATCAGGTCGAGCAGCACCACATTGGGCCGGAAGGTTCGTGATTTCTCGATGGCGGTGGGCCCGTCGAAGGCGGTGGCTGCCTGGAAGCCTTCCACATCGAGGAGCAGCCGCAGCATTTCACAAGCGTCAACCGAATCATCGACAATCAGGATCCGCGCCGGCCCGCGTTGCTGTGCGTGGGGCGGCGCGTCACGACCATCACGAGGATCGGCGAGGCGTTTCGTGGGTTCGTCGCGCTCCACACCCTGCGTGTAGTCGGCCACCAATTGGATCAACGTCGCCGAGTTGATCGGCTTGCTCAGATAGTCGTTGCAGCCACTTGCCAGGCAGCGGTTCATGTCGCCCTGCATGGCGTCGGCAGTCAGCGCCACGATGGGGCACTCGCAGCCAATGTCCCTCAACCGCGAGGCCGTCTGATAGCCGTCGAGCCGAGGCATCTGCATATCCAAGAGGATGAGGTCGATCTGCGGTGATTCGCCTCGAAGTTTGCCGGTGATGATTTCCAGGGCTTGCAGACCGTCCTCTGCTAATTCGACTTCGGCGCCGCTACGGGTGAGAAAATGCCTGGCGAGAAACCGGACGTCGCGCCGGTCGTCCACGACCAGCACTCGGCAATCGAGGTCCGGCAGGACGGACGGAGTAGATTCCGTGTCGACGACGGATCCGGCGGCCGGAAGTACCAACTGTTCCATGTCGACATCGCCTGCGGAGATTAAGCAGGAAAACGTGCTGCCCTCGCCAAAAGCACTCGTCGCGGAAATCCGCCCACCAAGCATCTCCGCGAGCCGCTGGCTGATGGCGAGCCCCAGGCCGGTTCCCCCGAAGGCTCGAGTAACCGAAGCGTCGCCTTGCGAAAACGGTTGGAACAGCCGGGCTTGCTGTTGTTCCGTCATGCCGATCCCCGTGTCGACCACGTCGAACTGCAGTTGAGGCTCTTCACCCGGGCGAAAGTCGACTTCCAACGTCACCTTCCCCCGTTCGGTGAATTTGATCGCGTTGCCGATCAAGTTCACCAGGATTTGCTTCAGCCGCTTCGGATCGCTTTCGACCTGAGCGGGGATGTGTCCCTTGTAAACGACGTCCAGGGCGAGTTTCTTTTCCGAAGCGCGGACACTCATCAGCGCGTGGACGTCACCCACCAATTGGTGCGGGGCGAACGACGTGCGGTCGATTTCCAACCCACCGGCTTCGATTTTCGAGAGGTCCAGGATGTCGTTGATGATCTCCAGCAGAAAGTTGCCGTTGCGCTTGATGGTCCGCAGGTAATCCAGCTTCTCCGGGTCGGCCTCACCCCGTGTCAGCAATTCGGTGTAGCCGAGCACAGCGGTCATGGGGGTGCGAATCTCGTGGCTCATGTTGGCCAGGAATTCGCTTTTCGAAATGCTGGCCGCCTGTGCCCGCTGTTCGCTCTCCCGCACCGCCTCGGCGGCCAGGTGTTCCTGAGTGGAATCCCAATTCAGCCCGATCACCCGAACGACGTTTCCCTGTTCGTCGTAAACCGACTCGCCCAAGCCCTTCATCCAACGGACTTCGCCATTGGGACGAACGATGCGAAACTCTGCCAGGTACGTATCATGGCCTTCGACGGTGCGTTGCCATCCTGCTTGCAAC
Organism: bacterium; assembly: GCA_030430075.1. GTDB lineage: Bacteria > Planctomycetota > Planctomycetia > Pirellulales > Pirellulaceae > ARS98. The sequence goes on from JAUIGN010000035.1 coordinate 8,312, forward strand.
CCCGGCAAGTCTTCCGGGTGAACCGCCTGAAAGAATGTCTTCAGCGACATGGACGTCTCTGGCGAGATACCCAACAGTTGGTACATCTCGTCCGTCCAATAGATATGGTGCGGATTCCATTCCCAAGCCGCCATGCCGCCCGCCCTCAACGCCATCGCCAGACGCTCTTCATTCTGGCGACTGGAAAACTCATGCTCTCTGCGATCCGTAACGTCGCGGACAATCCCGACAAACGCATGGTCGCCCTGAAGCTTCGTTTCGCTGACCGCCAATTCCAGGGGAAATACCGTGCCGTCCTTGCGCCGCCCGGTCAGCTCTTGCAGCGTGCCGATGATTTTGGCCTGCCGCGTGTCCCGGTAGGCCTGCAGGTAGCCGTCGTGTTCGCTGTGGTACGGATCGGGCATGAGCAATTTGACGTTTTCGCCGATCATTTCTGCACTGTCATATCCGAAGACCTCGGCGGCGGCCGGATTGACGGAATTGATACACCCCTGCGCGTCGATCGTGATGATGCCGTCGACGACGGTGTCGAGGATCGCATTCAGCCGGTAGGCCGTCTCGCGATGCGCGCGTTCGACGTCGATGCGATCGGAGATGTCGATCCCCGAGGGGATCAAGAACGCGACCTCGCCCTTGGCATCGCGAACGGGTGCCAACATGAAGTCAATCATCAACCGCTCGTCATTTGCCGCGTAGAGAGCGACGTGATAGCGCACGATCCTGCCGGCAAATGCGTCGGTCATCGACTCCCGCACCTTTGCTGCGACCGACCGATCATAGGTCCACCAGGCGCACTCCGCGAAGTGCTTGCCGACCACCTCGTCTCGTGTTAGGCCGGAGATCTTCAGAAAGCGATCATTTGCCTCGCGCAAGATTCCTTTCCGGTCGATGACGCCGACGAGCCCCAACTGGTTGTTGATGACCTGGCAAAGTCGAGCTTCGCCCGCGGTTGCATCTTGTGCACGCCGAGCAGGATCATCGTCCCGAGCAGAATCATCGTCCGTCAAGTCGAGTTCTTCCGGACGGCCCGGCCGGTTGGCATCGGTCGACTCGCGCTCGTCGCGCATCGCGCACAGCACTTCATACGAGGCTTGGAGAGGGTCGGCCGCGAGCACCGGTCCCGGGGACGGGTGGATCCCGGCATCGCCCGGCGCGCCCAGTTCCGATTCCAACCGTCGCGCGATCTCCTCGGAGGGGACAAGGAGCCGGTTACGGTCCGGTTGCAGGACAGCGCTGGGCGGGGCCAGGTAAACACGGCCTGGTTGCAGGTGGGTGGTCGTTCGCACCTCCACCAGCGGCAGCGAAATCGACCTGCTGAGTGATCGTTGCAATTCAGCCTGGCGGTCATCGGCAAGCGGACGCCGCACCACGTAGGCCACCTCGGACGGGGCGGGGCTGGACAGGATGTGCCTTCTCAGCGTCTCGATGCTACCCGCATCCATTCCCACGCTCAGAATTGTCAGCGGAACATGCGTGCCGGCACGCGGTCTGGTACTGGCGTCGTCGGACATCAAGGATCGTCATCCATCGGTGCGAAATTCAATCGATCGATCTGCCGGCTCGAAAGTCCGCGTGTCGCGCTGTGCCTGCGCCCTGGCAGGCTCGCGGAGGTAGTCGTGCATCCAATCAACCGGCTGTCTGCAGGTGAGCGGTCGGCGAACACCCGCGGCTCGAACAACCTCTTGCTTGTATCTGCCTGCGGCCATGGGGATTTCGCGGATCGAGACCGTCTCCTAGAATATTGCAAATTGGTACCGCAAAGGACAGCGCCATGATGAAGTTATTGGTCGTCGACGATGATCGCAGCGTTTTGCGGTTGGTGGAGAAGACGTTTGCTGAGACCGAAATCACCGTCCTCGCCGCCACCAACGCGAAAGACGGAGTGGCCCTGATTTCCAAAGATCAACCCGATGTCTTGCTATTAGACATCATGTTGCCAGAGGCGAATGGGCTCGAAATGGCGACCCAGATTCGTCACCTGGATGCCAGGCTGCCGATCATTATCATTACCGCCATTAACGACAGCGATACCGCCATTGATGCGATCTCGCGAGGCGCCTACGACTACCTGCTAAAACCGCTCGACAAGCGAAACCTCGAAGATGCCGTTGATCGGGCGCTTGAAACACGTCGCCTGATGCGGGCTCCCGTCGTGCTGCAGGAGTCTGACGAACCTGTCGGCCAGGGGGACGTCATGGTGGGACGAAGCAGCGCGATGCTTGAGGTCTACAAGCAGATTGGACGTGTTGCTCAGCAGGATGTGGCGGTCTTGATCCGCGGCGAAAGCGGGACGGGCAAGGAACTGATCGCGCGAGCCATCTACCAGCACAGCAGTCGTAGCGACGAGTGCTTCATGGCCATCAATTGCGCGGCCCTCTCGGATACGTTGCTGGAAAGCGAACTATTCGGCCATGAAAAAGGGGCCTTCACGGGGGCCGAGCAACGACACATCGGCAAGTTCGAGCAATGCAACGGCGGCACGATCTTCCTGGATGAAATCGGCGACATGTCGCCTTCGACCCAAAGCAAGGTCTTGCGGCTGCTGCAAGAGCAACGATTTGAACGCGTGGGCGGCTCAGAGACGATCCAGACTGATGTGCGGATCATTTCCGCCACCAACCGCGATCTCGAACAGATGATCGAGGAGAACGAGTTTCGACTCGACCTGTACCATCGTCTGAACACGTTCGAGATCACGCTCCCCGGCCTGCGAGAGCGGGGCGCCGACATCCAGCAACTGCTGGAACATTTTCTAGCCCGATTCAACCGGGCGTTGGACAAGGAAATCGGCGGCATTTCCGACGAGGCGATGGAGATTCTGACCGGCTACTCGTGGCCCGGAAACGTGCGCGAACTCCAGGCCGTGCTGCGGAAGGCCATGTTGATGGCCACAGGTCCGGTGCTCGTACCTGAGTTTCTACCCGAGGAACTCTCCGATCCGGCTGGAGTCGTTGCCAGGGAAAGCGAAGGCGGGCCCGAGCAGCCTTCGATGAACCTGGCCGCCTTGTTGCATACTCTGGATTCCGCCGGCTCGCGCGACATGTACGCCGAAGCAACGGAATGGCTCGAACGCCATCTCATCACGCACGTGTTGACGAAGACGGCCGGGAACCAATCGAAAGCGGCCGAATACCTGGGCATCACGCGAGGAAGCCTGCGAAACAAAATCCGCTCGCTCAATATTTCGATTGAGCATGTCGTCAGTTCCGACGAGTGATGTTGTCACGAGCGTCCGCCGGCCGATCGAACGGCTTCCTCGCGCGGGGCTGCCAGAGCGTCGTTGAGCCAGTCTCCTAGACGGCTCTCGGGGATCGACCCGTGATCAAGCTGATCACGAACAGAACCAGAAAGACAACAAACAAGATCTTGGCAATCGAGGCGGACGTTCCGGCGACGACGGTGAATCCCAACGCACCGGAGATCAAAGCGATGATCAAAAACGTTAAAGCCCAACCGAGCATGATCGTTCTCCTTATTCGAGTGGACGGGCTGCTGCCCATCGCCTGTTTCAAGTAAGCGACCGCCGACGGCAATCGGCGGCCGGACGACTCGATGAGAATGCAGTTGGTGTGCCAAAGCGATGAGCGGGAGGATGGGGTGTGCCGTGTGCATCGGCAAAAAACCGACAAATTCGCCCCGATATGGCGGGAAAAGGCCGACACTGAGGAAGGTTTCGCGGGAGCAGACGCGGCCCTCGGCCGGGCCACGGTGATCGTCGTTGGATCAGGCTGGTCGAACGGAAACCAGGGGAAGACCGCGATGGCGTGTGCGCACGTCAGCCGGTGCGGTAGCTGACCAGCCTGTCGTTGAGCGTTCGCATTTCGGTGCGGAGACGCGCCAGTTCGTGCGGTGCGTTGTCCAGGGAGTTCGACTTGCCCGTCTGTTCGAGCACGCGCGCTGCTTCGACGACCCGAGTGGCGCCTAGATTTGCGGCGAGACCCTTGAGGCTGTGAGCCGCGCGATGCAAGCGTTCTGCGTCGCCCTCGCGAATTGCCTGCTCAATCTGGCCGCCCAGGGTCTTCGAATCCTCGTCGTAGAATCCGACAAACTCGCGGAACAACTCCTGGTCACCGTCCAACCGCTGCATGGCGCCTTCATAGTCGATCACGTCGGCGTCTTGCCCTTCTTCTCTGGGGGAGGCGGTGTCTCTTGCAATCTTCACATCGCCACGGTCTTCGGCAATACTCTCGATCAAACCCAGCATCTGCTTGACATCAATCGGTTTGGCGATGTAGGCGTCCATACCGGCCGCCAGACACCTTTCCCGATCCCCGCGCATGGTATGCGCTGTCATCGCAATGATGGGAGTGGGTGTCGGTTGGGATCGCTCCAGGTCGCGAATGGCGGCGGTCGCCTGATACCCATCCATGATCGGCATCTGGACATCCATGAGAACCACGTCGAACGGTTGCTTCTTGGCTTCGTCGACGGCTTCGCGTCCGTTGTCGGCAACGGTCACGGTATGGCCCCGTTTTTTGAGCACCGCCGTGACGACCTTTTGGTTGGCAGGCGTATCTTCGGCCACCAAAATGGACAAGGTTGGAGACGCGCTGCGGGGCTCACCGATTCTGGCAGCCACAATCTCCGGCGTGTGTATATTCAGAGCCCTCATCATCGCGCTCATCAGGGCAGACAGCGTCACGGGCTTTTGCAGGTAGACCGACACGGAGGCGTCGTCTTCTCGATCACGAAAGTCACGTCGATCCGCCGAACTGACCATCAGCACCACAGGCAGGGCCGGCTGGCCGTCGTGTTCGGTCAGTTTCCTGGAGAGTTCGTATCCATCCATGCCCGGCATCAGGGCGTCAACGATCACTACGGGAAACATGCGCCCGTGTTCAAGCTCACGCCGATAGAGTCCGATGGCCTGATCTGCATCCTGGGCCACGATCGGCTGAAAAGACCAGGACGTTAAGGCGTCTGCGATGATGCGTCGATTGGTCTCGTTGTCGTCTACCACCAGGACCGGCAGGTTGCGGAACGGCTCGAACGGCATCCCGTCGACGCGCTCCGGACGTGGGTCGCTGGGAAGGTCGAACGAGAGATTAAACGAGAACGTACTCCCTTGACCGGGCGCGCTTTGCAGCGAGAGCCGACCGCCCTGCAGTCGCAGCAGTTCCGAGCAAATCGCCAGACCAAGGCCAGTCCCCCCGTGTGCCCGAATCGACGAAGAGTCGACCTGCGTGAACGGCTCCAAGATCTCTTGGTGGTGCTCCGCAGGAATTCCAATCCCCGTATCGCGCACGGAAAAACTCAAGCGGATCTCTTCCGGCCAGGTGCGTACCGGTCGGACGCGGAGGACGATCTCGCCATGTTCCGTGAACTTGATCGCATTGCTCAGCAGGTTGGTCAGGATTTGCCGCAATCGCGTCGGGTCGCCCAGGACGGCGGCGGGCAGATCCCGCGGCATCTCGCAGACCAATTCCAGACCTTTCGCAAATGCTTGATTCGAGATGGTCTTGACGGTCTCGTCGACCACCTCGGTGAGCGAAAACTCTTCGCTGCTGATGGAGAACTTGCCCGACTCCATCCGAGAGAAATCCAAAATGTCGTTCAGCAAGGTCAGCAGCGAATGGGCCGCGTCATTCGCTGTCTCCAGGTAGTCACGGACGACCGGCGAGAGATCTTCCTCCAACGCGATCTGCGTCATCCCGATGATGGCGTTCATCGGCGTCCGCAGTTCATGACTGACGTTGGCCAGAAACTCGCCCCGGGCTCGATTGGCCCGCACCGCCACTTCCTTGGCGGCCGTCAGCTCTTGATCACGGCGTTCCCGGGCCGAGATGTCTCGCTCGATCGATGAGGAGCCGACGACGTGCCCTGAGACATCGGCGATGGGCGAAATGGTCAGGGAAACGGGCAGCCGCGAGCCATCTTTCCGCTTCCGTACGGTCTTGAACTGTTCGAGCCGCTGCCCCGTCTCGATCGCATGTTGAATTTCCTTTTCTTCGCTATCTACGTTGTCGGGCAAGATGATGCCGATTGTCTTTCCGATCGCCTCATCCTCGGTATACCCGTAGACCCGCTCGGCGCCGGCGTTCCAACTCGTGATGGTGCCGTCGAGTGCCTTGCCGATGATCGCGTCGTAGGACGACCCCACGATCGCGGCCAGCCTGGCTTGCTGCCGCTCGAATCGGCGCGCTTGAACCACCGCGCCGATGCGCAGCCCCAGCCGCCCGGCAAGCTCGAGTAGTTGGTCGTTTCTGGGCATCCGTTTGGTATGAAAGAACTCCAGGACGGCCACGACGTCCTGGCCGCTCAACACCGGAAAGGCAAACGTCGCCTTCAAGCCGGCAGCCGCGAAGTGCGACGTTCGCCGCAACTCTTGATGTTCTCGAACGTCGTCGATCCAGTTTGGTTCTCCCGTCGCCCAAATCCGCCCCGGCAGATCCTCCCCACGCCTGAACCGCATCGCCTCGACGGCACTTCGAAAGTTGCCTGTAACGATCTCTGCGTGCCAGATGCCGGAGGAAGCGAGCAATCGTCCTGAGTCGTCAGGCAGCCAGACGTGGCCCAGCGGCCAGGCGATCTGTTCGCAGATAGCGTCCAACAAGGCTTGCAGCGATTCTTCGAACGAGTCGGCGGTCGCCGTCTCCACTGCCGTATCACCGATCAGTTCGGCTTCGCGAAGGCGGAGCCGCTGCCGCCGCTCATCCCGTTGCTGAGCGGAGATGTTGCGGACGAACGCATTGAAATAGACGTGCTCGGCCTGCTCGAAACGGCTCAAGGACAACTCAATCGGAACGGTTCTCCCGTCCCGGGGGTGAGCGCGAGAGACCAGTCGTTGGCCAATGATCGCGTCGCGGCCCGCCAGGCGATATTGTTCGAAACGGGCCACGTAAGCGGCACGCGCGGTGGCCGAAATTGCGAAGTCGGCAAATTTTCGATGCAGGGCCTCCTCCAACGACCAGCCGAATAGCGCGGCGGCCTGCCGGCTCCAATCGACGACTTTCCCTTGCTCGTCAATCGCCACCACACCATCCATTGAGGCGTCGAAGATTGCTCGCGACTGCCGATCCCAGAGTGCCTCCTGTTGCCGATCGCTGGCCATTGTGTCCGCTCCGGAGTCAAATCCCAAGTCATCGTCTCTGGTCAAGCAGCCATCGTGGTTCTCGCTTCATGGGCTGGCGAAAGGGCAGAATTGTAACGCATCTTGGACCACGTCGTCACCCATGACGCGCAGATGCTGTCAGTCGGCACGCCACGCATCGCGACGCCGTTCATCGGGCCGGTCCTGGCTGCAACGTCGAGTCCACGTCATTGGTCCCGGAAAGGAAACCGGGACCACGCATCCGCCGGAGAACACAGCCGCAAGGGTTGCCCGTCGACCAGATTGATCGCTCGGCAGCCAATCGAGCCCCGTGTCTTGATAGCGAGTTGAAGAACGAGGAACTTCTCAAATGGGAGTCGCGCCGCGAGCAAACTCAACGTGCCCTTGACGACCTGAAGGGTGAGATGAAAGAGTCCAAGTAGATCCTCCCGGGCGCCACGTTGGTTTCCCCTCAATGATCCAATTCGAGGCTTCAACCCGATTCGGGGTTGAAGCCTCGTTGTCGTTGGCCGGTCTGTTGGTCGCCAGTCACTTGGTCGTCCGCCTACTGGCAGTGGTCCGGCTGTCACGTCACCAAAGACTCCCTCCTGCCGGTGGTCCTTCGCGGATTTTCGCAACGCCCCGCTCCAGTGGTCTCGCTGCGACCACCGTGAGCTGCCGGAATCCAATCCGCTCGCGTTGTCGTTCATTACGTGGGATGTAACACGTTGCTATCAGTGAGCTTGCGATGTTGGTGTAATTTGCCATCGCGAATTGGCACGCCCTATGCGACCTCGCTCATCGCGTCCCCGTGCGGTGAGCTTACTGAATTAACCTTGCTGACGAAACTCCGTAACCGAGGAATCGCTGTGCCACGAGTGCTAAAGAGCGAACAGGCGGACGTGGTCGCGTCGAAAGCGTACCGACCTGATGATGATTGCTTGACTGTTTCGATGCGTTGCCAGGGTGCGTGGACGAAGGCAAAACGAAACGTCTTGGTCCGCAGGCTGGACAGGTGCATCGAGGAACACGACCCGCGAGTGGTTGCCTTTGATGTCGCCGGGCATGACGAAGCGGCGATCGGGCTCTTGAGTCTGTACGTCAGGTTGCGACTCAGGGGCCTGGAGGTCCGCGTACTCAACGCCAGCGCCAATGTCGTCGACAAGTTCAAACGAACCTACTTATGCGACATCCTCAATGTTCAGCCGGCCCCGCCTGCCGAGCGTTGTGTCGCCTCGGTTGTCGGAAGGCAGCAAGCCGTCGATTTGAACCGGTAAATCCACAGGCCACTCCCAGTTGCCGTTCGGCAAACCAGGTTGGCAGATTGTCGTTTGGGCATACGGTTCTTCAAGGCATGATGTCGTTTGACGACAACCTGCCGGCAACCTGTCGGCTGGCGTGAATTTGTCGCGGTAGGTGGCGTCGGGGTGCAGAAAGCCAGTATGAGGGCCAGCGAATGCAGCAGCGCGAAGAACTCAAGCCGAACCACTGCTTCGCGTTTCAGAGTCGATACCTGTCGAAAAGGGCTCAGTACGATGCAAGACGAACGTAGAGTCACACGCACGGATGTGCCGCTTGAGGGGCGCCCGCTGTCGGGGTCCGGGCTTGCTCCGGGCAGCAACCAGGGCGTGGCCCAAGCCGCGTCCGATGAGCGACCGCGGGTCGATAAGTCAGGCCGCTTTCACATCGTAGGAATCGGTGCGTCCGCCGGCGGGTTGGAGTCACTGGAGCGTTTGTTCACCAACATGCCGGCGAATACGGGCATGGCCTTCGTCGTGATCCAGCACTTGTCGCCGGACTTCAAGAGCTTGATGGACGAACTCCTGGCCCGCCACACGGACCTTCCGATCCACCGCGCCGAAGACGGGATGGCGGTCTCCGCCAACTCGATCTACCTGATTCCTCCCAAGAAGGAGATGATCATCTCCGACGGGCGTTTGCTGCTCAACGACAAGGACCCCAAACAGGCGCTGTCGATGCCCATCGATCGATTCTTCCGGTCGTTAGCCCAAGATGCCGGAAAGCGGGCCATCGGCGTGATTCTGTCCGGCACCGGCAGTGATGGTTCGCGGGGGATCTGCGAAATTCACAACGCCGGCGGATTGGTTCTCTGCGAAACCAAGGAGAGTGCGAAGTTTGACGGCATGCCGCAGGCGGCTTTGGAAACGGGCGTGGTTGATCAAGCGCTGCCGTCGCCCGGCATCCCCCAGGCGCTGGTTGAATACACCCGGCGATCAGCATCCGCGGAGGTGCCCGACGACGTCCCGCCGCTGGAAGCGATTGAAGTCGTCTTCAAACTGTTGAATGACGCCTACGGGATCGACTTTTCGCACTACAAGCCGAATACCGTGAGTCGACGCATTCAGCGTCGCCTTGCCATGGTTGGCGTACGCTCCGTCGATGAATATGCAGAGCGGCTCCACTCGGATGCGGACGAACTGAACGCGCTCTACAAGGACCTGTTAATTGGGGTCACCCGCTTCTTCCGCGATCGTGATGCATTCGCCCAACTGGAGTCGGCTGTCGTGCCCGAACTGGTGCGCCGGGCGGCGACCGAAGAAGAGATTCGTGTCTGGGTGGCAGGCTGCGCGACGGGCGAAGAGGCGTATTCGCTGGCGATGATTATTCACGAACAACTGGCAGCAGCCGGGCAACCCATCAACGTGAAGATCTTCGCAACCGATGTGCATCGTGTCTCGCTGGACAACGCGGGTGCGGGCCTCTACGGCGAAGAGGCTCTCCAGGACGTTGCTCCCGAACGGTTGGAACGTTACTTCCACAAGGGGCCAGGCGGCTACCGCGTGAGCCCTGACCTGCGGCAGATGATCGTGTTCGCGAAACACAACGCGATCAACGACGCGCCGTTCACGAAGCTCGACCTGATCACGTGCCGGAACTTGCTGATCTACTTTCAACCGCAGGCACAACAAAAGGCGCTTTCGCTCTTCCAGTTCGGGCTCAAGACCGGCGGCTACCTCTTTCTGGGGCCGAGTGAATCTCCGGGTCAATTGCTCGACGAACTTGAAATCGTCGATTCGCACTGGAAGATTTACAAGAAATGTCGCGATGTGCGACTACCCGTCGACCTCGGTCTGCCATTACGCCGCGGTGCTCCGGCGCTGCATTCAACCAAGATGGTTTCCGCCCCCAGCCCCACGGCGACGGCCGATCCCAGCTTGATCGGGGCCTATGACAAGTTGCTCGACCGATACATGCCGCCGGCCCTGCTAATCAACGAGAGGCATGAACTTCTGCACGTTTTTGGCGGCGCCGAATGCTACCTCAAGACACGTAGCGGACGGCCCAGTGGAGATGCGCTGGAGATGCTCGATCGCGAGTTGCGGACCGCGGTGACCGGCGCGGTGCAGCGGGCTCTCCGCGACTTAACGCCGGTCAGCTATTCCGGCGTCCGCGTTGGAGACAATGGTGACGGTACGCGGCTTCGCGTGGCGGTCGAGCCTGTGGATAACCCGCGGTCACGGCTGGCGCAACTGCTGATCTTAATCGAGCCGATGGAGGCTCCCGAAGCGGAGGCGAGAACGGAAGCCGCCGAACGGACCGAAGCGAGCATGCGGCAAGTCTCCGCCGATCATATCGAGTCGTTGGAGTCGGATCTTCGTTACACGAAAGAGAATCTCCAAGCCACGATTGAAGAACTGGAGACGAGTAACGAGGAGATGCAAGCCACCAACGAAGAGCTTGTCGCTTCGAATGAAGAGCTGCAAAGCACGAACGAAGAACTCCAGTCAGTCAATGAAGAACTGTACACGGTTAATGGAGAGTATCAGAAGAAGATCGCCGAGCTTTCAGAGATGACCAGCGACATGGACAACCTGCTGGAGAGTACCGATGTGGGCACGATCTTTCTCGATCGCGATCTCAATATCCGCAGGTTCACACCCCAGATCGGCCTGGAATTTCATCTCTTGCCACAAGACATCGGTCGCCCGATCGACAGCTTCGCGCACAACGTTGAACATCCTGAACTGATTGACGACCTGCGGCGAGTCGTGCAAACGGAGCAGCCTTGCGAGCGGGAGGTGCGCGACCGTCAGGGCAAATGGTTGTTCTTGCGAATCCTGCCCTATCGCACAAAAGCCAAACGCATTGACGGTGTGGTACTGACATTGATCGAGATTACTCAGGTCAAACGGGCACAAGCGGAACTTTCGAATGCCGTCGAGCGGCGGGATGAGTTTCTGGCCATGCTGTCGCACGAGCTGCGAAATCCGTTGGGGGCGATCTTGAACGCATCCCACGTCATTGACCAGATGACCGTGGAAAACGCGACGTTGCACGAACCCATTCAAGTGGTTCGGCGGCAAGGAAGGCTGATGTCGCGGTTGCTCGACGACCTGCTGGACGTCTCGCGTGTCACCCAAAATAAGATCGAACTGCATACGCAGGAGCTCGATCTGCGAGCGACCGTCGAATCGGCCATCGAATCGGCCCAACCGCTGATCGATTCCAACCAACTTACGCTCGAGACGAGCTTCGCCGACGAACCGCTCAGTGTTGTCGGTGATCCGGCCAGGCTGCAGCAGGTGATTTCAAACTTGCTCGCCAATGCCGCGAAGTACACACCACCGGGCGGACGAGTGACCCTCGTGACGGGGATCGAAGCGAACGATGTGGTCGTCCGGATTCGTGATACCGGAGTCGGCTTGCCGTCAAACGAGACCGAGTCGATCTTCGAACTCTTCGTTCAGTCCGACCATGCACTCGATCGTTCCGACGGTGGGATGGGGGTCGGCCTGACACTGGTTCGATCCATCGTCGAAATGCATGCGGGGAGCGTGTCTGCCAGCAGCGCCGGGGCAGATCAAGGAAGCGAGTTTGTCGTGCGGCTGCCTCGCGAGGGCGGCATGCCAACGCGCCGTCCGAACAGTGCACAGGTCGAGCATCAGATGGTGCCCCCCAAGCAAAGTGGCGGCTGCATCGTGGTCGTCGAAGATCAAGATGATGCGCGGCGCATGCTCAGAACGCTACTCGAACTGCAGGGATTCGAGGTTCACGAGGCAGAAAACGGAACCAAGGGTCTGGCCGTTATCGAACGATATCGACCGGGCGTCGCCCTGATCGACATCGGTCTGCCGGGAATCGATGGCTACGAGTTGGCTCGCCAACTGCGACAGAACCTGGGCATTAACGATACGTATCTCGTCGCCCTGACTGGATACGGTCAACCGTCGGATGTCGAGTCGGCGTTTGAAGCCGGCTTCAACAACCATTTGGTCAAGCCGCTTGATCCCGTTCGCTTGGCCCGGATCCTGAATTTCCACTCGCATCTCGACGAGACACGCACGACACCCGGCGATCAAGAAGACCCGCCCAAGAATAACTCGCAATAGCCAGTTGTTGCTGGGCGCGATCAACCGATCTGTGTGTCTCGTCCCCGCCGTCACATGACGACGGGGCGCGGGCGGAACGCGTTGGCTCGCCGGACGACGCGATGTCAGGCACAGGCCGAGTCAACCTCGAGCTCTTGTTCGAGCGCTTCCACGAATCGATTGGGATTGAGCGGCTTGGAGAACCAGCGGTTGACACCCCGGTTTCCGATCGGGATGCTCATCACATCCGGGTCGGCTCCACTGACAGCGAACACCTTCAGACCCGCGAACTCGGGATTGGCGCGAATCGCCGAGATCGTCTTTGGGCCATCCAGTCGGGGCATGTGCATGTCCAGCAAGATGACGTCCGGGCGACTTCCCGACGACAGATAGCGCATCGCCTCCATCCCGTCCGGGACCGTGTCGACTTCGTAGCCGCACATTCTCAGGTAACCGGCCAGGAGTTCACGTTCGTTCGCATCGTCCTCGACAAGCAACGCGCGCCGCGTTGCATGCGCAGCATCCGAGGGTCCGTCGGGATCGATCAGTTGATCCAGCTCGGCGAACTCTTGCAGTGCCTGCGCCATCGTGCGTTCCGCGTCGTCGGCACGTCCCCGCTCGAGCATCTTCTGGGCCACGTGAAGTGCGAGCGTCGCTTTGTGCAGGCGATTGCGGACCGCGTGTCGCACGACGGACGATTCGTCGGCGCGGTCCTCATCGTTTGCCAGTTCGTCACGTACCACACGCACCTCTTTCGGCGCGTCGACTCCGATGCGAACCGTGTTGCCGTTCAAGCGGAGAATCTCGACGGAGATTCCGAGTTTCGCGAAAGTAATCTTCTGATTCTTCTTGCGAGAAAGCACGAGCATTGGTGGGTCTCCTTTCCCAAACGTGGTGACCTTGATGGTCGCCATGCGAAACAGTGCGGACGACGATCCGCACGCGTCCAACCTCTGGACGGCGGCTGACGTCAGTCAATGGCAAGCGCTCGGCTTCCTTGCCGAACGCCAGCGGGCTGGCACTGGGAGTTCCCTTCCATGCAACTTGCCGATGAGCAGCCGATTTTATTGCAATGGGCGCCCACCCCCAAGTCCAAAATTCATCCCGGGTGCTAGCGTGCTAGCATCGCGAAGTGACCCGGTGCAACGCGTAGATCCGGATCAATCGGCACAAGGCGTCGCACAGGCAAGACGATCAAGACCCTACCTGAGTGGCGACGATGAGTTCGACAGGTTGCGGCTGTCGTAATGGCCATTCCGGTTATCCAGGGGGCGGGCTACCTCCCGGTTCCGTGCAAACATCGCTTCCCGAACCATCCGCACAGAGGGCTCAACATGGATTACTCGCATCATCGTCACGCGGGCTGGGGCAGCTCGGCCTCGTGGCAGCGTTGCGCGGGTTGGCTGCGGGTCGCTCGGCTGCTGATGGTCGCCGGATGGCTCCTTGCCGGGCACGACTTGGCGGCCCAGGATGACTGGCCCCCGCGGTTCGGATTCAGTCGGCCGGACGTGGAGCCGATTTCGACTGACGCGGCCTCCTCGGATCCGGCGCCTTACGACCCGGCCTCGTACGATCCGGCCTCGAATGATCCGGCGCGAGTCACGCTTCAGACGGTGACATTCGCACCCGCAATCAACGGTTTGGCGAAGCCGGCGCAGAAGGAACGGGACGTCTGCCAGGCGGTCGTCCCCGGCTGGTCGGCCGCGGGCGAGGTGCTTGTCTGGCAACTCCGCCAGCAGGCGCTCGACTATGCGATCTCCGCCGACGGATCGGCGTCGGCCGTTGGTGTTGGGCCGACGAACCGCATCGACTTTTCTCCGGAAGCCGGATTCCGTTTCCAGGCTGGTTATCGGGCGCCCAATGGTTGGGACGTCTCTTTTCGTTTCACGAATTTCCTGAACCGCGGGGTTTCGGCAGCCACGGCGCCGCCCGGTGGCACGTTGTGGGCGACGCGCAGCCATCCGCTGGACAATGAAGAGGCGCAAACGGCCCAAGCCGAGGCGGACTTCGAATACCAGACGTACGACCTGGAAGTGGGCCGCTGGTTCGAGGTCAACTCGTCCGCCGCCGTACGCATGTTTGGTGGTCTGCGTTGGCTCAACGCGGACCAGGGCTTGCTGATCGCCTACGACGGCAACGACTTCAATGACGGAATCGTGTCGGATGCCCGCTCGGATCAGGCAATCGGGATTCGCTTGGGCGCCGAAGGCCGTTGCATCGTGGGGCGCAACTGGCGACTATTCGCACGCGGAGCCGGGACCGTCGCATCCAGTTCAAGCGACTCGCGATTGACCGAGATCGACAACGGGGGGACGGAACTGATCGTCGATGTTGAGGACAGCGTCACCCATCCGTTGACCAACCTGGAAGCGGCGATCGGCGTCTGCTGGGAACGTGGTCCCTGGCAAATCCAGGGTGGCTACGAAATGACGGGTTGGATGAATCTCGCCAGCCGGACGACATTCGACGGCACGCATCAAGGCTCGCATGATGCCGTCCCGCACGACCTGCTCCTGGAAGGCTGGTTTATCGGCGGCGGTTTCGTTCGCTGAGCAGCACAGGGTTCGCGGAGCAACACGGGAACAATCGTCTCGGTGGATGTCGGCTTCGTCCCGAGCCCCTCTCGTCCGACGCGGCTCTCCGACCTCATGGCTCGGCGCGATTCACCGTCCCTCCTGCTCGGCGCGATTCACTGTCCCTCCTGCTCGGCGCGATTCTCTGCCCCTTTTTGCTCGGCGCGGGTCTCCGACCCTTCTTGCTCGGCGCGGGTCTCCGACCCCGCCGAAACCGCCGACCGAAGGTCTCCAATTCTTCCTGACTTAGCCCGGACAATAATTGAACGAACAGCCATTCAGGGCAAGTCATTGTGTTCCCATCGTTTGCAGTGAACGTACTCACAGCGCCACGCATCTCAGCACGAATCTACCGCCGTCAGTCATCGAACTGGGCGAAGTAGGCGTCGAGGTTCGCAAACTCGTCGGTCGTCTCCAGGGACCTGGCCACCTCGTCCAGGAACGCGTCGAGCGAATGCCAATTCGCATCGCGTAGTAATCCACCGGCGGGAGAAATACGTAGCGCGGCCTTCGCCACCGGCCCCGGCGCGCCGGCCTTCGACGCGGCCGGCGGCCTGGGGGACTGTCCCGCGGCACGTCCATGGTTGTCTGCCGCGCCGGCCTGTGTCGGGCGCGCCCAACTCCGCTCCGCCTCGTCCCGCGAGGCAGGCCCTGATCCCACTGGCAATGCCTCGGCGCCAAGATGCCGCACGGCGAGGCTCGCAGCGCCTTCCCCTTCACCGGCACCGTCGGGCAATGCGGTCGCGTTCAAGTAGTTGAAAATCTGCAGTACGTCGCCTGGGGCGACGTAACCATCGCCTGAAACATCGTAGTACACGCCCAGGAGATTCACGGCGGAGAGGCTGCGCGGACCGTATCGATTCAGGTCGTTGATGATCAGCAGGGCATCGTGCGGTACGACCATTCCGTCGCCGTTCACATCCATAGGAACGTTGACGTTGTGCCAGGCGGTCGAGACTTCGCTACCTGGGTCGCCATCCTTGGGATACGTCGGGAATCCCGACGCCGTCCAGATGCCGAAGGCCAGATCCTTGAGGACCTGCAGGTTTTCATTCTTGGGCAGATCCCGGCCAATCTGTCGCACGTCATTCGTGCCGCTTCCGCCGTCGACCTGATCCAGGTCTTCGCCACCGAACACGACATCGTCACCGTCGTTTCCGTCTAGCGTGTCCAGGCCGTCCTGGCCGTGGATCGCGTCATCGTCCGCGCCTCCCTGGATGATGTCGTTGCCGAGCGTGGAGCGGGTGATGTCGCGCGTGTAGTGCCCCGTCAGCTCGAAGTCTTCCCGCTGGTCTTCCTTGATGCTGGTCTCCGGGCGGTCGCTGAGGAACCGTGTCGTGGCCGCATCCCGCACCGCGTTGAAAAAGAAAGCGGCGCGGTCCCCGAACACGATGTCATCGCCGGCGTGTGTCGCGATCGAGTCATTGCCGGCGTGGATGGGAACTTCCTGTAGCGAACCGCCGCGATGCCCGTAAAAGGCGTGAGGGTAATTGGCGACGATCGTGTCGTAATCGCGTTCATGGCCGTACAGGGCGACAAAATCGCTGATGTCGGCAACCAGGTCGCGAATTTGACGGTTGGTTGCGGAGACGTCTTCTTCCGCGGGAATCGTTTCCAAGAGTGGAATCATCAAGGTCGCGAAATCTCCGACCGTCAGGTCCGCATCCGTCCCGCCTGCGATGACATCGTTCCCCACGAAGAATTCAAAATCGTCGTCGGGCGGGAGGAGGTCGAGCCCGCCGAGCGGTTCGGCGAATGGCGTTTCGGCGTGGCGACCCGACGATGGCTGGTTCAGCTTGCCGGCAAGATTCGCGTCCAGGGTTGCCAACAAGTGTTTGACCACAGTCCAGCGGTCCGCCGTGAACGCCGAATCGGCCTCGATATCCTGAAACCCGTTGCCCGTGACGGATGCCTGAATCAGAATCGCCTGGTCGCCCACCAACAGATTGTTGTCCCCCGTGTCTGCCAGCAGATCGTTCCCCAGATGGAGTTCGACGAGTTCGGGGTCGTCGAGTGCGGGGGTGCGTTCCACGGCGTCTTCGGCCCAATCGGCCAGCAACTGATGGTGCGCCTCGAAGACGGTCAACTCGAGATCATTGGCCAGGTGCTGCAGCTCGCGGAGCAACGCCAATTGCTCGGCTGCCGCGACCCCGAACTGGGCTTCATCGATGGGCAGTCCCAGTTGAAAATCTTCAATGAAAAGGAGATCGTCCCCCACAATCGTATCGTGGCCGGCACCGCCATGGATCTCGTCGGCGCCGACGAAGACCTCGCGCGGCGCGCCCAGTTCACCGCGATCGTCGGCCGCCTGCAGGTAGTCGATGACCAGGGTGCGGAAACTGTGTGCCAGGGCGGCAAATGCGGCGGCGGCATCCGCCTCGGCCTGTTCCAGTGTCGCCAGGCCGGAGATCAGCGGCGAGTAGATTGTCGTATCGTCGCCGACCAGATAGTCCGCACCCGCCCCGCCTTGCAACGTGTCGGCACCAGGCAACGCGTCGGTGTGATGGATCATGTCGGGAACGACGGTCGCAAAGGCCTGCAGCTGATTGCCAGCCGCGATTGTGAGCCGGTCGTTGATGGGAAGCTCGAGAAACCCGGGCAGAGTGACCGGACGCAGGCCCGCCTGCACGTTCGGAAACAGAACCGAGCGATTGTAATTGAAGTACTCGGGACGCTGCGCCAATTGCGGCATCACCGAGATTCCCTCGGGCGGCAACATGAGCTCGACATCGGCACCGCCGGTTTGGGCAAGGATCCTCAACGCGTTCAAGACGCTCGGCTTGTCCGTCGGGAAGGCGGTCAGGTTCGAGACCCCATCGCCAAAGATCCAGTCATCGCCGTCGCCGCCGCTCAATTCGTCATTGCCCCGTTGTCCAAAGATGAAATCGTCCCCGTCACCGCCGTCGACGCTGTCGTCCGCCGCGGGCAACAAGTCGATGAGAAGCAGGGCGGTGTCCCAGCCGCCGTGAGATGCCATGACCCGATTCCCGTCACCGTCGAACTTGCCAACCAGGAGCAACAGATCGGCTTCGATCAGCCTGGCCGCCAGCGCGGAATCGACCGTCGGATCGGTCACGCGATCGATGTCGATCGTCCCGATCACCGTTGCAGGCTCTTCCAGGATGATGTCCCGATGCCAGCTCCCGCCGGCGTGCAGGCGAGGTGTTCCATCGTTGTTCAGGTCGCGATAGATGCTGCCGACGTCCGCCACGATATAGTCGGTCCCCGCCCCGCCCAGGATCGTGTCGCGGCCCAACTGGCCAAGTAGTTCGTCATCGCCCGCCTGCCCATCGAGATGATCATCCCCACGCTGGCCATGTACGATATCGTCACCCGCCCCGCCGAGGAGCGTATCATCGCCCTGAATCTGGTCGATGTCGTCAAACCGGCGCAGCTCGCGGATGACGTACGGAAAAGGATCCTTGTACCGCAACCAGTCGGTTGGGTTATACGAAGTAACGGTGCGGGCGATGATCCCGTTATCCCCCAGCAACACATCGGCATCGTCGCCGCCGTCCAGATGGTCATCGCCGTCGCTACCGCCGACGACGTTGTGGCCACCCGTTATGTCATCCTCGCCGGGGCCACCGAACAGCCGGTCGTCTCCCTGCTGTCCCAGCAGCAGATCGTCGCCGGCGTCTCCATGAAGTTCATCGTTGCCGCCGCCATCCAACGCACCGACGAAAAGGGAGGTAAACGGTTGGCTTGGGGCAGACGCGCCATCGAAGCGGCCATGGTCGCCCAACAGCGTGTCGTGATCGGCACCGCCGTGAATTGTGTCTGCGCCTGCACCTCCCAGGATCCGGTCTT
The DNA here is from genome assembly GCA_030430075.1 of bacterium. Classification (GTDB taxonomy): domain Bacteria; phylum Planctomycetota; class Planctomycetia; order Pirellulales; family Pirellulaceae; genus ARS98. The sequence continues at coordinate 27,055 of JAUIGN010000035.1, forward strand.
CACCACCGTCGCCGGCCAGCATGTCGTCACCTCCCGCGTGCGGGTCGGTGGTCATGACCTGGAGGACCGTGCCGTTGGTCCCGAAATCGGCTTGTCCGTGATCTCCGACCAACGTATCGTTCCCCGGGCCGCCCCAGGCCTGGTCGCCGCCCAACCCGCCGAAGATCAGATCGTTGCCCTCGTCGCCAACCAACTGGTCACTGCCGCCGGCCGGAGATGTCGGGTGCGTCGTTCGGGCCAGGACCAGCGAGCGGACAAACGGATTGCCGGTAGGTTCGCCCTCGAAAATCCCGTGGTCGCCGATCAGAATGTCATCGTCCGGACCCGTGACCGGGGGCCCTGAATCGTTGCCGCCGGCGACTCGGTCTCCACCGTCTCCGCCGAGCAACACGTCATTGCCGGCACCGCCCGCCAGCGTGTCCGCATCACCGTTGCCCGGCAGGATCGTTTCGACGGTGACGATCCCCCGGGTCGTGATTGTGGGTCGGAAGGCGGGGGCTTGCTGGACGATGGCGAAGTCACCGACCACGACGTCATCGTCGTCCCCACCATCCAACATGTCCTGGCCGCCGGGTCCGACGTGGACGACCTCGAACGCTGCGGGCGTGTCATGCGGGGCACGAGTGTCCGCCGGTGAATCCTCGGGTTGCGTCAGCTCACGGGCGACGCGTCGTTCGTCGACATTGAAGCCGGAGTCGCCGTACAGAATGTCGTCACCACCCTGGCCTCCTAATGTGTCATCGCCTCGTCCTCCGGCGATTTGGTCCTCGCCCTGGCTACCCAGAATCGTATCGTTGCCCCGGCCGCCGAACAGGACGGCCCCAATGGTCGACTGGGAAGCATCGATCATGTCATCACCGGGCTCGGTAAAGGCGCGTGCGTTTGCCGACGGGGTGTCGTCGAGGCCCGAGTAACGTCGTTCGTCGTCCGAGCTATCTCCGTAGACCACCAGTGGTCCGCCCGAGGAACGGGTGATGTTCAGCGTGTCGTCACCGCCACCGCCGTGGACCAGCGTGACGGTGCGATCGGCCGTGGCGTCGACCGAGAACAGGTCGCTTCCCGTCCCCAGCAACACCTCCACGACCTCCAGATCCGAGTAGGTCACACCGCCTGCATAGGTAATCCATTCCGGTTCGGACACCGTCCCGCGATTGATGCGGAGGTTGCCGTCGGCGAGTCCACTGGCCATTCCCAGGCCGGTCACGCCGAAACCTTCGACGACCAGGTCGACGTCCGGCGTGTCGGATCGATACTCGAGCGCCCCCGGCGTGCCGATTGTGTCGGCGTCGTTAAACAGGTTCAGCACGTCAACCTGTTCGTCCTCCGGTGTCTGCAGCGCCTCCTCGACGATCGACCCGTCGCGTTCACCCGGCAGGAGTACAGACATGGCCAGCGACCGATCCTGGAGTGGATCGGGACCGCCTTGAACAATCAGCGGGCCATCAATGTCTGCGACTGAATGATCTCGCGAAGGGAAGGGCTTGACCGCCTGCCCCGACACCGCCAAGTCATCGCTCGCCACCAATTGAATTTCGTGAGGTCGATTCCAATTTGACTCGTCAAAGTGAATTGTCGGCGAAGCAGACCAGATGGTGGCGGTCACGCCGACCGCCTCGACCAGCGTCTCTCGCGGCGTCAGCGTAAGCACGGTCTCGCTCACGTCGGCAACCCGATAGGCCGTCCCGGGGGTCGAGTCATTGCCGGTGCCGGTGTCGCGGATGCGAATCAATTGCCCCTTGACGAAACCCTCTTGGACAAAGCTGCCCGGTCCCAGCCGAGTGATCGTTCCGTCATCGCGGAACGTGAACATGCCGCTCGATTGACGGCGAATCGATTCGATCTGGACGCGGCTGTCCGGCACCACGTTAGTGCGTCCATCGGTGGTCAAGGCCACCGCTACGGCCGGCTCGATGCCCAGCGCCACCTGGTAGGCAAAGACGCGCGGGGCCCGGGTGAGCTGAATGGTGTAGCTGTCCCCGGCGCCGCCTTGAGTGACGCGCGTACTCCCGTCCGTTTCCAAGACAACGACGCCCGCAGAGTCATTGTCATACAGATCGACCAGAACGGTAGCCCGGTCCTCCGGAACGCCCACGGAAACTCCGTCCAACTCGACCCGGTGGCGGATGGGCAGGGTAGTTCGACGCTGTGCGACAAGGTCATTGACCGCAGAGACGCTGACCTCGCGCGGCAAGGACCAGTCGGCGTGCGTGAACTCCAGCCGGGCGGGGTGAAGATCCAACCGCGAACTGTGTTCGAAGTCGATCGAGACGACTTCCCCCGGTGCCGGCTGTCGATTGAGGGCGACGGTGTAGGTGTCGGAGAATCCCTCTTCCAGCACATGGGTACCGTCGTCTTCAACGATGTTCAGGCCGAAGGCATCGTTGTCCAATACCCGAACATCCAGGTCTGCCAGTTGAACCGTATCAAATTCCCCTGTCGACGATTGCACCCGGTGGCTGATCACGATCTCTTGATCGCCCAGCCCGTCGTTCTCGATTCCGGCAACGGTTACGGTCCGAATCCGCGACACGTCGTCCGCTGCGAACGTCAGCACGGCCGCTCCTGAGAAGGTCGCTCCCGCGTCGGTCGAAACGAGGATCCCGCCGCCCCCCAGTCGTTCCTGTTGCGTGCTGAGCAAGCCGGCGGAGACGGTCAGGTAGAGCGTCGGGAACATCAGCGGCAGCTCGCCGAGCAACTCGATCTCGTACGAGTCCATCACCGTGCCGTCTTCCGAAACGCGCGTGTCTTCCCCGCTGGGGCGAATATCGAAGAGGCGTTCGATATCCTCTCCCAGGACGGATATGTTGAGGCCGTCGGCGCGGGCAAACCAGTAGTAAAAATCGCTGGTCTCCTGCAGATTGATGCTGTGGTTCAGCACGCTGCCCAGTCCGAGCGGATCCTGGCTGACGATCGGTTCGGTGACGTCGCCGCCCACGTGAATCGAGTCGCTCCCCAACCCGCCCGTGATCGTGGTCACCAGGTCGGATGGCGTCGAGAGGACAAAGACCTCGTCGTCCCCTTCCAGGCTATCGACTTCCAGGCCTTCCACGTTACGGAGCCGGATGTGCAAGCCGGCGCCATAGACGGCTTCTCCATCCACGACGAATGCGTCCGGAAACGGGGTCCCCAGAACGACCACCCGGTCAAAGCCGTCTCCACCGTCAATCGCAACCGGTGCGTTGATCGCGTACTGAATCAGGTCCGCCCCCCGCCCCCCGCTCAGGTCCGTTTGTGCCTGCGCCTGGCCGTGGCCGGGCAGCAGGGCGAAAGCGCGAATCGTAAACTCGTCATCACCGTCCTCGCCTTCCAGGCGGAGCGTACCCGAGTTGTGATAGACGGTGAAAACATCGTCACCCCTGCCGCCAAAGACGGTTGTCGAGTAGGTCACACCGTTGCTCAGGTAAGCGAGACCGGGCAACACGCCGGTCGGCGACGCGTTCAACGCGGCGATAATGTTGCCGATCGCCGCTTCATCCAGCGCATCGGTTGCCGGGTCAAATACCTTGTTACCCGCCACGTCACGCACGATCCTGATGATGACGGTCGAGGTTTCGAATGCCTCGGCCGGCAGGACGTTGGGCGCCGCGCGCGGTGCCGCGAAGACCTGTCCGATCTGGAAACGGTCATCGCCGTCGCCGCCGTCCAAGGTCGTGATTGTGCTGTTGTCATCCGCGATAAAGCGATCGTCGCCGCGCAGCCCCCGGACCACCAACCGCCCGTTGATGTTGTCGTCATAGCGAACCAGCTCGGCGTCGGCCGCGTTGACCAGGGCAACCAGGTTCTTCCGGAGCAGGAAGAGATCCCCTTCGTAGCCGGAATCCGGATCGGCTTCCCGATCGGCGCCGTAGACGAAGAGGACGTCGGCACCGTCGTCCGGTGCGCCCGTATCGCGAACGTTGATCAGCGACCCACCCGCACCCGCCAGGTACACGACGAACTGATCGCTTCCACCGGCACCGTCAAGGTGCAAGGGGGCCTGAATTCCGTTCTCTGCGGCGGCCGTGCCGTCGGCCAGCGCGTTGACACGGACGATGTCGTCCCCGCCCGCCAAGTAGACCTCCGTCGGGCCGGTGACGGCCTGCACGTTGATGACATCGTCGACCGAACCGGTGACCGAGGTGCCGCTCCCCGCGAACACGAAGGTCGAACCTGCATGCGTTCCCCCAATGTCGAAGTTGTTCCGGCCCGCACCCAGCCAGACGCGGAGCGTTTCCAGGGCAGCGAACGCGGCGCCGCTCGCCATGCCCAAGCCGTCCAGTGTGCCGGCCCCCAATGTGCCGCTGGAATGGTCCGGCGAGCCGGAATCGTCGAAGTCGGCCGAGTCGACTCCGCTGCCACCGTTCAGCAGCAGCCGGCCGTCGATGGGATCGAGCGTGCCCAGGATGTCGTCCGAATCCGATGGTTTTTCCGGGGCAAGCTGGCTGACGACGAATGTGTCGTCATCCGCCTCCCCATGCATCTCCACCGTGCTACTCGCCTGGGCGCCCCGGACCAGAAATGAGTCATTGCCTCCGGCCCCGTGGAGCACCAGGGTGCCGGAGGCGTCGAGCACCTCGAAGATATCGTCGCCCGCCGCGGACTCGACCACCGTCCGGGCACCATGCGTATCTTCAACAACAAATGTATCGCTTTCTTGACCCAGTTGAATACGAACCAGCTCGAGACTGCCGTAGACGACCCCCAGCGCCGAATCGGTCACTTGTTGGTCTGCATTCCCCATTCCCAGGCCGACCAATCGCGTCGCATCCAGAATTCCCCGATTGGCCTGATCGTCACCGCTGTCGATCGCCTCGAACGTATCATGGTCCGCCTGCCCCTCGACGGTCAGCAAGGCATTGATCTGGTTGAGCGTACCGGCCTGGTCGTATGCTTGCAGCAGGTCATCGCCGGCACCCCCTTCGATTCGCGTGGGTCCGAGGATCGACTGTACGCGAATCGTGTCGGCGTCGTTACCTCCGCGAACCGTGGTCGTGCCGGCAAACGCGGACCGCACGGTGAATGCATCCTGACCGCGTCCCAAGGTGATCGTCACCGACTCGACGCCGCCAAAGTCCACGCTTTCCGCTAATCCGAGACCGGAAATACGTTGGAACGTGGCCAGCATCTGCACCGGGTCGGCCCCAGTGTGGAATGCTTCTTCGCCACCGCGATACCGCTTCGGCTCGCCGCCCTGGTACCGTTGCGGATCTCCGCTGGAGTAAGTTGCTAACGACGCCGAGCCGTCCACGTTGCGCACATAGACGGGCTCGCCGCGTTGATGCACGAGCGGTTTGCCGAAGCGGTCGAGGCGTGACGTCTCCGTGTAGACGACCACTTGATTGTCAGGACCGACGACCGGTTGGCCATTCGCGTCAACAACCGGCTGACCCACTTCGACGACTTCATCGCCAAAATAGAACTTGGGTTCCCCGCCCGCATAGAGCAGCGGGTCGCCGTTGGCGTCGAGTACAGGATCGCGAGGCAGATAGAATTGCGGTTCACCTGGTTGATGCAGGAACGGATTGCCAAAGATGTCCGGTACGACACGACCCGCGTCATTCAGTACCGGTTCTCCACCCAGATAGACGACCGGCTCGCCCGCCTCGTGAGTCAGTGGCTGATCGGTCAGGAGGTCCCGGCGCCGATCTGCGGTTATCGTCAAGGGAGGATCGGCAATCGTCGCGTCGAACTCGACCGACACCTGATGGAGGATCGGTTGTCCGGCCTCGTCGAACGTGCTCACCGGACGTTCGTACTGGTCCAACAGACCGTCCATGGCGTCCAGCGCGTCGGCCAGCACCACCAGTTGGTCGTCTCCCGAGGTCGCGCCGCGACGGATTGTCTCCGTCCGAGTGAGCGGGACGGTGCGCATGCGATTCACGGGAATCCGGGAAGGTTCGCTACGGAACAGGAGCGTCCCATCCGCGTCGTATTGTTGAGTCGGGTGTTCTGCCTTCAGACCATCGGCCATCACCCATAGCAAGGCGCCGGTGCCGTCCGGTCCGGCGACGAACGATTTGCGCGGGGTCGGTGTGACCGTGTTGATTGTCAGGCTGCCTTCAAACCGGGCCGTTGGGTTGACAAGCAGTTGTGGAACCTCGCGGTTCACGTAGCGGCCGCGGAAGACGATTTGGAAGGTGACATTCAACTGGCCACCAGCTTCCGACCGCGCAACCTCGTCCAACTCGAAGTCGTCGGCGTCCAGGTGGCCGAGCGCTGCGAGCTTCGCTTGCAGCTCGGCCCGCGACGCGTTGTATGGGACCGTGAAGTCGTCTGCCGGGTCAGAACCCCAGGCGATGTGGTACCCGCCCTGGGATGCGCCTTCCAGTATCAGCTCCTGGACCTCTTCCTGCGCCACATCGAGGGCCTTATAGGGCGATCCGGATTCGGGTGTCACCAGGAACACGGGACGTGGCATCTCGCCCGGATGACTCAACAGGGCCGGTGTCGGCGACGGCAGGAACGATTCGCGGCCTGCCGCGTCCAGCCAGATCAGGCGTCCGTTGCTGTGTGGGACAATCGCGGGATGCGGTGTTACGGCGGTCGTCTTGGTCCCGGTCGGATCAAGGTACAGCAGCGCCCCCACCGGGTCCCGTTCCTGGATGCCCCTTTTTTGAGCGACTGTCAGGATCGACGGTATGCCGGTGTCGTCGAAAGTACGATGCCCGCCCGGCGCGCGAAAGACCAACTCGCCGGATCCGTCCCGAACCACCTCGATGGCCGGTAGTTCCGTGATCGTGCGGTCGGTTGTCGTTCCGCCCGAACCGTCCAGCCACAGCAGGTCTCCCTCGCCATTGGTCGCCTGGACTCCCCGTTCGTGGACGCCGTATTCCTGGTGCCCGCGCTCTTGCACGAAGTCTTCGATGATCGTTCCGTTGGCCGGATCCAGGTCCGCTACCCAGACGCCCAGCGCATCATCCGGACGGCGGAACACGAGCCGCGCACGCTGCTCGTGGGCATAGTCGACCGCCCGCCCCGCCATGTCGACGAACGTGCCATCCACATTGCCGCTGTTGACGAAGGCGAACGGAGCGGTGTCCAGGATGAACTGATGCAGGGCCGGGTCGAACGCGACCGGCCCAGACACTTCCTCGAATCCCCCGTCACCGTCAAAGGTGAGCCGTCCGACGATGGCCGCCAGGTCCGTTTCGTGACTTTCGACGCGTACGACATCATCGCCCTCGCCGCCGAGCACTTCTGTTTCGCCTGTAGTCCCCCGCACCGTCACCACGTCGTTGCCGTCCCCGGCGACAATCAGCGTCTTCGCGGCGCCGGCGGCTTGCAGCGTGAACTGATCGTCGTCGTCAGTCAGGTACAGCGTCATCCCCTCCAGGTTGGCATACTCGATCCCGTCGTATGGCGTACCGTCCAGGGCCAGGCCAGCCCCCATGCCCAGTCCCTGAAGGGCCCAGTAAGCGCGCGTCAACGGTTGAGGAGGCGTCTTCGGATCGTTGTCGTGGTCGCCGATTCGCGGTCGATAGGTGCTGCGGTCCTCGACCACAAACCCATCCTCCAGGATGGGATTCCCGGAAGCGCTCAGCCGGACCAGGGGACGCCCGTTGGCATCCGTGCGGATCCGGCCGTCGGCCGTCGTCTGATAGGTTGGCACGGGACGGGCCGCCAGTTTCGGGACGTATCGCGTCAGGGCAAGCTGGTCGGCCGAAACGATCTGGCCGCGGTCGTCGACATACGAGCCGTCGCTTGTTTCGCGAAGCAACCTCTTCGTGAAGAAGTTGGTCGTTTCGACGTAAACGAAATACATCTCGCCGTCGACTTCGGTCGACATTCCGGTGGGGACGAAACGGGTCGCGAAGGCCTGGGCGGGCAGTTCGTTGCCGTCGACGTCGAGGTAGGCCAGCGTTCCGCCGGCCCGTCGCACCGGATCGACGAGGATTTCACGGTCCCCATCTTCCCGGTCCAGATAGACCTGGAACTTGAAGGTGTCGACCAGATCGATGACCGAACGTTCCAGAGCGCCGGTGCGGACCGTGCCGTCCTGGTGGTGAGCGATCAAGCGATCCCCATCGCTCTCGAAGGCGGTGCCGCCGTCGACGGTGACACGACCCTGGATGCCGTCCAGGGAATACGAGGCGTCGATCTTGTACGAAAATGGCGGAGGATCAATTGCCACGGTCGGCGGCTGCCGCAGTTCACGCAGCGGCGGCGGTTGAGTGCCAACCTGGTATTCGAAGTCCAGCGTGAACCAGTATTGGGTCGTAAACAGCTCCTGCCAGAACTCGATGAACGACCGTTGCCACCAGTGCCGATAGTCGACAGTCGCCAGCGCCGCGTTCACGATCGCCGTCCGGTCCCCGACTTGGAAGAACTCGTTGGCCCGCGCCAGCCGGTTGATCTCTGCGTTCACGTGCCGGCGGACGGACGTGAAGATGTCGTCGTTTGACAGGAACAGGTTGTCGCGGGTCGTAAACGAACTCGTGAAGCGGCGGGTCTCGTATTCGATCGGCTGTTCCACCTTCACTTCCACCGCCGGCGGCGTGTAGTTGAATGGCGGCGGGTCGAACAGCAGCACGGGATGGTCGCCGCCCAGATGGATCGTGTCATCGCCCGATCCGCCGCGGGTAATGATCTCCAGGCTCGGATCGGAACTGAGGATGTAGATTTCGTCATCACCGCCGGAAGCATTGACTTCGAGCCGTTCGATCTGCGTGTAGTACACGACCCGTCCCGCGCCGGCCACCGAGTGCCTGGTGACGACGAAGGTGTCCGCGATCGGCGTTCCGTTGACGACCACGGTGTCGATCCCGTTGCCGCCGTTGATGAACACCGGAGCATTCTGCACATACTCGTATCGATTGTTGCCGGTGCCGCCGAACAGGGTGTTCAGATTGGCGATGGCACGCCCTTCATCGGTCTCTTCACGCAACGTGATAAAGGTGTTGATGATGAAGGTGTCGTCCCCGTCGCCCCCGTGGAGAAATAGCTTGCCCCGATTGTGGTTGACTTCCATCTCGTCCTGGCCGTCGCTTCCATAGACCAGCGTCGTTGCCGAGGTGCCGTTGGTCATCCGCGACGTATCCGCGATCGGAACTCCCAGTGGGTACTCGATCGTGCGGTTGTCGCGATCAGGGATCTGAGGCACGGTTCCAACGATCAGGTCGTCGTCGCCAAGGCCGAGATTGATGATCGTTTGGATCACCGTGTCGTCCGAGTAGACCAGATCGTCGCCTTGCAGGGTATTGACGGTGAGCAGTTCGAGCTGCCGGAACGAGACGAGTTCGCGCTCGGCTCCAGCCCCGGCCCGGATGCGACCGGCGGTGAGTTCTCCGAAGCCCGCGTCGAGGTGGAACGCGTCGGCTTGCGGGGTTCCCACAATGTAAAGCTCGTCGACCCCTTGCGTGCCGCCGCTGTCTTCGATGGTGACGTCGCTGCCGGTCGTTCCTGCCAGGTTCAGAATGTAGTACTCGTTGTCGACGCTCCCGCCTCCACCGGCGTTGTCCAGGAACACCGGGCCGGCGAATGGTTGTACGTCCACATTCATCGACCCGACGCGCAGCCGGCCATCGCGATCGTTCAACACCAAGACGTTCGTTCGCGAGTTGCCTGAGCGAAGCTCCTGGGCGATGAGATTGGCCTGTTCGAAGATCGGGACGCCGCCGTCGAGCAGGCTTTCCAATTGCGTGTCCCGCGTTTCCAGCAACACCTGGTCCAGGTAGGTTGCCGAGTAGACATCCGCCTGGGCGCCCAATTCCTGGACTTCGAACGGCGCGGGGAATTCGGGGTCGCGTTCGTCTTGGGCCAGTTGGCGGATGCCTTGGCCCTTGGACAATGGACTGCCGTCATCCGCCAGAACCTGCCCCGCCACGAAATAGGTGCGCGTCAGCGTCATGTCGGCATCTTGCAATTCGACCAGCGTGTCGATGCCGCCCGCATCTCGGAACAGGTCGGTTCCCGCGTCGCCCGTGATCACGTCGTTGCCGAGCCCCCCGTCCAGCAGATCGTCGAACGGCGAGCCGACCAGCCGGTCGTTCCCGTCTTCACCGTGCAGTTGGATCGCCACCAGGTCCGCCAGCACCGCGTCTGCCAGCAGGCCGTCGTTTCCCGAGTGCCCCAGCACGACCAGGGTATCCGGATATTCCGTGTCGCCGCGATGGGTCTTCAGCAGGGCAAAGCTCATCACCGCCTCGCGGGTGATGGCGACACGGGCCGGTTGGACCAGGGGGTCGGCGCGCAGTGTGAACGTATCGTCGGCCTGTGACTGGTCGCCCAACAGGGTCGCCTGGCCGCCGTGCAAGATGATGGTATCGGAGGCAAAGTCGTCGGTGCCTTCGTCCGGTTCTTCGACTTCGACTTTAATCGAGGCGGGGCTGCCGTCCTCGGTGACCAGCCGATTCCCGAACTCGTCCACGCGCGCCAGCCCGGTCCCGTTGAACCTGCGATAGCCGTCCTCGTCCAGCAGAGGTTCGTCGGCCCGATACAAGACCGGATCGTCCTGGCGGTGGACGCGGCGATCACCGAACTCGTCAAATCCGGGTTCGCCCGGCAGTCGCAGCACATCATCGCCAATGTCGTGATAGAGGAGTTCTCCGGCCGCGTTTCGCCGATGTTCTCCAATCGCCCAGTTCCAGCCGCTCAAGTCGGGCGGCAGCGGTGGAGCCACCTCGATTGTCCGCGTTGCCCCGTTGAGCGACGTGATCCGCCGGCCCACACGCCGGCCACTTGTCGGCTCGGTCAGGTACACAACCGGCGCAACCGAACTGGTCCAGCCGGTCAGGTCGGGCAGCGTGCCATCGTAGCGGGTGCCGACGGTCACCATCGTCCCGTCCGGGCCGGTCGAGGCTCCGCTGCCCTGCGCGGGCGAAGCGTAGATGACCGGCCGCGGCAACGTCTCGTCCGCCGATTGCGGGACACCAAGGACGGGATCGACCAGCGGCCTCCCGGCGTCGTCGTAGACGCGTTCGCCCCCCAGGGCCATTCGCGGCGTGATCTCCGAGTACGACGTCGGCACGCCGTCTACGTCCTCAACCGGCTCGATTCCCAGGTAACTCAGAAGCTCGCCTCCCTGATACGCCAGTTCGTGGCCTTCGTCGTCGGTGACGACCGCGCCGGCCGTCTGGAACAGGGCGGCGCCGTCTCCATCCAGGAGTGGATCACCCCGTTCATCGACAAAGGGGCCACCGTGCATCCCATCGCCGTCGGCCATCAGGAGAGAGATCTCGTCGCCCGCGCCGACAAACACAATCAGCCAGGGATCGCTTTCCGTGCCGCTTCCGGTCACCTCGACATTGTCGATGCCATCCAGGGCTTCCAATGCCGACTTTACTTCGGCAGGACTCGCGTCGAACGGTAGGGGTTCGCTCACTTGGCCGCCGTAGGTCAGCGTCAAACTGCCTGCCTGCCCGTTATGGGAAATGGCCTGGGCCGAGGGAGCGAATGCGAAGACTTCCAACAGTTCGACGTTCGAAACGACATCCGGAAATGCAACCCGCCAGGGATCGGGCTCGGTGCCGCTGCCGGTCACCTCGACGGTTTGCAGCCGGTCCAAGCCGGGCCTGGTTCCCAGTTCGCGCAAGGCCGTTTCGACGGCGTCCGCCGATGCGTTCCAGCTTAACGGGGCCGTCGCTTGATCCAGGTAGCTCAAGGCAAAGGTACCCGATCCGCCCGCAAAGGAGACCGCTTGGATGGCGTTTGTTTCTTCCGCTCCGGCGGCCGCTTCGATCACCGGCGGTCGCGGTGCGACGTTCACCACGGCCGGTCGTACCCAGAACAGGGGCTCGCCTGCCGCATCCAGCGCGGGCCGCTGGACGGTTCGCGTGCCACCCGTATCGCCGGCGTCGATCGTCAATTCCCCAATCCCTGCGCCGGTCAGGTCGAGGACTTCGACGGTGTCCGCACCCGCCGCCGCGTTGATCGTCAGGTTCTCGATGTTGGTAAAAGAGGTTTCATGATCGGCGGCACGGGCGGTCGATGCGTCTGCTGTCTGGTCCCAAATCCGCGTCCGGCCGCCGTCACGCGGCTCGACGCTGAGCGACTGGTTGCCGATCGCGGATGCGAACGAGCCGCCGCCCACGCGGGTCACTTCGGTCAAGTAGAACTCGGCGGCCCCGCCCCCGCTCAGGATCAAGGTATCACCGTCGCTCAGTGAGTCAGAGACTTCGGCGCCACCGTCGAGCCGGGCGTCGAGCCCGTCGCCGGCCACCCAGTACAGAATGTCGCGCCCGCTGCCACCCACGACGGCATCGACACCCTGGCCGCCTGTCAAATCGTTGTTGCCAGCGATTCCGAGCAGCACGTCATCATCTTCACCGCCATAGACCTTGTCGTTGTCGGTGCCGGCGACGAGCCAGTCGCTGCCCACGTCCCCGTGCAGCTCGTCGTCCCCGCCGCCGCCGAAGATGAGGTCGTTGCCGGGGCCGCCGGACAGCCAATCCCCGCCCTGACGCAAGGTCCGTTCGGCGCCGGTCGTGGCGTCTACGATGATTGTCGCGACTGCGACCACTTCGTCCCCACCATGGATCCAATCGTGTCCCTCGCCGCCGCGAATGCGGTCATTCCCGCTGGCCATGGCCAGATCGTCCGTGCCGCCGTACAGCACGTCGTTGCCCGCGCCCCCGTCGATCACATCGTCGCCGCTGCCGCCGTAGACAATCTCCACGCCGCTTGAACCCTGCACCTGGTCATCGCCTTCGTCTCCGTAGATCGTCACCGTCCGGCCGCCGGTTTCGGGTGGCGAGCCGATGACAAAGCGGTCATTGCCGATGCCTCCGTGCAATTCCAGGTCCGCGGCAATCCCGTCGCCGATCACGAGCAGATCCTGGCCGTCGCCTCCGAACGCCACAATCTTGTTCACCTGTGTGGTCTTGAAGGTCTTGTTCAGCTTGCGATTGCCGGTCGGATCGTCCTCGTCAATGACCTTGAACGGGTTCCCTTCCCAGAGCACCTGAATCGCTTCGTCGCCGTCATCATCGGTGACAAGCTGCACTTCGAACAGTTCGCTGTTGTCCGTCGCGAACTCCGGTTCTTCGCTGCTCCGCAGACCGGCCCGCGGCCCCATGTTCAGGTTCAGCGTGCCGTCATCGTCCAAGCTGGCCAACACGGGCGGCGTGCGGGCGGGACAGGCATGGGAGAAGCGCGCGAGAACGACCCGCAGGAACTCGAATGACTGATCAAAGACGGTGACCTCGCCCAGTTTGACTTCGAGGAACGCTTGCATGAAGGCGCCCAGTTCCCCGGTCGTGTCGAAGATGCAAATCGGTCCCAGGTCGAGCCGTTCGGCCAGTTCATCGACGCGGATCTTGTTGTCCACCAGGCCGGTGACTTCGTCAGGGATGTCGTGGAGGTTGAATTCGATGCCCGCAAAAATCCCCCCTTCGACCCCCGCCTCGACAACGCCGCCGGCGCCGACGGAGGCGCCCGCCTTGACCTTTACTTCGAAGTCCAACTCTGGGATATCGATCCCATTCTTCTTGTCGCGCAGATAGAAGCCGTTGAAGACCAATCCCGCCTGGGCCGGATCATAGTTGGTGTCTTGAAATTCGATAAAGCCGGCCGTGTCGAAGCCGAAGCCGAAGTCGGCAACCACGTGGACTTCGCCGCCCAGCCGCGCATTCAGGCCTGGCAAGCTGGGAATCGGAAACGACTTGGTGTAGTCGAAGTCCAGGACCAGCGGCGGCATGTTGAAAATGAACAGGTCCACCGGCTTGCCGATGATCAAGTTGAACAGGGTTGCCGGATTCGAGAGGAGCGGGATTTCCAGGTTGTCCAGCGACGCGAATCCGCTGACGAAGCTTTTCGCCTTGGCCGCGGCACTATTGCTGGGTGGCGGCCCGCCCTGGCCGCTTCCGGTCGGCTGCTTCAATTGTTGCTTGAGGTCGTAATTCGAACTGTCCGGCGCCTGCGTATCGGACAGCTTCTTGTTTGGATCACGCAGGTCGTTGCCGCTGCTGGAAATCACAAAATCGCCGAAGCCGATCATCACCGTTGGCGTGGTGGTGGGGATTCCGTTCACCAGGTTGACGATGGCAATCGCGGTGTCGATCAGCCCGCGATCGAACTTGGGGCCCCCAAACAGTTGCGCCAGGTCGAGGAACGTCGTTGGCTTCTTCGCCAGGTCCGAGATTACCGGGATGGGGGTCGTCAATGTGCGGATAATCGGATCCAGCGGGCGGGTTACCTTCTGCACGTTTTCCAGAATCGGTTTGGCGAACGTGCTGATGAAAGTGCCCAGGTCCAGCGACACATTTTCCAGCACGACCAGAGGCGCTTCGCCAAAGCTGGCTTGGAATCCGGCGTCGGTGCTGATGCTGACGTCGGCAAATACCTGGTCGTAGTGAAAGATCGTCGAGACGGAGGGAAAGGCGTTGTTCGTTCCATCGCCCAGTCGCAGGCGGCCGCGCAGGTCGACGTTCGCTTCCGCGGTCAGCCTGGCTTCCACCGCCAGGCTGCTCAAGTTCCGCAAACCCAGCCGGCCGTTTGAGCCGCCACGGAGGTCGATGTCGAACGAGCCAAACAGGCCCGTGGGGACCCCGTCATCCAGCGGGTCCTGTCCCGGCAGCATGTCCTTCAGCTCCAGCCCCACGAAGCCGATCGAGGCGACGAATTCAGCCGGCGAGATGGCACCGGTCTGCTCATCGGTCGTCCCTTTCAGCGTGGCCGAGAGATCCAGTGAGATCTCTTCACCGGTCGGCGTGACCCCGGTCGTATCGACGTAGAATGTGTCACTCACGCTGAATCCGAACCCAATCCCCATCAGGTAGTCGAGGCTCAGTACGAGCGAGACGTCGGAGTCCAACTGCAACCCCAGGGCCGGCACGGCGACGTCGAAGTCCAGCGGCACGTCTTTGCGGAAGATGTTGTCGCCGATCAACAGGTTGAATTGGATGTAGTCGGCACCCAGCGTCAATTGGACCAGGCGAGAACGTTGCGCCAGCAGTGCCTCGGCCTCCTGCCGCGTGGCGGCGTCATCGCTTTCCAGGTCCGCGCGAAGTTTCGTCAGGTCTTCCGTCGCGATGAGCGGCACGGCAACATACCGTCCGAGTTCGCGGTCGAAGCGCTGCGTGACCAGGATATTGCCGATCGATTTCAGCAACTCTTCCTGGAGGATCTGAATGGTGTTCTTGCCCGCGGCGATGCCCGGCCCGAGCACCCCGCCGATCCCCCCTTCGTACACGGCCGGCGTCCCCGCCGCCTCGTCGGCGGGAGTGACCAGGCGGCCGACCACGCGCTCCCGCAGATCATCCAGGAAGCGGTTCAATTCTTCAGAATCCCGCAAGGCATCGCCGACGAGCGGCATCCCCACGTGTTCGAAGATGCCGGTCACCCCGGAATGCAGCCCGTCGAACATCCCTTCCAATCCGTCGAGCACATTTTGCGGATCGTTGAGAATATGGAACAGGCCGAACGCGTTTCTCAGGCTGGGGGCGACAACCCGGAACCCATCGAATTTGAAGCCGTTGCTGGGCGAGAGCGCGAAACCGGTATCGACGTGCAGAACGTTGTCGGCGATGCCATTGCCGTCAAAATCACGATCCGATGCACCGAGTGGAAAGTCTTCCGTGGGGAAGTACAGCGGCAGATCGAGGACGCCCTTGCCACGCAGCGAGAAGTCAAAATCAAGGTCCTCGGCGACCGCTTCGCCAGCGACCAGACCAAACGTGTACTTGCCGTCCTCTTCGGGGGCCAGCCCGGCCCGCGCCCGCAGACTCAACTCGGCGCTCGCGTTCTTGACGGCCAGGACGACACTCCCGATCTCGGCAACGCCGATCTCCGCCTTGAATTCGAGCGGCCGGCCCAATGTGAACCGATGCACGCCGACCCCGATGTCGGTCAGGTCGATTGGGTTGAGCGCTTCCAGGTCCTCCAGCGTGCGATACAGGCGAACCCGATCCGGGTCGGTCACCAGCGGCAAAATCAACAGCTCGGTGCCGGCTTCTAACGTGCCGGGCACCGCCCCTTCGACAAAGGCCAGCGCATCGCCCGCGCCACCCAGCGGCTCGTAACGGACCAGGTCGCCCGCCTGGTAGCGGTTGTCCGGCAGGAAGATCGTGTCCGCGTCGATGTCGATAGTCTGCGAATCGGCATCGAAGTCGCGAACCACCGCGCCGGCCGTCATGTCGGCACCCAGGGTGATGCCGGTATCGTCGGTCACATACATCGACGGCGAGAGGATATTGCTCAGGTCAAACCCGAGGCCGAAATCCAAGGCCGCGAACGCTTCCACGGCGAGCGACCCGGCGCCGTCCGCGCCGATCGTGAACAGGCCGCCGTCGCCAAACAAATCCATCACCACCGGGTCGTTACTTTCGTCGATCAGATCCTGCAGATCGAACTGAAAGTCCAGCTCGGTGACAACCCGCTTCTCCAGGTTGATGTCCAACGAGAAGGAAGAATTGGCATACGCCATCGTGATCGGTTTGGTCAGCTCGTACTCACGCAAACGGTTCCGATCCTGCCGCAGTCCGTTGAAATCGAACGGGTCGAACGTAAAGGTGACGGATTGTCCCTCGTCGCCGATGATCTCTTGCACGGCATTGACCGGCGCGGAGCCCTGTTGCGGCGTCGCCACCGTCAGCGTCGCTCCCGGGTCGACGGGGGTCAGCACGGGGACATTCATGCTGCCCGGCGCGAGAAACTCGATGCTCCACGGATTGGCGACGCTGCCCCGTCCGGTGACTTGCACGTCATCCAGACCGTCAATCAGTTCCAAAGCAGCTTCCAACTGATCCGCGGTGGCTCCGTACGGAATCGGGGCCGTCGTTTCGCCGGCCGAGATCGAACCGCTGTCGTTGGCGTCGAACGTCAGGCGGAATGTCCCCGCAGACCCGGTTTGATAGATTGTCTGAATCTCGTTGACTCCGGCCCGGCCCACTTCCACAACACGCACGGTGTAAGCACCAGCGTCATGAGCCAACGCCGGAATGGGGTGGCCGCCCGGGTCGGCGAATTCGATCCGCCAGGGAGAATCGGCCGTCCCGGCACCATGGGCGATGACATTCTGGATGCCGGGCAACGCTTCCAACGCGGCTTCGATCTCTCCAGCACCCGCCTCCCCGGATGGATTGACGACGGCGGTCGTTTGTGGACCGATCATGGCCAGCGCCAAGTCTTGATCGGTTGCGGTTGCATCGAGGGGCGGGGTCAGCCCGGCCAACCGGTCAAGCGCCTCGGCCGGTGTGAAGTCGACGCTCCGCAGTTGGTTGCGAGCGACCTTCAATTCGTTGACGTCATCGGCATCCGCCAGGACCAGGTTAATCTGCAAATCGGTCGACTGCGGGTTCAAGCCGAGCCCGTCGAGCTCTTCGGCGGCGTCTCTCAGGTGCGACGGAGCCGCCGCGATCCGATTCGCCGCCGCCTGCAGCGTTTGCCGGAGATTGTCTTGTACGAGTGCCTGGCGAATCCTGGGGTCGTCCGGATCCACGATCTCTTCCAGGCCCTGCGAGCGGAGAAAGTTGTGTGCATTCCGCAACTCGCCCGAATCCGCGTTTCGCGGCGTCACGCGATTCAGGGCCGCCGCCGTCGTGGTGGCGAACTGGGCGGCTGTCATGGACGTTTCGACGTCGACGCGGACCGGCACCGTGCCGGGCGGCAACGGCGGCGCGGCTGCCGATTCTTGATAGGCAAACCAGACCCCGTACGGCGTGGCGGGTTGATCGGGGCCTTCGCTGGCATACAGGATGAGGAAACTGTCGGGTGGAATGGGCGGCGCGAACGAGATGGTCGTCTCTTCAGCAAAGGCATCGGAACCTTCACTGGCCACGGCCGTCGACAACCCGGAACCGCTCCTCTCCACATCCGGTACGCTACCGTAAAGGGTATTCTTGACGCGAATGGTCGATCCGGTGGTCTCAGCTCCGAACGGGTGCAGGAAGGCGACGGCAGCTTCCGCGTAAGCGATGTCGCTCGCTTCACGCGCATCGAACGCATCGTCGATGTCGGCGGCCGTAGTCTCGAGCGAGAATCCGTTGGCTTGCAAGAGGCTCCAGTCGTCGGCCAGCATCGAGTCGCTTTGGACCAAGTCGAGCTGAGCACGGACCGCCGCGAACTCGTCCTCAGGTACGACGGCGGCGACCAAGGCTGCGTCATCCGAGCTGACCGACAATTCCAGTTCGGCCAGCACGAAATCGGCGGCAGCAACATCGCGGTCTTCGAGCAGCCCTTGGTAGCGGGCGGCATCGAGCGATACGGCGAGGGCGACGGCCAGGTCTTCGTCACCCGAGTCGGGGTTCAACTGCTGGGACAGTTCGAGCAGCCGTTGATAGGCGCCGGCAACCTCTTCCTGGCTGCTTCCCAGGTCGATCCCGAAAGCGTTGGCCAGGGCAAAGTTCGCCTCTCGCTCGAATTCCTGGATGTTCCCCAGCGCGCTGCGGGCGTCGTGCAGGAATCCGGCAAACTGTTCAATCGGGTTGCCACCCTGCTGCGTGTTAGCGACTTCGACGCGCGCATTGGCGCCGCCCAGCAGATCGGTGGCGTCTCCGATCAAGGGCAACACGTCGGTATTTCCCAGCCCGGTGAAGCTGATCTCCCAGGGACCTCCGTCCGGTCCTTGGACGGTGACTTCGGCCAATCCCGGCAACGCGTTCAACCGCGAGGCCACCAGGTCGGCGGCCGCGTCGAAGGGGAGCGCCTCAGTCGTTTGCAGCGCTCTTCCACTGCCCGGGTCGAACTGCAAGGCAAAGGTGCCGCCGGTTGGGCTCCCACCGTCGGTGGCCAGGGTCACGCGCTGCGTTTCGACGTTGCCGCCGACGATCTCCAGGACGCTCTTGTTGACCAGTGGCAGCTTGGCACCACCCGCACCCTCTGTGCTCGCCAGGTCGTCGAGCATCCCGGACAGCCCGCTGAGGATCATATCGAGCGAGATGCCGCGGAAGTTCAGCACCTGGTCGAAACCGACAAGCTGAATGTTCTTGGCGAAACTCTGAAAGAAGCTGGCCAGGGAAGCGGCGTTCGGAATCAACCTCGGGTCGTTGCCCCGGTTGAATGCGGCGCTGACAAATGCGCGTTCGGTAGGCAGGCTTCCGTTGCTGCCGGCCGGGGCGACCGGCAAGTAGATATCGAAACTGCTTGACGGAGCCAACCGTGTCGGCCCGATCAACAACCCGTCGGTGTCCTTAGCCAGCAGTCCCACGCCAATCCGACCCTCCGCCCCCAGACGAAAGGAGACGTCGTACTCAATGCGACCGTCGTCGACGACCAGGCCCAGCGGCCCGAGGTTGATTTCCAGATCGAAGGGCCCGGAACTCTCCAGCGCCAAGCTGCCGTCAAGGCCGGGGTCGGCCACAAAGAAGTGGCCGCTTCGATCCAAACCGAAGGTGAACGTCAGGGCCAGGTCCGATCGCAGCATGACCGGTCGGCTGGGCCGCGCGGTCGGTGGAACCGAGGCTCCGAAGGAACCGAGCAGGTTGCCGCTCAAGGCAACCTCGTTGTTGAATTCGGCCAGCTCGAGCCGCGCGATGAACTCGCGGCCATTCCCGGCTGGGGCAACCGAGATGTTGGGCAATTGCCCAATGTCGGATGTCGTCACCATGGTCCCGGGGCCGAACAACCCGGCCAGGTTGCCCTGAACCTCTGTCCTAATGAGAGTCGGCAGATCCAGCGCGTCCGTGCCCCAGATCTCTGCCAGCGAAAGGCGGGCAAAGGGCAGGTCGCCGATCCCGGCAGCCAGGTCGCTGATCTCCGTTTGCAGGTTGGCGGACCAGGCGGCGAACGTGTCCAATCCTTGAATCAGCGCCTCCTCGTTGGTTTGCGGTGTGGCTCCGCTCAGATAGCCGATGACACCGGTGACCGGGATCGGCTGCGATGGATCCCAGGCGGGAATTGTCTTGCGCACCCCGGCCTCAAGCGATTCGTACATCAGTTGCGACGCGTCGCCCGCACCGAGGTCATGCAGGCCGAGCAGATGACCCAACTCGTGCAGTGTCACCGTGAGCAGATCGTAGCGGCCGTCGGCCGGGCTACCGGCAGTCGCCCGTTGCCCCGTTCCACCGCCGGTCCGTGGGAACTCGGACGAGTCGTGCGGCGTGGCGTCGACGAACCAACCCAGCCCGGCGGCGGTGGGATCCAGAAAGATCGTCCCGTTCTCATAAGCTTTCCCCAGCACCTGGCCCGGCAGGTCCACGATCCGAACATCCAATTGCTCGGGAGTCAACGGACTGGCCTGGCCCAGGGGTGAGCTCTGCCACTGGGCGAGTGCGGCGCGGACCACGCCCACCAGTTCCTCGGCCGTCAACGCGGCAGTCGGCGTTACGCTCGCCGGCTGCGCGGCTTGCAGTGCGTTGGGGGCCTGCGTGAAGAGCTCTTCGTACCCCGTAAAGAACATCGCATCACCTTGCTCACTGGCGTCCCCAGCCTCCGTGATGCGGTCTTGCAAGATCTCGCCAAAGCCGCCGTACACCGTGACCGTATGCATCTGCCCGTCGGCGTCGGTCGTGCTGAAGCGGGTCACGTTAGGGCCCAGCGACGTCAGGGTGACTTCGGTGGAGACTTCGGAAAAGTCGAGCGTGTCGGCTTCGCCGTTGGGATAGACGACGTCATTTCCCCACCCGTCAAGGAACACGAACGTGTCCTCGTTGCCGCTGCCGATCAGGATGTCGTCGTGCCCGGTGCCGGCCGCGATCTCGATCGACTGCAGCGTCGAAAAGGCATCGACGCCTGGAATCGTATCGACCGGGACGCCAACCGCGACGTGCACATCGGCAGAGGCCCGGTTGCCCTGTTCGTCCAAAATCGTGTAACGAAATGACTCGATTCCTGCATACGCTTCCGCCGGCGTGTAGGTGAATGTCCAGGGATCGTCAGGACTTTCCTGCGATGGCGTCACCGTCCCTCCGGCGGCGAGCACGATTGGTTGATCGAGGGTCAGCGGGTGGCCGTCGATGGAGACGATCTCCACGCGGTCGCCGTCCGGGTCGTGGTCATTGAGCAACAACGTTAATTCAACGGAGATGCTGCCCGTCCCGCCTGCCTCGCGCTCTTGTGCTTGAACGATATCCACGGTGGCGTGAGGTGCCTGGCCGGCCCCGTCGACCAACGTCTGCGTGTGAATGTCGGGATCGCTGGCGACCAGTTCGGGCCGGTTTGCCGGGCCGGACGGGAACGTCAGGACCCATGTCTGCGTGTAGCCGGCGACTGGCGGGTCAACCTTGACCACATCCACGTCGGCGATCGTGGCCAGTGATTCGAGGGCTGCTTCCAGGTCGGCGGCCGAAACGTCAAACGGAAGTTCCTCGGCGGCCGCCCCGTTCAAAATAACGTCGAAGCTGCCGCTGACCTTGTCGTGGGAAAGAGTCTGCACGCTTGATTGCCCGGCAACGCCGTCGATCAGCGTGCGAACGGTGACCGAGCCCGCAGCGATCTCCAACGGGTCAACATCCGGATCGGGGCCCGTGACATCGACAAAGGTCACCAACCAAGGCGCGTCATCGGTGCCTTGCCCGCGTACGCTGACCTCGTTGATCTCTCCTAACGCTTCCAGCGCCGCCTTGAGCTGGCTGACGGTAAGATCCGGCCCGAGCCAGGTGGTTGTGTCGGCGCCGAAGCGAAGCCGGAAGTCGCCGCTGGCAACGATCTCTTGCACTTCCTGGACCGGATTGATCCCTTCGACGATGTCGACCACGAACTGGTCCGAAGCCTCCAGCGAAGCGGTGGCAACTTTGGGAACGACCGAAGTGCCCGGTACGGGAAAGTGCACATCCCAGTAGCCGCCGGTCAGCGTCGTTGTGCCTTCGGGTGCCAGGTCGGACCCGGTACCGAGCAAGGTTGCCGTCACAAAAGGAAACGCTTCGCGGTTCAGGGCGTTGACGACCTGTTGGACGGTCGCTGTCGCTGCCAATTGGACTTCGATGCCGTGACTGAGGAATGCGATCTGCGTGGCGGAGCCGCTGCCGCGAACAAATTCGACACTCAGGCCGTTGCCGGCGAAACCTTCGGGCCGCGCCGTGATCCGGATCATGCCGTCGGCCGCCAGGCCCGTCGCGTGGCCGCCCCGAACGTGGACCTCCCCAACGCTGACCAGGTCGCGCAGGGCCAGGGCAATGTCGTCCGCCGCCGCCTCCGGCGAGAGAGGTGAGGTCGTCTCGCCCCCCAGCGACAGGCGGAAGTCGCCGGCAATGGTGTCCGCCTGCAAACGCTGAACCTCCGTGGGAATCCCCAGGTACGAGTCATCAGCCGTGACGTCCTCCAGTCCAAATGCCGGCGGCGTGGGAAACGTGATGACCCAAGGGTCTTCAAAGCTTCCCGCCCCGCTGACGACGACGTCTGAGTGGCCTGCCGCGGCCATCGCCTGGCGAACTGCTTCTGCCGCCGCGTGGTACGGGATAAACGGCGTACTCCCGGTCTCTCCCAGGTCGAGTTGAAAGCCGCCGCTGGGCGCGTTGTTCCAGACCCGCAACTGACCGAGGGCCGCGTCGGCGGTCAAGCTTGTCATGTGCTGGGAGAGGCCCGTGCTGGAGAGCGACCAAGGCGCTGGGCCGAAGTGAGCCAGTCCCGCATGGTCGTACGTCACGTACCAGTCGCCGCCGGATTGGATCAGCGTGACGTCGGCGCCGGCCAACGTTTGCCCCGACTGAGCCGCAACCGCGGCGGTGACGAGCCGGCTGGAGTCGGCGTCCGCGTTGATGGCGTCTGCCACGTCTTGGACCGTACTGGTAACTTCCCCGCTCGGCCCGGAAGCCAGTTCCATGCGGATCGTGGTGCCGGTAACTTCGACCGTCAGCGGCCCGTTGCTGGCCGGGTTGGGAACGATCTCCAAGGTGACCGATTCTTCAACAGCCGCCGTCAAGAACAGTCGATCGGCCAGCATGGCGCCATCGGCGACAACCAGGTTCCTGAGTGACGGAACGGCCCCCGCCAGCGCGTTCTGCAAGTCGTTCGCCGTGACATCAAAAGGAAGCGATTCCGTGGCCGCCGGCGAGAACCCAAAGCCGGTTGGCCGGGAGAGTCCGAAGCCGTCGAGGATCTGCACGGGGGTTCCGTCAGCCGCCGTGACCAGCAGCGTTTCGCCCCTGACCGTCGCCGTCAGCGGTTGCCCTGCCAGCCCATGGATGGCATCTCGCGTTCGTTCTGCCAGCTCGCTGACGCTAGTGACGCCCGCCGCATTGACGCGGATGAACTCGGGGTCGAGCCCGAGTGGAGCCGATGGGTCGTTCCGGTCGGCGTCGCCGGAAAGGTCATACCACACCAGGTAGCTGGACGAAGGCGAATTGCCGATGACGAAGGCGGCGTCTTGCCGCACCAGCGGCTCCGCTTCCGTGACGGCGTCGCTGGTCAGATCGACGACGGTGTGGTCGTTGAGACGGACGACGAATGAACCGCGAGGACTGCCGATCCGCAGACGGTACACGGCCGCGGCCGACGGGGCCGGATCATCAGCCGGCTCCAGGGTTACGGCGGCCGGGTCATTCAGCGACGCCGGATCGACGTCGAGCGTCAGCAGCGGCACACTGGGTGGACCGGTCAGTTCGATCCGATACTGGGCCGCCCCGGCGACGTCCGCCAGCCGAGTGACGATTGCCTCGTCAACGAATCCTGTCGCCGCCAGCGCGTCGCGAATGGCGGCCGGGTCGTCACCTTGGTTGAGCGTGACCGGTTCGAGCCCGTTGACCTTGAGCAGGTAGGAAGCGACGCCGTCGGTCACGGTCAGGCGGGTCGTCAGGCGGGCTCGTGCGGGGCGGTTCACGCTCAGGTTGCCGTACTCGATGTTCGCCGCCAGGTCGCCCGTAAAGGAATAGCCGGGACGGGCCGCCGACCGTTCTCCCACCACCACCTGGGCCGAAGCCGAGCTGATCGCGTTGGCCGCGTCGTCCTCCAGGAAGATGACCTTCCAAGGCTCTTCCGGGCGGCCAAGCCCGATGACCTCAATGTCACCCGTGTTGCCCAGTCCAAGCAGGGCCTGCTTGATGGCGTCCGCACTGTCGCGAAACGGATCGGCAAAGATCGCCGCGGCATCCAACTCCGCCGTGGTCTCACCGCCGTACGACAGCGTAAACGTCGCCGCCAGATCTTCGAGGTGGATTTCTTGAGCCGAACCTTCGCCCAGCACGACCGTCACCGGGAGGTCGTAGCCATCGTAGCTGACGGTGTCATCGCCCAGGCGCCCATCCACGGTGTCGCCGAAGCGAAGGATCTGACCGTCATGAATGATGTAGTTCACGCTGGAAGAGGCCAGGTCGAAGATGTTGTCGTCGTTGTTTCCGGTCAGCAAGTCGTGGTACTGGGTCCCCTGAACTTTGAGCCCCCCGGTGATTGCGAAGTTGCCGTCGGTCAGCTCTCCGAAGGCTTCGTTCACAAAG
Source organism: bacterium (assembly GCA_030430075.1). Classification (GTDB taxonomy): domain Bacteria; phylum Planctomycetota; class Planctomycetia; order Pirellulales; family Pirellulaceae; genus ARS98. Next base: position 51,276 of record JAUIGN010000035.1, read on the forward strand.
GGGAGATTACCGAAGCGGTTGCCTTCCACGGCGGTGGCCGATCCGAACTGCCAATTCAACGGCACCAGGTCGGAGAAGAACGTGTCCACAAAGCGGCCGGCGCCCTCGTAGACGTTGTACTCGGTTGCCCCCAGATCGACGGCGACCCCGGTCTGATCCGGATCGCGGACATAGGCGTTCGCCGACTGGAATCGCGAGTAATCGAGGACCGTCTGGTCGCCGCTGATCGTACCTTTCAGGCCGGCCCCGTTGATGAAGTGAAAGGTGTTGACGCCGCCGCCGCCGATGATGTTCTCGATATCCGTGGCAAAGAAGATGTTGCCGTTGAAGTTGGCGTCCGGGAAGATCTTTTGGAGTGTGGTGACGCCTTTCTCAGAGATGAATTCCGGTTGCTGCTCCGCTTCCTTGTTGAACAGGCCGTCGGTCACGAGCACAAACTGAATGCCCAGGGCGAGCGCGGCCGGGGAGGCGCCGATGCCTGCGGAGACCGCCAGGTCGTCGAACAGCGATTGGAAGTCGGCCAGGTTCGCCTCGTTGACTTCCATGATGATGAAGTCCAGGTCTTGATTGACTTCGGAGAAGTCCAGCGTGTCGTAGAATTCCGGCACGAAGTCGAATGCCTCCGGGTCCTCCGCTTCAGGATCGAAGGGAATGTCGGGCAGCTCGAGCGCCGCGCCGACACCCCAGATGGTTGCCGCCACGCGATAGGTGTCCGAACCCGTGCCGCCGCCCAGCAGGTGGATCCCCGGGGCCAGCGTGGGGAGCGCTTCGTCGATCGGCAGGGACGCGATCAGCGTCTCGACGACCGGGCCTCCCAGGGCTCCGAAGGGAGCCACGATGTCCAGCGGTGAGAAACCTTCAATGGTCAACACATTCGACCCCAGGTCGATCCCCTGCTGCAAGAATGATTTGCCCGATGTGATCTGTTGCTGCTGGCTGTAGGTGTCTTTCAGGCCGGGAATGCGGCTGGCGACCGCATTCAGCGCGTTCTGGCCGAAGTTCGAGCCGTAGACGGCGTTCAGCCCGGCGGAGACCGTGACGTTGTTGATGTTGCGGAGGTTGCCCGGCACGATTCCGGAGGCATGGATGGGCGTGAACGGATTCGCCCCCAGGTTGACGTCGATGCTGGCGGCACCCGGCAGGAACTTGCCTTTGACAATGTTGGTGACGGCCTTGATCCCATCCAGGAGTGGGTCAAAGCCATATTCGAGTGTGTTGTCGATCAGCAGCGACGGTGCCTCCAGGCCCAGCAACGACTGGATGTTTTCCGGGTTCAGGAACACTTCGGAAAGATCGCGGCGGCCGCTGCCGGCGTACAGCCGTCCCTGGTAGGCCTGCTTCTGACTTCCCTGGCCGGCGGGCAGAGCGAAGGAGTTCTCGTCACGTCCGCCGAAGACCGTGGTGTTCTCGTCGACGTGCGTGAAAGTGATCGAGCCGTAAGGAAACTCGGTCAGCAGCGGGAGCAGGTCGTCCTCCAGCAGTTGCAGAAACCCTTCCGAGTCGCTGTTGTCGATCTCCGAACCGAAGGCCTCCAGCCAGGCAGAGATGCTGGGGAAGTTGAAGCCTTCCGGCAGGGCCGCCTCACGCTCGACGACCAGCGACATCTGGCCCGGATCCCCTTCTTCGAAGGAGAAGCTGAGTCCTGTCGTGACGTTGCGAAAGTCGATGACCTGGCTTTTTCCCGCGGCGACCAGCTTGCTGGTGTCGATCGTCAGCGAGACGTTTGACCAGCGGCTGAGAAAGCCGGTCAGGAAGTCAGGTTCGAGGTCGCGCGGCAAGAGGTGCTTGAGCCCGGCGTCGTTGCCAAAGACAAACGTCTGGTCGACCGCCGGCGTCTCGATCAGGCGAATATGGCTCAGGCTGCTGAACTGCTGGGTAAACGTACCACCCGCGCCGGTCTTGCCTTTCTCGTCGGCCAGCGTGCCGACGGTGATCGTGTTGCTTACGTTGCCGGGTACGATCCTCAGCGAAGCCGGTTTGATATTCCGCGTGAACTGGGGATCGCCGGTCTCCGGTTCGTAGACCGGCGCATCGTTCTTCGTCAACAACGTCCGCTCGACCCGGTAGGCGTCGGTACCTCGCACGCCGATCGGAATCGGCAAGGCTTCGATCGTCAGCGCGTTGCCCTGCACGTTCACAGAAATGTAGCGTGACCCGAGGTTGAGGTTTGCCGCGCCTGTGGGGCCGAACCCCCACACGTCGCGAAGCGTACTGTGCGGGACCAACGAATACGGGCTCGCCATGGCCGCGTCGTACTCGTTATCAAAGCCGTAATTCCGCTTGAACTCGTTGTCGATCAAGCGCTGCAGCAGGTAACCCAGTTCCCGGACGTTCCTGGGCCCCTTCGGGTCGGGAGTCCCCGAACCGGAGGGCGGCTCGGCGGGATCCAGCCATTCCCGTTCGACGTGCAGGTGAAGTTCCTTTTGGCCGTCGCCCAGGTCGGCCAGCAACAGAAGGGCGACGTCGGTTTCCGGCGCTTCCGAGTTGTAGTCCGGCTCGACCAACACGTTGTTGTTGAGGAAGGACGGGTTGAAGAGCTCTCGCGATTTTCCTTGTGGGAAGACGTCGAAGGCGGCTTCGACCTTCGCCTTCAGGCTGCTTTGCTGGGCGGGGGTCAACATGGTGGGATCCGGATCAGCGTCCGCTAGGGCGACCTGTTTGCCCGTGGCCGACTGGCCGGCTGCGAATCCCAGCATGGCGATTCGTGAACGGCCGCTGGAAGCGACCAATCCCGTGTAGCGGCTGGGGCTCACCTCCAGGGGAACGGCATAGGTGGTCGGCACCAGCCGTGCGACGTTCTTGAGCGGGCCTCGCGGTGCGGTCGGTTGTTTTTGAAACGTGACCTTGAACGTCTGGGTGCCGGCGGGTGCGCCCGCTTCCGCGGCAAGTGCCGTGGTGACACCGACATTCCCCTTCAGACCGGGCAGCCCTTCCAGCGCCAACTTGATGCGGTTCTGCAGATTGTCCGGGACCCCCGGCTTCAATTCAGGTAGGCCAGTGGGCACGAAGAACGGAAGCTGCTCGGTGGTATCGCCGCGGTAGGTCAACGTGAAGGAGGCGCTGGGTGCCGGCATTCCCGCGGGCAGAACGGCGGCGTGTGGGACCGTCACGTATTGGACCGCATGGTAATCGTTGGCCTGATTGGCCGGCATGTGATTGACCATCATGTTGGCCGCGTCCTGATGCTGGGACACGACGGTAACCGCCTGACCCTGGGCCGTGATCAGACGCCCGTCGCTGAAGACGTGAGTGAGTTGCGGTGCGGGTGCCGTCGCCGTCGCCGTCGCGATGATCGACTCGGACAAGTCGAGCGTATTGAAGAGGAAAAAGTTGGGTTGTTTGCTGAGCTTTGCGTAGAGCGGGCCCAGTAGCGGGTCGCCTTCGGTCGTCTCCTGCAGCGTCGCTGGCGCCGATTCGGCAAAGTCGAAACCGCTTTCGATGATTTGATCGTGGCCCCACCCCGGTTTGAAGACATAACGATCGACATCCGCACCTCCGTCCAGCCGGTCGTTGCCCCCGCCGCCGTCGATCAAGTCGCGTCCCGAGTTTCCCTTGACGTAGTCATTGCCCAGACCGGCCCGGATCGCATCGTGTCCGCTGCCGCCGAAAATCTGGTCGTCCCCGCCCCCGGCCTCGATGCGATCCTCGCCGGATCCTCCGTAGACGCGATCCGGCCCGCCGAACGGCTGTCCGCCGACGACACGGATCGTCGTCGAAGGGCCGGGCATTTGGCCGGCGGTCGTCCAGGCATCGACGCTGGCTTGTGCGATCGTTAACGTCGTGAACGTATTCGATTCGATGGTGCCGGTCAGTGTCTGCGTCATGCCACCGACCGTGATCGGGATCCGCACCGTTTTGCCGGCCAGCTCCAGCTTGGGCGTGCCCAACGCGGGTGGTGCGGGAGGGACCGCGAGCGGCCCGGCGAACGGCTGCGAAGAATCGAGGAAGGGGTGGATTGTCTGACCGCGCCCATCCTGCCGCGACTTGATGGTCAGTTGACGCAGCCCGGCGTTCCATCCTTGAAATTCGAGATCCGCCAGGTCGACCGAACCGTCCGCGAGAATCCGATCGTTGCCGGAACCACCGAACAACCAGTCTTCAATTCCCGCATCGATCGTGACCTTCCTGCCGAACTCGGCCGGTACCTTGTACAGCGCACCCGGCGCGAAAACCATTTCGGCCGTTTCACCCTGGCCTCCCAGCAACGTGTCGTTGCCGGCGCCGCTGGAGATGACGTCAATCCCCGTGTTGCCCCAAATCGTGGCCCCTCCGTCCGCCTGCTTGACCAGCGGCGATTCGAAGTTCGGATTGACCGGAGCCGGCTCCGGCATGAACAGGTAGTCCGAACTGCGACTACCCGCCAACTCGTCAGGCTTGGGAAGGGCTGCCGGCAGGTAGCTCTTGAACGAGGCGCCGACGGCAACGCTGTTGGCCGGAACCGTCACCCGGGAAGCGTGCAGACTGGTGTTGGCAATGCCGAACAGGAAGAACTTTCCGTTGCGGCGATAACCCTCGGCGTTTGCCAGGTTGGCCGTGTTGAGCGTAACGACCCAGGGGTCGACTTTGGTGCCGCTGCCCATGACCGGATTGATGGCGGTCGCGAAGCCCGGAATCGATTCCAGGGCCTGCTTCAGTTGCGTGGTCACCGGAGTGGCCGGTGCGCCGATCCGTGGCGGGTCCAGCGAAACCGTTCGCGTGCCTTGCTTCGAACCGTACGATACGCCGAACTTTCCCCCATCGGCGTCCGTCCAGAATTTCTGCACGCTGCCGTCCGCGTTGCCGCTTTCTACGAACAGGCTGGTGGGTAGCCGCAGCGGATTCCGGACCCCCGGTACCAGCTTGAGTGAAGTCACGATCGTACTGAATGACGCGCCGGACGGTTCAAATTCGATCTCCCAGGGGTAAGCGGAAGTCCCCTTGCCGCGAACGGCGGCGGTCAGTTTTGCCGTTCGCAACGCCGTGTCCAATCGCGTCGCCAGGGTGCGCGCCGGGACGTTGACGGACAGCTCGGTCGTGTCGACGGTCATCCCGTTCGACAGCGTCAGTTGCAGCTTAAAGGTTCCCGGCGTGGTGCTGGGCCGGCGGGTCGGGTTCCCGATGTTGAATAGCGACCGAGAAGGGGCGCCGGTGCCGGATGTGGTCCAGACATGCCATTCGCCGCCGTAGCCGGCCTCCGCCTTGGCATCATTCAGGCGACGCGGGTGCAGGTTCGAGACGGTGTTCTTCCGCGTCGGAGTAGGAGTCGGCGTCGACTTGAGCTTGAGGTCGGCGTCCAGTACGAAACCCAGTTCGGCCGTTGGGAAGGTGAACGTGAACTCGTACCCGCTGGCGCCGGCGGCGACGCCCTGGACCTGGACACTGCCCTTGAACGGGTGGCCCGGAGTCGGCACAAACCCGACGGCCGGCATTGGCGGCTTTTTGATGCGAAGCGGCTTGTTGAGGCTCAAGGCAATCTTGTCCAACAAGTCGTTGAACTCTGCCGTCCCCACCGCGATGGAAGCGCCACCCGCCCCGGTCAACTTCAGGGCCGACGTCGTTTTACCGCTCAAGGTCAGCTTGAACGAGCCGATATCGCCGGGGACTTGCAGCTTCCAGACTTCCTTGACCGCCTTTCGCGCGGGCGCGACCACTTCGGCAAACGCGGCGGGGACGACCGTCTGGTCCTGGTCCGTCAAGTTGATCCGCACTGCTGACGATGATTCTGAATAATCGATTCGCGTGATGGCGTCGGCCGCCGCATTGGGAGTGATGTCTCCGGCAATGACGGCATCATCCAGGTAACGATAGGTTTGGTGACCCTTGCCTTCGGAGAGATGTTGAATGTGATAGGCCAGGATCGTTACGCTGCGATTGTTGTGCGGATTTACGATCTCGACGCGAACCAGGTTGCTCGCGTCGGGTTGTTCGGCATCCGTGCGCGAGATCGTAAACGTGAACTGCAAATGCGGATCGGCGGGCTGCAATCGCTCCAGTTGCGTCAGGTCTAGTGTTCCGTGATTGCTGGCGGAGTTGTCGAGGATCCAGACGGGTGGTTTGATGAAGTCGGCGATGTTGGCGTCGGTCAGGTATTGTTGGAATTCGAGCTGAAACGTGTTCATCCCCTGGCCGGCCACGACCCGTTCCACGTGATCGATGCCCCCTCCAACCAGACTGGACGTCACCGTCCCGGCCGCCGGTGCTTCGATCAGCAGGCCGTGGTCGGCCGGTGTGCGTCCAGGTGCGGCGAACGGCCTCACGCGGACGGTCATGGGATCGGTAACGGCAGAGAAGTCCAGCGTGTCGAGGTCGCCTCCGCGCGGTTCTTCGGCAACCGTGTCATTGCCGAACTGCTGGCCGAATACGTAGGTGTCATTGCCCTTGCCGCCGAACAGTTGATCGTTGCCGTCGTTCACCGCGCCGGTCGTGACGTAGTAGAGTTGTTCCGTGGTGCCGATCGTGGGACCTTGGCGGGCGGACGGCGAGGGGGGAACCGTTATGGTGCCCGGGACGATCGGCACAGGATTCGGGACCATCGCCTCTCCGCCGATCAGAAAGTCGTTCCCCTCGCCCCCGTGAAGCTCGTCGCTGCCCAGCCCGCCCACCAGCAGGTCGGCCTTGTCCGTGTTGCCGATGCCGCTGGAGACGTTGACTTCCGTCGTCGGATCGGCGACGTCCGTTCGCCGTACGGCGTCGCCGCGCAGGATATCCGCTTCACGACCGCCGATCACGACATCCGTTCCCTTGCCGCCTTGGAGGAGGGCGTTGACTTCGTCGTCCTGGCCGACCAGCGTGTCGTTTCCGGACCCGCCCGTGACCAGTTCGATGCTGGTCAAGGTCTTCAGCGGCGGGCTTTGCAGGCCGTCTTGGATCAGGTCGATCTCCACTCGGCTGGAAAAGTCCCTGCCGGCAAACAGGGGCAACGGCAGGGCGCCCGTGAAGTCCAGGTGGTCATCGCCCCGGTACCCGTTGATTTCGATCGAGCCGATCGGGGCGCCGCGGCGAAACAGGAACAGGTCGTCTCCTTGTCCACCCAGAATCTTGTCGATTCCCTTGTTGACCGTCAGCATGTTGTCGGAATTGAGCGGCTTGGTGGGATCGGACGGCTTCGAGACGAAGACCTCGACCGCACCACCCTTCTTGATCTTGAAGGTCAGCGGCGTGGTCACGTTGGTAAAGTCCAGCACGTTGGTGCCGCTGGTCGATTCCTTGATCTGGTCGACGCCCCAGTTATCTTCGAAGTAGTACGTGTCGCCCCCTTCGCCACCCCGCAACATATCGTCGCCGGCATCGCCAATCAGGTGGTCCTCGCCCGCTCCCCCTTCCAGTACGTCGTCATCGCCCTTGCCCCAAAGCGTGTCGTTGCCGGCAGCCCCTTTGAGCGTGTCTTTCCTCGAGTTGCCGATCAGGGCGTCGTCGTTTGCCGCGCCGTCAGCCACCCGGACCGTCGCCGTCGGACTGATCGTGATCTTGTCGCGCAATGTCGTCCCATTTACGGCCGGCGTATAGACGGTACCCGGCAGCCCATCCTTGGGGATATCGGTTGGCGGCGGTAGCGCGGGTCGCGCCAGCAGCCCTGAGAACGCGGCGACCGTCGTCACCGACAAACGCGAGTCCGGTCCAATGTCTCCAACCATCACTTCCAGCGACCAATCTCCGCCCGCTTGTGGATTGCCGGTCGGATCGTCGGAGGCCGCCACATCGACATCGGCCAGGTGGCTTAGCTGCTGTACGAAGTCGAGCCCCGCGGTGCCCGATCCGGTCTCGCATCCATAAATCAACAAGTCACCGTCTGCCGAGAACGCTTTGCCCCAGGAACGAATCTGTTCCGCGTAGGCGTCCAGGTTCGTAAGCGACAAGTCGACGCTGCCCAACTGCAGCGTGGCGGGCGAGCCATGGGAGACGAGATGGACGGCCGCCACGTTTGCCGCACCACGCAAGGTTTCGGTAATCTGGTCGATCCCGTCGGCGGTTCCATCCAACGTCACCACCTGGACCCCGTTGGCGGTCGTGGCGAGGCCCTTGAAGGCCTCCACCAACCGTCCCGAATTTTCAATCGACGGATCGACAAACACGATGCTGCCCGCGGCGGCCGGCGCATTCCAAGTGGGTGACGACGGCTCTGCTGGCACCAACTGCCGGATATCGTCCACCTGCACCGGCGTAGGGAGCGCCGTTGCGGCGAGATCCAGCCTCGTCGCGGAGGATCGCGGGGGGACCGTCCGTGTGTCGCCGGATGGCAGTCGATGGTTATCGTCGCTTGCCACATCCGCCGCAAACAAGAGGCGATGCTCGAGCATTTCCAGCATCAGCCGTCGTCGTTGTTTTCGGAGACGAGCGGAGCGACGCTTCCGCAGGGCAGGGGGGTTCTTCATAAGTCTATCGGGTAAGAGGAGGAACCGCTCGAAGAGAGAATGCGGCGCCGAAGCTCAGTACGCCGCAAGCCGGACCGATCCGCAAGATGAATGGCCGGTAGATCGACCGCGGGACGGCGCCGGAAGCTGAGGCGGAATGGCCGGCGCGATGATTGGCTTTCGCCGCGGCGGCGGCATGACGACCGAGGGGAGAGCGAATTTGGCATGTCGTCCGTTGGTCTTCAGTTTACCGTTGCGGCACTGGCCAGCACACGGAATGCCCGCGTTCCGGCGCGCCACAACAAGGCAAGACGATCTGCAAACTGGCCCGCTTCCTGCTGTTCTCAAAGTAAGTCAGCGTCGCCAGGGCTCAGCATCGAACCGCATCGACGCCATGCCGGGTGACTGCTCGATACAGTACTGCTCGACTGGGAATTCGTCAACGTTCTTCACCACGTCGGTGAGTTCCCGGACGGGAAGGCGCTTATCCCTTTTTCTCACGTGCGGAGGCCAGCAGCGGCTGGATGACCTGCCCGGCGACGTCGGTCAGGCGATGGTCGCGGCCCTGGTGGCGATAGGTGAGTTGCTTGTGGTCGATGCCCAGGCAATGCAGGATGGTCGCCTGCAAATCGTGGATGTGCATCGCACCGGCCGCGACGTTGTAGGAAAAATCGTCGGTCCGGCCGTAGGTCATCCCGGCACGCACGCCACCGCCTGCGAGCCAGATGCTGAAGCAGCCGGGATGATGGTCGCGCCCCCAATCCGTGCCCGAAAGTGATCCTTGGCAGAACACGGTGCGACCGAACTCGCCGGCCCAGACAACCAACGTATCTTTCAGCAGGCCGCGTTGCTTGAGGTCGCGGACCAGCGCGGCCGCACCTTGATCGGTCTCCAGGCACTTGGCGGGAAGCCGCCCATTAATCCGCGTGTGGTGGTCCCAGCCGCGGTGATACAATTGGACGAACCGCACACCGCGTTCCACCAACCGGCGAGCCTGCAGGCAATTCGCCGCGAACGTCCCCGGCTTCCTCGCGTCCGCTCCGTAAAGCTTGAAAACGTGTTCCGGCTCCTGCGACAAATCGACCAGTTCCGGGACAGACGACTGCATGCGATGCGCCAACTCGAATTGGGCGATCCGGGTTTGAATCTCCGGGTCGCCCGCCTGCTGGAATTGAAGCTGGTTGAGGGCGGCCAGACCGTCCAGCATGGCACGCCGTGCCGCGCCGTCGACACCGGGCGGGTTGGAGAGGAAGAGCACCGGGTCGCGTCCACTCCGGAGGCGCACACCCTGGTGTTTCGACGGCAAGAAGCCGGCGCTCCACAGCCGGTTGAAGAGCGGCTGGTCGCCCGCAGCGCCGCCGGAAATCGAGACCACATAGGTGGGAAGGTTTTCGTTGGCGCTGCCCAACCCGTAACTCGACCAGGCCCCCATGCTGGGACGTCCCGGCTGTTGGAATCCCGTTTGTAACAGGGTGATTGCCGGGTCATGGTTGATCGCATCGGTGGTCATCGAACGGACCACGCAGAGGTCGTCCACGACGCCCGCCGTGTACGGCAGCAACTCGCTCAATTCAATTCCCGCCGCGCCGTGCCGGGCAAAGGCGAACGGCGAGGCGGTCAACGGTTTGCTGGACTGCTCCGAAGTCATCGTGGTCAACCGTTGTCCGCCGCGCACGGACTCGGGCAGCTCTTCGCCGTGGCGTTGGCGGACGACCGGTTTGGGATCGAAGAGGTCGAGCTGTGATGGGGCGCCCGATTGGTGTAAGAAAATGACGCGCCGGGCCTTCGGCCTGAAGTGGGGCACGCCCGGCTGACCGGAGCTCATGGCATCCGCCGCCGTCACTTCCGCATGGCTGCGAGCCGGCTGCAACAAGCTGGCCAGTGCCGCGGCGCCCAACCCGAGACTTGCCCGGCCAAGAAAGTACCGGCGGCTGAAGTGGTCGGCGGTGGTGCGAGGTTCGACTGCGGAGATCATGGCTTTCAGTGGCTGGTAATCGTTTCATCGAGGCAAAGCAGCAGATTGGCAACCATCGTCCAGGCCGCCAGCTCGGTTGCTTCCAGCGATGGGTTCCACGCCGAGTCACCGACCTGCAACAACGAGCGGGCGGCCGCTTTGTCCGCAAGATAAAGTTGTCGCTGTTGCAGCAGGACTGCTCGTAGCACACTCGTTTCGGTCGATGACGGCCGGCGACCCGTCACGCAGCGGAACGTCCATGCCAGCCGTCGGTCGTCGCTTGATCCGCCGCGGATGAGCGCGCGTTCGGCCAGCTTGCGGGCCGCTTCCACCAGGGCCGTTTCATTCATCAGCGTTAGCGCTTCCAGGGGCGTGTTGGTCGGAGATCGCCGCGTCATGCAGACTTCACGGTTCGGTGCGCCGAGGGTGGCAAGCGCGGGGGACGGGACGCTCCGTTTCCAGAAGGTATAGAGGCTGCGTCGATACAGGTTGGCACCCCGATCCACCTGGTAGGTTTGCGCCGTAAACTCGTTGGCATCATACGACAGTTCTTCCCACAAGCCGGGCGGTTGATAAGGGAAGACGCTGGGCCCGCCCAGTTGTTCTTGCAGGAGGCCACTGACGGCTAACGCCTGATCGCGAATCATTTCGGCCGGCAGACGCGTCCGCGGGCCGCGGGCGAGCCACTGGTTGGAAGGGTCGCGACGCCACGCTGCCGCCGCCGCGTCGCTCGATTGACGGTAAGTGGCCGACGTGACGATCAAGCGATGGAGGTGCTTCGTGTTCCAGCCGCTGCGTATCAGTTCCGTTGCCAACCAGTCCAGCAGGCGGGGGTGGGACGGACGTTCACCGCGGGTCCCGAAATCTTCCGGCGTGCGGACCAGGCCCGTGCCGAAATGCACTTGCCAGATTCGGTTGGCAGCGACCCGTGCCGTCAGCGGATGGCGTGGATCGACGAGCCAGCGTGCCAGCCCGAGCCGGTTGCGAGGAGCGTCATCCGCCAGGCGAAAGAAAAGCGCCGGCGTATCGGCGGTCACCCGTTCACCCGGCGTGTCGTAGAGCCCGTTCGTAAGGATGAACGTGGGACGCGGTAGTTCCGCATCCCGCATCACCATCGACGTGGGAATCGCCCGGTCGAGTTCGGACAACGCGCGTTCCGCCGCGGTGCGCCGAGCGATCAACGACCGGTAACGCCGGTCGTGGTGACGGAGAAAGTAGTCACGCAGTGCCGCCTGTTGCCGGCGCGAACGCCGGCCGACGCCCGTCGCCAGGATCTGGCCGATTGGGTCGCCGCCGGCCAGCACGCCGAGTTCGGTCTCGCTGAGCTGACGCGGATAGATTCGAATCTCGTCGAGCAGACCGCGGAACGGCCGGTGTTCCGGTCCCCCACCTATACAGAGCGGTGCGGCCGTGGCGATGGACCCCTGCAGGTCATCGTGGGTGGTGTCGAAGGGTTGCCGCACCCCACCGACGATGATCTGCAGGCCGTCGGCACGACCGGAACCGTCGTAGCTGACTGCCAGGTGCTGCCAGGCGTTACGCTGGACCGGCTCGGACGTGCGAATCTCGATCCGGCTCTTCGTCTGGTCGTTGGCGAGAATGACGACGACGCGGGATTTCTCCAGGCCGACTTCATAGCCTCGCCGCATCGGCCCGGTGTTGCGTTTGGCCAATACGGTCATCCGGTCGTTCGTGGTCGGATAGAGCCAGGCGGAGACCGTGAAGGGGGCATCGGCCGCGAGGTTCGATGCGTCCGCGGGCGTCCCGTTGGACTGCGGGCGGTGGTCGAATGTGACAAACGTCTCGCCCCCCAGGAGCAGTCCGTGCCCATATTTTGTCTTGGGCAAGTAAGTGCGGCCCGTGACCGACGGGCGGCGGCCGCTGACCTTCTCCAGCGTGGTGCCGTCAGTGACTTCGTCCAATGGCAAGTGAAACCGCATGTCGGTCGGCGGTTGGGCGGAGCGGGCGGTTGGGGCCAGCGATTGTTGCCAGGCGACCAGGTCCGCTTCGCAGCCGGCTTCGCGCTCGGCAAGCTGCCGGTCGCAGGCGGCCAGTTTGCGACGCAGTTCGTCGCGGCGGGCACGCTGGGCCGTCGATGGGGCGGGCACGAACGGCGCGGCGTTTCCTTGGTCGCCGTCGATCCCTAACTCCGGCACCTGATTGAAGTACGCCAACAATTGGTAGAAGTCGCGCTGCGTGAAGGGGTCATACTTGTGATCGTGGCAGCGCGCGCATTGCAAGGTCTGGCCCAGCCAGACCGTCGCCGTCGTTACGGTCCGGTCCATGGCGTACTCCGTCAGGTACTCTTCGGCGAGCGCGCCGTTCTCGAAGTTGACCATGTTGTTCCGGTTAAAACCACTGGCGATGACCTGGGAGGGAGTGGCGTCAGGCAACAGGTCGCCGGCCAACTGTTCGATGGTGAACTGATCAAACGGCATGTTCGCATTGAAGGCGTCGATCACCCAGTCACGCCACGCCGACATCTCGCGGTGCGCATCCATGTGGTATCCGTGTGTGTCGGCATAGCGGGCCAGGTCGAGCCAGGGGGTTGCCATCCGTTCCCCATACCGGGGCGACGCCAGCAAGCGTTCCACCAACCTCTGGTAAGCAGCGGGTTGCCGGTCATCCAGAAACCGGTCGATCTCGTCGACGGTCGGAGGGAGCCCTGTCAGGCCGAGCGTTACGCGGCGGATGATCGCCGCCCGACCTGCCGGGGGGCTCGGTGTGAAACCGTGTTCGCGCATCTGGTGCGATACGAAGACGTCAATCGGGTTGCGCGCCCACCCGGTAGCCACGGCAGTCGGCAGAGCGGGGCGGACCGGTGCCTGATAGGCCCAGTGTGCGCTGGCCACGGGACCCTGCGGTTGTGCCCCGGCCGCGGTGGCCGTCAGCAGCAGACCGGCCGCGATCCACCGAGCTGCCGACGGTCGGGGGAAGAGGGAGGTTGGACGCACCATGGAAGACTCGACGAAGATCACAACGCTGGCGGGGTGCGAAAGGGGCGGACACGCCATGAGGCATCAGCCCCCCGGCGCGACGCACCCGCAGGACGGTTCTGGCTCCCGGGAACGGCCCCGTTTCGCCTCCATTCATTCTAGGTCTGGACTGGGCAGCAGGCTACGGATCTGTCCGAGCGGGGCGATTCCGGTACGGCGTTGGGAAGTTTGCGGAATTCTTTTACAATTTTCCACAATCTACGCCGCTCCGGTGCGAATGCCCTCAACGGCTCGATGCATCGGCAGGCGCCTGACAACTCTCGTCCCCAACCGGTCGCGCTCGCGTCCGTCAGAATTGTACGAAGACCGGCTGCATGGATACGACGGTACGTCTTAACGGGGTGACGAAGAAGTACGGCCGGCTGGTCGCCCTGGACCAGATCTCGCTTGCGATCGGCACCGGCGTGACCGGCCTGCTGGGCCCCAACGGGGCCGGCAAGACGACCTTGATCAAAGTTCTCCTGGGGCTGGTCCGCACCAGTCATGGGGACGGCCAGGTACTGGGGATCCCACTGCGAGGCAATGCGCGAAAAATTCGGGCTCGAGTGGGTTACATGCCCGAGGACGACTGCTATATCGCCGGATTGAGCGGCGTGGAACTGGTGCAATTCATGGCCCAGCTTTCCGGCCAGAAGGGCGTCGAGGGCCTGAGGCGGGCACACGAAATCCTGGACTATTGCGACATCCGGCAGGAACGCTATCGGGACGTGGCAACCTATTCGACGGGAATGCGGCAGAAGCTGAAGTTTGCCCAGGCGATCATTCACGATCCGCCGCTGTTGATCCTGGACGAGCCGACCGCGGGTCTGGACCCCGAAGAACGTTTGGCGATGCTGAATCGAATTCGGTCGTTGTCGACAGTGGCCGGGAAAGCGGTCCTGATCTCGACGCACATTCTGCCGGACGTCCGAACCATCTGTGACGATGTCGTGATCATGGTCAACGGGCGGATCCGGGTCGTGGAACGATTGGCGGTGTTGAGCCGACCGACGACGCCGGCGTATTCGGTCCGGTTGGCGGGGCCGGTCGAGCCATTCCGGCAGTGTGTCGAGGCGGACGGCTTGGAATGGAAGATGGATCGCGACGGAGCGTTGACCATCCATGGTCTGGGGGAAGATGCGACGGACCGGATTTGGCGTTGGTCGCGCGAGTCAGGCGTCGATTTGCGGCACCTGGCGCCGGCCACCAATTCTTTGGAGGACGTGTTCCTGCGGGCGATTCGGGAGAGTGCCGTTGCCGATTCATGATTTGGGATATCGGGCGCTGCCCGAGCAGCGCGGGCGGCGCGTCCCGCGGTGGTGGGTCATCGCGCAGACCGGCTTACAGCTCTCCTGGAAAAGCCAGTGGTTGCGGCGGATGCTGTTCCTGGCCTGGTTGCCGGCGGTCGGGCTGGGGCTGCTCCTGTTCTTTTACGAGTTTTCGTTGACCCAACCGGTCGAGGAGATGGGGGCGCAGATCTTCCTGCGCAACCTGCCTGACTCCGAGCCGGTGGTCGCGTCGATGGTGGAAAATCCGACCGCATCACGGCGGGAGGTGTGGGCGTACCTGTTGCTGACGTTGTTTCGCTACCCGCAAGGATTATTGATGGTCCTGGTTGTCGCGTTGGTGGCGCCACCCCTGATCGCGCGAGACATGCAGTCCCGCGCGTTCTTGCTCTATTTTTCCCGACCGCTCGGCCGGGTTGACTATGTATTCGGCAAAATGCTGGTTGTCTGGACGTACCTGGCGTTGATCACCACCGTCCCGGCACTCGCGCTGTACGTCCTGGGAGTCTTCCTGTCGCCCGATTTCAGTGTCGTCGGCTATACCTGGGACCTGCCCTTTCGGATTCTCGGGGCCTCGATCTGGTTGATTGTGCCGACCACGGCGATGGCCCTTTGTTTTTCCTCGTTGACCAAGGAAAGTCGCTTTGCCGGGTTTGCCTGGGTGGCGGTCTGGGCGTTGGGTTGGGCGGCGTACGCCAATTTGACGGCCTTGGACTTGCATGAGAGCCGGTGGAGCCAGAGCGGGTTCGAGAGTCGTTGGACGCTGATTTCGTTGTATCACTCGTTGGGCCGAGTGCAGGCCTGGGTGTTTGGATTGGAGCGCGACTTCGCCCACGTGCAGGCGCCGATCGCCCTGTTGTCAATTCTCACCTGTGTTTCCCTGGCTGTTTTGTTGCGGCGGATCTCAGCTCCGCTGCGGGTGTGATGGTGTGATCGAGCTGCGAAATGTGACCAAGCTGTACGGCACCGTGATCGGCGTCAACGACATCACCCTGACGCTCGGTCCGGGTGCCCATGGGTTGCTCGGTCCCAACGGCGCAGGCAAGACGACATTCCTGAACCTGATCACCGGCCAACTCAAGCCGACCCTGGGGTCGATTCGGATGTTCGGCGGCGACCCATGGAACAATGGCGGGATGCTGCGGAGGATCGGAATCAGCCCCGGAGACGAGGCGCTCTATTCCAACGTCTCCGGGCTGGAGTGGGTCCGTTTCCTGGTCGAACTGCAAGGGTTCAAACGGCAGGACGCAGAGCGGAGGGCGGTTTGGGCCCTGGAGCAGTTGGACATGTCGGCAGCCATGCAACGGCCGATCGGGAGTTACTCGAGGGGCATGCGGCAGCGCACCAAACTGGCCCAGGCGATCGCCCATGAACCGGAACTGTTGATCCTGGACGAACCGTTCAACGGGTTGGATCCGGTGGGGCGCCATGTCGTGACCGAACTTTTGCGGGAATGGACGCGACGGGGGAAGAGTCTGCTCCTGGCCAGCCACATTCTGCATGAAGTGGAAGAGATCAGTCCATCCTTCCTGTTGGTTTGCGACGGACGTTTGCTGGCCTCGGGGACGGCTGCCGAGGTCAACGTGTTGCTGGCCGATGTGCCCAACCGGGTCGAGATTCGTTGCAATCGCCCCCGCGAGATGGCTCGGCGGCTGCTGGACGAAGAAGCGGTCGACGCGATCGAGTTTCTGGCCGGCAACCGCCTGGTGGTGGCCACGCGGCAGCCGCTGACCGTCTATCGGCATTTGCCCCGGTGGGCCGGAGAAGAAGGTGTGGAGATTCACGAGCTGCATTCGGCCGACGAGTCGTTGCAGAACCTGTTTGATTCGTTGATGCGCGTCCATCGAGGTGGTTGAATGAGCTCATCGGAAGAGTCAGTGGTGGCCGAGCGTGAGGCGGAGGCTGAGCGTGGCGACCAGTCGCCGGCGATCGCCACGGCCCCGGCCGGAAACCGGGTCGAGCGGGGAATTGTCTGGAAGACGCTGACGGTCATTCGCTTTGAAATGCGGCGGACCAGGACCGACGCCCGGGCCCTGACGTGGTTGGTCATGGTCCTGTTTCCCGCCGGCCTGTTGTCGCTCTATCGTTGGGAGGCGGAAACGACCGCCGACTTTCAGCCGCCGCCCGAGCCGATTCTGGGGATTGTGCTGTACGGGCTGATCCCACAGGTCGTGTGCCTGCTGGGGCTGTTGCTGTGGGTCGCCCCGGTGTTGCAAGCTGAACTGGATGGGAGGACGTGGATCTACCTGGCCGTACGGCCAGGCGGCAAAACGGCCACGCTGATCGGCAAGTACCTCAACGGGATCGCCTGGACGGCCTCGGCCGCCCTCCTGGGGCTGACGATCGGAATGCTTGCCGGTCGACTGCACGTCAGCGAACCGTTTCGTGTGTGGCGCGTAATCGCCGGACTCATCTTTTTTTCCTGCTTTGCATACGGCGCGGCGTATTCGGTGATCGGTGCCATTTTTCACCGCAAGGCGATGGTCGTTTCCGTCGCCTACATCCTGATTTTTGAAGTCGTGATTTCCAATCTGCCCGCCGTGATCAACCAGTTCACCGTGCAGCACCATCTGTTCAATCTGCTCTTCCACTGGATGGCCTGGGAAGTGCCGGAAGACGCGCAACTGTTGGTGGGCGGGCAACCTGCCTGGCAGCATGTCACGGCCCTGATCGTCTACACGCTGACGATGCTCTCCATTGCGACCTTGATTCTGCGCTGGCGCCAGTACGTGACGAGCGAAGAAAGCTGAACCGGGCCAGTATCGGCAGCGCGTTGCGGGCCGCCAAACGTGTGTCATGTTGAGCCTGACCGACCGGCTGTCAGGTGGACGGTCCCCGCCGTCGCGGCAACGCTTGCACGTGAATGTTCATCGTGTGATAACAGTGACATGACGAATCCGACTGGAGACGGCCGTAGTTTTCCCTTGAGCGCGCTATTCATTTTGATGGCCGCTTGTTCCGTGGTGGCCGCGCTGGTGGCGCCCCTGTCAAGGGCGCTCGGCGCGGGCGCGGTCAGCCTGACCGCGGCGGCTCAAGCGAGCGCCTGCGGTGCGATCTTGGTGATGCTGATGGGGGCAGTGATCGGGCTCTACCACCATCGTCCGGGCCGAGGGTTGGGCTGGGGCATCCTGGTGGGCGGTGGAATCGGGATGGTCATGGGGCCCGTGGTGCTCACGCCGCAGGACGCGTTTTCTTCCTTGCTAACGATGTCGATCGGGGGCGCGGTGGCCTTGCTGGCGGTTGCCGCCATCTTCCGCGGTGCCTCACGTTCGTAGCATCGGCTGGGCCGATCCACGATCCGCTCGCGGCCCTTGTACGGTGACCTTCGACCGCTAAAATCGAAGTTCCCTCCCACTCCGCACGGACCGCTGGTCGAGGGGAATTTGTCCGGTCAGGCGCACGCTGGACGGTGTCGCTTGCCGGTTCCCATGAGTGAGGAGTCTGAGATGTCGGTGATGGACTGGTTCAGCGGCCGAGTTTTCAAATTCGTCCACGGCAACAACCTGGTCTACAACACGTGCTGGGAGGATCCCCGTCTGGACCGCGTGGCCCTGGATCTGGGGCCGGAGGATAACGTCCTGGTGATCACATCGGCCGGTTGCAACGCGCTGGACTATGCGTTGACGGAACCCAACCATGTCCATGCGGTCGATATGAATCCTCGCCAGAACGCGCTGTTGGAGCTCAAGCTGTCCGCGATCCGCAATCTGGAGTACGAAGACTTCTTCGCCCTGTTTGGTAAAGGCCGGTTGCCTAACGGACGAGCGATCTATCAGGACACGCTGCGGAGTTCGCTCTCTCCATGGTCTCAGAACTACTGGGACAAGTGGATCAAGTTCTTCGACAATCGGCGGCGGTCGTTCTATTTTCGCGGCACCTCCGGCTCCTTTGCCCGCCTGATCAACCTGTATGTCGATCAGGTCTGCAAGGTACGCCCGGAGATTGATGAGATTCTCACCGCCGACAGCGTCGAGGCCCAATCGCGGATCTATTACGATCGATTGCACGACCGCTTCTGGTCCAAGGCGATGCAGTTTGCCATGAACCGCGATACCACGTTGTCGATGGTCGGAGTGCCCAAGGCCCAACGCCGGCAAGTCGAGACACAATACGAAGGTGGCATCGTCCGGTTTGTGCAGGACTGCGTGGAAGCGGTGTTCGCCAAGCTCCCACTTGCCGACAACTACTTTTGGCGTGTCTATTTGACGGGCGAGTATGCGGAGGATTGCTGTCCTGAATATCTGCGGCCTGACAACTTTCAGCGGCTGAAGGACGGGTTGGTGGACCGCGTCAGCGTGCACACGAACTCTGTCCAGGCGTTCCTGGAACAACATGACGGGCAGATTTCGCGGTTCGTGTTGCTCGACCACATGGACTGGCTCTCGGACAAGTTCTTCCCCTTGCTGGAACTGGAGTGGCAGGCCATTCTGGATCGCGCCGCCCCGGGGGCGCGGGCGATTTGGCGGAGCGGTGGATTGCGGACCGATTTCATCGATCGCGTGCAAGTGCAACAGGATGGTCGAACCGTTCCTCTGCCCGGCTTGCTGACCTTCCATCAAGGGCTGGCGGAAGAACTGCACGTGAAAGACCGTGTCCATACCTACGGCAGCTTTTACATCGCTGACCTGGCAGCCTAGCCGAATCGCTCCGCCAGTTACGCGCTGCGAGACCAATCGTGCCGAGATCTTTCGTGATGTGATGCGGACACGTGTGATGGCGGATCACGCACGGTTCGCCGCCGAAGCAGTTTCGCAGTTTCAGAGGTCCACGCGAACAAACAGACAATCATGGGTTTACTTTCCGATCTACGAATCCTCTATCACCTGGCGTTGAAGCCGGTACGCGGCAAAGATCACGCCGCCAGGATGGAGAGTTTTTACGCCGGGCAGGCGGGCGGCTACGATGATTTTCGCAAGCGGCTGTTGAAGGGACGGCAAGAGCTTTGGGATGCCATCGATGCGCCCCAGGATGCCGTGTGGGTCGACATGGGGGGCGGAACGGGAGCCAACCTGGAATACTTTGCCGACCGCATCGACCGGATGGCGGAAGTGCACGTCGTTGATCTCTCGCCATCCTTGTTGCGAATCGCCGACCAGCGCATCAGCGAACGAGGATGGACCAATGTCAAGACCGTCGAAGGGGACGCTACCGTCTTCCAGCCGGCGGGCGGACCGGTGGACGTGGTCACGTTTTCTTACTCGCTGACAATGATTCCCGACTGGTTTGCCGCGATCGAGAATGCCCTGGCCATGTTGAAGCCGGGCGGGGTGATCGGTGTTGTTGACTTCTACGTTTCGCGGAAGTACCCGTCGGACGGACTGCGCCGTCACCGCTGGTTCACGCGCAGCTTCTGGCCGATCTGGTTCGCCAATGACAATGTCTTTCCGTCATCCGAGCATGTGCCGTTTCTGCATCGCCATTTTCAGCCCGTGCACTTTGAAGAACGTCAGGCGAAGGTCCCCTACATTCCGTTCATCCGAGTGCCTTACTACACGTTTGTGGGGCGCAAACCGACCGCCGGCTAGGCCGGCCGCCGCTGTCTCGGTCCGTGATTCCAGGCCCCGCTTGCCGATCCGACCTTGATGGCCGATCCCAAGTGCTTCCCATTCTGCCTGTGGTCGATACGAAGTGGCGTGCGGCGAGCCGAGATCATCCTTCGCAAGCCGCATTCAGCGGCTCGGCGCCTTCCGCCAGTTCGCATTCGTACGAAGCGACCAGGCGCGAGAGGCCAACGCAGAGCGTGTCGCCGGGGAAGAGCTTGCCATGCGTCACCGGCTTGTCGTTGACCAGCGTTCCGTGCCGGGACTCGAGGTCCTGGACGACGACCACGCCCTCTTGAACATCGACGCGACAATGTTGCCGACTCACCCAACGGTCATCGAGTTGGATGTCGGCGGATTCGCTGCGACCAATGATTTGAGGCAGCTTTTCCAGGATACAATCCTTCACCTTGGCGGATTGCTGATAGACTGCGAGGACAACTTTCATGAGTGGACGATCGCCACGACGGCGATAAAAAACGCGGGGGGCGTTGGGGAGGCGGGTCAGTCGCTCACCGCAGGCGAGCGGGTGGGTGAAATCCCTATCCAATGTGGCGATTTTGACGCCAAAGTCAATAGCCCATTTGAGGGAATCAATGTCGCTACAAGCGTTGTTGACGGTATGGTCGATTCGTGGGGCCCTGGTCTTGCTCGGCGTAGCCCTGGTGGTTCGTTGTGCGATCCGGCGCAGGGATCTTGCCGGTCGGGGAGGGTCGGCCGTACGGGTGATCTGGGTCCTCGGCTGCCTGCTTGCCATCCTGCATGTGATCGGGGTCTTTGGCTACCTGATGCACTGGAGCCACCAGGCCGCGCTGGATGACACCGGGATGAAGACCGAGCAGTTGATCGGTGTCCGCTTCGAAGGTGGGGTCTACTTCAACTATCTGTTCCTGCTGCTGTGGGGCCTGGATGCCGCCTGGTGGTGCCTGCTGCCGGAAGTGTATTTGCAGCGGGCACGGTTGTGGGAAGTGTCGCTGATTGGATACCTTTGGTTCATCGCGTTCAACGCGACGGTGGTCTTCGAGTCGGGGCCGGTACGTTGGGCGGGTGTCTTGGTGACGCTGCTGATGATTGCGGTGGGCATCCGCACGATTCTGAAAAGCGAGGGGGAACGTTGAGCGACCTTGCGCGAAGTGTGGCTTACATTACCTCCGGCGCGGCGGGGATGTTCTGCGGCAGTTGTATGCACGACAACACGCTGGCCCGCGCTCTCTCCCGCCAGGGTGTCGATATCCAGTTGATTCCAACGTACACACCCATTCGGACGGACGAGCAGAACGTCAGCATTGACCGAATTTTTTTTGGCGGCGTCAATGTCTTTCTGGAGCAGACCGTGCCCGGTTATCGCTTCCTGCCTGACTTTGTGGGACGTGTCTTTGACCAGCCGTGGCTGATTCGCAAGTTGACTTCGCGGGCGTCGTCCGTAAACCCCAAGTCACTCGGAAAAATGACCGTTTCCATGTTGCGGGGAACGGCCGGCTACCAGCGTCGCGAAGTCCTCAAGCTGTCGAGCTGGTTGGGGCGTTCGGTTCGCCCGGAGGTCGTTGTCTTCAGCAACGTGCTGATCGCCGGCTGCGCGCCGCACATCAAGCGGTCGCTGGGAACGCCGATTCTGGTGACGTTGCAGGGCGACGATATTTTTCTCGAGTCATTGCCGGACCCGTATCGCCGCCAGTCGCTCGATGAGATCCGCCGCTTGGTCGATTCGATTGACGGGTTTCTGGTCCACAGCCGGTTTTATGCCGAGCGGATGCGTGCTTACCTGGAGATCCCGGAGGAGAAACTGCATCTCGTGCCGCTGGGAATCGATACCGCAGGGTTTCCGGCGACGGTTCCTGCGACGACGGAATCGGCGGCGCAGCGGCCGCCGACGATCGGTTACCTGGCTCGACTGGCTCCGGAAAAGGGGCTTCATGTGCTGGTGGATGCCTTCCTGGAATTGCATCGGCGACCTGGTTGGGAGGACGTCCAATTGCGCGTGGCGGGTTGGATCGGCGAGTCCAATCAAGGGTATGCGACGGCTGCCTTCAAGAAGCTGGATGATGCCGGATTGCAGGGGCGCTATCACTACGGCGGAGTCCTCGATCGTGCCCAGAAGCTCGACTTCCTGCACGCGTTGGACCTGCTTTCGGTTCCTACCACGTACGAGGAACCAAAAGGTCTGTTCGTGCTGGAAGCGTTGGCGGCGGCCGTTCCGGTCGTGCAGCCGGACCATGGCGCGTTTCCCGAACTGTTGGCGGCGACGGGCGGTGGATGTCTCGTGCCGCCAAATGATCCGCAGGCCTTGGCGGACCAACTGCAACAGTTGCTGGGTCAACCCAGGCAGCGGCAGGCCTTTGCGCGAGCCGGCCATGCCGCGGTTCACGCGAGGTTCTCGTCCGAGGAAATGGCGAAAGGGACTTGGGCCGTGATGAAGCAGATCGTTGCGGAGCACGGCGATCCCTGAAGCTGTCTGTTGGTTGGCCAGCGCGCCGGCGATCCGCCGCCGGTGAGGGCACCGTCCGCTGGTCTTGGTTGCCTGACCGTTATAACCGGCGCCAACGTGAAGGCATGGTTCCCACTACCGCTCGTTTGTGGGGCGACCGAACGGTCGGCGAATTTTGCGCTGCCGGCCTATTAAAGGTAGCAACATAGGGGGAGTCCGTGGTACGCTACCGTACATGTTCAACTGCTTGTCATACTGCGGGGTACGAGCCTAAATGACCCGTCAAGACTCGCCATTTGAGGCGGCCGTCAAAGAACTGTGTGCGGGTTCGGAGGAAGCGGTCTGGGATTTTATCGAGACCTACGGACCGCACATTCAGCGGGTGGTCCGGCGCCGCCTCAATCACAAACTGCGGTCGAAATTCGATTCGATCGATTTCGTGCAAATGGTCTGGGTGTCATTCTTCGCGACGCCGGATCGGTTGGCTCAATTCGACAAGCCGGAAGACGTGATTCGCTATCTGGTGGTGATGGCCAGGAACAAGGTTGTCGAGGAATCGCGGCGCCGTTTCGAGTACGAGAAACACAACGTCTCCAGGGAGCGACCGCTGGAGCAGCCGGAGATCGTCGCCACATCCGAGCATCGCAGTGATTCACCGAGCCAGATTGCGATCGCTCGCGAACGCTGGCAAGAGATGATCGAAGGCGAACCGGAACGGAATCGACGGATTCTGGAGATGAGGATGAACGGGTCAACGTTCGTCGAAATCAGCGAGCGGTTGGGGATTCATGAAAGGACTGCCCGGCAGGTCATCTACAAGCTGGCGACGACCAGCTCCGAGTAGTGGGTCACGAACATGGTGCATTCGAACGACCCGGCCCACCGGTCGACCCAGTCGCCATTCTCGGCAGCTTCACCGACGCGATTAATTCCAGGGGCGAAGGTATCCCACACCTCGACGGGCGAGGCGGCCCAGGCGCTGGAGAAGGACCAGGTCCTCGCGGCGGCGTTAAGTGAGTACTGCCAGCTCAAGGAAGACGGGGCGGCACCCGACGTCCACGAGTTTTGCCGCCGTTATCCGACCTACCATAAATCGATTCAGCGCATGATCGACGTCGAAGAGACGCTCGACAAGCTGGACGATTTTGATGACGTGCAATGGCCCGAAGTCGGCTCCAGCTTTATGGGGTTCGATGTGTTGCATGAGCTGGGAGTGGGTGCTTTTGCGCGCGTCTACCTGGCGTCCGAACCGGCCCTCGGGGGCCGGCTGGTGGCTGTCAAGGTTGCCATGTTCGGCAGCGACGAAGCGGAAACGCTGGGCAAACTGCTGCATCCGAATGTCGTACCGGTGCATTCGGTCCGGGATGACGTCGAGTCGGGAATGACCGCGGTCTGCATGCCTTACCTGGGCAGCGCCACACTTGCCGACGTCATCGAGCAGGTGTTTCAGGACGGGGTGCCCCGCCAGGGGGCGACGATCCTGGCGGCCGTCGCGTCGCGGGAGGTGGTCGGCCAGACGTCGTCCGGGCCGGCAGCAGAGGAACCCGACCCGACGCTCCGCCAGGGTCGCTATGTCGACGCGGTCGTCAAGCTGGGAATCCAGATGGCCGAGGCGCTGGCTTATACCCATGCGCGAGGCGTCCTGCACCGGGACTTGAAGCCGTCCAACGTGCTGATCACGCCAGCCGGCCAACCCAAGTTGCTCGACTTCAATCTGTCCTGTGACGTGGAGACGGAAGTCAATCGGCTCGGTGGTACACTGCCCTACATGCCGCCGGAGCAGATCGAGGATGTCTTCCTGCGACCGTACGATGCTCAGCCGCCGACCGATCCTCGCTCGGATCTGTTTTCGTTGGGGGTGATCCTGTACGAGTTGTTTACCGGTCAACTGCCGTTTGGAAATCCACGTTCCACCGTGCAAACGGCAGAAGCGGGCAAGGCGTACCTGCAGGCGCAGCAGGCACCGCCCCGCAATCTCCGCGAATTGAATCCGGCCGTCGAGCCGCGGTTGGCGCGGTTGATCGAAGCGTGCATTGCCGTTGATCCGGAGCGGCGACCCAGAGATGCGGCCTGCCTGGCGGCGGAACTCCGTAATCATTTCTCGTTCGGAAAGCGGGTAACGCGTTGGTCCGCATCCCACCGCAAACACTTGCTGGCGCTGGGAACCGTGATCGTGGGTTTGGCGCTGGCCCTGACCTGGCATCTCGGGACGCGTCCATCGCCCGATCGGCGTGCCTACAACCGCGGCTTGCGGGCCATGGAGAACGAGGAGTACTTCGAGGCCATCGAGTGTTTCGACGAGGCGCTGCGGCTGAACGAGAAACAAGCGGCGATTCGCTTTGCCCGGGGTCTTTGTCATCGGGCACGCGACGACTACATGCTGGCACTCCATGACCTGCAACCGCTGATCATGGAGGACGATTGCGATCCGATCGTCAAAGAAGTCTACGGCTATGCGTGCCTCGAAGCCGGCGGCACCACGATGACGCGGGCCACCATTCCGTATCGCAGTCTCCTTGACGCTCGGCCCCACGATCGCGACCTGCAGGTCAACCTGGCCCTCGCCAACTTCGGGTTCACCTACGGCGAAGGCCGGATCAAGCGGGGGCCCAGGGTCGCGCTGGCCAGAGCCAACGAGATTCTCGAGCGCGACCCGCAGTGTGCCGCCGCGCATCACATTCGCGCCATGTGCACCTACGAGATGTTCATTAGCGACAAGCCGGTGGATGTGGTCGACGTCCTGCAGGATGTCGAAACCGCGATTGCGCTCGGACAACGATCGGCGGATCTGGAAAAGTCCCGCATGCGTTTGCTGGCCAAGATTGCCGAAGGCGACCCGGTCTTGCACCAGGAACTGGTGAAAGAGATGCGCAACCGCTTGCGGCGGATCGCGCCGCTGTTCCAGAAGGAGTCGCTGGAGCGGCTCACGTCGAGCCTGCGGTTGGTCGACGACCCGGCATGGTTTGCCACCGTGACGGCCCATTGCCGGGAGACCCCCGAACTCCGGCCGGTGGCGGTCATCGCCGCGCCGCCCGACCAACGGGCCGTCCAGCAGTACCTGGAGCGGCCCTGGCAGTAGGCAGCCGTCAGCGTGGCGGAGAACCGTCGCGACATCGACCAGAACCGTAGCGACTTGACCGACCGCAACCTGGCCAACGGCGACCAACGTTATAAGCCAATTTCCGAAATAGCTTGCGGGATCGGGACGCCAAGGACGACGGCATTCGCGGTGATCACATCACGAAAGCCATCGTAGATAACCAAGACCTCGAAGTATCCGGTATGGTCCGTGATCGCACTGGCCGTCAGGGCGCCTCCGATCATGACGCTGATCCCCGAGCAGTCGGGGCAACCAACCAGCCTTCCCGAAATGAGCCAGTGGTTGACGCCCGGATATTCCACCGCGGTGAAGTCAATAATCTCCGGGTCGAACAGATCGCCGTCGATCGGATCGGGAAGCGGCGGCAGCGGCGGGAGCGGCGACGGCGGCTCCGGAATCGGCGCTTGTGCCGAGGCCGCGGATTGCCATCCGGCGGGTGCGGCGAACAGACAGCCCATGATGGTCAACAGGGTCAGCAGCCGCGCCAGGCGAATCTGCTGGACGCGGAAGGTAAGTGAATCCCCAAGACGGAAGGAACACGTAGCCATGGAAGGAATCCTCGTTCGAAAGCAGGAAAGGTGGGGGGGTGCCGGGTGTCGCCACAGCGCGTGCTTCACTAACATCGGCAGCACAGGCGCGCAAGAGTCAGGCGGATCAGCGCCGGGAACAACAGAAAGAAGAGTGCGGCAAGCGACGCACTCGCGGAAAGTGCGGTTAGATCGTCAACATGGAAGGACCTGATAGGGTTGGAAACAAACTACGTTCGCCAGCCCCAACGCGTCGATCCTGCCATCCGTCATGGCCGCAGGCCCAGGTAGGTGACAAAGACGAATGTCACGGCACGAGCCGAATCGCCCGCTTCCATTCGTTTGCCTGCTAAGAGAAGTGACTCGCGTGGAGTCCTTGCGCCGCGACCGGTTGTCCACCTGGTGCGGCGCGGCTTAGCAAACACTGCCCTCAGCACTCTTATCGAGAAACGGCTTCCTTGCCGGGTGGCAATTCCGACAAATTTTCCCGTTTTAGCGGGTGTCAGAATGGCCGATACCACAGCATGGGGGGGAGTGGCGGCACTCCGCTCCCAAGGTGGCAGAGCCACAGCCAAAAAGGGTGCGCGCCAACAACTGGTTCGCTCCCGCTGGTCGCCGCCGAATCATGTGCGCACGGTGCGCCCATGCCATAACGTAAGCCGCCCAGGCCCCCGGGCACAGGGTGTGGTGCCCGTGGCCGGTCCAGGTCACCGACGGATCCGTTGCGAGAACTGCTCGCTCTCTGCGTACGCATTGGCCCGCTCGGTAATGCGATGGGCTTCCCGAGCGGTCTCGAAGGAGTCGTCCGTGTCCAACAAGCCAAGGTGATACGCGAGTTCGTCGGAATAACCTGGCAGCAGGACACGCAAATCAAACGGGATCCGACCCGGTTGCAGGCGGTTGATGTGCCTCACGATGTTGGTCGTGCAGTTGTTGGTGATCGTATCGTAGTACTCGGGCTCCACCGCCAGCTTGTTGGCCCGCTTGAGGATGTCCACCAGCAAGACCCGCGCTTGTGCCGGCGTTGCCTTCGTCGGATAGAGATAGACGTCCGCGCCACGATGCTTCGTCCGGCGGCCGATCAGATCGCGTTCCGTCGCCAACACATAAATGAGCTCATACTGCCGCAACGCGCCCGCCACCGGCGAATACGTTTCCCCCTCCTCCAGCCGCGCCTCCACAGAGACTCCCAGGTGGCGACCGTCTGCGAACCCGAAACTCAACATCGTGTGCGCCAACGTCGGCGCGTTGTTGAAGGGCACGATCAGGAAGTCGACCGTGTCCAGCGCTGCCAGGTCGTACTGCTGGTCCAGGTAATTGACGACGTACTCGTCGTCGCTTTGGTAAACAAAGTCTCGGACATGCTGAATGCGGACATGGTTGCCGTCGAATTCGGCATGGGGCGCGACCGCCAGGTCGGCTTGCCAGTCCCGCTGGCGAGCCGGTAGCACCGGCGTGAAATGGGGCAACGTCGCAAACGGGTCCTCGGTCCCCTCTTCGGACGGCAACGTGTGGCAACCGGTCGAAATTACAACCGTCAAAACCGCGATTCGAATCGTCGTGGCTAGCATCGACTGCATTGCTGGTTGCTTGCCGAATTGATCGTTCGGAACGTGAGGGGAGTGGCGGTTCAATCAGCGGGTGGCGTCTTGTACCGCAGCCGAGCACCTGGGAGCAAGGTGATTTGGTGGGTGTCGGCTGCAGCGGGCGCGGCGGGGACGGTGACGTGGTGGGGAAGATGGCCCAGGTCGCCCGGGGG
Source organism: bacterium (assembly GCA_030430075.1). GTDB lineage: Bacteria > Planctomycetota > Planctomycetia > Pirellulales > Pirellulaceae > ARS98. The sequence goes on from JAUIGN010000035.1 coordinate 79,172, forward strand.
GAGGGAAGGCCGGGGCCACCGTCTGGCCGTGGTAGCGCCTGGCGACTTGCGCCGGTCGTCCTTTCCTTCGCAGGTCGCGTGGTGCATGACACGACACGGCCGGCCATCATGCGGGAACGGGCCGGCATCCAGGTCGACGCGCGAACGCATCCTGTCGAGGCCGCGTGTTTACCTCGAGCGCCAGAAGCCCGGGATAAACAGCACCAGGATGGCGAACATTTCCAGCCGTCCGACCATCATCAGCCAGACGAACAGGGCTTTCGACAGCGTACTGAAATGGCCGTAGTTCTGTGTGGCCCCGACGGTACCGAGCCCCGGTCCGATGTTGTTGAGCGTGGCGGCGATTCCGCTGGCGCTATCAATCAACTTGTGTTCGGGATTTGGTCCCCAGGTGGAATCGGGTTCGACCGTCACCACGAACATCCAACTGAAGACAAAGATGACCAGGATTAAGGAGAAGTAGACCAGGATGTTTTTTCTGAGGTCCGGGTCGTCGAGGGGTTTGCCGCCGAGCCGCAGTGGTCGCACGACGGTTGGATGGAATGCCTGTTCGATCTCCAGGCGGAGGATCTTGAGGAAGAGGACATGGCGAATCACTTTCAAGCCACCGCCCGTGCTGCCGGCGCAGCCGCCGACGAACATCAGGAGAAACAGGACGCCGCGTCCGAAGCTATTCCAGCGGTCGAAGTCATGGGTGCCATAGCCGGTCGTGGTGATCACCGAAACGACCTGAAACAGCCCAAACCGGGTGCCCGCCTGGACCTGGTCGACCAGGCTGCCGCTGCCGAAGTCGCCGTGGTAGATGCCGAACGAGACGACCAGGACCGAGATCAGCACGATCACCGTCATGTAGATCCGCCACTCGACATCCGCCAGCAGCCTTCCCGGCTGCCGCAGGAAGAGAAAGTACAGAAGTGTGAAGTTGGTTCCCGCCAAGATCATGAATATGACAACGGTGTAGTCGATCCAGGCGCTATCAAAGTGTCCCAGGCTCTTGTTCCAGGTGCTGAAGCCGCCGGTCGCCAACGTTCCAAAGGCGTGGCAGATCGCGTCGAACCAACTGAGGCCTTGGGCTTTGAGGATCAGTGTGAGCAGCAGGTTGAGCGCGCAGTAGATTGCGGCGAAAACCCAGGCTGTATGCTGCATCCGAGCCTGCATCCCTTCCTTGCTGGGGCCCGGCATCTCGTTCCGCATCAGGGCTTTCCCCGCCGAACCCTGGCCGAGGATGGCGACGAACAGGACGATGATCCCGAGGCCGCCGAGGAAATGGGTGCTGCTGCGCCAGAACAACAGGCAGTGGGGAATCAGGTATGGATCTTCCAGGTCGGAAATCACCGTGGCGCCAGTGGTGCTGAACCCGGACTGCGATTCAAACAGCGAGTCGACGAGTCCCATCTTGATCCACCGCACGCGGTAGTTGCCGGCTCGATCGTTGCCGCCGGCCGCCGAATCGGGAAACAGCAGGGCCGTCTTCCAATCGGGGTCACGATCGATCAGCCCCTGCAGAATCGCCTGCGGGTCGGTCAGATCGACCGCCTCACGCAGTTCGTCGGGCGAGTAGCCTCGCGAACCGACATCCAGCAGGGCTTCGAGGACAATTCGCTCGTCCTCCGCGAGCGTGTTCTTGGTTTGCCAGTGGCGGTGCACGATGGCACTGAAGTCGTAGACCTGCCAGGTGGTCGAGTCGATGGTCTGCCGCACGGCGGGACTGCGGTAGGTACCGCGCAACCAAAACGGCAACGCGCCCAGCAGCGTTGCCAGAATCCAGCTCAGCCCGACGACGGCCATCGCTTCCTTGCGGTAGAGGCGTCCTTTCTGACCCCGGCCCAGCCAGAGGAACAGGCCACCGAGGGCGAAACTGAGCAGGATCGTCAGGAGGAGTGCCAGGAAGCCGCGGGTCTCGAAGGCCGCGTCCGGGGGCACGTCGCCGCGATGGCCAAGCAGCGGGTGGGCCCATGGCAGGCTGAACGCCATGGTTCCTCCGATGAGCATCGCGACCACGCCCAATAAGCGGGACACCAACCGTAGATTCATCGCTTACCTGCCGTTGACGCGGAACTGTTCCAATGTCGTTTCAATGTCCGAATCCTCGATCAGGGCGACGACCACGTCACCCGCCTGAAGCCGATCGTCGGCCCCGGCGACTTTGACAAAGTCTTCACGCATGACGGCGGCGATAAGACAATGTTCAGGCAAGTGCAAGTTGGCCAGCACGTGTTCCGTGGCCCGGGCGCCCGGCAGCACTTCGATCTCGTACACGCCCACCCCGCCGCCCAGCAGCGTCGATCGCGAAATCACGGGTCCCGTGTTGAGAAAACCGAGAATCTGGCGGGCCAGCACATCACGCGGGCTGACCGCCAGATCGATGCCCAGCTTGCCGACGACATTGGCGTAGTCCGGGCGGCTGACAACCGCCATCACGTTCTCCGCGCCGATGTCCCGTGCTTCCACGCCCGCCATGATGTTGTTCTCGTCGTCGCCGGTGCAGGCGATGAAGAAGTCGGCCGAGCCGACGCGTTCTTCCTCCAGCACCGCCCGCCGCGTGGCGTCGGCGTGGACGACGGTCGACTTGATCAGGTGCTGCGCCAGGAATTCGCTGCGTTCGCTCGACTGTTCCATCAGGACGACAGAAAAACGATCACCCTGCAGGCTGCGTGCCAGGTGATAGCCGGTCTCGCCACCGCCGGCAATCACCACGCTCCGCCGCCGGCCTTCCTTCTTTTGCAGGGTCCCTTTGACGCTGTCGACATCCTGCCGATTGCCGATCAGGGTGATCCGGTCATTGAGCTCAATCACATCCTCGGCGCCCGCGATCCAGAGCCGGCCGTCACGGTAGATCGAGCCGATGCGAACGGTGGCCGGGAGCCCCAGGTTCTTGAGGGGGACGCCGATCGCCTTGGTCGTTTCCTCCATGACGACTTCCAGGACTTCCAGCTCGCCGCGCGCGAAATGCTCCAGGACAACCGACCCCGGATTGCGGATGCCTCGCGCCAACTCCATGGCCGTCAAATGTTCCAGGCTGAGCAGCCGGTCGATGCCGAAGTGACGATGGTAGTCGAACGTGCTGACATCATGAAACACGGGGCCGTAGATCCGCGCGATCGAACGCCGTGCGCCCATCGCCTTGGCCATGCTGGCGGCCACGATGTTGACTTCGTCATCCCCCGTGACGGCCAGGCACAAGTCGGCTCCGATGACGTCCGATTGGAAGAGGACCGCGGACTGCGAAGCAGACCCGGTAACGACCCGCACATCCAATTCGTTATTGATCAAACGGCAGTGGCTGGGGTTGTTGTCAACCACCGTCACACTATGACGGTGACGACACAGCAGGTCGGCAATCCAGGTGCCCACCGTACCGCCACCCAGGACAACAATTCTCATCGGTCGCGGCCTGCCGCTGCTGATGCCGAAGGTGGATCAGGCGGTTCAGACTTTCCTTTGGTGTTCAGTTGAGGATCCGGTATCCGCAGGTCGTCCAGGATGTTGCCGCCGATGATGGTCTCTTCCACAATCCGCGGAACATCGTCCGGCGACACCCGGCCATACCAGATCTGTTGCGGGTAGATGACAACGGTCGGGCCCAGTTCGCACTGGTCCAGGCACCCGGCCTTGTTGGCCCGGACCAGCGGCCCCAATCCCCGTTTCTTGATCTCCGCCTTGAGCAAGGTGCGTATCTTTTCCGAACCATCCGCGTCACAACAGCCGCGCGGGTGGCCGCAAGAGCGTTGATTGCAGCAAACGAAGACGTGATGGGTAAACGGTGCCATGACTGCCAGCGGTGTGCGGGATTGGAATAGGTGAAACGGACGATCGGCGACCGGGGAACCGCCGCGAAGCCGTGCGACACGTGCCATGCCGCAGGCCTAGACGAACCAGGAGACGGCCCACAGAATGACGAAAATGGTGGCCATGAAACCGACGATCCATGTCGCTGCCCGTGCCGCATTTTGCAGGATTGGCCCCATCAATTCGTGCCGCGTCGCCCCATACACCAGGCTGATCGACACAATCAAAGGAACTGCATACCAAAGTTGGTTCATTCGTCTCACCGACTCAAAACAATTGCACCAGGTTGTGGAACGTCGTCGGTACCCTGGCGGCGTGCATTCTCGTGGGGCCGGCACCGCGGTTGATCGCCTACGCGTCTTCCGGCGGCGGTTTGTCCGTATCCGTTTCGTCCTTGCCGACCACGATCACCGGCCCCGCATAAGCATCATAGATCGCCAGCACGTTCAGCAGACCGGCGATCATCGTATACAACGTTCCCATCTCGAAAAACGTGTGGTAACGCAGATGCAGCTCGGAAAGGTCGTCCGATACGCCCGAGTCGGGGCTGATGTTGACGGGCGGCGCCATGAATCCGTTGCCGAACGGTTTCCCCGTTTGTCGAACCTGCCGACTCTGCACCAACGCCGGCAGCGCCGGCGCCCCCACCCCCAATTGGCAAATGTACTGCCAACGCTTGTCCGCCGGCCGCCAGGAAGCGTAAACCACATGGCCGCTACCCAGCGTCAAACCGAAGAAGTAAATGCCCAGCACACAGACCATGAACAGCGTGCCCTTGGCGTATCGTCGCTGATAGATGTGGCCGGCTCCCGGCCAGATCCAGGCCCACAAGGCTGCGACCGTGGGATTCCGCAAATCGACTTCAATCTGCTGATCGGATGGGGAAGCGGATTCGCTGTCCTGCACCATCGAGACGGGCTCCAGGAAGGTTTGCGGGTAAACCCCTTATTCTAGCCGACCTCCGTCGACTGACCAGATCACCTGCTGCCGGAACCGCACCGGGCGGGCGCAGGAAGGGGTTGGTGTTTAGAGGTGCTGTCGCGTAGATTTTCGTCCTGAATCTCGTTGGACCTCGTTTCACTAAGTTCAAGGACGGACTTTAGTTGGACAGCGCCAAGTTCGAAGATTTCCACAACATGCTGAAGCTAGCACTTCGCTGCAGTCGCAACATATGGTGCTTTTTCGTGAACTTGGCGCTGTCCAATTAGATGACAAGCACAAAGCTTTCGGACGCAGAATTGAGGAATTTGGAGTCATTGGCGGCTGGGTGGGGAAAATTGCTGGCGCAGGAGGCATTTCCCGACAAGCCAGGATTGGATGTGAGCTTGGCT
>JAUIGN010000036.1 GCA_030430075.1 bacterium
TCTAACGATCACCAGAATGACCAAACCTCGGAGATCAGAACGCTCGCTGCGGGGAAGACAAATTTCAACGCGTTCCAACCTATTCGAATCAAACGACTTGCGAACAGCGCAACCGGCTCTAACGTAGCCACTGGGAATTGACTGTGGAAATTGTGGGGAAGACAATGAAACGGGAACCGGTTTCGGTTCCTTGCCGCCAAGGGGCCGCCAAACGGGTTTCCGCCCGTGGTCCCTTGGTCTTTTTACGCGCCGATAGCGCGGTGGTGAGCGAGCGAGAATCGAGCGAAGCGCACGCGCGATGAGAAATAGAGGATTCATCATGTTTCAATTCCTTGCCAAAACGCAGGCCGGTTGCCGCCGGTCATTCCCGCGTCATTTGCTACACGGAATAACTACACTGGCCATTTCGGCCGTTGTGGTACTCGTTGCACAAGTAATCTGTACGCAACCCGTTAACGCCGATCAGGTCTCGCGCCCCAACATCATCTTCATCATGGCCGACGACTTGGGCTACGGTGACCTGGGCTGTTACGGTTCCGAACTGATCGCCACGCCCAACCTGGACCGAATGGCCGCCGAGGGAATTCGCTTTCGTCAATTCTATGCCGGGGCAACGGTCTGTGCCCCTTCACGAAGCGTCCTGATGACCGGCCAGCACATGGGGCACACCCACGTGCGGGGAAACGCGAACACGGACATGAGTGTACAAGCGTTGCGAGATCACGATGTGACGGTGGCCGAGGTGCTGCGGAAGGCGGGCTATGCCACCGGACTGTGCGGCAAGTGGGGGTTGGGGGACGATCTCCCCGGCGCGCGGCCCGGGCTGCCGGGAAACCAGGGATTTGACTTCTTCTATGGCTATCTGAACCAGGTCCATGCACACAACTACTACCCGGAATTTCTCTGGAAAAACCGCAACAGGGTTTTGCTCGATAACGTCGTGCAGGGGAGCGGCAGATCGTACGGTGGATTCGAAGGCGGGTATGCGACCAGGCGCGTCGACTACAGTCACGACTTGATTGCCGAACAGGCGTTGGCATTCGTCCAGCGGCACAAGTCGGGACCGTTCTTTCTCTACCTGGCGCTCACGATTCCCCACGCCAATAACGAAGGCACGCGGGGTACGGGTAACGGCCAGGAAGTGCCCGACTACGGGGTCTACGCCGATCGTCCGTGGAGTGATCAGGACAAGGGTCAAGCGGCCATGATCACACGGATGGATCGTGATCTCGGCCGGTTGCTCGATCAGTTGAAAGACCTGGGAATCGACGAAGACACGGTCGTCATGTTTACCAGCGACAATGGTCCGCACAACGAAGGCGGGCACTCACCCGAACGGTTTCAACCGAGCGGCCCGCTCCGCGGTATGAAGCGGGATCTCTACGAAGGCGGGATTCGAGTTCCGCTGATTGTCCGCTGGCCTGGAAAGACGCCCGCCGGCAACGTCACCGATCACGTGGGATACTTTGGCGACCTGATGGCCACGGTCGCCCAGTTGGCCGACACCGATCCCCCCGCCGAGATTGACTCCATCAGTTTTGTGCCGACGATGACGGGACATCCGGAGGAGCAACCGCGTCACGAATACCTTTATTGGGAATTCTACGAACGGGGCGGCAGACAAGCCGTCCGCTACGGCGATTGGAAAGCCGTTCGGATGCCGATGTTCACTGGAAAAATGGAACTGTACCGGTTGAACGACGATCTGGGCGAAGCACACGACGTCGCCGCCGATCACCCGGACATGGTGGCGAAGATCGACAAGTTGATGGCGGCAGCGCATACTCCGCATCCGAACTGGCAGCCTCGCGGCACGATCGAGAAACGCCCACCCCCGGCCGGCGATGGCAAGCCCCGCTTCTGAGCCGCGGACCGGTCTCCGGTTGTGCGGCGAGTCCCCGGTCGTCCCGCTCGGCCGCGGTTCACGTTCTGCCCCGCCCAACTCACGGCGGTCGAAGTGTCCAGGTTCCGCCGTCAGCGGCACGGCAGAAACTGAAAGGTGAACATGCGAATGGTCTCGAAGATCGCTGTGATGATTGTCGTCGCGGTGACGGTCTCCAGCGGTTGGTCCGCGGCTGGTGCGACGGAACCACCCCAGACGATCACTGCCCGGCTCAAGGTGACGACGCCGCTCACCCTGGCCAACGTCCCCATGGACCCGTATATCGACTTTGCCAAACTGCTTCATGAATCCGGCGCAACGGGACACGTTGATCCGAACTCCGTCGAACTCGTCAATTTGGCCACCGGGCAACCTCACCCGTCGGCGCTGATGCGCTGGGAAGACAAAGACCGGGGGCAATTGGCCTGGGTGATTCGCCAGCCCCAGGAGGTCGACTACGAGATTCGCTTCCGCACTTCTGGATCTCGTGTGCCCTACGAGCCGGATGCTGATGTTCCCTTGATCGGCACCGGTGATCTACTGCGGTACGGCGCCGGCGTGCCCCGGCCGATCACGCTTCACTACGGGATGGCGCTGGTCGATCTTGACGAAGACGGGAAACGCGACCTGGCAGGCTGCTGGAATTACGCGTACCGTGCCGGGGACCCACCCAGCGGCATCGTCTGCTACCGAGGAATCGGCGAGCAGGCCGTGCCAGCCGCAGACGCGGCGAAGCAGGAATCGCGCCAGTCCGCCTGGCCCTTGCAGTTCGGCGAACTCCGTCGGCTTCGGTATCGGGAGTCGGCCGCCGATGAAGAATTGAAACACGTGAAGCACGTCTACACGTCGGCCGACTTTGGAGACCTGAACGGAGATGGCCACGTCGATGTCGTCTTCACACAATCCGGGACGAAGACGGCCACCGTATTGCTCAATGCGAATCGTCCCGATGACCAGGGCCAGCCCACGTTTGTCAAGTCGGTGACGATTCCCGTCGGTGGCTGGAAGGCGGTTCGAATCGTTGATTTGAACCAGGACGGCGCGCTCGATCTCGTCGTCGACGGCCATTGGATTCAGAATACCAATCCGGACGGCTGGCCCTTGACGGTCGCCCCGCCGGTTTCGCTCGACGCGGGGCGCGAGCCCTGTTTTGCGGATCTCGACCGCGACGGCCGGCTCGACGCCATCTGTTTGCAGGGGGGGGCAAGGCCGCAACCTGCCGGCTTCCGCGTCGCCTGGCGGCGAAGGCTGGAGACCGATCCGCCCCGGTTCGCTGCCGAACAGTTGCTATCCGGTTGCGATGCTGATTGGTGTTCCTTCGTGGCCGCCGTGCAAGACGGTTCCCGCCAGGCGCTGCTCGTACAACACGACGTGTTTCAGACCATCAGCCTTTACGAATTGCAGCCGCCGGAACCACCACGCGGCCTGCCAGCAGCAACCGTTCCCGCACCGCCGGGCGAGCAAACCGATGCGCCCATCCGCAGGCAGGCCGTTCGTGCGAAGCAGGTCGGGTCGGCCCGTTCGCTGACCGCGGTTCTTGCACTCAGCGACCAGGCCTGGCCTTGCGTTTGCGACTGGGACGACGACGGCGACCTCGACCTGCTGGTCGGGGGCGGATACGGCTGGCCCCGGATCCTCATCAACGCGGGGACCAGGGCGAGACCTTCCTACGCCGAACCGTCCCGCCTGCTTGCCGCCGGCCGCCCGGTACGTTTTCTGCGTGACGAGATTCTGGGGCCGCCCCATCACTGGCACAACATGGGATACCCGTACCCCGAACTGATCGACTGGGATGGCGATGGCCGCCGCGACCTGGTCTGTGCCAATGAAACCAATCGGATCTTCTGGTTTCCCAACATCGGGACGCCGACGGCCCCCGTCTTTGGCGGCAGGAAGCAACTTCTGGTCGACGGCAACCCGGACTCGGCCGAGCATCGCCGACGGTCGGCGAAGTTGTCTCTGCAGGATACCTACCCGCGCGAAGCCGATCGGCCCTTTTTCTGGCGCACGGCGCCGGCGTTGGCAGATTGGAACGGGGACGGGCTTCCTGATTTGATCACGTTGAGTGGCGACACACGTGAGGCGACGTTGTTTCTCCAGGTGAACCAACGCGACGGCTCCCCTCGCCTCGCACGCCAGCCCGCCCTGCGGCTGACGGACGGGCGGCCCATCGACGACCGAATTGTCGCTCGTCGGTCCCACTGGACAGAAGCGTTCCGGCCCTGCGACTGGGATGGCGACGGGAGGATCGATCTGATGTATAGCCTGGCGGGTTCGCACGGCGGCATCCAGGACGGCGGCAGTATCTACTTGTTGAGGAACGCCGGCACGCGTCAGGAGCCGGTGTTTGAGCCTCCGGTGACGATGCGGTGTTTCGGAGAACCGATTCGAATCACGGCCCACGGACCGTGTGCCCGCCCCTGTGACTACGACGGCGACGGCCGCGTCGATCTGCTGGCTTGCGTGGAGTGGAGCGTTTATCCGTTCTACCGGCACGCCGCGCTGGCGATGGAGGCGCGACCCGAGTTCGTCTTCACCGGGCCCGCCAGGATGCTCGCCACAGGAAATTCGCCGCCATGACCGTGACGCCCCCCAATATCCTCTGGCTGTGCACCGACCAGCAGCGGTACGACACGATTCACGCGCTTGGCAACTTGCGGATTCGCACGCCGCATCTCGATCGTCTGGTGGAACAAGGCGTGGGGTTCACACATGCCTACTGCCAAAGTCCAGTCTGCACACCGAGCCGGGCTTCCTTCCTGACCGGTCGCTACCCGCGTACGACCCGCTGTCGACAGAATGGACAACAGATCCCGGCGGACGAAGTGACCGTCAGTCGGATGTTCGCGGATCTCGGCTACCGTTGCGGACTGGCTGGCAAGCTCCACCTGTCGTCGTGCGCAAATGGCAGAGTCGAGTCGCGAATTGAGGACGGTTACCATGACTTCCACTGGTCACACCATCCGCAACCCGATTGGCCAGAGAACGCCTACACCCAGTGGCTGGCAACGCGCGGCAAGACCTGGGACCAGTTGTACTCCGGTCCGGCCACCGACTATGTCAAGTCAGGGGTGCCGGCCGAGTTTCACCAGACCACCTGGTGCGGCGAGGTGACGTGCGAATTCATCAAGGCGAATCAAGGGCGGCCCTGGTTTTTCAGCTTCAACTGTTTTGATCCCCACCACCCGTTCGACCCGCCGCCCGAGTACCTTGCCAGGTACGACCCGGCGGAGATGCCGCTGCCGAGCACCCAGCCGGGTGAATTGGATGCCAAGACCACTTTCCAGCAACTTGATGCCGAATGGGCACATAACGAACCGGGCGAGTTTCATACCGCCGGCATGACCGACGACGACCGGCGGCAAGTGACGGCAGCCTACTATGCGATGTGCGAGCTGATTGACGATCAGGTCGGCAGGATCATGGCGACGTTGGAGTCGACCGGACAGCGGGAGAACACGATCGTGATCTTCATGTCCGACCATGGAGAGATGCTGGGCGACCACGGGATCTACTTCAAGGGGCCCCACTTTTACGATGCGACGGTGCGCGTGCCCTTGATTCTTTCCTGGCCTCCTCGGTTTCAAAGCGGCCTGCGCGTGACCGGCTTGACCGAACTGATCGATCTGGTGCCGACACTGCTGGACGCCTGCGGACAGCCGATTCCCAACCGCGTGCAGGGCCGGTCGCTCGTGCCGCACCTCACCGGCGACGCCGACCCCGACCGGCATCGGGATCATGTCTTCAGCGAGTATTACAACAGTTGGACGCACAAGACAGCTTACGGCACCATGCTGCGAACCGCCGATGCGAAGATCACCGTTTACCACGGCACAGACCAAGGTGAACTCTATGACTTGAGGTCGGACCCGGCCGAGTTTGACAACCTCTGGTTGTCTTCGAACCACGTCGAACTCAAAGCCGACCTGATGCAGCGGTGCTTTGCTGCCAGCATTTTCGGCTTGGATCCCGAGCCGCCCCGGCTGGGACCATTCTGACGTCCTGCCAGGCCCGTGTCCGTTGCAGGCCCGTGTCCGTTGTAGGTCATGCTGTGCATGACGTCATGACGGGTCGTATCGAGCCGTTTCGCAGACGGAACTTATCGATTCCGCAGGGGACGGTAATCGGGGTGCCCCTCGGGAGCCACCAGCCGCCGGGCCTTCGAGCGACCGCCTTTCCAGATATCGTATTGGGGATCCGCGTACTCGGCGAAGAAGGAGTCCAGTTCCGTCGCCATCTTCCGCTGGATCTCCGCCTGTGCGGGCTGGCCAAACAGGTTGAACCGTTCCTGCGGGTCGTTCACCATATCGTAGAGCTCTGACGGCCCGGTCGGCTCGCGTCGGGCGACATACTTCCAGTTTTCCGTGCGCAGCGAGCGACAGCCTTCCATTTCGTAGACCATCCTGGTTTCCCAATCGATTGCTTGACCCTGGAAGACGCCGGCGTAACTGCGGCCCGATGGCTGGGGCTGCCGAGGGATCCGCGATTGCAGACCCAGGTGGGTCAGCAGGCTGGGCAGGAAGTCGGTGTTGCTGACCAGGATGTCCGTGGTGCCGGGCTGGATCGCGCGCGGATGGTGAAAGATCAGGGGGACCTGCATCATCAGGTCATGTGCCGCGATGGGACGCGTGTGGTCGCCCATGCCAAAGAAACCGTTCTGTCCGCCCATCCAACCTTGATCGCCCGCGAAAATGACGACCGTGTTGTCCGTCAATCCATGGGCTTCCAGTGCTGCCATTACCTCGCCGACGCCGTCATCAACCGCGCTCACCTCTGCGGCAACCCTGCGGATGCTTGTCAGGTTGTTGTGATAGGCCTTGTTGTTGTATTGCCACGGATGGATTGTGTCACGTGGAAACGAGAGCAGCGGCTTGTCCGCATAGTAGGCCGCATGGCGGTTACGCGCCTCGCGCAGCAATAGCGGTCCCAGGCAATAGGGACCGTTGTATGCCAGGTACAGAAAGAACGGTTTCTCGCCGCCTTGGTTGGCGTTGATGAATTCGACCGCATGATCGGTCCAAAGATCCGTCATGTATTTGGGCGTTGGTTTGACTTCGCCATGTTCGATGATGGGATCCTCATAGAAATTGCTGGTGCTTCCCCGGACCATGGTGATCCATTTGGAAAACCCGTCGTGCGGCGTGCGGTTCGCGCCGAGGTGCCATTTTCCGCTGAGCCCACACACATACCCTTCAGAATGCAGGATCTCCGGCAGTGTCTCGAACTCCTCCAGCGTGTAGTACGCCTCCGGACCCATCATGTACTTGTTATCGAGGAACGAATGCAGGCCGTGCTGGGAAGGCATCAGGCCGGTCAGATAGGTCGCCCGAGTCGGCGAACAGACGGGGTTGCTACTCATCGCCCGGGTAAAACGCATGCCGCGGGCTGCCAGGCGGTCGATGTTCGGCGTCAGGATATCCTGGTTGCCATAACAGCCAAGCGTCCAAGCGCCGTGATTGTCGGTGAGGATGAAGACGACATTGGGGCGACCTGCCGTGGCCCCTGAGGCCGATACGGCACACCACCCTCCCGCCCAGACCGGGGCAACCAACGCCAGCAAGCCGATTCGAAGAACGTGCGCGACAGAAGGAAACATGAGCAGCTCCAGACCAAGGCGGAATCGTTGTCAGGCCGAGTTCAGGAGGATAAGGTACAGGGGCTCGGCGCGGCAGGCAACTTGGCGCGTGACCGTGCCGTTTGACATTAGTTCGCTTGCATTTCACCCGCGAGATGATCCTCATGAAGCCGCAGAACGTGATAGTCGTGCTCTGCCTGGCCGCCTTGCTCGCGCAACGCGCCACCGCGACCGAACCGCTGATCAAGCCAACGGATCGGGTTCTCTTTTTGGGTGACTCGATTACCCATGCCGGACACTACGTGTCGCTCGTTGAAGTGGCATTCCGGATGGCCCATCCTGGGACCGTTCCGGATATGATCAATCTGGGGTTGCCGAGCGAGACCTGCAGCGGTCTTTCCGAACCGGACCACCCCTGGCCCCGCCCGGACGTCCACGAACGGCTGGCCCGGGCGTTGACGAAGGTCAAGCCGGATGTCGTCTTTGCGTGCTACGGCATGAACGACGGCATCTATTATCCGCTTTCCGAGGAGCGGTTTGCGGCGTATCGCCGAGGTGTCAATCGGTTGATCGATGAGGTCAACGCGAGCGGCGCCAAACTGGTCCTGATGACCCCCCCAGCCTTCGATCCCCTGCCGCTCAAGAAGCAGGGAAAGCTGCGTCCCGCCGGTGCGGACAAGTATGCCTACTTTGCGATCTACGAGGACTACGACGCCGTCCTGAAAGCGTATGCCGCGTGGGTGCGCGAACAGCGCGAGCGTGTCGACCTGGTGATCGACTTGCATACGCCTGTGCTTGACTACGTCGCGGAGAAGCGCCGATCCGATCCCCAGTTCACAATGTCGCCGGACGGCGTTCACGTGAATCAGGAAGGCCACCGGGTGCTCGCCGCCGCCATCCTCGACGCACTCGGCCACGCCCCGCCGGAGCCTTCACGCGAACTCCTGAAGCTGGTCGAACAACGACAGAAGCTGCGTCATGCAGCCTGGCTGAGCCACGTCGGTCATCTCCGGCCCGGCGTCAAGCCGGGCCTGCCGATCGACCAGGCCGAAGCCCAAGCGGCCGAGATTGACGAACAGATTGCTGCCCTGCGGTAGTCCTGCCTCGCATCGAATGACTTTTGCTCCACAAGCCAACGAGCGAGGATGATTCATTAGCCGCGGGGCGTTAGCCCCGGTTCCGTTGATAGCAGGGCAATCCGGACGCCAGCGCGTTCCGGCTATTGACGGCTGCGCGGCAAATGAGCCTTCGGCAAGCAACGCACGGCCGTATATCTGCGGACTCCCGTTGGTCGTCCTGGTCCGTTCGCTGCGCAAGTATCAATAAGTGCGCGGCACAGTGGGCAAGTGCACCACAGACGATTGCCGTCCAGTGACTGGCACTGGATCGCCGCTGGTTCATTAATCATCCCGACTAGCCCAGTTCCCACCTGGCCTGACGAAGTTGTGCGAACTGAGACCCTTGAAGGCGTTCGTACCAGACCGTGACCAGGGCCCCGCTATCGAGCTGCACCGTGGAGGGATAGCCAAGGTCGCCCGAGGTGCCGTCGCGGGAGAGGAGGATCGGTTCAGACCAGGTTGATCCATGGTCCGCGCTGACGCTTGCCTGAACGCCCAGCGGAGCGCGGCGGTGGCCATAGGTCATCAGCAGCCGGTCGTCGCTCAATCGCAGCAAGTGGGACGGCAACCCCCAGACGCCGATCGAGCGGGGCGCGCTCCAGGTCTTGCCGCCGTCCAGCGATTCGCTCTGCAGCGTCTCGCGGGCGTTCTTCCGATTGTGGTTTCTGATGTGTGCGACGAGTCGTCCGTCGGCGGCTTCCACGGCGTGCAATTCGTGGTACTGGTCGTGACTGTCGCCGTCACGCGTTGGAATCTCTGCGAGCCATTGCCAGGACTTGCCGTCGTCCGTCGATTGGCAAACCCCCACGCGACGTGGGTCGCGCCAAAGTTCCTTGCCGGCATACAGCAGGCGCCCATCCGCTAGTTGGATCGGACCGTGCGGACTGCTGACCAGGCAGTCGTAGCGTCCGGACCAACTGACCCCGCCGTCCGTCGATCGCTTCATGAATACGCCTAAAGCCTGTTCACGCTGGTCGGCTGAAACGCGCCCGTGGGCACCTTGCCAGCGGGCCAATTTGTCGTCCGGCCAGCCGCTTGCCTTCTCCAGCAGAGGTGCATAGGCCAGTGAAGTGAAGGTTGTCACCAGGAGGGTTCCCTTGGCCGTCTCCAGGACCCCCGCGTCGCGATCATCGATCGGACCGTCCATCACGACCTCCGGCCAACTCCAAGTAACACCGTCGTCGTGGGACCGCATCAGCTCGACGCGGCCGAAAGGGCAAACATGCGACTCCCGCCCGCCCGAACAGACCACCAGCAGTTCGCCGGTTGCCCGGCGGGCCAGCGTCGGCCAGCCGTGGTACCGATGGGGAAGGTGGCTGATAATCCGCCGCTCGCCAATCGTGGCCGCCGGCGGAGCGGCGTGGCTGGAGGAATTCGAAAGCGCGGTGGCCGTGGCGACCGCGGCCGTCAGGAATGAGCGACGGGAAACATCATGCGGCATGGGTGAACTCCTCAAGGTCGATGGTCGTTTCCGAAACGCGGGGGGCCCGATCGGCCGACGGCCTTCATTCTACGCGAACGTCGATTGGCAAACATCACGGCGGGGGCCCCCAAAGTCCCTGCCGGCGAACGGGCCGCTGGGCGAACGGACACTGTTCGACCTGCTTCCGGTAGAATGTCGGGTTGCGATTCAGATGTCGGGTTGCGATTCAGGCAGGCTGAACCTCGACACGGATTTCGGGTCTTGGTATCGCGGGATCAATGGCTGTCGGGGTGGTTTGCACGACCGGCGTGTTGTCCCTTGCCATCTCCATGATGCCCATGTCATTGCCCATTCCAAGTCGTTGTCATGACCAAAGACGAAGGAGATTCTCGTGACGGCCGCTCAACCGCAGGAAACCCGCCAGACCGCCTGCAACCGTGACTGTCCGGATGCCTGCGGATTGATCGCCACCATCGAAAACGGGCGAGTGGTTCGTCTCCAGGGGGATCCGGACCATCCCGTCACTCGTGGATTTCTATGTCATCGGACAAGCCGCTTTCTCGAGCGGCAGTATGACCCGGATCGTCTCACGGTTCCGTTGATGCGACGTGACGGAGAATTGCGACCCACGTCCTGGGACAAGGCCTTGCGACGGATCGCGGGGACCATGTTGCGAATCCGTGCGGAATCGGGTGGTGAGGCGATTCTCCATTACCGGTGCGGTGGGTCGATGGGGATCATGAAGCATGTCAGCGATTACTTTTTCGCAGCATTCGGCCCGGCGACGGTCAAATCCGGAGACGTGTGCAGCGGCGCCGGCGAGGCGGCCCAACTGCAGGACTTTGGGCACCTGGACAGTCACGACCTGTTCGACATCCTCAACAGTCGCACCATCGTCCTGTGGGGAAAGAACCCCTACGTGAGCCAGGTGCACCTGCTGCCGATCTTGAAGCGGGCCAAGAGCCAGGGGACGCGGATCGTGCTCATCGACCCGGTCCGCCATCGCACGGCCGACCTCGCCGATCTCTACTTACAGCCCCGTCCGGGTGGCGATATCAGCCTCGCGTTGGGGGTGGCCAAGTGGCTGTTCGAGCACGACGCGTTTGATTCCAACGCCCCAGACTACTGTGACCATTTCGACGCGTTTCGCCGGCTGGCCGATTCGCGGTCGCTGGAGGCGTGGAGCGAGGCTGCCGGTGTTTCGCTGGTAGACCTCCAGGGCCTGGCGCGTGCCTATGCCGACGGCCCGAGTTCGATCCTGGTCGGCTGGGGAATGCAACGCCGGAAACAGGGCGCGGCCACGGTCCGCGTGATTGACGGACTGGCTGCCATCTCAGGAAACCTGGGAGTCGCCGGCGGGGGCGTCTCCTTCTACTTCAGTCGCCGCGGCGCTTTTGACTTCTCATTTGCCGAGGACGCTCCCGCGACGCGGACCATTCCCGAACCCCTCCTCGGCCCGGGGATCCTCGCCGCCCAAGACCCGCCGGTGCGGATGGTCTGGGTGACCGCAGCGAACCCGGTTGCCATGCTGCCCGAATCGAAGACGGTCGCAGAGGCGCTCGCATCGCGGGAATTGACCGTTGTCGTCGATTCCTTTCTCACCGACTCGGCCCGCTGTGCCGATATCGTCCTCCCAACCACCACGATGCTTGAAGAGGACGATCTGATGGGCGCTTACGGGCACCACTGGCTGATCGAATCACGGCCCGTTGTGGCGCCGCCGCAGGGTGTGCTGACCGACTATGAAATCGTCCAGGCGTTGGCGCGGCGAGTCGATTTGGCCGATCGCTTCTCCGACGGCGTCGAGACATGGAAGCGGCGACTGCTGGCTCGAGTGGAATCGCGAGGTGCCTCGTTGGACGATCTTCGCCGCGGCAGTGTGCGTAGTCCATTGAGTCAACCGATACTCTTCGCCGACCGGAACTTCTCGACCCCGACCGGCCGCGTTCAACTAATTGACGACCTGACTCCTGACCCGCCCACGCCGGCTCGCCTGCGCCCCCTGTTACTGACTTCTCTTTCCAGCGAGTCATCTCAGGGATCGCAATGGGTTGCCGGGGCACTCGACGGACCGCTTCCCGCCACCCTTCATCCGGCCGCGGCCGCAGACTTTGCCGACGGCGAGATTGCCACCCTGGAATCGGAAATCGGCGAGCTCGACGTGCGTCTGCGTTTTGATGACCGCCAGCGCAAGGATATCGTGCTGATCCCCAAGGGCGGCTGGCTGCAAACCGGACATTGTGGCAATGCGTTGATTCCGGCCCAACTGACCGACGACGGCGGGTGCGCCGTGTACTACGACACACCTGTGCGGCTTGTCAAGCAACGCTGATGCGGCCCATTCCCGGGCGGTTGTGCAGGGTGAGTCCCACGAGTTTCGCAGCGCCTGGTGTGTGTGAATCCATGCAGTTAATATTCTTCCGGCAGCAGCGCGGTGATCGCGCCGCCTTCTCCATCTTCGATGAACCACAGCCGATCTCCCTGGGGGTCTTCAAACACTTGCAGGTAGTCGAGTCCCTGGTTGAGTTCGGCACGCTGTTGCAATTCACAGAGACAGGCCACGATCGCCTCCTGCCCGAAACGCTCAATCGCGCCCGGTGTGGCGAGCAACGGTTTGCCTTGGTCCGGACGAAACCAGTTGCATGAATCGACATGATTCAGGGGTGGCTCCTGAGGCCGCCATTCCAGGTCGACATTCACGACATGGGGTCTCCTTGATCGCAGGTGCACCGTGGATTGCCTCGCCGCCCCGACCCGTTTCCGCGGGGAAACGGGTCGGGCCCAAGGTTCCACGTGAGCGGAGTGAATGGAAAGGACGCCTCCGTGCGCCCACGATTCATCCCTGGATGCGGAAGGGCCTAGCCGTCGGTCGACGTCTCGGTCGCCGCCTCTGGCCGGTTGCGGGCGGCTCGCCGGCGCTTCGCCTCGTCACGCTTCTTGGTGACTTCCGCCAACTGCTCGGGATCGAGCACACCATCAACTTCACGGTCGCGATCCGCGAGCAGGGCGGCCAACTGCGCCTGGAGCTTTTCCATCTGCGCTGCATACTCGGCTTGCAGCTTGTAAATCTCTTCGCGCTGCGTGGGTGTCACCACGGCCGCGAAGTACGCGGGCAGCCGACCGGTTAACTTCTTCTTGACCGCCGGTGCCTTCTCCGCCTTGTCCGCCGGCGGCTGAGCGAATGCCGGGGGGCCAAACAACATGGCACAGGCCAGCAGCGCCAGCGAGCCCGTAATCCAACGTCGCTGCGAAACGCCCGTCGCTGGTCCCGAAACCTTCTCACAACGAAGTTCTTTGAAACGTCCCATTTGCCCTGTCTCCTGAATAAAAAGACTCACTTTGGGGCGCACGCCCCAATTCCGCTGGGCAATATACCGCGCCATTTATAGATGTCAATAAATACAATCAAATACACGTAAAATAATTTAAGGGAGCACGCCAGACGAGTTTTGGCGGCATGCAGGCATTGATCAGGGCGGCATGGCGCAGGTTCACCGCGGTGCGGCAGGGCAGGCTGTCAGAGTTGAACGCCACGCGCAGCGGAGAGCCGCAGTCGCCCATTGCCGGGCGATCGTCGCTGCTTGAAGAACGCGCGGCTTGTGCCGGAGTTCAGGCCATGCTGAGGCCAGGTTCAGACCGCACCCAGACCGCGCTCGAACGCTTCTTGTTCGCGTTGGTAAACCGCCAACGTCGGTTCGAAGATACTCGCAGAGATCTCGTACACCGGCTCGTGATCGAGGTGCGCGTTGCAGTGGGCGATTAAGAGACGGTAGAGGAACTTGAAGAGGTGCCTGGGGGTGCGCAGCGTACGCATCGCATCCATCAGCCGCAGGTCGGTGATGTCGTCGCAGAACCAGTCGCGTAAGGTCGGCTCAGCGCCGTCGACCGCGCAGGCACGCATCCGTGCTCCGGCGACATCGTAGAGCGCCTCGCCGGTCCAGTGAAAAGACCGGATCATATTCTGCTTGTCGAGCCGCGAGCGTTCGTAAAAGTCACGCGACTCGCGATCGACATACGAAACCAGCTCGTGAGGCAGCATCATCTTTAGCCCCAGTCCGGCTTGTTTGAGGAACTTGTTGTCGAGCATCGGCCACAGCAACAATTTCATGTGGTCGGTCGAGCCGTTGATGAGGTGCGGTTCGTCGAGCCGGTCGACCAGCACCACGACGCCTTTGTAGCCGAGTGATTCGAGGACGACCTGGAATTTGGCCAGCAGTTCGTAGCGATCATCGGTGCGGTCCTTGGTGGGCAGCGGCTGCCCGGACAACTCATTTTGTGAAAAGCAGGTCAGCAGGCGCCGCAACGGCCCGGTCTCGTGAAACCCGACCCGCATGTGACGGACAACCCCGCGGGCCAGCCGCCAACATCGCCAGAATCGCAGGGCCGCCGGTGCCCAGGCCGCCAGCACGCCACCCAGCAGCCCGATCATCAGTGTGCCGCGGAGGAAGCGTTGGAAGGTCGTCAATTCGCTGGACCAGACCCCGCTGGCGGTGGCATAGATCAGGATTGCCGCGGCGATCACTGTTACGACCCAACCGACCGTGGGCGGAATGTAGGACCGCCATACCGAAAACCCTAGCCGCGCGCGCAGATTGTGCCACCGGTCGCGGAATGTTTCGGTCAGCGATTGATCATAGCAGGCCGCCAGCAGTAGAACGTCACGCACCTGGTGACGCTCCAGTTGATCCACATCGGCCGCGTGTACCGAGCACGGGGCGCGCTGATTCGCCGGCTTCGTGCCCAGGATTCCGTCGACGAGCCCCGTGACGCCCAGCGAGAGGATGGCGTCCATGTGGTCCCACAGCTTCCATTGCGAAAGAACCTTCTCGGTGCGCGTCGAGCGGCGTCCGGTGCGATCGCGGAAGCGATCGAGAAACGGATTGAAGTCGTCGTAATGAACAACAAACACTCGCTTGCCCGGATTCTGGACATTGTACCGTTCCAGTTCACTGGCAATCTGCAGGCGAACCGCCGTCTTGCCGGCCCCTTTCTCTCCGAAGACCAGCGCCGTCGCCGGTTCGCTCGGATCCCCATACACCTTATCCCAGGCAGGATGGTGAATCACGCCGATGCAGTGGTTCTTGAAGACCGCATCGGTCTGCGCGTCCTCTTCGGCAAACGGATTTTTGGACAGGCGATGGTGCTCAAGGAACTGCTGAATTTGCATGGGTACACTCGATGAGGCGAAGCAAGGTGCGGTGAGCAGGGGCGGGCGACGGCGGCGGCGGATGAAATGCCGAGGCGTGCTTGAGCCCTTCCCAAGCGCCCCAAAAAAGTATAGCAACGATTCTCGGTCGCAGGAGCCAAGGTTCGTCGCCGGGAGATCTTTCTTCGCCCGCACAACCGGGGCAATTCCCACCAGCCCCGCATTCCGCTCGATCCCACCCCGCCGCTCACGGAGGCCGTCGCCGTCGCACCGCGGCGATCGGTCCGGCAACCTGGCACCGGTGCCATCGACTACATACCGGTTAGCTTGCGATCGAAGTGCGTGTAACCGCCGTCCACGTAGATGATCTGGCCCGTCGTATGGCTGGAGCGGGGCGACGCCAGGAAGACGACCATGTCCGCCAATTCTTCGGTCGTCGTAAAGCGGTGCCCCAACGGTATCATCCGTTCAATCTGCTGTTTGGCCGCCGCCGGGTCGGGCAACGTCTCCAGCCAGTTTGCATACAGGGGTGTCCAGGTTTCCGCCGGGACCACCGCGTTGACGCGGACGTCAAACGGTGCCAGATCAACGGCCCACTCGCGCGTCAGCCCGTTGATGCCCCCCTTGGCGGCCGCATAGGCGGACGTGCCCCCCTGCCCAGTAACGCTCACCTTGGAACTGATGTTGATGATCGCGCCGCGGGTCGCCTTGATGGCATCCACCGCGTGGTGGACGATGGCGAAGTAGTGGATCAGATTGCGTTGCAGCGAAGCGACGAACTCGGCCGGGCTGGCATCAAGCCCCACACCGTCGTTCACGCCTGCGTTGTTGACCACCACGTCCAACCGGCCAAACCGGGCGAGTGCCTGTTCGACGGCCGCCTGGCAATTCTCGACTGCGCACAGGTCGGCTTGGATAAACGCACACTCCTTACCCACCGCCGCATACTCGGCCTCCATCGCCAGTCCTTCGGCTGTGCTGCGGTTCACATTGGCCACTTTGGCTCCCTCGGCAAGGAACGAGCGCACGATCCCCTCGCCGATCCCCTTGGAGCCGCCGGTCACCAGAACCACTTTATCGGTCAACCCTAAATCCATCCGTCACCTCGCCCTTGAATACCTAGGCCGCACCGCCGGCCAAACCGTCGCTGGTGAGTCCCCGGCCGACGTCGCACGGGCCGGCCGCCAAGAACGGCCAGCGGGCCGTGGCCGGTTAACCGGCACGGCCCGCTGCAATGATCGGCCCAGAATCAGCAAATCCACTCCTACTCGGAAAGGCTCGAGTCCTTAAAGCGGGTTGCCGCCAACGTCTCCAGCGCGACCTGGGAATCGAATTTCGTGGCATCCACGCTGACAACGGCGATCTTTTTCACCGGATCGGCCTGCACATCCACGACGCCCGGCACCGGGGCTAGTACGTCTTTCACTTCCATCGCGCATCCAGCGCACGTCATACCGGGAATGTCGAGCGAAACGAGGGTTGTCTCCGCTTCGCCGGCGTCCCCCGAGGAATCGCTATCGGGAGTCGCCACGGAAACATTCGAGGAAGAAGTATTTCCCGCGGGCGGGCTGTTGGTGTCGCTGGGAGGCGGTGTGCACGCCGCCGCCAGCACGACCAACGAGATTGGCAACCAAGTCGCTTTCATCGTCTTGTCCTGTATGTCTGAAGTTCGGAAGTAAGGCATCTGCAGCAATAGTATTGACGGATCTGACGCCGTTTGACGTGCTGCGGCAACCAGCAAGCTGCCGTCATCCCCAGGCTCGAGTTGATTCAAGGCCACGATCACGCTGGGCCCTCGGTCACGCCAAATCGGCGAACCTGCTGGGCCTCGGCCGGCATCAGAAATCTCCTCTCCATTATCGACTCTCCCGTCGGCAATTTCTATCCCTGTTTGAGCCCCCTGCCGCAGGTCTCCGGCAACAACCGCTCGGCGCGGGTCTCCGACCTGCTTGCTCGGCGCGGGTCTCCGACCCCGCCGAAACGGCCGACCGAAGGTCTCCAATCCCTCCTGCTTCGGGGCCTCGAAGGACCGCGGCAATCACAATTTCGGCGCCTGTCCCGGATTATTTTCCCGGATGGTTCCCTGATGATTCCCGGTTGATTCCCCCGTTGATTCCTTGTCTATTCCTCAACGACCAGCCATTCAGTGGAAGTCACTGTCTAACAATCGTTTACGGCGAACTTACCCAAGGCGCCGCTCAAATCAGCCGGCACGCGCTCGCGCCCGGTTCGCTCGGCGATCGAAGCAACCGGGGCGAATGCCCAACGGCCAATGAATCGTCCGGCCACGTGTCGCACGGCCCGGTCCGCCTCAGGCCAGCGGAAGGAGGGTTGCAGCGAGCAGTGTTGCGGCCAGGCCGACCAGTCCCATCAGGATGCTCATCGGGGTCACGAACCGCAGCCCCTCCGCTTCCGTCATGCCGCTCATTTTGCAAATCACCCAGAAGCCGCTGTCATTCATCCAGGCGACCGGCTTCGAACCGCATCCGATCGCCAACGCCAGGTAGACCGGATGGCAGCCCAATTGTCCTTCCGAGGCGAATCCGGCGAGGATCCCGACGGCGGTGATCATGGCGACCGTGGCCGATCCCTGAGCGGTGCGGATCCCGGTGGTGACAAAGAAGGCCATGGTCAGAACGACCAGCGGAGAATACTGGGGCAATCCGCGGATCATGCTGACGACGCCCGTTTGTTGCAACGTGGCGCCGAACGCGCCGCCGGCCGCCGTGATCAGGATGATCACGCCGCCGCTGGCCAGCGCCCCTTGCAGCGGCTCGGCCAGTTTGTCCAGCGATTCTCCCCGCTGCCAAACCAGCAGGCCGATCGCGATCGCGGTCGCCAGGGCGAGGGCAATATTCTTGTTCCCCAGCGTCGACATCGTGTATTCCAGGGTCCCCCCGTCCGGCAGCAACGACAGCTCTTGCAGGATCGTGTTGCCGGCGATCAACAACACGGGCAGGACGATCGGCAGCAGGGACAAGCCGAGCGGCGGGAGTTCGCGTTCGTCCCGCTGGGCGACCTGTTCGAGTTCCTCCAGCGAGAAGTCGGCCGATTCACGCATCGGGACTTCGGCGCGACGGTTCATGAACAACGCGTACAGGAATGCCGCCGAACTACTGGTGAGACCGATCAGGCACCCGGCAACAATCATCATTCCCAAGTCGACGCCCAGTTCCTCGGCAACCAGCAGCGGCCCTGGAGTTGGTGGAACCAGTGAATGGGCCATCGTCCCGCCCGCGACGATGCAGAGGATATAGAGCAGATAGTTGCCGCCCGTCCGCAGCCGCATGGCCTTTCCCAGGGGCATCATCAGGTAGAAGACGGTGTCGAAGAAGACGGGAATCCCCAGCAGGAAGCCGCTGCCCACAAAGGCCACCGGTGCGCCTCGTTCCCCAACCACGCGGAGGGCGGATCGGACGATTCTGTCCGCCGCGCCGCTGTCCAGCAGGCACTTGCCGATGATGGCAGCCAGGGCGATCAGGATGCCGATCTTTCCACAGGTCGTGCCGAAGGCGCCGGCAACTTTCTCTCCGATCGTTCGACGGGCTTGCGTCCGGGCGTCGCGCAGGTCGAGCGGATGAATCACGGTGTCGCCGTCCCTGGGGGTCGGGTCGGTCCCAGCGACGGCAACCACCCGCGCGCGACGCTTCCCGGCGGAGTCTTCGTCAATCTCGGTGATCCGCAGCGTGCCCACCTCGATCAGGTTGCCCGTGTCGGGATCAGGCCGCAGCACCGCGTAGCGTGTATCCGGTCCGACGGCTCGGTTGCCGCCCACCTCCAGGTAAGTCGAATCAAGCGATCCCGCGGAAGTGAACGCAATGCCCCCTTTCTCAATCAGGAACCGTTCGGCCGCCTGCTGCGGCGTCAACAGGGCCACCGTCAGGGCGGCCATGGTCAGCGCCAGGAAAGCATGCAAACGAAACTTCAGAATACCGACCAAGACAATCGCCACGGCGATCGCCAGAATTACGAGAGGGTTCGTCAACACGCTCATGCCGTTTCCCTGCCAAAGTTGATGAGTCTGCGCCGTCAACGGGTATCGGCGAAGATACCAGATCAGCAAGCACCCTGCCGCCAGACGCGGCTGAATGGGGCCGGCCAGTTGTACGGCGCACCGACCGCGTCGGTCACTTTGTCAGGGCACGGTACTTCAGGTTGACGTCATCGATCATGTTGGGGATCAGAAACAGGTCGATGAACTGGCCGATGAAGCAGAGTCCGCCGGTGAAGAACCAGATGATGCCGCTGATCGGCTTGTCCGCGTAAAAGCGGTGGATCCCGCAAAAGCCGACCAGACCGAGCAGCCAGAGGAGATATGCGTTCGTAGACGATTTCATGCGTTCAGTTCTTTCTTCGTGGTGGGGAAGGCCGTTGGTGTGGGGGAGCGGGCAAGGTGGTCCGCTGGTGCTTGGCAACCACATTGGTGGCCAGCGGAGTACTGCCGCCCGGCGTTGCCAGCGATGGCCCGCTGCGGGCGGCGATCGAGCGTGGGTCGGCCATCATTCGAATCGCAATGTACCACAACACGATAATCACCCCGAAGACGCCCCCCAATGCCCAGATCCCTTCGCGCTTCAGTTGCCGGCCCAGTTCCTTGACTTCCGCGGTGGCGACCTCCTCGCGTTCCTGCACCAGGACCACAATCCCGCCGTCGGCCGGCTTGCTGCCCGGCAAGGCAACCGTGGATGCCGAGGCGATCCAGTCGCCGCGATACATTTCGCCCTCGGCCGACTCGCCGAACGGATCCTGGTAGCGCGCATTCGGGTGCATGCTGGCCAACTGGGTCGGCGTCACACGAAACTCGGTCGCGCTGTAGTCTTCGGCCGGACCAACCCCATCCTGGCTCATGATGTCGAACAGCGGGTGCTGCAAGATGACGCCCTGATTCGGCCCGCGGCGTCCGTCGACCAGGACCGCGAACTTGTCTTCCAGATCGGTATTCCGGAAGTAGGAAAAGTCGCCCAAGTTGACAGTCATTCCCAGCACGCCAACCACGTCGGCTTGCGGGTTGCCGTCGCGAAAAATGGGTGTCGAAACCGCGATCTTCCAGCGTCCCGTCGTGGTGCTGCGGAAGGCGGCCGAGAAATGGGTCGAGCGAATGGGCTCGATATCCGCCTCGGCCTGCATGAACCTGGGCACCGATTGATCCTCGAATTCCAGGTCGGCGGGTCCGCCGTGAAAGTAGGTCCGGTACGCGTAGTTCCAACCGACGGATCGGCTGGGCGAGTTGTCATCGTAGGCCACCGCCAGCATCCGGCCGGTGGCATCGACCAGCAGGAAGCTGGCCAGTTTTAGTTCGCTGGTGTTCGCACTCAGTTTACGCAGATGTTCGTCCAGCCGTTGCTGGAGGTAATCGTTCAGCGCCTGGCGTGGCGGGTGAGCGATGAAGTCGGGGCGAAGTGCATCTCTCTCGGCAGGGGTCAGTTGGGGATCGCTGATTTGCTGAACGATTTCCGTTTCTGCGACCTGCGCGAACCGTTCGCGAAATGCGGCTGAATTCGCCTCCTTCTCAATCAGGACAAAGTAGCGATAGACTTCGCCCTTGATGGAGTCGGCCGCCGCGCGAGCCGTCATGGCGTTGTTTTCGCGCGCCTTGATCGTGACCAGGAGTTCCGAATGCTTGACGGCCCGTTCGTAGCCGCGGAGCCCGAAAATGGCCATGATGGCTAATAGCAGGATCGGGCCCACAAAGCCGATCAGCATCAGCGGTCGACGGAGTCGGGCGATGTCCCGGGCATGCAGTGCGTCGATGACCGCCTGCACATTGGGAAATCTCCGTTGCGGATCCACCGCCAGGCACCGATCGACAATCTCCGCCAGTGGCCGGTCAACTCCGGAGACTCGCCGGTGCTCCGAGGGGGGCGGCGAGGCGGTGATCAGGTTGCGATACTTGGCCAGCCGGTCCGCCAGTCCCGATGCGGATTCGAACTGCCGCGTGGCCGCGTCCGACCGATGCGGTGGAGCTCCGGTCAACATGCAGTACAACAAGGCGCCCAGGGCATAGACGTCCCAGCAGGAATCCGGCACCGCGTTCAGGTCTGCCTGTTCCGGAGCCATGTAGAACAGGGTTCCCAACGCGGGCGACTGTTCGTGGGAAAGTCGCGATTGGCCAAAATCGGCCAGTCGTGGCTTATTCTCCAGGTCCAGGAGGATGTTCGCCGGCTTCAAGTCGCAGTGCAACACCCCTTTACCGTGGGCGTGCATCAGGCCGATGGCGATTTCGCGAAACAACTCTTCCGCATCGCGGACACTCAATTGGCCTTCCCGATTCAACAGGTCTTCCAGCGACCCGTTTTCGATGTACTCCATGATGTAGTACGGCGGGTCCGACTCCCAACCAACATCAAGCAGTTGCACGACATAGCGGTCCGTCGACAGGAGCACCAGCTTCTCGACCTCGCGGGAAAGCTGCGTCCAGTCCAGGCCGGCTTGATGCATGAAGAACTTGATCGCGACCTGGCGGGACGTCTTCTGGTCGATACCGATCCAAACCTCGCCGAAGGCACCGCTCCCCAGCCGGCTTTGCGCCTCGTAGCCCGGTACATTCGCCGGCGGCAGCGTGCTGTGCATGCTCAGTTCGCGGGCGCGCTGCTGCTCATGCGTCGATTGTTGTTGTGTATGATCGGCGGGCATGGTGATATGGTATCACATGACGATTCGTCCAACGATCCAACGCCGCGTTTGCGCAGCGGACAGGAGTTCCAGGATGCCTACCATTCCACCGCCACAGGCACCACGCTTACTCGGGGCGGCGTGTCGAGGTTTCGCCGTTTCTCTGCTGCTGCTCTTGTTTTTGACCGGCTGGTCCGCGGCACAGGACGCGGACCGGTCCCCCGCATCCGACCCGCCCGGCGATCCGCCAACCGTGGAAGATCGGGCCGCCACGCTCACTGCCAACGCGGCGGCTAAGGCCACAGTCCCGGACGTCGAGACGCAGCCGCCAGGCGAGCCCCCTCCGCCAGCGCCACCCGCCGCGCAGCTCGACGGGCGCAACGGCCGCGATCTGCTGCTCAGCCGCTTTCGCCCGCGGGCCACGCTTCAGGTCAAGCAGACCGACCTCACCCGAGCGAAATTCCCGGTCGTCGATATCCACACCCATTTCCGCCATCGCCTGAAACACTCTCCCGAGCAACTCGATGCCTTCGTCAGCCTGATGGACCGCCATCAGATTGCCGTCTGCGTCAGCCTGGACGGGCAGTTGGGGGACCACTTTGACGAGCATGCGGACTACCTGTGGAGCCGGTACCCGGACCGGTTCTTGATATTCGCCAACGTTGACTGGGTGGGGGCGGGGAAGCGAGACGATCCGGCGAGCTGGGATTGCCAGCGCGAGGATTTTGGGCGGCGGACGGCGATCGCCTTGGCGGAGGTCAAGCGGAAAGGGGCCAGCGGGTTGAAATTGTTCAAGCAGTTCGGGCTGGGGTACCGCAACCCGGACGGTTCGCTGATCAAGATTGACGATCCTCGCTGGGACCCGATCTGGAAAGCGTGTGGTGATTTGGGACTGCCGGTCATTATCCACACGGCCGATCCGATCGCCTTCTTTCAACCGATTGACGAAACGAATGAACGGTGGGAGGAACTGCACCGCCACCCGGAATGGAGCTTTCCGCCCGACCGGTTTCCCTCTCGCCGGTCGCTGCTGGAGGCTCGCAACCGGGTGATCGCCCGTCACCCCGATACGATCTTCATCGGCGCTCACATGGCCAACAGCTCGGAAGACCTGGCAACGGTTGCCGTCTGGCTGCAGGCATACCCCAATCTCTATGTCGAATTTGCATCGCGGATCGGCGAACTCGGCCGCCAGCCGTACACGGCGAGGAGATTCTTCCTGGACCATGCCGACCGCGTCCTGTTTGGGACCGACGGTCCCTGGCCGGAGGCCCGGGTCGCACTCTACTGGCGGTTCCTGGAGACCTTCGACGAGTACTTCCCCTATTCGGAAAAGGCGTTCCCGCCGCAGGGGATGTGGCACATTTATGGCCTCGGGCTACCAGAAAACGTCCTCCAAAAGGTGTATCATGGGAACGCAATTCGGATTCTTCCGGGCTTGCAGGCCAAGCTTGACCGGCAGCGTGCGAAATAGATTCCGAACCAGACCACGAACTACTACCAGACTACTACCAGAATTTGAGGAGAATGCGCGATGACTCGAGGTTTCTGTTTTGCGGCGGCGGTCGCACTGACGGTGAGTGCCGCCGGTACCGTTTCGGCCCAGAAGGTATCTTTGAAAGTCAAGTTTGTCGAAGGTCGCAAGTCGACCATGGTTGTTCACACAAAGACGGAACAAACACTGACGCTCGTGGGGATGGACTTGGAGAGCGGTTCCGATCAGACCCTGACGATCAGCACGGTCAATGGCAAGCGGGCCGACGACGGGACGCTGAAGGTGACGTCGAAGATCGATGCCGTGAAGGCGGCGGTCACCCTGCCCGGCGGCACCGAACTCGAATTTGATTCGGCACAGCCCGACGCCGACCCGCCCGGAACGCAGTTCGATTTCGTCCTCGATATTTTCAAGGCGACCGCCAAGTCGAAGTGGACCGCGACGATCACGCCCGACAATCGGATCGCTTCGATCGATGGACGGGACGCCGCCTTCGGCGACCTGCCGCAAAACCTTCAGGATGCCATGAAATCGCAGCTCGATCCCGAGTACCTCAAGCAAGCGGCCAACGACGAGATTGACCGCTTGCCGACCGAACCGGTCGCCAAGGGCGACTCCTGGGAACGGACCACCCTGATGCGGCTGGATTCAGGCCAGAAGCTCGAGTTCACCACGAAGTACACCTACGAAGGCCCGGTGCAGGAAGGCGGCAAGGAGCTGCACAAGATCAATGTCAAGACGACCTCCGTCGATTACTCGGCAGACGCCGACGCGCCGCTCAAAGTGCTCGAGAGCGATCTCAGCGTCGCCAACAGCGAGGGATACATGCTGTTCGACGCCGAAGCAGGACAGGCCACCAAGCACGAAGCCTCCATGCAGCTCAAGGGGTCACTCAAGCTCGAGGTGATGGGCATGGAACTCCCGGGTACCTTGGATCTGAAGATGGAGAACTCGCATACCCTCAAGTAAGTCGGCGCCGGGATCGCACCGCAGTTGACAATCGGCTGCGGCGGCGGTCGCCAATCGTTCGTCCGACAACCCGATCGCGACCCCGCCCGGCTGTTCCGCAGTCGGGCTTTTTTCATGTTTGCCACCTCGGTGGCCTTGGGCGGTTCGCTTGCCGTCAGTGCCGCGCATGCGGGGCGGAACGCGTTGGCGTTCGGTTTGTGCGGCCACCAGCGGAACCGGGTCTAACGCTCAACAGCTGATGAATGATCCGGGCGAACGCCCAACTCGTGGCGTAAAGCTGCCTCGAGATCCGCCCAGGAAAAGTCGTAGCCGCTTTCCCCCAGCTTCTTCGGTACAACTCGCGCGCTGGCCAGCAACAGGTCGTTTGCCATCTGTCCCAACGCCAGCCTGGCGGCTGGGGCCGGAATGGGAAAGATGGTCGGTCGCCGCAGGACCTGGCCCAGGACCCGGGTGAATTCCCGGTTCGTAGCAGGCTCCGGGGCCACGGCGTTGACGGGGCCGCTCAATGCCCGGGTATCGACGGCAAACCGGATCACGCGCACCAGTTCGCTGAGGGCAATCCAGCTCCAATACTGGTGCCCACTGCCGACCCGGCCTCCCAATCCCAATTTGAAAGGCCAGAGCATCTTCGCCAACGCGCCGCCGTCGGGGCTCAACACGACACCGATCCGCAGGTTGACAACCCGGATTCCGGCCTCCCGAGCGGGTTGCGTGGCCGCCTCCCACTGCACGCAGACTTCGGGCAAGAAGCCCTCGCCGGGGGCCGCCCCTTCATCCAGCACCTCGCTGCCGCGATCACCGTAGTAGCCGATGGCGGAGGCGGAGACCAACGTGTGCGGACGCGGCTCCAGCGACGCCAGTGACTCGCACAGCAGGCGAGTGGCCGTCTCCCGGCTCTGACGAATGCGTTCTTTCTTTGTCTTCGTCCAGCGCCCCTCGCCGATGCTCTCGCCCGCCAGGTGGACCACCGCGTCGACTGTCGCCATCTGCTGACGATCGATCTCGCCCGACGGTGGCGACCAGCGAATCCTCGGGCGATCATCGCGTACCAGGGGTGAGACGTCGTGGCCGTCCTCCCGCAGACTTGCGGAGAGAACCTGGCCAACCAATCCGGAGGAACCGCTGAGTGCCAGATGCAAGGGTGGGCCTTCTTGAAGCGTGGGTTTCGAAAACGCACTTGACGTACCACCAAGGGGCGCGCGCCGGTCACGGCGAGGTCGCTACCGATACCGCTGCAGGCGATGGTTCCCCGAGGAACGCACCAGGTACAACTTCCGTATTCTAACCACCGGGACGTGGTTGTTGTTCCTCTCGTTCCCGAGCGGTCAATTGAGTGCAGTTGTCGGGTGTTCGATGGCCAGCCGGGTGGCCAGCTTGACGGCCTCGATCATGCTGGTGGCCCCTGCCGTTCCGTGCCAGGCAACATCCAGGGCGGTTCCATGATCGACCGAGGTGCGGACGATCGGCAGCCCGAGCGTGACATTCACGGCGACATCGAAGGCCAGCGCTTTGAGCGGGATGTGTCCCTGGTCGTGATACATGCAGACAAAACAGTCGATTTCCGCACGGCGGGCCGGCAGGAAGGCGGTATCGGGAGGCAGGGGGCCTTCGACCTGAATCCCCCGTCGACGTGCGGCCGCAATCGCTGGCTGGATGATCCGCTCTTCTTCCCGGTCGCCAAACAGGCCGTGTTCGCCGCCGTGCGGATTCAGGGCACACACGGCCAGCTTGGGTGGGCGGTGGCGGATGCGCTGCATGGCATCGGCGCTCAATTCGATGACCTCCAGAATTCGGTCCACAGAGAGCAGGGCCGGCACGTCCCGGTAGCCGACATGGGTCGTCACGAAGCTGCAGCTAATCTCTGCGCAGGTCAACAACATGCAGTATCGGTCGCAGCCCGTTTGGTCCGCCAGGATCTCCGTATGTCCCGGATGCGGGATTCCGGCTCGATGCAGCGCCTCTTTGTGGATCGGCCCGGTGGCGATGGCGTCGACCTGGCCCATCAAGGCCGCTTGGATGGCAGATTCGATATACCGATACGAGGCGGCGCCGGTTGCCTGGCTCACTTCGCCGGGGCGGACGGAAGCCGCTTCAATGGCCCCCAGGTCGAGGATGGCCGGGAGGGGGGCGAGCGGTGCCGCGGCGGGCCCCTGGGCGGCTGACAGGACGCGCGGGGGCATCGGCAGACCGCAATGTCGGGCAACCCGCTCCAGCACGCCGGCGTCGCCAAACACAATCGGCGTACAGTGAGCGGTCACGCCTCGATCCGCCAGCAGGCGGAGGCATACCTCGGGGCCGATCCCAGCCGGATCACCCATGGTTACGGCGATTGTTGGTCGCGTCATCAACACGTCGCATCCCTTACTCCGGAGCAGCGTTGCGGTTTGGGGGCGAGACGCGGGGACGGTCGATCCCCGGTCGAGCCACGCGCGGATGCTCCCCATCCGTCACTTCATCTGCTTTCATCGTACACCGGTCGAGCGTTCCGGGAAATTGGCCTCCCGGCCGCCGCGCCGGTCGTGCTGGGGATCGCGGACCGGCAGCAGCCGAGACAGGCATCAGGACCACGAAGCTTTGCGAACTGGTCGCTCCCCCGGCGGAAAGGTGCGGGGATTTGTTGTAGAATGAGGGCCGGCGTTCGTTGCCCGATTTGATTCACCCCTCTCAAACCTGTGTGGTTCCAACATCATGAATATCCTCCGACGCTCACTCCTTAGCTTCACGACAACCGCGTTCCTGGTGGCAACCGTCCTGGCCGGCTCCGCTGCCGCCGCCGACGGTTGGGTGTCACTGTTCGACGGAAAGACGCTTGACGGGTGGACACAAAAGAATGGAACGGCCACTTACCAGGTGGTGGACGGGACGATCCAAGGGACCACCAGTGACGGGAGTCCCAATTCGTTTCTCTGCAGTAACAAAGAGTACGCCAACTTTGAGCTGGAATTCGAGGTCAAGGTTCACGACAGTTTGAATTCGGGGGTGCAAATCCGTTCGCAGACCAAGAAGACGGCCGACGGTAAAGGTAAGAATAACCGGGTGGGCCGCGTCAACGGCCCTCAAGTTGAGATCGAAGCGAGTGGCAAGAACGGCGCCGAAGCGGGCTATATCTATGGCGAAGCAACCGGTCGAGGCTGGCTGACAAAGCCGGAGCATTTGAAGCCGCACAAGCATTTTAAGGATGGCGAGTGGAATAAGTTTCGCGTGATCGCCGACGGAAATCGGATTCAAACCTGGATCAACGGTCAGCCGATTGCCGACCTGGTGGATGATGAAATTCTGAAGACCCACCCCAAGGGGTTCATTGGTTTGCAGGTCCACGGCATCCAGAAGGGGACCGGCCCTTACCAGGTCGCCTGGCGCAACATCCGGATTAAGGAACGATAGGTCTCGCACCACGTTGCCGGTCGCGATAGCGGCCATTTCGTACGAGGGACAAACGGGCGGCGGGATGGGTAGCCACCGGCCGCCGCCCGCGACCGCCGGCCCGCGTTGATCCTCGCCGGACCCGGCGATCGCATTTCCCACCTACTTTCGCATGAAACGCAATGTCCGAAAATTCCATGTCCGACAACTCAGAGAGCGACGTACCCCAGCCCGGTTCGCCGTGGGTCGTTGAATCAACGGCGGAAACGTTTGCCGACGAAGTGCTTGTCCGCTCCCAGGAAGTCCCCGTCGTCCTCGATTTCTGGGCGCCCTGGTGTGCCCCCTGCCGGGCCCTGGGACCGGTCCTGGAGAAGTTGGCCCAGGAGTACCAGGGCAGCTTTGCGCTGGTTAAGGCGGACACGGATCTGCATCCAGAGGCCGCTGCGCAGTTCGGCGTTCAGGGAATTCCTGCGGTCTACGCGGTGGTGGACGGAAAGATCGCCAACGCCTTCAACGGAGCGATGCCCGAAGCGGAACTGCGCGACTGGATCGACCAGGTCTTGGTGATCAACCAGTACAGCGAAGCGTTGCGTCTGGAAGAGATCGCGCCCGAGGCGGCGCTCGCCAAGTACCAGTCCCTGTTGACGAACGATCCTCAGAATACGGATGTCAAGATCGGCCTTGCCAGAATGCTTCTGCAGACCGAGCAGGTCGACGCCTGTCGGGCGCTGATCGCTGAACTCGAGAATCGAGGCTATCTCGAACCGGAAGCGGAGAAGGTCAAGGCGGCGCTCGACCTCCACGGCATGAAAGACGACCACCTGGCGGAGACGCGGGCCGCCGCCGAGGCGAAACCGGATGACGTTGAGTTGCAATTCCACCTGGCCGAGTCGCTGGCGGGGGCGGAGCAATACCAGGAAGCACTCGATTTGTGCCTCGCGCTGATCGAAAAAGACCGGCAGGGCGCCGGCGAGCGGAGTCGCCTGTTGATGCTCGAAATCTTCCGCGCGTTGCCTGACGGCTCGCCCCTGGTCGCCCCGTACCAGCGCAAGCTGTCGATGCTGCTCTACTGAGTACGGCCGGCCTGGAGAATCATCATGCGGTTCCTCGCTCTGAACGGGCAGTCTGTCGCCGACGGCTGCAAATCGTTTCCACTGGTAGGGAGCTTGGCGGGCTGGCTGGCGGTGTTGATCGCGGTCCCCCTTGCCGCCGCCGAGCGGTTGGAAGTGGTGGAGACAGACCAGACGCTGTCGGTTCGTTACCGGGACCGTCTCGTGACGACTTACAACAAGGTCTCGCCGCCGGCCCCGCCGGGGATCGCTGCGGTGTACCGCCGCAGCGGCTGCCTGCATCCCGTCAACTCGCCGTCGGGGCGAACGGTGACCCAGATGTTTCCGGCCGACCATCCGCACCAACATGGGATTTTCTCCGCGTGGGTCCGCACAACGTACGACGGCCGGCAGGTCGATTTCTGGAATCTGGCCGGCGGTACGGGGCGTGTCCTGCACGAACGGGTCGTCGCCACGTCGCAGACCGACGCGTCGGCCGGGTTTGTTGTCGACCTGCTGCACCGCGTCGAGTCCTCGCCGCCGGTGGATGTTGTTCGAGAACGCTGGAGCGTCACGGTCCACGCCACGGCCGGCGGCTACCACTGCTTCGACCTCGTCAGCACGCAGACCGCCCTGACCGACAAGCCGCTCGTCGTTGAAAAATACCATTACGGCGGCATGGCCCTGCGCGGCCCAACCCGCTGGCTGACCGATCAGGATCGAGGGCTGGACGCGTTGCCCGACCTGGTGCGTGAGCCGAGCGAGTTCATGAACGCCGAGGGGTCGGAGCGGCGGGCCGGTAACCATCAGCACACAAACTGGGTGGCCCTGACGGGAACCATCGAAGGCCGGCCGGTCACCATCAGTGTGCTCGGCCATCCCGCGAATTTTCGCGCACCGCAGGCCGCTCGCCTGCACCCAACGAAGCCCTACTTTTGTTTTTCTCCCTGTGTGGACGGGCCGTTGACGATCGATCGAGAACATCCGCTCGCCGCCCGCTATCGCTATCTGGTAACCGACGCGCCGCCCGATCCGGCTTGGATTTCCGAGCAGTGGAAGGCCTGGGTCGAGTCGCGACAGGTTGATCCTGTTTCGCCACCAGCCGACCTTCCCGATTCGGACGACCCGTAGCCTGATCGCTTTGGACCATCGAAAGGCCGCAGCATGGACGCCCCAGGCGGCTGAACGCCCCTGGCCGCGTCCCGCCAATCGGTCCAAGGCAAGCCATTCCGATCCTCACCCCGCAAAGGACTTTCCGATGTTTGCCGCCTTGACCCGCCGCCCACTTGCTCTGGCCCTGAGCGGCGTCTGGATCGGCCTGCTGCTGGCGACCGGCCAGGCCGACGACGACCTGTGGCTCGATGCCCGCTTGCAACGACTGCCCACCGATCAACTCGGCCCGTTCGTCCACACGAAATCGGGCGACATTCTCTGCCTCGATGCCGAGGCCAGCTACGTCAGCCGCGACGACGGTCAGACATGGTCGGACCCGCGGCCATTACACGGGACGTCGGTCCACAACGTTCGCGTCAGCAATGAGCGGGCCCTCTTTCGCACGCGGGACGGCACGATCATTGCCGCCTACATGAACTTGAATGAGCGCAAATGGACCTGGAGCAATGAACTTCATGACGCCCCGGGTGCCACCCTGCCCACCTATGTTATGCGCAGTACCGACGACGGGCAGACGTGGGAGGATGTGCAGAAGCTCCATGACCATTGGTCGGGTGCGGTCCGGGACATGATTCAAACCAAGGACGGTCGAATCCTCTTTACGGCCATGAAGATGTTGCACGACCCCGGTCGCCACACCGTGCTGACCTACTCGTCAACGGACGACGGACAACATTGGTCCGCCAGCAACTTGATCGATTTGGGGGGACGAGGTCACCACGGCGGCGTGACCGAACCGACAGTGACCGAACTTCGGGACGGCCGTCTGTGGATGTTGATCCGTACCAATTGGGGCGAATTCTGGTCCGCCCACTCGTACGATGGAGGCCGCTTCTGGCGGACCCTGCAGCCGTCGGGAATTGCGGCCAGCAGCGCGCCTGCCATGCTGCGGCGGTTGGCCAGCGGGCGCCTGTTGCTCGTCTGGAATCGCCCCTATCCGGAAGGCAAGCGGGACTGGCCGCTCAGCGGCGGCGACGGACTCTGGTCGGAAACACCGGTCAGCAACCATCGGGAGGAACTGTCTCTGGCGTTCTCCGCGGACGAAGGGCAAACGTGGTCGAAGCCGGTGGTGGTCGCCCATCGTCGCGAGTCCTCGGCAACCGGCAGTCGACGATGGGTTGCGTATCCTTACCTGTTCGAGCACAAACCGGGTCAACTCTGGCTGACGACGATGCAGGGTGGGTTGCGGGCCTCGTTTCGCGAAGCGGACTTTGTCACGGCACCTTGAGGCGGTGCAGACGAACGTGTGCTGTTCGCCATCAAAGGGGGGGGAGACTTCCACGAGTGCGGATTGCCGCCGCCGCGACCCGCAATGGCGACCGATTCGGTAGAAATGTTCCACCCGATTGACACGCTGCCGGAAGTCGCAAGTAAACTGGGAGAAAATATGGACGGTGGGCCTCCTGCTGGGGAGATTACCGGCCCCACTCGTCCCATGCGCCGGCGCCCGCGGTGGGCTGCGGACGTTGCCTGCCGACAACCGGCCAATTCACCCCTCTCGCCCCTTACGGACAAGCACTCATGAGATTTCGAATCGTCGCGTTGCTGTTGCTGTTGCTGCTGACCACGTTCGCCGCCTCCGCGCCCGCAGCCGAGCTCACATTGCGGAAGGGTGACCACATCTGCCTGGTCGGGAACGCCCTGGGCGAACGCCTGCAACATCACAGCCGCTGGGAATCCTTGCTTTATGCGCGTTTTCCGGATCTCGACCTGACCGTCCGAAATCTCTGTTTCCCCGGGGACGAACC
Organism: bacterium; assembly: GCA_030430075.1. GTDB lineage: Bacteria > Planctomycetota > Planctomycetia > Pirellulales > Pirellulaceae > ARS98. Next base: position 31,554 of record JAUIGN010000036.1, read on the forward strand.
GTTTGAACGGATCCGTTCCCAGAACTTCGGCGAACCGGATCAACACCTGACTCACAGTCAGGCAAGCGTCGTTCTTTTCTTCTTCGGCTTCAACGAGTCGTTTGCCGGCGACGCGGGCCTGAGCCAGTTCGAAGCTGAGATGACCAAGCTGGTTCGGGAAACGAAGACCAAGGAGTACAGCGGCGACGGGGCGCCGCGGATCGTGTTGATCTCTCCCATCGCCTTCGAAAATACGGGAAACCCGCATCTTCCTGACGGACAGGAACACAACGTGCGTTTGGCGGCGTACACCGCGGCCCTGGCCAAGGTGGCCGAGCAAACGGAGGTGGGATTTGTCGATCTCTTCACGCCGACCAAGGAACTGTTCGAGAAGACCCGGGAACAACTCACGCTCGACGGCGCCCACTTGAATGCCGAGGGCTACTGGGCGCTAGGGCAGCTCTTGGACCGGGGCCTGTTCGGAGACGCGCCGACGGGTGTCGCCAACCTCGCCGCGATTGAGTCGGCCGTCGACGACAAGAATTTTCATTGGTGGCACAGGTACCGAGCCGTCAACGGTTATTCGATCTACGGAGCGCGCGGCCAGGCCGGATTCGACGGAACCTACAACAACACCGATGTGATGGAACGCGAGCGGGCCATCCTGGACCAGATGTGTGCCAACCGCGACCGCCGGATCTGGGCCCTGGCACGCGGCGAGAAGGTCGCCCCTACGGTGGACGACAGCAATACGCTGCCATTCATTCAGCCGAAGACGAATGTCGGCGGCAAGAATGACCCCAACCGGGCTCGCGGCAAACTCGGTTCGCTCGATTATTCGCCTGCCCAGGAACAGCTCAAGCACTTCAAACTGGCGCCCGGCTACGAAATCAACCTGGTCGCGTCGGAAGAGCAGTTTCCCGAATTGGCCAATCCCGTCGCCTTGAACTTCGACAATCGGGGGCGGCTGTGGGTCTCCACCATGGCTTCCTATCCGCACTGGAAACCGAAGACCAAATTGGATGACAAGCTGCTCATCTTCGAGGACCACGACCAGGATGGCCGCGCCGACGAATGCAAAGTGTTTGCCGGCGGGTTGCATCAGCCCACGGGATTTGAACTGGGCCGCGGTGGGGTGTATGTCGGCCAACAGCCGGACATTCTTTTCCTGCAGGACACGGACGGCGATGACCGGGCGGACACGCGGGTCCGCGCCCTGGTCGGTTTCGATTCCGCCGACTCACATCACGGCATCGGGGCCTTTGAATGGGGACCGGACGGCGGTCTGTACTTCAACGAAGGGACGTTCAAGTTCTCGCAGGTCGAAAGCCCTTACGGGCTGACTCGCTTGCATGAAGCGGGAATCTGGCGCTTTCATCCCGCCTCGCACAAGTTTGGTGTTCACGCGTCGCTGGCGTTTTCCAACCCTTGGGGGCACGTTTACGACCGCTGGGGGCAAGACTTCATCGCCGACGCGTCGCCCGGATTCAGCTATTGGGCCGCACCCATCACCGGACGTATCGACTATCCCCTGAAACATCCCGGCGGTTCGCAACATCGGCGCATTGCCAAACAAACGGGGGGCGATCCGAATTACGCCTTCCCCACCTTCTACAAGAAGCGAATTCGCCCTTCGGCCGGTTGTGTGCTGGTTTCCAGCCGGCATTTTCCTCCAGAAGTGCAGGGCAACTTCCTGCTGACGAATTGCATCGGCGAACGGACGGTTCTGAACCACACGGTTGCCGAGGAAGGTTCGGGTTTTGTCGGCCAGGAGGTCGCCCCGATTGTCTCCTGCGAAGACGGCAACTTTCGGCCGGTCGACCTTCAATTCGCCCCCGACGGATCGCTGTACATCGTCGATTGGCACAATGCCCTGATTGGCCACCTCCAGCACAATCTGCGCGATCCGAACCGCGACCACAGCCACGGCCGGATCTGGCGGGTCACGTACCAGGGGCGGCCCCTGGTCACGCCGGCCAAGATTGCCGGCGAGCCGATCCCGGCTCTGCTGAACCTGTTGAAGCTGCCCGAAGACCGCACGCGCTATCGAGCACGGCGCGAATTGGCCGAACGGGATCCGGCCGAAGTGGCGGCAGCCACGGAGCGCTGGATTGCCGCGCTGAAGCCCTCGGATGACGCCTACGAACACTGGCTACTGGAAGCGCTGTGGGTTTATCAAACGGTCGACGTGGTTCAAGCCGACCTGCTGCGCGACCTGCTGGTTGCCAAAGACCACCGCGCCCGAGCGGCGGCGACACGCGCTCTGTCGTACTGGCTGGACCGGGTCGAAGACCCCCTGGGATTGCTCGCCGAACGCATCAACGACCCGCATCCGCGAGTGCGGCTGGAGGCCGTCCGGGCACTCAGTTTCCTCAGCGGCGATGACGCCGTCGAAACGGCCTTGGGGGTCCTGGAACATGACGTCGACGACTACCTCCAGTACACGCTCGACGAAACCATGAGACAACTTGAACAGTAGAATCGCCATGAAGATCCGCTACCGGATGCCCCTCCTCACCTTGACCGCGCTCGGCCTGGCGGTTGCCGCCACTTGGGCCCAGGACCATGCCCACCATCACGGTCCGGATGCCGATGGGTCGGCGCCCGTCGAGCGTCCCCGGGTATTTCTCGACAAGAGCCCGCGGATTGTCTGGTACCAACTGAATCGACTGGACAACGAACGTCTCTTGCTGGTGGCGCGGCATCCTGACGACGAAAAGTATGCGCCGGTCTACACGGCCATTTTGACCCGCGCCGGGATGTCTCCCCAATATCGCGAGGAAGCGCTGGACGGCCTGGTCAAACTTCACCGGTCGGACGCGGCCACGGAACTGCTGGCCGCCCTGGCAGCGTTGGATGCCGAGGACCGGCAGCAGCAACGAACGGGACGGCAACTCAGCACGATGCTGCTCGACCAGCCGATGTCGGTGCTGGCCGGCAAGCGGCCAGCACTGGCGGAGGCGACCGCAGCGGACAACCGATTGGTGCGCTCGGTCGGATATGCCGGCCTGATCGTCGCCGGCGATGCCCCCGCATCCAAGCAACGGGCCATGGCCAGTGATGCCGGCACCTTGGACTGGCTGGGCGCCGTCTCGTTGATTCCCAAGCCGGCGGTCCGTGCGCCCCTCCGCGATACGATTGTGGAACTGGCCGGCGCCGATCGTCCGTCGCCGATTCGCCGAGCGGCCCTGGCCGCGCTGCGGCATGTGCCCAACGAACGGGCTGCGACGTTCGACTTGATCGCCCCGCTGGTGCAAGCGGCCGATTTGCGAGTTGAAGCGATTCGCACGCTGCTCACGATCCCGCCGGACGAGCGGAGCGCGACAACGTCAGCCCAACTCGTCGATTTTCTTGTCGCGCATGCCGAAGCGACCCCGGCCGCCGAGCGGACGACCGACGAGTTTGTCGACGCCATGCAATTGGCGGATCAGTTGCTGGCCAGACTGCCGGTTACCGCGTCGCGCGCGTATCGAGCACGACTCCGCGAAGTGACGGTCCGTGTCGTGCGCATCCACACCGTCGAAGAAGAGATGCGGTACGATACGCCCTATTTCGCGGTCGAAGCAGGGCGGCCGGTGCAAGTCGTCCTGGTCAACGAAGACCTGATGCCCCACAACCTGGTCATTACGGTCGCAGGGGCCCTCAAAGAAGTCGCCCAGGCGGGGCTGGTGCAGGGCCCGCAGCCGGGCTTTGAAGGCAAGCCGTATGTGCCGGTCTCCGAGAAGGTGCTCTTCGCCACCAACATGGTGCAGGCACGGCAACAGGAGAGACTCACCTTCACCGCGCCCAGCGCGCCGGGCGAGTATCCATTTGTCTGCACGTTTCCCCGCCATTGGATGCGCATGTACGGCGTGATGGTCGTGGTTCCGGATCTGGATGCCTGGCAGCGCAATCCGACCAAACCCAAGGACCCGATCGGCAGCAACCGCGAGTTCGTCAAGGCCTGGACGCTGGATGATTTCAAAGACATCGAAGGCGGCCTCCGTGGGCGCTCGGCGGAAATCGGTCAGCGGCTGTTTACGGAAGCCACCTGTGCCCAGTGTCATAAGGTTGACGGACAGGGCGGTGCGGTCGGGCCCGAATTGACCGACGTCCTGAAGCGCTGGAAAGGGGATCGGCGAGCCATCCTGCGGGAGATTCTCGAACCGTCACATCGGATTGATGCCAAGTACGCGATGCAGGTCATTGTGACCACCGACGGCAAGGTGGTCACCGGGATGATCCAGAACGAGGATCGCACGTCGGTGTCGGTCCTGGTGAACCCGGAATCGGCCGAACCGGTCGTCATACCGCGATCCGAGATCGACGAGATGGTCAAGACGTCCAAGTCGATGATGCCCAAGGCCCTCCTCGACCGCTTCACCCAGGACGAGATCTTCGAGATTCTGGCCTATGTGCAAAACGCCGCTACGCGTTAAACAACGGCTAGGATCCGCGGCAGGCATACCTTCGCCGTTCCGTAGGTCATGCTGTGCATGACTTCATGCCTTCCTTCATACCTTCTTCCATCGTGTATTAGGGATTCATCAGTACGGCTTATCCTCGTTGTGCAGCCTTGTTGGCCCGGATGACTTCTCTTGCCTGCCGGTAGAGCTTGCCCCGGTTGCGGGCGATGGCGTGGTTGAAGTCGGCTGGGGTCCAGTTCAGTTGTTCGCCGACGCGCCGTAAAAGTTGCTTTTCGTGGGCAGTGAGGCGGCCATCGATCAGCGCGGCGCGGATCAGGTGGTCCATGAACGCGACGCGCTGCTCGCGGCCCTCCGGTAGTTGAATCGGCTGCTTGTCGTCGACCGCGGTCGCGAAGATCTGCCGCAGACGGTCCATGGAAACACCTCGTCGCCGAGCCAGCTCCGTGAGGTACTGGCGCTCTTTTTCGTGGAGCTCACCGTCCGCGAGGACCATGCGGGTCAACGCCGCCAAGAGCTCCGGTTCGTTCAGGAAGCGTTCCGCCTCCAGGCGTTCGCCGTCGCCCGTCGCCTGCGTCAATACCGCTTGCTGTGCGCCTCGCCGATAGGCCGCCAGCGCCCCTTGCTGTTCGACGGTTTCCAGGACCCAGGCCGTCGAGCCGTCGTTCAGTGGCGCCTGACAAAACTCGCAAACCTGGGCCTTGCCGACCTGGATCGGCGCGCCGCATCCCTGACAACTGAATGACGAGAAGGTGCGATTGACATTCGTTGTGACTCCCGACTTACGGCGCAAAATCACCAAATGCGAATAGATGCGTTGCTGATCGAGCAACTTTGGACGGCGCCGGTCTCCGGCGGCCCGCGTCGCCGACCAGCGGACTAGGATCGCCACGCGATCGAATCCGTCCTCGCCGGCCGGGCGGCACTCGGTGACCTCGACCACGCCCACGGCCGGCGTCTTCCAGAACTGGCCGGCTTCCAGATGCCATCGTGGGGGGATCTGGTTCAATTCGGCATCCAAGATCGGCGCTGCGTAGCGGAGGTCCTCGAAATAAACGGCCATCAAGCAGCGCCAGAAGACCACCGAAGCCCGGTCTTCCAGGTGCTGAAAATTCAGGCCCAGATCGCGGCCCGCCAACTGATCCCATCCCTCGACGTCATGACGGACTGGCGGCACCACCCACTCTTCATCTTGCGTGATCTCTGCCAGGACCCAATCGTACCGGCCGGAGTTCACGACCGACTCGCATTGGGGACACTGGGCCGTATCAACGATCTCGACCGGGCCGCCGCAATTGGGGCACGTCCCTTGCAACAGCGACGCTTGCGGATTCGTGACGACTCCCGGGCGCCGGGAGAAGGACCAGATTTCCGTAAAGGTGATCGGTACCCGGTCGCTGTTGCCGGAGACACGACGTCCGCTGTCGAGATCCTCGTTATAGCTGATGGCTTGCGCGGTAAAGCGGACGTGCATGGTATCGAATTGAGGGTCGCTGGTTACCGCCACGACCTCGCGCTGCGCCACCACGACGTCCCGCATCCGGTTGCGGATGTTTTCTCGCCGCTGCATGGCGATGTAAAGCTCGAACCGCTCGTGTACACCGTCTGAGATGAAGGCTCGGCAGGGCTTGAGATCCTGTTCGCTCCAGGCTGCCTGGGTCGTCAAGAAAGCATTCGTGGCCCGCTGCAGAAACAGGTCTTCGTGAAACTGGGGATCGCGCTGGGTGAGTTGCTGCAGGGCGGCGTCCTGCAAGGTTGCCTCTTGGATCTTGCGACCGCGGCGAATCGTTCTGGTCACCCGCGCGTCGCGTTCCCATTTCTTGACGAAGTAGAGCGCCGTGACGATGGCGATGATCAGGGGAATGCCCAAGTGGGGATAGCGAATCGTGAAGCGGATCAGCAGGTAGATCAGATGTCCGCCTCCCCCTCCGCCTCCGCCACCGCCGCCAATTCCGCCTCCGCCGCCACCTCCGCCACCGAAGCCGCCCCCACCGCCGGCCTGTCCCAACAGGTCCACCGAAGCGAAATCGATCGCCGGGACGGCGGGAGGCACTCCGCTGCCGATCAGTAGGTCCAGCAAGTCGAACATCGGTAACCATGTTGGGAGAGTAAGTGTTGATTGGGCTCGGGCCGCGAAGTCGACGCCACGCCGCTCGCCCCAGGTGCAGTAGACGGCAGACGTTCCGTCTCCACCTTCCGGAGGTCATGCTGTGCGTGACGCCTGGCGATCCTGCATGATGCAGGTATCGGCCGACAATCGGGTGTGCTCCCGCCGATTGCCAGTACCTGACTCAAGACCAACGACGTCAGTCCACCAAGCAAGTTTAGCCACACGGGAACCACCCCGACCGTGTTTGTTGGCCTGGTGCCGTGCAGGCGTGTTGCATGCGTCGAGCGCGTGACGACTCGAATGCCCTCCTCGCGCCTCGACGTGCCCCCGTCGCTCCTTGGCGACAAGCTCCCAGGGCCGTTTCGGGACACTCTCGTGGCACATCGGCCAATAATATGGGACAAGCGATCGGCCATTGCAAGCTTGCCCTGGCGCGGGGCGGACTGTCGGCGGCCGCCATGGGAATGGCCGAAGGGGGCGTTGAATTCTTCCCCTGGTCAAGGCGACAGGATACGCGACGGCCGGCCACTTGAAGGCCTGATTACGGTCGGCGCTGCGAAGGCGCAGCCGGTTCTCTAGAATGGAACGCCGGCCGGGAACCGGCCAAAATCGCGGCGGGTGTACCCCTTGGCGGTTGCGCCGGCGGGTCATCCCGGTCCGCACCCAAACGCTGGCTCACCATCGACAGTACTCCTGAGAAAGAACATGCCATGAATGCTCGATTGCCGATTCCGTTCTTGTTGACCGTAGGTGGGCTTCTCGTCGCCGCGGCTGGAATCGGCCCGGACCGGGCAGCTATGGCGGCCGAACGTCCGGGGCGCCCGAACATCATCTACATCATGACCGATGACCTCGGCTACGGCGACCTGGGCTGCTATGGCCAGGAAGTGATCCAAACGCCGAACATCGATCAGATGGCCAAGGAAGGGATCAGGTTCACCGATCACTACTCGGGTCACACCGTCTGCCGCCCATCCCGGCTGGTTCTCTGGCTTGGCCAGCACGTTGGGCACACCGGGCTGATCGGGAACCGGCCTCGCAGTCTGACCTCGATGGAACAGACCGTCGCCAAACGCCTCCGCGCCGCCGGATACGCAACCGGGGGCGTCGGCAAGTGGGCTCTGGGCCACGTCGAGAAGCCGGCGGATGTCGACAACCCGGGGCACCCCAATCGCAACGGTTTCGACTACTGGTTCGGCTACCTGAACCAAAGCAATGCCCACAACTATTACCCGACCTTCTTGTGGGAAAACAAACAACAGGTACCCCTGCCTGGAAATGTGATTGGTGACTACCCGAACGGCCGCGGACGTGTCGCCTCGAAACGCGTCAGCTACTCACACGACTTCATGACCGAAGCCGCCTTCAAGTTCATTCGGCGCGAAAAAGATCACCCCTTCCTGCTGCATATCCACTGGACGATTCCCCACGCGAATAACGAAGGGGGGCGAGCCGTGGGTGACGGGATGGAGGTCCCGGACTACGGCATCTACGCCGACCGTGACTGGCCAAACCCGGAAAAAGGGTTTGCCGCGATGATTACCAGGATGGATTCCGATGTTGGCCGACTCATGAAGCTGTTGCAGGAATTGAACATCGACGAGCAGACGCTCATGATCTTTACCTCGGATAACGGCCCGCACCGCGAAGGCGGACACGATCACGAGTTTTTTGATTCGAACGGACCGCTCAAGGGCTACAAGCGGTCAATGCACGAAGGCGGTTTTCGCGTGCCGCTGATCGCCCGCTGGCCGGGACAGATCGCTCCCGGCACCGTTTCCGCCCATCCGTCCGCCTTCCAGGATTTTCTGCCGACGGCCTGTGAAGTTGCTGGGGCGGATCCGCCCAAGGCGATTGACGGTATCTCCTACTTGCCGACGCTGCTGGGACAGGCGGACAAGCAGCAACCACATGAATACCTGTATTGTGCCAGCCAGGAAGGCGCGACTTCGGTTGGTGTCCGCTACGGCCACTGGAAACTGGTCAAGTATCGCCAGCCTCGCACCAAACGGGCCAAGCAGAACGCTGGGGAATCCGGTGCGGCGGCAGATGACGACTGGCGTCTCTACGATCTCTCCGTCGATCTCGGTGAAGCAACCGATCTGGCCGACGAGCGTCCGGACGTGGTCGCCGAAATCCTGGCCCTGCTGAAGCGGGACGACCTGCTGTAGCTGCCTTTCCGGGAGGAGTGCCCGCTTGCGATCGAGCCGATCCACGCCACTTGGCTTAGCAGATCGGCGATCATCGCTTTTCTGGTCGGGGGACCGGCTGGCTGCGGACCCGATCCCCGCTGCGGTTGGCGGCGAACTGGCCAGGCATCGGCGGTTGGTACGGTGATCTTGGTCTGAGCGCCGTCATGCACGGCATGAACTCCGGAGCAGGCTGGCCAGCATGCGCCAGGTGCGCTGCGATGCTCCGCTGATGAATGCGTTCTCCCATAACGCCATGGCCGATGGCTCGCCGCGCCCTGGCTTTCTGCGAGCAACTTCGCGCCACCATTCGACGCAGAAAATCCTCACCCCTTTTTACTTGCGTCCCCTATTCTTAGATGCTACCCTGCTGGCCCGCTTCATCCAGGCTGTGCATTTCATCTAGTTATCAAGGAGTTATCCAAGATGCCCGCAGCGCCCCGAGTCACATATCCTGGTGTCTATGTTCAGGAAGTGCCCAGTGATGTGAAGACGATCGTTCCGGTGGATACGGCCACGACAGCGTTCATCGGGCGGGCCTTGCGTGGTCCAGTCAATCAGCCGATCGTGATCAACAATTTCGGAGATTTCCAACGGATCTTTGGCGAGCTTTGGAACAAGAGCACGATGAGTTTTGCGGTGAGGGACTTCTTCCTTCACGGCGGCAGCAAAGCGGTCGTGGTTCGGTTGTTCGCTCCGTCCGCCGAGGAGAAGGCCGGCAAGGCGGCGGCGAAAGCGCTTGCCAAGCAGATTGACGGTGCGGCCGACCTGTCCGCCGCGAAGCAGCTCGTCACGACCGCGGAGACGGCGGCCGCCAACAAGAGCGATGCGGAGAAGGACGCCGTTGCTCAAATCAAGACGGTCGTCGACGCTGGTGTGGCGAGCGATTTCGGCAAGACGCGGTCGGATGTGAACCGGCTGGCGGACGATTTCCCGCCCCCGCCGTACTTGACGGCGAAACTTACCGTCGACGGGCCGTCTGGAACACCGACACCTCCGGCGGCCACTTCCACGACGGTGGCACCCGGTGGATCCAACGCCCCGCCGTCCGGCTCGACCTCGGTGGCGCCCGGCGGGGCCAACGCGCCGCCCCCACCGTCGCTCGAGTTTCACGCCAAGTGGCCGGGAGCGTGGGCGAATCATCTGGAGGCGGAGATTTCGTTCATCACCGATACGGACGTCCGCAAGGGGGTTGCTAAGAAGCAGGGGCTCGCCTCGGAAGCGGACCTGTTCAATCTTCGCGTCAGCGACACCCTCACCGAACAGGTTGAGGTATTCGAGAACGTTTCCCTGGTGGATGGTCCGCGACGGTTGGACAAAGTCCTGGAGGCCTCCTCCGAACTCGTCGTACTGGCGACAGATCTGGACGGGTCAACGCCTCCCGCCACGCCGACGGAGGTCACCAAATTCAAGGTGGCGAGCCAGGATCAGGCGACCGACGGGGACGACCTCGAGGCACCGTTGTTCCTGGGGAACCAGAGCAAGAAGGAAGGGATCTACGCGTTGGCGGACGCCGACATCTTCAACATGCTTTGCATCCCGCCCTACAACCTGGACAACGATACCGATCCGAATGTGTTGGCAGAAGCGAGTGCCTATTGCATTGCACGTCGAGCCATCCTCTTGGTCGATCCCCCGTCGTCGTGGAAGTCGAAGCGGGACGCCGTGGCGGGTTTTCCCGGTCTGAAAGGAGTCATTGGCGGCGGAACGAATGCCGCCATCTTCTTTCCCCGCATTCGCGAGGCCAATCCGCTGCGCGACAATCGCATTGAGACCGTGGCGCCCTGCGGTGCGGTGGCAGGTATCTTCGCTCGCACCGACGCCCAACGCGGTGTCTGGAAAGCACCGGCCGGTATCGAGGCGACGTTCCGCGGCGTTGACTCGTTGAGCGTTGCGATGACCGATGCCGAGAACGGCGAGCTCAACCCGCTCGGCGTGAACTGCCTGCGCACGTTGCCCGCTGCGGGCCATGTGATCTGGGGCGCCCGAACGCTGGATGGTGACGATCGGCTGGCGTCGCAATGGAAGTACATTCCCGTCCGGCGCACCGCCCTGATGATTGAAGAGAGTCTCTATCGGGGATCCCAATGGGCCGTCTTCGAACCGAATGATGAACCGTTGTGGTCGCAGTTGCGCCTCAACATCGGATCCTTCATGCATGGCCTGTTTCGACAAGGTGCGTTCCAAGGCAGCTCTCCTGCCGACGCTTACTTTGTCAAATGCGACGCCACGACGACGACCCAAGCGGACATCGATCGGGGAATCGTCAACGTCGTGATCGGCTTCGCACCGCTCAAACCTGCTGAATTCGTCGTCCTTTATATCCAACAGATCGCCGGACAACTTGCCACGTAAGGAACGCTCCATGCCAGCGCCACAATTCAAGGGAGATCGTTTCGATCCCTACAAGAACTTCAAATTCCGCGTCAATTGGGACGGCAAGGCCGTTGCCGGGATCAGCAAGGTGGGCGGGCTCACCAAGACGACACAGGTCGTTTCGCACCGCGAAGGTGGCGACGTCAGCTCGACTCGCAAGTCACCCGGCCAGGTCGACTTCGGCGCGATAACGCTCGAACGGGGCGTGACGCATGACGAAGAATTCGAGCGTTGGGCCAACAAGTGTTGGCAACTCGGTCACGCCGCGGGTACCGAAGTGTCGCTTAAGGACTTTCGCAAGGACCTGGTCATCGAGGTCATGAACGAAGCGGGACAGAAGGTCATTGCCTACAAGGTCTATCGATGCTGGGTCTCCGAGTACCACGCGCTGCCGGAACTGGATGCATCGGGAAACGCCATCGCCATCCAGAGTATCAAGCTGGAAAACGAGGGCTGGGAACGGGACGCGGCCGTTACCGAACCCGATGCGCCGGAGTTTGACGGTGCCGCGACCTGACCCGGCAACACGGCCGCCAAGAATGGGTGATTGGATCGAGTCGCGTTATGCAGCCGTTGTCATCGAGTGACCTCGTGAGGGCGTGGGAAGCCGGCGCCCGGCGGCATCCGGTCGATCGTGGCGTCCTGTTGTTGAGTCTGCTGCATCCCGATCAGCCACTGGATGCCGTGTGGCAATGGACGGTCGGCCACCGCAACCGCCAACTGCTGGCCTTCTACCAACAGACGGCCGGAACGCAGATGGATTGCATGGCGACCTGCCGGGAGTGCGGACAAGTGAACGAATTCAGCGTACAGGTTCACGACATCACGTTCGAGCCGCCCGAGGAAACGGTCGGCACGTGGCAGGACGGCGAATTGGCCATCTGGTTTCGCCAGCCCAACAACCTGGATCTCGTATCGGCCGCTATGGAACAGGATCTCGACAAAGCGAGGCGACTTCTGGCCCAGCGGTGTATCACGCGCGCCAGGCATCGCGACCGGGACATCGACGCCAGCCGCCTGCCGGACCCGGCGATCGTTGCCGTGGGCGAAGCCATCCGTGATCAGGATCCACAAGTCGATCTGCACTTCGACATCATCTGCGCGGCTTGCAACAGCACGTCCTCGATTCTCTTCGATGTGATGGCATTCGTCTGGCTCGAGATCAACCGTTTCGCCCAGCGAACCCTGCATGAAGTGCACCTCCTGGCGACCGCCTACGGCTGGAGTGAAGCGGATATCCTCGCCATGTCACCGCCGAGACGACAGTTCTACTTGGACCAACTCACCGTATGAGTGACCTGTTTACCAATCTCGTCCAGGAAGCCCACGGATCGGCCGTGGCGGTCCAGCCGATGGCTGTCTCTCGGTTCGCGCCTCCTGCGGGCATGCTCGCCGCAATCCCCTGGCCGACCGCCGATGATCGCGCGACCGGACCGCGGGCATCCAACGAACCGGCTCGGCATGCCATCCCGGCCCCCCTGCTGCCGCTGGCCGACGCCAGCCAGGTAGACACCACCCCGCAGATGCTCCGCACCCCACATCCGCCCGCGGGGCGTTCCGCGTTGACGCCGGAACCACGGCCGCATCACGCGGAGCACCCACCCGCCGGCGACGCACCGCCGGGGACTCGACCCAACCGGCAGGCCGCGCCGCACACGCGGCGGGACATTCCATCGGCACGACCGCCAGCTGCGGAAATCGGTATTCCACCTGAAACGGGAAATGACGACCGGCGTCCGCCCGCGCCGTTTCCCGCGGCCCACGCCGACGACCTGACGGTTCCCAAGGAGGAAGCTGTTGCCGATGCCCCGACCGGTTCCAGCGAAATCGGATCTGACGAAACGGGGGTCGGCGACACGGTTTTTGACGGCACCGTTTTCGATGACACGGCGTTCGGCGGCACATCTTCTCATGGTACGGGGCCGGGCGATGCGAACCCCGCCGACCGCCACCCACCGGACTTATCGCGTGAAATGCTGCCAACACGGCATCGCCCCCCTCCTGCTGCGGCTGAAGGTTTGTCCGACGAACCGCCGGTCGCTCGACCGCAACCTGATCTGTTCGCACCGCAAGCGGCGGCCAGTCGTAGTGCCGTGCCCCACGAAACACGGGGTGGCCAACGGCCAACGCGAACGAACGCCCCCGCGAAGGCTGCAACTCGGACCGAAGGTGTTCACCGCCCGGGGTGGGAGAACGACAAGGCCGCCGCAGCCGCCCATGACCAGGCGGACGACCAGGCGTCGCTCGCCGTACCGGAAACGCCGCACGACGACGGCGACCTGACGCTGGGTACCGACCGCAATGGTGCTCGCCACATTCCGTCGTCGCCCGGCGGTGAGACACCCGCCCACCCGTCAGCCGTGAACGAATCCCCGTCCGCCGCACACGCAGACGATTCCCCTCAGCCTCGCCAGAACAACGACGTGCCGGATGCGACCGTTGGAGCGTCTGCCGGCACACCGATTGTCGAACCTGCCCTGGCTCGCGATGTCGTGACGGACCTGCCGGTACCAGACGACTTGCCACCGGGAGCCAGCCGCGTCACGGCCGACCAACCGGCCGGCCACTCGGCAGCGCAGACACGCGTTCCTGATCCTCCGCTACGGTCGGATCCGTCCCAGCCGGCGACACCTGCACAGGCAACGGCGGAACAGCCGCAGCCCCGTGATCAGCAGCCTGCGGGTCTCACGACCAAATCGCCGGGCCGTGGTTCGTCGACGTCGTCGAGTTTGCCAGATTCACCCGGTCCATCGGACGAGCCACCGCGATCAGCCGTTCACGATCCGGAACAGCAAGGGCGATCGAAGTCGATTGCCGATGCGGGTGCTGCAGATCCGCAACCGGTTGCGCGAGCAGGCCAACGAGCCGCATCTGTTACGAACAGCGACGTGGAGGCGGTTGGTCGCGAGGAGCAAGCCCGGGAGACAAGCTCGGCGACATCCGGCCTGCAGGAGACAAAGACGACACCGCTAGCCGCCGCAGAGGCTGCCGCCCGGCCGGGCCATTCGTCGCCACATGTCGGCAACGTTCAGAGTCACGATTCACAGCACATGATCCCGGAGCCTGAGTCGGGCCCTGCGCTGTCGGCTTCGCGGGACGCGTTACCTGATGTCCATCGCGCCGGCCGGATACCGGGCGGGACGAACAAGCCGGGACCGCTCGCAGCAGGGCCGCAGGCGATTCGCCAGTCGAGCCCTCACGCACCGTCGTCGGTCCTCCCGAACGAATCCGTCCCTGTCCGTCACGACGCCCAGTCGGAAGGCGCTGTTGGATCGCGTCCGCGGCCCCAACCGGGCGATTCGGAACAAGAACCGCCGGCCCTACCCCACGTGGCGCCATCATCGCCGCGCAAGCCGCCTGCGGCCGCAGACAGCCAGGCATCTGCGGTCAACATGACACCGACGGTCGGACCAACCGAGATTGCGTCGGTAGCCCACAGGGTGCAGACCGTCGGCCAAGCCGATGTCGTTCTGGCGAGTCCTCACGGGTCGGCACCACCAGCGGAATTGCCGGCGCCGCCAACCGGAACCGGGTCAACCGAATCGACGTCGGCCCAACTGCCCGCTGGGCACGATGCACCGATCGCCGGCGCCCGTCCACCTGTCGGTCACGGTCCAACGTCGCACCCAGCGGCCGGACACCGCGCCCAGGCTTCGCAAAACCAGGCTGCGCAAGACCAGGCTGCGCAAGACACCCGCTCGCGTATCACCTTCGTTCCAGCCAGCCAACCGAATTCGCGGCCAAATGCGGCGACCGTGCCGACGACGAATCAATCCCAGACGACGAATCATGCTCAGCTACCGTCCAGGGATGACCAAGCCGCCGCGCCTCCAGCGGCGATCAACATCACGATCGGCCGGATTGTCGTTCGCACGGCGTCTCCACCTGCTGAGCCACCGGCGGCACCGGCACCCCCCAAACCGCTCGTGTCGCTGGACGATTACCTCAAGCGGAGCGCGGGGGAGTCGTCATGAGCAAGTCGAACGCAATCGCCACGGTGACGGCCACGTTGCGGGCGATCAGTGCAGAAATCGCCCGAGATGCCGTCCCCGGGGCGGAGATTTCCACCGATCGCCCGGACGCCCGCGAAGGGCGACGGCACACGGCGGCGATCAACCTGTTTCTGTTCCGCGCCAGCGTCAACTCGACGTTCCGCAATCACGACACGCCGACGCGCGACAGCCGCGGCAACCTGGTGCAGCATCCGGCAACCGGCCTCGACCTGGACTACCTGTTTACGTTCTCTGGACCCAGTGTGGAAGCGCAACTGCTGCTGGGCCAAACGGTCGCGGCACTGCATGCCGAGCCCATTCTGACGCCGCGGCGGATTACCGAGACGATCGATTTGGCCACGGCGGCCAACCAGGACGCGGCGATTGCCGACGCGGATCTGGCGGACCAGGCGGAGAGGCTGCGCGTGACGCCGATCCCGTTGGACCTCGAGGAGCTGTCGAAATTGTGGTCGGTCTTCCTGCAGGTCCCTTACGATCTGTCGATCGCCTATCGCGTTTCCGTCGTCCTCATATCGGCGGACGTGGCACCACGCGCCGCGTTACCGGTCCGTGGCGGCGAAGCCCTGCCGACCAGCCTGCCGCCGTGGATCGAACGGATCTTGGTTCGCCTCGACGCGCGCCAGCAGCCGACGCATGTCAGCCTCCAAGGCAGCAACCTGGTCGGCGACCTGGAGGTTCAGTTTGGCAATCTGGATCCCGTGCCGGCCCGCAAGATCGTCTCGACCGGCGAGGTTCAAGCGAATCTGCCGGCCAGGCTGGTCGCCGGCATTACACCCGTCCGCGTGATCCGCAACGTCCCGCTGACCGATGCCGGAGCGGATACCAGCGGGCAGGCGGCAACCCGTCCGACCGTGACCGGCGGCGCCCCAGGCACTTCAGCGGAGACTCGCCCCCTCTCGTCCAACGAAGTCATGCTGGTGGTTCGTCCCGAAGTGGAGCAGGTGTCGTACGACAGATCGACGGACACTCTCACGCTGACACTGGTCCGGGTCGCGGCCCGGCAACGGGGCACCCTGTTGCTCAATCGTCTTGCCGACCCGCACGACCAGCGGCGGCCCGGCACGGATGACGTTTCGATCGATTTCCAAATCCCCGCAGCGGCCGCCGGCAGGCCGCTCGGCACGGTCTCCCTGCCCACCTTGGCAGGCGGAGCCAAACTCTCGCCGCCGCTGACGGCCCCCCAGCACAACGTCCGAGCGGGCAATTATCTGGTACGGGTTCGGGTTGACGGTGCGGAGAGCATCCTGGGCGTGGACGAAGCGAGTGGACGATTCGAATCGCCGATGGTGACGATCCCATGACGCGTCCTGAGACAACCTGGAGCGACGCCAACAAGCGTTACCTGATGGCCCACCTCGATTTGGTGCGGGCGGCCCTGGTGCGGCATGCCAACGAGCCCGGTCCAACCGTCAAGGCGCCGCCATCCAATCTACCCGGACTCGATGACAAGCCGGCCGCCTTGCAACACGTCGTCGAATTGTTCGGGCTTTCACCGTTTGAACGGGATCTGTTGCTGCTCTGCGCCGGGATCGAATTGGAGGCCGAATTCGGACCGCTGTGCGCCGCGGCGCAGGGAGATGCCCAACGCGCTTTCCCCACCTTCAGCCTGGCCTTGGCGGCGTTGGACGGTGCCCATTGGTCGGCGCTCTCTCCGGGTTCGGCGCTCCGATACTGGAATTTGATCGATGTCGAGCCTGGATCATCACTGACGCGCGCCAACTTGACGATTGACGAACGGATTCTGCATTACCTGGTCGGGATTAATCACCTCGACAAGTCGCTGGCGCCGCTCCTGCAAGCGGTGTCGGCGGACGGGCCGTTGGTGGAGTCGCATCGTGTGCTGGCCGACAACATGATGGCGACCTGGGGCCAAATCGAGCCCGGCCAACGGCCCACGTTGTTTCAGCTCAGCGGTCCCGAACCACACGGGAAACGGGCCATCGCGGCCGCCGCCTGCCGCCGATTCGGCCTCACACCGTACCTCTTGCCAGCAGCCTGCCTGCCGACGCAAGCTGCCGAACTGGCCCGCTTGCGGCGATTGTGGCAACGCGAGGCGGCGCTCAGCAATGCCGCCCTGATCCTGGACTGCGACGACCTGGACGCGGGCGATCAACATCGGTTGTCCGGAATCGGCCCATTCGTCGACGAGAGCTACGACCCGATCGTGCTGCTAACGACCCAGCGGTTGAATCGTTGGCAACGACCGACCATCAGCTTCGAAGTTGATAAACCGACCAGTTCTGAACAACGGCGGCTCTGGTTCGCCGCGTTGGGCGCCAATGCCGAAACGGTCCGGGAGGACATCGATCGGATCGTCTCACAGTTTCATCTGGCCGCCCCCACGATCACCGCCGCAGTGCAGGACGCCGCCGGCTGGATCGAACCATCGGCTACGGTCGAAGGCGTTCCCCGGGAACTGCTCGCGCCGGCCCTTTGGAGCGTCTGCCGCCACCAGGCGCGGCCCCGGTTGGACGACCTGGCCGAACGGATCGAAACGACCGCCACGTGGGAAGATCTCGTCCTTCCCGATCAGCAGAAAAACCTGTTGCGAGAGATGAGCTGTCACGTGCGGCACCGCGGGCTGGTCTACGAACGTTGGGGTTTTCAGACCAAAGGCAACCGCGGGTTGGGAATCAGCGCCCTGTTCGCCGGGGCCAGCGGCACCGGGAAGACGATGGCCGCCGAAGTGCTGGCCAATGAGTTGCAGCTCGACCTCTATCGCATTGACCTCAGCTCGGTGGTCAGCAAATACATCGGTGAGACCGAGAAGAATTTGCGGCAGGTATTCGATGCGGCGGAAGGCGGCGGCGCCATTCTGTTGTTCGACGAAGCCGATGCCCTGTTCGGCAAACGGAGCGAAGTCAAGGACAGCCACGATCGTCATGCCAACGTGGAAGTCAGTTACCTGCTGCAACGGATGGAATCGTTTCGCGGTCTGGCCATTCTGACGACGAATCTGAAGGAGGCGTTGGACCAGGCGTTCCTTCGCAGGCTGCGTTTCATCGTCAACTTTCCTTTTCCCAACGAGGGCGAACGGGCAAAAATCTGGCAGCGGGTCTATCCCGTGGAAACTCCGACCGAGTCGCTGGATTGGCTGAAGGCCGCTCGCCTGAACATCGCCGGCGGCAACATCCGCAACATTGCACTGGGGGCAGCGTTTCTGGCCGCCGACGCCGGCCAGCCCATCACGATGGGCCACCTCGCTGAAGCAACTCGACGCGAATACACGAAACTGGACCTGACCCTGACGGCCAAAGAGATCAAAGACTGGTGATCCTCCGCGTTTGCCTCGCCATGTTTTTCCACATCGAGAACACGACAACACCAGGCTGCCATCGGCTGGAACTCGCATGAAATCCCATCTGCCAACTCGATCCGCCGCTCGCGAACTCGCGCGCCCGCCGGGACCTGCACCCCAGGCGACTGCCGCGCGTCGGCCGCTCGCCGATTCCCAGACCCAGCTCGAGCAAGCCGCAGCGCGGGGGCATCGGCAACGGGATCTGATGGTCGAAGCGGGAACGGACGGTCCGGCATCCGGCCAGGCGGTCGGCATGCCCCAAGCGCTGAGGGCCCGCTTGGAACGTCTTTCCGGTGTGGCCTTGGACGATGTGCAGGTTCACTACGATTCACCGCGACCGGCCCAACTCCGGGCCGGTGCGTTTGCCCAAGGGGCCGATATTCATCTTGGTCCAGGCAGGGAAGGGCACTTGGCACACGAAGCCTGGCATGTCGTTCAGCAAAAGCAAGGACGCGTGCCGGTCACGCAATACGTGCACGGGCTGGCCGTCAACCTCGATTCGCATCTCGAACAGGAAGCCGAGGCTTTTGGCACGGCCGACCCGGTATCGTCGGCCACGACCAGCCGTCCGGACCACGCTGTGGGAGCCGTCGCGTCTCCAACGCCGCCCTTGTTCCCCGTGATCCAGGGCTACAAGATCGGCAATGAGAAAGAGAAGGACTTCGACAACGACCTGGACCTGCAGTCCAAGTTCGCCGAGAAGCGGAAAGGCGAGCGAAAAGCGGAAGTGAAGGCCCTCGGGAAGCGAGCCGGGCCCGAGACCGCTCAACGGTTGTTGCCGTCGCAAGTCAAAGCGCAAGTCGAGGCGGAGGGGAAAGCGGCGAGCGGATCCGGAACGACGGCCGCTGCCAGACCGGTCCAAGTCGGTGTCCCGTTTCGAAGCGATTCGTTCGGGACGTCGCATTTCGACTATGACCGTGTGGGGGTCGAGGCAATCAACAAGTTGCCGCAGATGACAAGCGGCGCCGTCGAGCCCAAGACACTACCCGGCAACTCGGCCAAGCTCCAGTCGACTGTCGCGGAGATCAGTGCGATCCAGCAGGAACGCGCCGCAGCAACGGATCCGCAGGTTCGCGCTGAAAAGATGGGCGCGATGAAGTCAAAAGGCGAGCCCGTCGCCAAGCAGGCTGCCGAAGACCGCAGATCTGCCGGAGCGGGCGAACTCGCGGACGTCGACATGCTGTTCTTGCCCGGTGCGCCGGTCCGCAACGACACGCAGGTGGCGGCCAACCGTCCCTTGGCCGGCCAGAATTCGAGTGTTCCGCAGGCGGGAGCCGTCGATGCGCTCTCACAGGGTTCGGCGTCTTCAGGGCCGACCGGCCAGCAATCTCAGGGCGGAGCCCTGGGGGCCGAAGCCAAGAAACGAGCGGCCCAACAGAAGAAGGATGCCAACCTCAACGCACCCAAGAAGGCACACGAGAAACTGGAGCACGAAACGCGTACGCAACATGAGCTCGGCCTGGTCAAGCAGGCGCGCAATCTGGGCATGCCCATGATGGCAGTCTGCGCCGGTTCGTGGCGGCTCTTGGAGGGATACGGAGGACAGGTCGAGACGTTGCCGGAAGCGGAACGGGACCGCCATAAGGCCAAGGATAGCCGAGAAACCTGGAACTTGTCGCACCATATCGAAACCAAGAAGGACACACTTCTTGACAGCATGTTGGGGTCGCCCGGCCAACAGCAGGCCGCTGCTGCGCAGGCGTCATCAAGCAATTCGGCCAGGAATCCAGAGACACCCGGCACAACGCTGCCGGACATGAACAGCACGCATTGGGCGGTCGCTTCGGTGGATCAGGCGAACAACCTGGTGGCCAACCCGAAACAGCAGGAGCGCCGCGCCGCCATCGCTGCGAAATCGAAGAATCCTGACGCGAAGGAAGATCTCGAGCCGGCACTGGATCCCAGCGACGTGCTGGAGGCCTCCGCCTTCGCATCCGGCAGCGGGCATGGCGGCGACGCGGTCCAGTTCACGCCGAAGACGGTCGAAGCGTTCAGTTCCAAGCACGGTGCACCGGTGCTGGGTGCCCAATGGCATCCCGAATCATACTTGCCGGGGATGGCGAGCGACAAAGCGGGGAACGACGCGCAGAAGGAGTCGAGTGCCCAGATTTTCACCTACATGGCCCAGGCGGCCAAGAGCTATCGACAACGTCGGGCGATGACCGCCGAGTTCATGTCGAAACTGCCGGGCGAGGCCGGTGCGAGCACGCAGTCCGCTGCTGCGGCCGCAGCCAGCGCCGGCACGCAACTCGGTGGGCCATCGTCGAGCACCACATCCGGCTCCACCAGCAAGCCGACCACCATGGGACGCAAGAAGGATGGCGATTCCAATGACGACTGACACAGCATCCGCCTGGAAGAACTCCCGTCCGTTCGTGACGCGTGAACGGTTGGGGCCTAGCGCAATTGGAGAAAGGCGAAGATGATGAAGTCATTTGCCAAAATCCCGACCGGGGCCGCCCCGCCCGATCACATCCCGCAGCGCCGGCCCTCGCGGCAGCATCCCCGGCAGCGGCACGCGTCTCCTGCTGCTGAAAGTTCCGCTGCCTCGCAAAACGCGACAGCGACGTGGCTGCAATCAGACGCTGCGCAGTTCGGGCACCGGTTCCGCCATGTGGCGCCCGATGCCGGGGACCATGAACCGGTCGAATTGCGTGTTGGTCCGGCCGACGATCCGTTTGAGCAGCAGGCCGACCATTTGGCGGAACGGATCGTCGGGGATCTACATGGCGATCCTGCCGCCCGCGAGGGCGCCGCGCCGGTTCTTGATGTTGCATCGGCAAGCGACCAGGGCGGATCGGCTGGCGGTGGGCCCGCCGCAACCGTGCAGCGGAGCGCCGCGATGAGCGGAGATCGCGGCGGCCTGGCCTCACCGCAGGCGGCCGCCGAAGTTGAGGCGGCTGCCGACACTGGCGACCGGTTGCCGACCCCGCTTCGCCAGGCCGCCGAGCGGGTCTTGGGGGTCGGTTTGGGGGATCTGACCATCCACCACGACCGTCGTGCCGAGCGGTTGAACCAGGAGTTCGATTCGGCTGCGTTCGCGTACGGCAGCCATATTTTTATGCGCCCCGATGCCTACGCGCCGGAAACGGCCGTTGGCCAACAATTGCTGGGGCATGAAGTGGTCCATACGGCGCAACAGCAGTCGTCAGCGCCCGCCGGACCCGCCCCACCACCGCTCGTCCAACGCAACCGTTTCAGCGATTGGGTCAAGAAGAAGACGGGCCGGGGGCAGGCGAGTGAATCGACACCGCTGATGGCTTCCTCCGGGCCGAATTATGGAACGATGTCGCGACCGGATGCCGGCGTGCGGCCGCCCGGCCAGCCGAACTATGGAACGGTCCGCCCGTATACGTCGCCTCCTCACACGAGTCAAGGAACAGTGGACCAGGCAATCGATCTGCAGGACAAGACCAAGAAGGCATTCGAACATAACAAAACGCATCCCGTCGACTTTGCGGCGGCAGTCAAGAGCGACGAAACCGACCGTCTGCTTCCCGACTCACAGCCGTACCGCAACCACCGCAAGAAAGGCTATGCCAAGATGGGGGCCACGGGCGTTGGCGGCATGGTGGCGAACCAGGCGGCCACCCGCATGCTCGATTCCACCGTGGGGATTCCTGTCAGTGGAGTCGTTAACACGGGCCACACGGCATCGCAGGGAGCCCGGTTGGAGCATGCCTCTAACAACTCCGCATCGCCGGAGACGGCGTCGGCAGCGCATCAGTTGGCGGTCGCTCGCGGCAAGAAGGCGGCTTCGCAGACACTGGGCGTCGGCGCGGGAACCGGCGGCGCCGTGCTGGGGGGGATGGCGGGAACCGCTGTCGGCGGCGCGGTGGGGACCGCGGTCTGTCCGGGACCGGGGACCGTCATCGGTGCCACCCTGGGCGGCATGGCCGGTTCGGCGGGAGGTGGATTTCTGGCCAAGAAAGTGGTTGAGAGTGGTGCGAATCACCTCATGCAAGACAGCGCGGAGAACCAGGCTGCCGGGCGCCAGCTCCACGAAGCAGCGATGGCCGGCGACCCTGACGCAATCAAGCAGCTCGACATCCTCGGGGTCGACGAAGAAACGGCCCGTGCAACGGATGGCTGGAAGGCGCTGCCGGATTAGTCCCGTTGGAGAACATCTATCGAAGCGACATGCAAAGCTAGGCGACACGCCCCCGGTGGTCCATCAGCCGTTGGACATCAACCCGGATCATCCATCAGCCGGTGGGCGTCAACAGGAATCATGCATCAGCCGGTGGGCGTTAGCCCCGGTTTCGCTAATCGCAGAGCAAACCGGTTGCGAACGCGTGCGGGCGGAAACGTGCGGCGTATCAGGCAAGGTCAACGCAAAGAGGAACGTTCACCAAAAATAACTGCGACACATCGCCACGTATTGAATTGTTGTTCATTCACCATGAATCCGAATGGGAGAGCAAGCTCCGCCGCGAGCTGCCATGCCATGAAACTCCACATCGACGAACTGCAACTCGACTCACTCCCGTTCGATCAGCGGGAGCGGGTTGCTGCGGCCCTCGAAAGCGAACTGCGGAGGCTATTGAGCGAAACCGCGGCGGGTGACGGGGCTTGGAGCGGCGACCGCCACCTGCCGGTTCATGAGGTGGTTGTCAATCCGCTCTGGTCCGCCGAAGCGATTGGCCGCCATGCGGCCGAATCCACTTTCCAGCAGATCACAGGTAACGGAATGAGCGACTAATTCGAGAATCGTTTTGTGCGGCTGGGCCGCGGACCCATTGCGACTTCACGCGGGCAACAGCTTCACCTGCTCTCGTTGAGCGCCAGCATGAGCATTGGACACAAAATGAACGGCCTTGCCCTCGCAAGCAAACTAGTTTGACGTAAACACCGAATTATGATGGGACACCTGGCGGAAACGGGCAGCGGCCATCCATGGTCACGCGACGCTTCGCGAACCGCTTCTATTTTGAGGGGAATTCAACGATGCTGAATGTCAACCGTTTCGTGTTGGGGGGGATCATCGGCCTGGCGATCCTGATTGCCGTGATCGCGTACACGAACAAGGGAATCAGCTCCAAGCTGGAACAGATCGCACGGACCTTGGACGCCGAGGCCGAGCGCAGCCAGCGAGCCCGGGAATGGGACGCCCTGGCGGAACGCGTTCAGGCCATTGAGGCGGTTGTCGATGAGGCAGCCAGCCAAGCGGCCACGGAACCTGCCTCGGTTGTCGAGAGCGTGGACTTCCAAGCCCTGGAACGGCGATTGGAGGCGATCGAGGGCTCCATCAATACCGTCAACACGCACAGTACGGAACTGGCGTCTGCGGTCAGTCGGGACCGCGAGACAATCGCCACCCTCTCCGCCAAGATCGACGCGCTTCACGGCCCGGACGAACTTGTCGAACAACCAGCTCCCGCGGAAACCTCGCCCGATACGAAGCCCAGCGATGCCTTCCTGGGAACCTGGATTGCGGTCGGCAACTTCGGCGGTGACCCGGCCGCCGACTCGCGCAATACGCCCAGCAAACTCTCTGTCGTCGAACAGGACGATTCGATCGAGATCAGTCTTTGGGAATCGGATCCCGACGCGGAGTCGCCGGACAGCAAGCTCACCGCGCCGCTTGGCACCGTCGTGCCGCCCGCGTTTGCAGTCAGTAAGGAGACAGTCACGACCAAGCAGCAATACAGTTTTCGAATGCTGGGCGAGCTGCTGTTTGTGCGGATCTATGCCGCGGACGCCGATCCGGAGCAGGTGCCCGAGACGCTCCTGGTAAATCCTCAAACCGAAGTCGTCACGGCCGAAATGCTGCTTGGTCTTCCCTTGGCAACCGTCCAAAAGATGCTTGCCGTCTGGGGCAAGAAGCTCGGCGAAAAGCCCCAGCCGGTCTTGAAGGGTTCCTTTCCCGATGGCATCGGCACGATCTACGTCAGCTATCAGAGCGCACATCCGGTCGACAGTGTGGTGGGGCTGCTGGTGGATGGCGAGCCTCTGGCGAAGTTTGCCGAGCTTCCGCCCGACGACCAGCAGATCGATCTCCAGGTCGAAGGCGTCCCGGTGTTGTTCCACCGCAGCTACACGGGTCGTTATTTCGAGGAACTGTATTCGAAGCCACCTTACGACTGTAACGTCAGCGTCGAACTGGTCCGCTCTGGCGGTGGTCCGGAGACTACCGCGGCGGTTCTGGTCGACGGCAAGAAGCTCGAGCCGGGCGACCCGTTTCTGCGCGGGGCCGATGTGACGCTGCACGTCGTTGGCGTAGAGATGCCGGACCTCACCAGAATCCGTCGCAGCGACCTCAAGGCCTACCTGCGCCAGTTCGGTCTGACGTACCTGGAAATCGGTGTAATTCCCGAAGGGTCGTTCATGAACGTGCGGTCGCAGTTCCCGGCCGCCGGCACGCTCATTCGACGCGGGCGACAGGTCACCGTCAGCTATTAGTCCGCTATCCACTTTCTACTTCGATCCGACCGGTCAAGATCATGCCCACCACGCCACGCTCACCTCGATTCCTCAAGGGTGCGATTGTCGCCATCGACACCGCGACCCGAAATCGCAATACGGTGGTCTTCCAGTACAACCCGGAATCGCTCAGCCGGGCATTGCAGCCGCAAACGGTTGGCGGCCAGGGCGAGTCGTCGCGCGAAGTTCGGTTTACCGGGGCACCGGTGGAAACCATCAACCTGGAAGTCATGATCGACGCCACCGATCAACTGGAGGCCGGCGAAGCGCGTGCCCGGCAGATGGGGATTCAACCGCAACTGACGGCCCTGGAGATGCTCCTCTACCCAACCAGCGCCCAAGTTACCCAGAACCAGAAACTGCTGGCACAGGGGTGCATCGAGATCGGTCCCTACATCGCTCCCCTGACCCTGTTCATCTGGGGCAGAAACCGGGTCCTCCCGGTCTGCTTGACCAGCTTGAGCAGTCGCGAAGAGTTATTCGATTCGAACCTCAACCCGCTGCGGGCGACCGTCGGCCTGGGGCTGCGTGCGCTCAGCTACTCGGATCTGGATCCTTCCCACCGGGGATACCACCTGTTCCTGGCCTACCAACAGGCGAAGGAGGCCATGGCCCGCCAGGGTATGGCGGGCGATCCGGAGAAGAGCATCGGGGTCAACGTCAACCGATTCTAAGGAGGCGGGTCCGTACATCACTGGCGAACGGACGCTCGCCCAGCGAAGACCGGATCCGCGCACGACCATGTTTGAACACACCAGCCGCTACGCACACCTTGAAGAAGCGATCCACGTTACCCGCGAGGGACGTGAAATCAAATACGTACGCCGCCGTTTCCTGCCGCGCGGCGGCGAACTGCCCGTGCTGACGGATGCGGAGGTGGAAGTCAACGATCGGATCGACCTGGTCGCCTCCCGCACACTCGGTGATGCCCAACAGTCATGGCAGGTCTGTGACGCCAACAATGCGATGAATCCCTTTGCCCTGACCGCAGAGGTCGGTCGCATCTTGCGGATTCCGATTCCCCAGTTCCCCGAAGCGTGACATGAACCAGTCCTCGGTCCGACTCCAACTGCACCTCGGCCGCCGCGCGGTGTCGCCCGCGCCCGAGCGGATGATGCGCGCGCTGGAGAGTGTCGAAGTGCAACAGACGGACGGCCAGGAAGCCGGTTTCGGACAAGGCTTCACGATCACCTGGCGAGCGGAACGGAGTCAGACGGTCAGCGAAGATTTTGAACTGATTACCCATCCGCTGCTCAAGCCGGGCAGCCGAGTCGTGGTCTCGGTCACCGTCGGCACCCAACCGAAAGTGCTTGTCGACGGAATCATCAGCCAGCATCAGTTCATGCCGGCGATGGGGCAAGCCGGTGCCAGGCTGGTCGTAACCGGCGCCGACCTGAGTGCCATGATGGATCTGCTGGAGATCTCGATCGGCTATCCGGGACTCGACCATCGGGCGGTTGCCCTGATGGTGATGGGCAAGTACGCGATGTTCGGTGTCATGCCCCAGATCAAGTCCCCCTTGCGGAGTTGGCGGAAGCTGCCGGTCGAGGAGGTACCGTATCAGACCGGAACGGACCTGCAGTATCTCCGCGAACTGGCCAGGCAGCACGGCCACGTCTTCGGCATCAAACCGGGGCCGCGGCCGGGTGTCAGCCGCGGATATTGGGGACCGCTGGTGCGGATCGGCCTGCCCCAACAGGCGCTCAACGTGGACATGGGCAATGCCACCAATGTCAGCGCGATTCAGTTCAGCAACGATGGCCTCGCACCCACCCAGGTCTACGGTACGGTGCACCAACGCGACAAGAAGACGCCCCAGCCAATTCTGGCGCCGTTGCCAAAGCTGTTACCGCTCAGCCGCCAGCCATCGATTCTCGCCAACCAGCCGTTCGTCAAGAAACGACGCCTGGATTACAAGGGACATATTGCTCCCAAGGCGTCCTCCATTGCCCAGGGAATCGTCGATATGACCAGCTCGAATACCGTTACCGCGCAGGGGACCGTCGACGTGCTGCGTTACCGCGACCTGCTGTTTGCGCCCGGGATCGTTCCTGTCCGAGGCGTCGGGGCCAGCTACGACGGCTTCTACTATGTCAAGAAAGTCAACCATTCGATTCAGCCGGGTGCCTACAAGCAGGAATTTACGTTGACCCGCGAGGGAACGGGCAGCCTCACCAAACGAGTTTAGATCGATGCAGAAACTGTACGGAAAATTTCGCGGCAAGGTGGTCAACAACGTCGATCCCTTGCAGTTGGGGAGATTGCTTGTGCAGGTCGCGGCGGTTGCCGAGCTGCCGCTCAGTTGGGCGCTGCCCTGCGTCCCTTACGCGGGCGACGATGTCGGCCTGTTCGCGGTGCCGCCGATCGGTGCCAATGTGTGGGTCGAGTTCGAGGGGGGAGACCCCAACACGCCGATCTGGACCGGTTGCTTCTGGGGCAAGGGCGAAGTGCCGGTTTCCCCAGCCGTGCCCACCACCAAGATGCTTAAGACCGACAAGGTGTCACTCAAGCTGGACGACTTGCAACACGCCGTCGAGCTCGAACTTGCCGCACCTGCGGGCAAGTTCAAGATCGTCCTGGATGCCAACGGGATCAAGCTGGATTGTCAGACGGCGACGCTCACCCTCACGCAGCAGGATATCACGCTCAAAATGGATCCATCGGTCGTCAAGATCGAAGCCGCCGGTGTTTCGGTCAAGAACGGAGCCGCCGCGGTCGAGGTGGCACCGGCCGCGGTCGACATCAAGAACGGCGGAGCGACCGCGCAGGTCGCTGCCGCGGCGATCGCATTGAAGAATGGTGCGGCCAGCGTCGAGCTATCGCCGGCCAGCGTTTCCGTCAACAAGGGTGCACTGGAGGTCATCTGATGCCGGGGTTTCTCCTACATGTCGGGGCCGTGGTCCAGTGTGCCCACGGTGGAACGGCACAGCCGACCGTCCCCAATCCTCGCGTCAAGGTCGGCGGCCAGCCGATTGTCATGCAAGCCGCCCCGTACGTGGTTGCCGGTTGTGCCTTCCCACCGCCTCCGGCCGGCAACGGCCCCTGTGTGACCGCCCAGTGGGTGATGGGCGCCATGCGCGTCAAGGCCAACGGTATCCCGGTGTTGCTGCAGGACAGCCAGGCAATCTGCACCCCCACCGGGACCCCGTTGGTGATTTCCGTAACGCAGCCCCGAGTGAAAGGAATGTGACGGCATGCAACTCACCTTTCCCTACGCCGTTACGGGTGCCGGCCGGACGGCGACGGATAGCGATCACATCCGGGAGATGATCTGGCAGGTTCTGTTCACGACTCCGGGGGAACGCGTCAACCGCCCCGATTTCGGGACCGGCCTGCAAGAGCTGGTATTTGCAGCGGAGAACAACGAACTGATCTCGGCGACGCAGATGATGGTCCAGGGCGCCCTCCAGCAATGGCTGGGCGACGTGATCGAAGTAGAAGCTGTCAACGTCGCCAGCCGCGACAGTGCGCTGCACATCACCGTGCAGTACATCGAACGCCAGTCGCGGCGGCGGCAGGCGGCCGAGTTCGAGGGGCAGTAGGGCCGCCGCGCTGTCGGCATGCTACCCGTCGTCACCAAAGAGAATCGAATCACCGCGAACAACCCGACATGAGGACGCACGAGCAATCCCTGTCATGCGCGTCGCCTGGCGTTCTGCGGAAGTCGCGTAGTCGCGCTGCCTTCGCCAAGCGAACGACGACAGGAAAGGATCGAGCGACACTTGATGGCCTCTGGGAAATGGCCCCTTTGAAACGACACCGATGACGAGCAACATTCGCCCCACCGAAATCGACTACCTGGCCAAAGACTATGCCAGCTTCAAACGCTTGATGGAGGATCAGCTGGCCCTGCACGTGCCGAACTGGCAGGAGCGCAATGCGGCTGATCTGGGCAACATGCTGTTGGAGGTGCTGGCCTACAGTGCGGACCAGCTCAGCTATTTTCAAGACGCGGTCGCCACCGAAGCCTACCTCGGCACGGCTCGCCGGGTCGCTTCCGTAAAACGGCACGCCCGCTTGCTGGACTACTTCGTCCATCCTGGCTGCAACAGCCGCACCTGGGTTCAGGTCGCGGTGACCCAGCCGACCCGCCTGCCGCGGCGGACCCAGCTCCTCTCGCGCCGCTCGGCCGCCGATGCGCCCCGACTGAAATACAGAACTCCGGAATACGACTGGGCACTGCAGCAGAATCCCGTAGTTTTTCAGACAATGCACGAAGCCCATCTCGAGCCGGCCCTGAACGAGATGCGTTTTCACGTGTCGGCCGAAGAGCCCCGGTTGCGCCGTGGCGCGACCCGCGCCAGGCTGGTCGACATCGATCTGCCGCGCCTCCCGTTCGACTTGAGTGGCCGCCGCCACAGCCGGCTGGCCGCCCTCCAGGTAGGCCACGTCCTGATCCTGGAAGAGACTCGCAACCCGCTGACCGGAAAGATCGCAGGCGCGGACCCGCGCCACCGGCACGCCGTCCGGCTGACACGCATCGTTCGCGATGTCGCGAACCATCCTCAGGCGATCGAGATTGAGTGGTCCGCTGCCGATGCGCTGCCGTTCGATCTGGTGATTGCGCCCTACCGGGAGCACGGTCAGGAGCTGGACGTCGCCAAGGCCCGGGGAAACATCATCCTGGCGGACCACGGACGGATTACGACTCCCGAGAGACTGCCGGAGATTGTCGCCAGGCAACGCTATCGGCCGTATCTGCGACACGCCGGGGTGACGTTTCGCGTTCCCTACGATCACGAACGTGCCGGCGGGCGGCCCGCTGCCGAGGCGGTGATCCAGGACCCTGGTCAGGCGCTCGGCGCCGTCTGGCTCAAGGAACTCCTGGCGGCAGACCAGCCGATCGGCAGCGACTCGCTGGACCCTCTCAACGGCTACACCTGGTGCGTCAAGCGGGACCTGCTCAGCAGCAATCGCCACGGTCGCCACTTTCTGGTCGAAACCACGGGCGAATCCCGCGCCTACCTGCGTTTCGGCTTTTCCGAAATGGGCAAGCTGCCACGCCCCGGGGACCACTTCGCGGTTCATTACCGGGTCGGCAACGGCGCGGCCGGCAACATCGGGCCCGAATCCCTGGCCACCGTCGTGACGGACGAAGCGGGCGTCGCCGGTGTTCGCAATCCGCTGCCGGCCGTAGGCGGTACCGAACCGGAGTCGCTCGAACATGCCCGCTGGTCCGCCCCGCACGCTTACCGCAAGACATTGCACTGCGTGACGGCGGAAGACTATGCCCGTCGCGCCGAACAGCACGCGTCCGTCGCCGAAGCGGTCGCGCGGTTCGAGCGGTACGGGAACCATCGCGTTGCGTCGGTCCATGTGCGTCGCCGGCAGGGGCGGCCGCTGGACGCCACCTTCCGCGCAGACCTGACGGCCCTCCTGCGCCCCTGCCGCCTGACCGGAGACGACTTCGCGATCCGCCCGGCCCGTCTCGTGCCTCTCCAGATTGGTGTTCGGGTGCGCGTCGAACCGGATCACTTCCGGCAAACGGTTGCCCGTGCGGCGGCTGAAGCGATGAGCAGCCAGCTCTGGGACAACGGGCGGCCCGGCTTCTTTCATCCCGACCAGTTTCATTTCGGCCAGGCGGTGCATCAGAGCGAGTTGATTCGGCATCTGATGACAGTGCGGGGCGTCAAGCTGGTCGATGTCTTCCGCTTTCGTCGCCGCGACCGTGACGCGTTGACGGAAACAATTTCCATAGGACCGTTGGAAATTGCCACGTTGAACTTCGATCCCGACCGGCCGGAAGCCGGCGATATCGAGTTGATCGTGGAAGGTGGCCAATGACGGCGGGTCAAGAAACGCATATTGAGATCCCCCTCACGGAGCGACGGAAGACGCGGCAGAACCCGCCCGAGCGTGCCGCGCTCGCGTATCGCGCCTGCGAGTACTCGGAAACGCTCGAACGGATGCTCGGCCGCCTGCCGTTGGTCACGGTAAGGTCGCCCGCGGATGGCGAACTGTCGGCGCCGTTGGCGCGCTTGAACGCCCACTCCGGCGACGATTGGACCATCGGTCTGCTGCACGCCTGGGCGGCCACGACCGATGTGCTTTCGTTCTACCAGGAACGCATCGTCAACGAGGGATTTCTGCGGACCGCCATCGAGCGTCGCTCCGTCGTCGAGCTTGTCCGCACGCTGGGTTACGAGATTCGCCCCGGTGTCGCGGCCGGCACGCACCTGGCCTTCAACGTGGTCGAGGATGACGAGACGCCCGATCGAACCATCACGATCCCACCGGGAACCGCTGTGCAAAGCGTCCCAGCCGGGGAAGAACTCCCGCAGGTGTTCGAAACCAGTCTCCCCCTAACCGCTCGAACCGCCTGGAACCGGGTGCCGCTGACTGCGTCCACCAGAGCGCACCGGCCAGATCCGTCGGCCTCCATTTCTTCGGGTGTCGAGTCGGTCGATGCCGCCACGCACGGCAACCGCCGTCGCGGCTTGGCGGAGATTGACCTGGCGGCCAATTCAATGCGCGTCGTGGGAGCCGACCTGGGGCTCTTGCCGGACGACCGGATCTTCCTGATCGCCGACGAGCATGATCCGCCCCGTGACCGCCGGCCACCCGTCGAGCGACCGGAAGCAACAACGGGCGAGCGGCCTGCACGTTGGGAAACGATTGTCGGGGTCACGACAAACGCCGATCGTGGTTGGACCGAGTTGACTTGGACGCCCGCCGACGTGGACGCCGAGCCGCGGTGCGTCGCTTCCGACCAGCCTGG
Source organism: bacterium (assembly GCA_030430075.1). GTDB lineage: Bacteria > Planctomycetota > Planctomycetia > Pirellulales > Pirellulaceae > ARS98. The sequence continues at coordinate 63,063 of JAUIGN010000036.1, forward strand.
CGTCTTTCACTTCAAGCAATCGACCACCTTGTTCACTTACCAGCCGACGGGCGTCGACTTCCATGCCCACGCTGCCGAGGCATGGAGTCCGGCAGGGATCGGCCTGCCGGCGATTCCGATCACGGCGCTGGCCAGCCTGCCGAATCGAACACTCCTGGCAGCCTGCGAAGAAGACATTTTTCGCTCGGTGAATGGAGGCGCCAGTTGGCAGGCGTTTCCCACGGGCGCCGTTCCCAAGAAGGTTCGTGCACTGGCGGTCAGTGAAACGGGGGCCGCCTTTGCCGGCACCGACGATGGTGATCTGTTCCGCTCGAAGGACGGCCGGGAAGCATGGCGCATGATGAGCGGCGGGCCTCCCGCACCGCCCCCGTCAGCCACCCAACGGCTGCTCCGCGCCGTCCCGGTCCCTGGCAAGACACTGCCGCGGTTGCCGATCGCCCCGGTGCGATCGTTGGCCGAATATCGGGACGGAAAACGGACGTTCCTCATTGCCGGAACGGACGAGGGCGTCTTTCGCTCGGCGGACCAGGGCCGAACCTGGCGATCGGCTGCGCGGTTCGTTGCTCGACCTCCCGACCCGGACGCTGCAGCCATGCCGGTGACCGGTGCGGCCGTCATCAAGGACCCCAAACGTCGCGACAAGCCGTTGGTCGCCACGCCAGCCGGCATCTTCAGCCTGGGCCGAGCGCTGCCCCATCGGATGATCTGGATGCTGGCGGCACTCGTCTTCGCAGCGCTGCAGCTCGCCGGGATCCATGTCCCGGACGAGCTTGGCGAGCAGATTGCGCCGCTGATGGCGGCGTTCGGAATTGAAACCGATGACGCGCCAGACCGGGACAATCCGGAGGAAGCAGACCGCGCAGCCGACGCGGCAGCGGGTGACTCGGGCGGGCCGGACGACAGCGACCCAGCGGGGGCCGCGCCAGCCGGCTCGGGCGCCGACCCTCGCGCCGATGACGAAGCGGTTGACGACGGGGTTGCAGACGACGACGCTGCAACTGACGGCGCTGCGCCCGGTGACAATGATGGGTCGGACACGGATGGGGGAGACGACCCGCTGACAGGTGTTCTCCAAGGTGTCCTGCAGCGTTTGCCGGACTGGGCGCGGGTTCCGCTCGAACAGATCGGTCTGGAGGCGGTCACGGCACCCCTGGCCAATTTGGCCACGGTGCTGGCCGGGGTCTATGCGGCGCTCTTTGCCGCCGGGCGGACCCGCCAGGCAGTCCAGAAGCGACCGGGCAGCAGCCTTGGCCAGCCTGTCCAAGCGGTTGTCGTGACCGGCGAAGGGCGGCTCGCCGTCGGCACCGAAGAAGGCATCTACCTCTCGCGCGAAGCGGGGGGCCAGACCACGGCCGCCTGGTGGCGAAAGCTGGGCGGCTTCCTTCTGAAGACGATTGCCGGCGATGCGGCGCGCCGCTGGGACCAGGTGCTGGCCGACACCCACATCGCCACACTCTGCCTCCTTCCGGATGAAGGGATCGTGGCAGCCAGCCCACAGGGACAGACGTTCCGCTCGACCGACGATGGAGCCACCTGGGAGCGCTGGGACGATCTGAGCCACCTCGCTGATATCCACCAACTCCTGGCGACCGCAGAGGGAGTGTTCGCTGCGGGGACGCCAGGCGACGAAGGGGCAGAGCCCCGCTGGTCTCCCTGGCAGTTGGCCGCCGGCGCACTCCGCTTGTCAACCGCTGCGCCTCCTGTCGAACCGGGCAGTTGGGTGACCCTCACCGCCGACGACCGTCCGGGGGAACTCTGGATCCGCCAGGTTCGACGGGTTGCTCGCGAAGCCAGCCAGGATCTGGCAACTCCAGGGCCAACAACCATCCTCTACGTCGACGGCCTCGAGCCCTTGCAGCGTTGGGATCGCAGCCGCATCGCGGCCTGGGTCGGAGGTGTGCCGCTGCAGCCGCGAATCGCACAGCCGGTCAATGGTCGTTTCGTGCGAGCCATGCAACGGAGCGCCCAACTGCCGCTGGGAAGCGCGGTGTTCGTGCGGGGGCGGCGGCTGCGGGCCCGCGTGCGACAAGCTCAGTCGACCACGACCAGGCTGTTCGTGGAAGGAGGCGAACCGGTCTCCTTGAAGCGAGGCGAAGGCCTGATCGTTCTCGCGCCGCCCCAAGACGTTGCCGCGATGCCGCCTGGACCGCCGACCGACAGGCCGGGTGCTTCGTCTGGACGGGAAGATTCGACGGCTCCCGACCGGGCAGGTTCCGTGGCCGAACTCGCACCCGAGCTGCGCTTGCCGGTGCAGACCGATCGCGGCCTGCGGGGGTGGGTGGATGTGCGGCAGGCGATGTTCGAATCAGCGCGCTTGGACGACCCGGTGGTGAGCGAACTGCGAACGGTCGCCGGCCTGCATGACGTGCCCGAAGCGGCCGCTGCCGGCGCGACAGACATCGAGTTGGCGACCCCCCTGGCAAACTGCTTTGACGCGGATACGGTCGAACTGCTGGGTAACGTGGTGCCGGCGACCCACGGTGAAACCGTTCCCGACGAAGTCCTGGGGAGCAGCGACGGTCAATCGGTCTATCAACAGTACTGGCTCCAGCAGACCGGGCCTGAGCACAGACTGACGTTTACGAGTGCCCCGACCGCGGACGGCTTCGAGCCGGCGCTGACCGTGACGGTCAATGGAATCGCGTGGCATCGGGTCGACGCCCTGTTGGACGCTCAGCCGGACGACCGGGTCTTCGTGTTGCGGCAGGACGACCAGGGACGGGCTTCGATTGCGTTCGGCGACGGCCACGAGAGTGCGCGCATCCCCAGCAACCGGGAAGACATCGTGGCCCGCTACCGCCGTGGAATCGGCCTCGCGGGGAATGTACCCGCGGGCAGCCTCACCACCCTGAACGCCCCACCCGCCGGTGTGGACGAGGTGGTCAATCCATTGGCGGCGTCGGGGGGCGTTGGCCCGGATACGATGGCGCAGGCCAGAAGCCGGTCGGCCCTCCACGTAAGAGACTTCGGTCGGCTCGTTTCGCTGGCTGATTACGAGACATTCGCGGCCAACTTCGCCGGCGTGGGACGGGCCTGTGCGCGCCTGTTTCACCTGGCCGATCGTGCGATCCTCCACCTCTCGATCGCCACGCCCGGCGGACAACCACTGCCGGCGGACTCCCCGATCCTCGCTCACCTGGTGGACGCCATCCGGGCAACCGAAGCGGTGCCACAACGGATGATTCAGGTCAGTTCCTATCAACCCAGATCGCTGCAGATCTCGGCCCACGTGTTGATCCATGCCGATTGGGCGGAGGCCCGCCAGCGATTGTTGGCCGAAGCGAGACGCTCGCTGGGGGAACACTTCTCGTTTGTGCGGCGGGCCTTCGGCCAGAACGTCTCTGTCTCGGAAGTGATCAGTCTTCTGCAGTCGATCGACGGCGTGCGGGCGGTGCGGGTGACCGCCTGCTATCTGCAGGGAGCGCCCCCGCGGCGGAATGAACTGCTCCGAGCGAACCTGGCGCGGCTGCCCGCCGGCCGGGCGCTGTCCGTCAAAGCGTTGCCGGCGGAGCTGATCCTGTTCTCACTTGACGAACAGGACAACCTGTCGATTGTGTGGGAGGTTCAGGAATGAGCGAACAGCTTCGGGAACGGCTCTACGAATTGCTCCCCCAACTGTATCGCCAGCGGGATGCCCTGCAAGGCCAGCCGCTCCGCGCCTTGATGGCCGTCCTGGATGCCGAATTCGATACGCTCGAAGGCGACATCGTCGCGCTGTACGACAACTGGTTCGTCGAAACGGCCGACAACTGGGTCCTGCCCTACCTGGCCGACCTGGTCGCCGCCGGCCCGGTCGGCGATGGGCAGCGGTGGCACTACACGGAACGCCGCAGGATCGCCAACACGATCGCCTACCGCCGCCGGCAAGGGACCGTCGCCACGCTCGAAAACGTGATCCGTGACACGACCGGCTGGGCGGTGAAAGTTGTCGAGGATGCACGGTATGTCTCCGCGACACAGCACGTGCGTCATCTTCGCCTGGAGCAGCAACGGTTAGCCGATGTCCGCGACGCCGTGGCGGTCCGCGGCGTCAAAGGTCCGTTCAACAGGGTTACGCACACGGCCGAGATTCCCTGCCGCAGGCAATCACCGGACGTGCATTGGCCGGCACCCGGTGCGCCCCCGCGGACCTATTTTCCCGGTGGGACGACGATCCACCTCTGGCGGTTGCGCCCGTTCCAGATGCAGCAGGTCACGCCCTGTCTAATGGAAACGATCGCGCTGGCAGCCAACCTTCGAGCCAGATGTTTCACGTTCGATCCGCTGGGCTTCGATCGGCAATTGTTCGCCGTCCCGGAGAACCATGAATCGCTGGATGAAGAGACATCGATCCGGCATTTGCCGGTGCCGATCGGCCGCACCATCCTGACACGCGACCTCCGCGGCGCTGCGTCCACCGGCCGCGAATCCGTGCCCCACGCCACCGATGCGCCGCTCCTGCCCCAAACCTCATCGACCACGGGACGATCCATCCCGGCCCTGCCGCACGGCCGGCCGCAGCCGTCGGCGCCGCCGGGACAGGCGGACCGCAGCTTCTATTACGGCCGTGGCCGCAGTCTCGATATCGCGTTCAAGCCGATCGGCCCGCCGCCCGGCGAGATCGAAGGAAGTTACCGTTCGCTTCCCCGGCAAGCGGTTCTCAGCGGTGACCTCAGCGTCTGGCCAGATGCCGGCGCGTTGCGCCGTGAATTCTCGCCAGGCGCCGAACCGCGAGCGGTGGTTGATGTGCGGACCGGCCGTTTCCTGGTCATCGACGACCCGACCGCCGCTTCCCAGGTCGGTGACGAGTTGCTGGTCGACTATGCCTACGGCTTCAGTTCCGACATGGGAGGCGGACCGTATGGACGCGGCTTCAAGTTTGCCCCCGGTGCGACGCACGTCTGGCGTGTTTCACGGCGGCTGGCCACCGCAGCTCCCGACGCGGCCGGCGGCGAGTCGCCCCTGTTCACCGACCTCGACGAGGCACTCCGCGCTTGGAACGCACAGGCGCGGCGCTTCGAGCAACGGGCCGCTGCCGCGACGGGTTCGCATGACCCTGACGTGTCGCAAAGGGAACTGCATGGCCAGGTTCAGATCCTGGACAATGCCACCTACGAGGTGCAGACCGGTTCGCTGGAGATGCCGCCCGGAGCCAACCTGGTGATCGCCGCGGCCGACGAGATGCGACCGGCGATACGCCTCCGACAACCGTTGCAGATCAACACCGCTTGCCACCTCGAGGACCACGTCGCGGCGGAGCCGAACTCGGACCTGGCGTCCGAGCGATCCGAACGGCTCCATCCGCCGACGCGGCTCGACCTCCATGGCTTGCTGATCGCTGGCGGCCTGCGGGTCACGTCCGAGGAGCACGCCCATGCCGGAGCGTTAGACCTTGGTTTGGCGCACAGCACCCTGGTGCCGTCACCCCAGGCACCCGCCCTGGCGGCCGACGCCGGAGTCGGCCGGTTGCGAATCACACATTCCATCGTCGGCCGGCTGGAGCTGCGTTGCCGAGTGCAGGCGGAGATTTCCGAAAGCTTGATCGACGCGGCCGGACAGGGAACTGCGATTGGCGGCGTCGCACTGCGGGGAGACGAAGCGCACGCCATGATTTCCGCCAAGGACCTCGTGAGTCGACCGGCCGTGGCCATGTCGGCCGACCTCCCGGCGTTTCCCGTCGTTGAACTGAACTGCGTCACCGTCTTGGGGAAACTGCGCGATGTGGCCATTCCCGCCGCAACCAATGTCCTGTTTACGCATCCACTCGCCGAGTCCCAACGTGGCGGGCCGGATTCGGTCGACGACGGGACCTTCCGCTTCTGCCACCTCCCGGCGAGTGCAGCGCGTCGAGACGATTTGAACGGCGCGTTCACCTCGACCGCCTACGGCCACGCCGCTTACGGCCAACTCGGTCAGCACTGCCCCGTTGAGATTCTGCGTGCCGGCCAGGACGGCTCGCAGCCCGGCGCATTCCACCGCGCTTACCGGCCTCAACGGCTCAGCGGCCTGCAGCGGATGATTAACGAGTTTGCTCCGTTAGGCTTGGAATTGAAGATTGCGTACGTAACGTAATTGCTTGGAACCGCGATCTACTGAAAGATATCGAGACATCATGAAGGGCGATTTCTCCCGCGATACCTTTGCGCCGCACAACGACTACAGTCGAGTCATGCTGCAGCAGGGGCGGGTCCAGTTGGACGCGGACTTCAACGAACAGGCCGCGATCATCGAATACCTGATGCGCACTCAACTGAGCGATCTGTTGGGGGCCAGCGGGACGATGCTTGACGAAGGTGGATTCGAAATTCACGCAGCAGCCGGGACCCGCGCGGCCGGACGCGGGGAGACGACGGAGGAAGTGACGCCGCAGCAGCCGGCGGCGCAGCAACCGGTGACCCAGCAACCGGAAACTCAGCAACCGGAAACTCAGGATGGCACCGCCGCTCCCACCGGCGCGGCGTCCCGGCGAGAGATGCCCCGCCTGGTCTTGCGGGCGGGCCGCTACTACGTGGACGGGATCCTCTGTCGCAATGGATTCGACCTCCAACTCGATGAGCACCCGCACCTGCTGAGCCGGCAACATCCGCTGGGGAATGCCTCGCGGGTGGTCGCCTTTCTGGATGTCTGGGAACGCCACCTGACTGCCTGCGAAGAACCGTCGATTCGCGATGTCGCCCTCTCCGGCGCCGACACGTCGACCCGCGTCCGAACGGAATGGCAGATCGGGTTTCTTCCGCTGACCTCAGCCCAACCGGCCGAGACGCCCTCGACGGTTCGGGGAACGGCGTCCACAGTGGCCCCGGACACCCCTCCCGAACCCGTCTCACCCGTGTCCCGGTCCGACGCCCGTGCCCGTGCCCTTCGCGAAGTCACTGCGGCTTGGGACGCCTGGCCAGCACGCCACCCGGAACGGGCGCGCCTGGAGGCCACGTGTGACGGCCTGGGGATGGTCTATGAAAACCGTTTATATCGAGTCGAGGTTCACGACCCGCAACGACCGTCCTTCAAGTGGTCGCGCGACAACGGCAGCGTCGCCTTTCGGATCGCGGTGGAGGACGGCGTACCGCAGATTCACGTCGGGCAGCCTGGCGAGCTGCATGTCGATGTCGAGTACCTGGCGCAACGTGGCGGCGAACTGAACGTTCGAGACCTGGTCGAAATTTCCGACGATGAATCGATCCGCACCGGGCGCCGCCGAGCGCTCTGCCAGATCGACGTGATCGATGTCGCCGCCAACAAGTTGATCCTGCTTGTCCTCAGCTCGGAAGAGGATCCTGCCCTGTTCACACAGCAGGCGTTGCAGGCCTTACAGAACCCGGTGTTGACCCGTTGGGATCACGCCTGGCCGCCGGACAGTGAACATTACGACGGGGCGATCACGGTCGTGGACGGCGACTGGCTGCCGCTCGAAAACGGCATCAAAGTCCGCTTCACGAACACCGGGGCCTTGCGGGCCGGCGACTACTGGTCCATTCCCGCTCGGGCGGAACGCGACGGAATCGAATGGCCCGCCGGCGAACGACGCGAGCCCGAAGGGGTTCACCACCATTACAGCCCCCTGGCCATCCTCCGCTCGCACGACGGGACCTGGGAAGTCGAACAGGATGTTCGCCCCACCTTTTTTCGCCAGGTCGACCTGCCGGGCACGCTGGCTGAACTGGAGTCGCGGCTGCGTGACGAACAGGATACGACGCGAAAACAGCTCGAGAAACGCATCGATGCGTTGGAAGAAACGTTGCGCCTGAAGCGATTCCACAGCCGCCTGCCGATGGTGAACGGCCAGTTCGTCGCCCGGGTGGCCGGAACAAACGATCAAGTCGAACTGGTCGACGCAGCCAATGCCAGGCTGGTGGCGGGCGTGGTCGCCGCCGTGGACAAGCAAAGTGACACGAGTTACCGCGTCCAAGTTCAAACGCACGGCGAGCAAGACATTCGCGTCGTCGGCCTCGTGTCCCCCGGCGACTTGCTCGTACCCAGCGATTGTCCCGGCCACGTCTGCCGAGCTGGGCTGTTCATTCGGCCGGGAACCTTGATTGCCAAAGCGATCACGCCGCACCAGCCGGAAGACGACGAAACGCAAGGGACGATCCGCGGCGTCATCATCTTCGGTTGATACCGTTCGCGCACGTCCCGGTTGCGTGGTGGCGACCAACAACTACGCCTCGGCGTCGGGCGACAACGGAGGCTGCTGGCGGGCCACGGAATAGTCGCGTTCGGCGACCGGCGGATGACCCATCGGCCCAAACGAATCAAACTCGTCACACTGGTCGGCACCGGGGACAAAGGTGACCGCAATCCCGTCATCGGTAACGTCGCAGCGCTGAAATCCGAATCGCGTATCCACCTCGGGCCAGCGATCGACCATCTGGGCCGTGTTGCCGGCGGCGCAGGTTCGCAGGACACGGATCCCGTCGACGACTTGCTCCGGTCGGCCGGTGTGGACATGCCCGCAAAACAGGAGGTCCACCTTGGCTGCCTGCAGCAGCTTCCACATGCGTTGCCGGTGCGGCGCGTCGATGGAGAAGTACCAGTTGTCGTACTGGTCGGCGACCCGGTTGTCCCAGGCCGGCTCGTGGGGATCTTCGATAAACGGCCAGTAGTGCATCATCGCCACGTGGTGATCGGGCCGGGGCAGTTCGGCGAGCCGCTCGAGGAACCGCCAGAATCGTGTCTCGTGCGGCAAGCCGGTCCCCGCCACGGCCGCATAGAATCCGCTGAACCGGACGTTGCGGTGCATGAACGTCCACTGAATGGGACCAAAATAGGAGGCGAACAGATCAAGACGCCGCCCCGTCATGTTCAAGTCCGGGTCGTTCCAGTCCCAGTTGTTCTTGTTCAGGCTCTTGTCGCCGTTGGTCCGCGCATGCTTGTTGCCGACATCCATGTTGCCCGGAATGCAGAACACGGGAAACGGCAACGTCTCCAGGTCCTCCCGCGCCAGTTGGTACTCAAACTCGTGCGTCTGCCCATCCCGCGTGAAGTCGCCCCCATGCAGCAAGAGATCGGCATCCGCAGCGGCCATCTGGGCCTTGATGGCTGCCCAGCGCCGGTTGATCGCCGGCCGAAAACGGTACGAACGGGGCGTCCCCAGATGGCTGTCATTGACGTGCAGAAAGGTCCACGACGGACCGGACGGCGTGTTCATGGGACGTCCCCTTTCCGAAGAACAAGTCGATTCAGGTTGTGGCTGTGATACGCTTCAGCCAGCCCCGAGTCACGTGGGAACCGGAGCCACCACGATTCGCGCCGGCCTTCTCATTTCCGTAGGTCATGCTGTGCATGACATCTCCGTCCTTCATGCGATACAGGACGACATGTGCTTCGGCAACCTACGTAAACGAGTCATTATTGACGGCTGCGCGGCAAATGAGCCTTCGGCAAGCAACGCGCGGCCGTATCTGTGCGGACTCCCGTTGGTCGTCCTGGTCCATTCGCTGCGCAAGTATCATGAATTCCTTCTCACACCTGCGTAGCGGCGAATCTGCGGAAGCCAACCTTGGATCGTACCGAAGGCGGGTTCTTACCGTCCGGCCACGTAAGCGCCGACCGCTTGGACTACATTAACGGAATACGATCCGGATTGACACGCGGCAGACGCGGTGTCGGCCGTTTCCTCCCTTACCCATCGCCACTCAGGTCATTCCATGCGTTTTCTTTTCTCACTGTTGATTGCGGCCGGCGTCGCGACGTGCCCATCGGGCCTCCCTGGCAGCGGTTGCCGGGCCGCCGAGGCAGCAGACGTCGAGTCCTATGACGTGGTCGTTTATGGCGGGACATCCGCCGGGATCGCGGCCGCCGTGGCGGTCAAACGATTGGGCGGGACCGTCCTGGTGCTCGAACCGGGCGAGAGGATCGGCGGTCTCACCACCGGCGGGCTGGGCCAGACCGACATCGGTAACAAGCAGGCGATTGGCGGCATTGCCAGGGAATTCTATCAGCGGATTCGCGCCTACTACGACGAACCGGCGCATTGGAAATGGCAACGCCGCGAAGACTATCGGGACGGCGGGCAAACCCGGACCTCGGATGAAGAGCGGGCGATGTGGACCTTCGAACCGTCTGCCGCGTTGGCCGTCATGCAGGAATTGGTGCGCGACCACCAGATCCCGGTCAAGTACCAGCAGCGGCTCGAGCGGACCGGCAATTCCGGCTCGGGCAAACTTGCCCGGGGAGTGACCCGGCGAGGAAACCGCATGGTGGCAATCACCTTGGAAAGCGGGGTGAGCGTGCACGGTCGCGTGTTTCTCGATGCGACCTACGAAGGCGATCTGCTGGCCGCGGCCGGCGTCTCCTACACGGTCGGCCGGGAAAGTAACGCCACTTACAAAGAGACGCTCAACGGCGTGCAGACACGTCATGCCAGGTACCATCAGTTCCAACCGGGGGTCGATCCATATGTGGAAGCCGGCAATCCTCGGAGCGGGCTCCTGCCCGGGATCGACCCGACCGGTCCGGGTGAAGAGGGGAAGGGAGACCGGCGAGCCCAGGCGTTTTGTTATCGCATGTGCCTGACGGACCATCCGGAGAACCGGATCCCGTTCGCCAGGCCGCCCGGCTACGACCCGCTCGACTTTGAATTGCTGCTGCGAAACTTCGAGGCGGGTGAACGGGGCATGCCCTGGATCAATTCGGCGATGCCCAACCGGAAGACCGATACCAACAATCGAACCGGATTCTCGACCGACTTTATTGGCCAGAACTACACTTATGCCGAGGCCAATTATGAGGAACGCCAACGGATCCGCGACGCACATCGGATCTACCAGCAAGGCTTGATGTGGACGCTGGCGAACCATCCGCGGGTCCCCGAGCCGATTCGCCGCGAAGTTGCCCGCTGGGGAACGTGCCGTGACGAGTTCGCTCGAGACGACGGCTGGCAGCAACAGCTTTACGTGCGCGAGGGCCGGCGGATGGTCGGGCCGTACGTGATGACCCAGCATCATTGCCAGGGCCGAACGGTGGCCCCGCAACCGATCGGTCTGGCCGCCTACACCATGGACTCGCACAACGTGCAGCGGTACGTCGATCCGCAGGGGCATGTCAAGAACGAGGGAGACGTGGAGGTGGGCGGATTCCCTCCGTATCCGATCGACTACCGCTCGATGACGCCGCATGCTACCGAGTGCGACAACCTGCTGGTCCCGGTTTGCTTAAGCGCTTCCCACATTGCGTTCGGGTCGATTCGAATGGAACCGGTCTTCATGGTCCTGGGGCAGTCGGCAGCGACCGCTGCCATGCAAGCCGCGAAGTCCGACGTGCCTGTCCAGGAGATTGACTACGGTGCGCTTCGGTTACAACTCGAACAGGATCGGCAGGTCTTGAAATGGACCGGTCCCGCAAGGAAGCCGGCGCAAGCCATTGGCGTCGATACATTGGAAGGAATTGTCGTCGACGATGAAGGGGGCGCTCGCACCGGTTTTTCGGCGACGAGCCAGGTCGTGGGTCCGTTTGTCGGTGTCGGCTATCGCCACGACGGTGATACGGATAAGGGAAACCAGTCAATCCGGTTTACGGCCAACCTGCCGCAGGCCGGTCGGTACGAAGTGCGTATCGCCTGGACGGCCAACGCGAATCGGGCAACCAACGTTCCTGTGACAATCCAACATGCCGCAGGCGAGTCGCTGACGCGCGTCAACCAACGCCGCCGTCCCAACCACGGCGCCTTTGGAACCGTCGGCAGCTTCGAGTTCAACTCGGGGACCGCGACGGTCACGGTCGGCAACCAAGCGACGGACGGACACGTGATCGTCGACGCCGTGCAGTTCATCCGCGAATAACCGAGGCGCCATTGTTCCCTGATTCGCCCCGAGTTTCCCGGCTGAACACGCTTCGCCCTTGTCCGCCGGCTTCCCGCCCACAGGTTGCCCCCGCGCCCCCAACCCAAGCGCCCGGCACCGGTCTCTGACCCGTACGCTCGGCGCGGGTCTCTGACTCGCCCACGCGCGCCCGGCGCGGGTCTCTAATCCGTACGCTCGGCGCGGGTCTCTGACCCCGCCGAAACCGCCGACCGAAGGTCTCCCAACAAAACTCCCCAAACAAAGCTCTCCCCCGGCCCACCCCGCCCAAACGTCAACGAAAACTCCCCAACGTCCACGGCGATGACTTGCGGCAAGTTGTTGATCGAATTGTTGATCGAATTGTTGAGCAAGTTGATCGACGCGTACCGGCATGATGGCAGACCGGATTACGTCATGTACAGCATGACCTGCGAAGTGGCGGACGATCGCTCCAGGACGTAAATGATGATACGACCCCCTTCTTGAGCGACCGTTTCATTCTTGTCTCTCCCCGCCCATTCACCGCCCAACGCCTCAATTTCCTCTTCCTCCACCACGCCTCCGGCGCACACTCCGCAACAACGGACCCATGCATCCCCTCGGAACGGTGTCATAGGATTCCCTCCCCAAAAAAAGGAAAAAGATATTGGGCCGCAAAAATTGACGACTGCCTTCCTATCTTATACAACCGGCCTTTGTTCACATGCCGCCAAATCTTCTCTACGGATGTCCGCACATTATCGACGGTTCGAACTTCGATCACCTCTCGATGCGTGATGCGTTGGTCGACGGGCATGCGATGGGTGCTGCGACAGGTGGGGCTAGGGCGATGCCACATCGGCAACACGTTTGGCGTGTGCAACATTCGGTTGCATTTGGGAATCAGGACAAGGTCACACCTTCGGCGTCACTCAACGGGACCATGCGGGCCGGCGGGGTAGCTTGGCGACCCGGCGGCTTCCGCCACCGGGTCGAGCAACTCTTCCGACTGGCAACAGCTCAGCAGACACTCGAATCATCACCACGATTACCGATATCTCAAGAGGCAAAACCATGACGCAGCGAACACGGAATCTCTTGAAGAATGCCTTCCGCCGCAATCGTCCTTCCAAGGCCCAGAAACGCCGCCTGTTTGTCGAACCTTTAGAAGATCGCCGCGTCTTGGCCACGATTTCCGTCACCACCACGGCAGACGAATTTGGTACCGGCGCCGGTAACTGTTCGCTGCGCGAAGCGATCCAGGCTGCCAATACCGACACTGCCTTTGGCGGATGCGATGCCGGCTTCGGCGCGGATACGATCAACGTGCCCCTCGGCACCTACGCGTTGGCGCTGGCTGGCGACGAAGATGCCAATGCCAATGGTGACCTGGACGTCCTGGGCGAAACAACGATTCAGTCGACAGTCCCGGGAACTCCGGTCATTATCAACGCGAACGATCTGGACCGCGTCATGCACGTACCGTCTGGCGCGACTGGGCCTCTCACGCTGATCGATGTGACGCTGCGAAATGGTACACGTGTTTCGAGCGGTGGTACGGACCTTGGGGGCGGCCTCTTCGTACAACGTGGGGACGTGACGCTGACGCGCGTCACGATCAGCGACAACGTTCTTACGGGAAGTACTGTCGCGGACGGCGGCGGTCTCGCGCTGGACTACGATGGCGGCCCGGGTTCAGGGGTCGTGACCATTACCGACAGCTCGATTACCAACAACAACGCGGTTGACTCGGGAGGCGGCGTCTTTATCGACCCGTTGAATGCCAGCCCGCTGACCTTCCATCTGATTAACTCTACGATTGCCGGCAACACGTCCGCTGACGATGGTGGCGGGATGTATGCCAGGGGCTCTGGAAACGCAGTCCATACCATCAATATCACGAACAGCACAATTTCCGACAACACGGCGACCGGCGACGACGGAGGGGGGATCTACCTGAGCAGTGACTGGGTAGTGAACATCAATAACTCGACGATCGCGGATAATTCGGCCAGTGATGAGGGGGGCGGAATTCGAAATAGCAGCGCCGCCCTGACGCTCAATTCAAGCATCGTCGCGAACAATTCCGCCGGTTCTGCCGGGCCGGACATTATCGGAGATGTTGGCTCGACCGCCGGTCACAACCTGATTGAGAACATCTCCGGAGCGATCATATCCGGCGTAACAACGGGCACCATCATCAGTATGGATCCCAATCTGGCGCCCCTGGCCAACAACGGCGGCCCGACGCAAACCCGCGCACTGAATGCGGGCAGTCCGGCCATCGACGCCGGGGACAACACCACTCTCAGCCTGCCTGCCGACCAGCGTGGCTTCACCACGCGTGAGGAAAACGGCCAGGCGGACATAGGAGCCTTCGAAACGGCCGCCATTCCACCGGTCGTTGGCGATGCGACCGAAGTGACGCTTAGCGGTACGGTGCTGACCGTCGAAGATACGGCCAGTGGCGGGAAGAACGATACCCTGACGATCAGTCTCGATACCAGTCCGACGCCGGACGAATACGTGATTCACGATCCGAACAACACGATTGGTACAAGCATCGCCGGCGCGACCGGCGACGGGACGAATACGGTCCGTGTGCCCGTCGATGCCGGGGGCGGAATCACGCAGATTGTGGTCAACGGCATGGACGGCGACGACTCGCTGACGGTCGACCACAGCGGCGGCAATCCGCTGCCCGCTGGCGGACTGAGTTTCAACGGCGGCGGCCAAACCGGCTCACCGGGCGACACCTTGGCGATCACTGGCGGATCGTGGACCAACAACACCTACAATTACGTTAACGCCAACGACGGTTCGGTCTCGCTCGATGGTTCGGTCATCACGTACACCGGGCTGGAGCCGGTCTCGAATGACGGCGATGCAACCAACATCATCTTCAATCTGCCGAACGTGGCCAACCCGGATGTGGTGCTCATGGCTGCGGGCGCCGGCCAGAATCAGCTCACCGGCAGCACGTTCGAAAATACGACTTTCAACAATCCCACCGCCGGCGGGTCATTGACCATTAACGGTGGCACGATGGGCGATGCAATCAGCGTCCAGGCACTGGACGGTTCCTTCGACGCTGATTTGACTGTCAGTGGGGGCGGGGCGACCGACGCCATCACGTTTACGTCCGGACCCGTCGACCTGGGCAGCGGCAACCTCTCCTCGACCGCGGAGACGACCAATCTCACCACCAACCTGCAGACCGACGGCGGCGATGTGGCGATCACGGGCGGCAACGTCGTGTTGGCGGCCAGTGTGACGATCGATACGGAAGCGGGCGACGACGACGACGCCGGCGACGTCGATTTCACGGGCGTGTCGTTGATCGAATCCAACGCCAAGGGGCGCGACCTGACAATCACGACGTCGACCTCCGGCGGCGCTGGCGGGAACGTTACGCTGGTCGCGATTGCGGGCGCGGGCGTCAACCGGCCCAACGATCTGACGGTCGATTCCAGTGGCACGACCGATGGCGTCATCGCCTTGGGTGGCAACATCAGCTTGAACGATGACGGCGCCGGAAATGCCGCCAACGTGGCGATCGCCGGGGACGTTCAGATCAGCAGCACGCGCAGCATCAGCACAAGTGACGCGACCGCATCCGGCGGTGCCATCGACCTGCAAAACGCCACCGTCTCCGCCACCGGTGTGGGCTTCGATTTAACGCTCATTACGTCCAATACTGGTGGGACGAGCGACAACGACATTACGTTGGGTGTCTTCAATGACGCCGGCGGTTCGTTCGTCGATGACTTGTCGGCAACCCCCGGGATAACGGGTGATGTCTCGTTTACCGGTCCGGTGCAACTGGCGGGTGCGCTCAACGCCAACGCCAAGATGATCAACGTCAACGGCGGGCTCGATACCACCCTGGGCCTCGCAGGGGGCGACATTTCGCTGACGGCGGCGACCACCGTCAATTTGGGTGCCGACATCACGACCGACGGAGGCGATGTTTCGATCACGGCTGGCTTGCTGAACATTTCCGCCAGCAGCGTGACGATCGACACCGAGACGGGCGACAACAGCAACGCGGGGGACGTGCTGCTGGCGGGCAGTTCCCAGATCCGGCCGGCTGGCGGTTCGGCGTTCAGCGTGCTCACGAACACCTCGGGCGGGACGGGAGGCGCCGTCACGCTTCCGGCCGTGGCAGGCACGTTTCCCTGGCTCGCCAATCAGACCTACGATTCGCGAGGTAGCGGCGGCAACGGTCTGATCGAACTCAACGGCGACATCATTGGGGACAACGCCGGCGGCGGGACTGCCGGGCAGCTCACCATCGCCGGCGACGTGCAGTTGAATGGATCGGTGATCATCGACTGGTCCGATTCCAACGCACCCGGCGGAATCATCGACCTGAGCAATGCCACGATCTCGGCTTCCGCCCCCAACTTGGATCTGACTATCTTTTCGGGTACTAGCAACGCGCCCGATCCCAGCGGCAACATCACGTTGGGTGCGTTTGCCGACGACGGCGGGGAATTCGTCCGCAACGTGTCACTTCACGCGGACGGCACCAGTACCGGTCCCGACGGCACGATCACGCTGGCGGATGACGTCCACATCAGCGGCAATTTCACTTCGAACTCCGGCACCGCCAACACCCTGGTCCAAGGCGACTTGACGGCCGCCGGCGGGGCGGTTGACGCCAACCAGATTCAGCTCACGACGGGCAACGTCACCGTCACCGGCGGCGGGCTGCTCATGTTCAACGACGACGTGTCCGGCAGCAGTGGTCTCACGAAAGACGGCACCGGCACGCTCCTTCTCGCGGCTGACAACAGCTACACGGGCGCTACGACCGTGGTTAACGGCACGCTGACACCCGCCGGCGCGTTCACCAACAGCATTTCCAACTCGACACCGATCGACGTGCAGGCGGGCGCCACTCTCGACGTCACCGGCCTGACCAGCGGAACCATCGTATTGGCCAGCGGCCAGACGCTCCAAGGCGAAGGCACGGTCAGCGGCGGAGTGACGGTTGCCAGCGGGGCCACCATCTCACCCGGTGCCAGCCCCGGCGTTCTCTCCACGGGCGACCTGACCATCGCTTCGGGCGGCACGTTCGACGCCGAAGTCGAAGGCCCGGCAGTGGGCACGCAGTACGATCAGGTCGCCGTGACCGGCGCGGTCGATGTGACGGGCGCGACGCTCTTGCTGTCCGGCGCCGGCAGCGGCATTTCGGCCAATGACCCGATCGTCCTGATCGATAACGACGGCGTGGACGCGGTGACCGGCACGTTTGCTGGTTTGGCCGAAGGGGCGGCCGTGACGTTCGGCGGCTTCAGCGGCATCATCACCTACGCAGGCGGCGACGGGAACGATGTCGTTCTGTTAGCCGCGGGAGCGGTCACGTACACCGCCGCGTCGGGTGAAGAATATTTCGAATTGCGGCAACCGTCGAGCGGCACGCTGCAGTTGCTGGTCGGAGCGGATCAGGGGAGCGCGGTTGTCGTCGACACGCGCCCGCTCAGCATTGTCAGCTCGTACACCATCAACGGCGGCGCGGGCAATGACCTGCTGAACGTCAACTACGGGGCCGCGGGCGGCACGTTCAACCTCGACATCAATTTCAACGGCCAGGCGAACAGCGGCACGCCGGGCGATACGCTGGAAATCACCGGCGGCACGGCCGACACGGTCACCTTCAACTACACCAACGCCAACGACGGCGACGTGGAAATCGACTTCGATGGCGGTGGCGTCGATTCGACGATCACCTACACGGGGCTGGAGCCGATCACGTCGACCATCACGGTCGCGAACGTCGTGCTGAACTACACCGGCGGAATGGAAACGATCACGGTCAGTCCCGGCATGATGGCCGGTGACACCCAGGCCGTCTCGACGCTGGGCGAGATGACCACGTTCGACAATCCGAGTAACTCGCTGACCATCAACACCGAGGTTGGTGGTGGATCGGGCGCCGACACGATCAACGTGGAAGGACTCGGCACCGGATTTGACGCGAGCCTGACCATCAACGCCGGTAACGATGACACAATTAACTTCCAAACCAATCCGACCAATCTCGGCACAGGCCCGCTGGCAGCCGCGGCGCAATCGATCAACGTCAACGCCCCCGTGATGACGAGCGGTGTGGGCACGGTCAACCTGGTTGCCAGCCGTAACATCGTCGTCAGCTCGGCGATTTCGACCGTTGGCGGAAATGTCACGCTGATGGGCAATGGGATGGGAGCGGGACCGCTGCCGGGCGTTCATGTCAATAGCGGCACCGTCACCTCCGTCAATGGGCAGATTACGCTCGAGGGCACCGGTGCTGGGACGGCCGCGATCGGCGACGTCGATGGAGTCCTGCTCAGCGGAACGGCCTCCGTCAGCTCCTCGGGGACGGGCGCCACCGGCGGAATCCTGATCGACGGCACCGGGCCGGCAACGGGGAGCTTCGGGCTTCACGGCGTGGCCATCGAAGGCAGCGCGATCGTGCAGGTAGTCGATCGCCCGATCCAGATCGTGGGACAGGGCGGTACCGGAACGGCCAACTCACAGATCGGGGTCGTCATCGCAGACACGGCACAGGTGATGGCGACGGGGACGGGGTCGATCCAGATCGAAGGGACGGGAGGCACGGGGACGCTTGCTAATTTCGGCGTGCTCGTTGCCGACTCCGCGTCCGTCTCGTCGAACTCGGGCGGCATCGCAATCGACGGCAACGGCGGCCCGCTGGGAACGTTCAACGTTGGCACGTACGTAATCCGCGACGCTCAAGTCACATCATCCAGCGGGGCGGTCTTGGTGGCGGGCAGCACGACGACGGCGAATGACGCGGGGCTAATCCTGTCGCCGCAAGGTGGCACGGCTGCATCGATCCGCAGTGGCGGCAGCGTCACGCTGGAGGGAACGGCGACGGCCAATGGATCCGGAGTGATCATCGATCCGGGTTTGACGCTGCCGGTCCAGGCGACGGGCAACGCCCCGATCTCGATTACGGGCGACGGCTCCGGCGGACTCTTCGGCGTGGTCGTCGGTTCGCCGATCAGCAGCGCCGCGGGCGAAATCGAGATTTCCTCGGCCGATTCTGTCGAGTTGAAAAACGGCGCCGTGGTCACCTCCATCAGCGGCGACGTTGAAATCGAAGCACAAGCCGGGGTCGTGCAGATGGTCGATTCGGCCGCCATCTCGACGGGCGGAGGTGTCGAAGTCACGGCGACCGGCGACATCACCACGCTGGCCATCACCGCCGGGGCGAATAACGTCAATGGAGGTGCGGACGCCATCAAGCTCGAGACCGACGCGGGGAATGTGACGGTCAACGGACTGCTCTCGGCGACCAGTGCGCCCGGGCTGAACATCGACATCGACCCGGTCGACGTGAATGTCAACGCGGACCTGATGGCGACCGGCGATATCGACATTGAGGCCACCAACAACGTGACGGTCGCCAACGGCGTGCTGGTGCTGGCCGATTCGGACTTCGATAACAGCGGCGCGCTGACGATCACCGCCGACTCCGACACCACAGGGGCAGGTGACCTGCTGGCCGATACGAACTCCGAACTGCGTTCCGCCGCCACGACACTGTCCGGATTCGACGTGACGACGTACCGGGTCCGTTCGGTTGTCGCCAGCCTGAACATCATGGCCGCCAACAGCGCAACGCTCAACGCGCTCACGCAGGCCGGATCCATGGACGTTAACGTCACGGCCTTTGACAGCGACGTAAACATCAACTCGGGCGCCAGCATCGCCGCCGACCATGATGTGAATGTGACCGCGGGCGGTTCAATCACGGTCGACGGTCCGATCGACAGCAACAACACGGGCGGCGGCCGGACCATCGACTTATTTGCCGACATTGACATTGACGTCAACGCGATGGTCACTTCCTCCGGCGGAGCGATCACGGTCGAAGCCGACAACGACGTCGCGTTCTCCCCGACGGGCTCCGTAGACAACGAAGCGGGAGCCACCAGCTTGATTACGCTCACCGCCGACGCGGACGTTATGGGCGGCGGGGGGATCGCCATGGCCGACGGTTCGTTCGTCGACGCCTGGGGAGGCAATCTGGACGTGAATGCGACCGACAGCATCAGTATCAGCCTGCTGCGGTCCAGCGCGGTCACGACCATCGATTCGACGAGCGGCTCGATCCTGGACTCCGACAATGGCGTGGGGCTCGACATCGACCGCGGCGGCGACCTGATCTTGAATGCCGGCGGAGCGGTGGGAGCGACCGGCGCGACAAGCGGCTTCCTGGACACCGCCATTAGCAACCTGGAAGGGTCGTCCGGTGGAGGGTTCTACCTCTTCAATACCGGGCAATTGACCGTGGGAGGAATCAGCGCAACGGTGGGCGTGACGTCCGGCAGCGACCTGGATATTTTCGTCGCCAGCCCCTTGATCGTCGCCGAGAACGTTACCGCCAACAACTGGGTCACACTGCATTCCATCGATGCCCCAGGGGCCAACGACGACCTCACCGTGAATCCCGGCGTCACGGTCACATCGACGGTGAGCAACATCACGTTCACCGTCGGCGACGACGCCGACCTCGACGGCGACCTGAGTGCCGCTGCCGGAATGGTCACGATCAACGTCGATCCGTCGGCCGGCGATCCGGATGCCGCCGGTGGCACGATCGATATCGACGCGGCCAGCGTGATTACCACCAGCGGCGGCACCTTTCTCAACGGCGGCAGCGACAACGATACGTTCAACTTCGCCCCGCAGACGACGACAACGTTTGACGTCGACGGCAATCCGCCCGTGTTCGGCAACCCGGGCGTGCCTCCGGGAGATACGCTCAACCTGGACCTGGCCGGCTTCGCTGCGGGCAGCGCGATCTTGACGGTGGGCGCCCCGGGCGACGGCAGTTTTGCCTTCACCGCGCCGCAGACCGAATTGCCCGTCAACTACACCAGCATCGAAACGGTCACCGAGGTCTCCGGCGGACCGTACCACCTGGTGCTGGACATGAAGCTGGCCGGTTTCGAGAACGCCTCCGGCGACCTGATCGAAGCGGAACTGGACGCGGGCGGCACACAGTTGCTGATCGACGTCAACGGCTCGAATCATTTCCAGGGCGATGTCGCCGATATTCTCTCCCTGACCGTGATCGGGTCGGACGACGACGACACCTTCCAGATCAACGAAACGGCGGGCGGCCTGCCCAGCTTCAGCGGGCAGGCCCCGGCGGTCGACAACACGGGGATCATGGGTGGCGCGTCCAACGGCTCTCACCTGAACGTGTCGGCCAAGTTCCAGTTGGACGCTGATTACAGCAGCGCCCCATTCACGGCGGCCAACGTCGGCATCCATTTCGACGGCGGCATGGGCACGAACGCTGTCAACGTGGTGTTGTCCACTACGCACGACGCGGCCTACTTCAGCGATACGGTCGATACGGCCAACAGCGGGAACATCTACACGGCGAACAACGCCATGGCCCCCGACCTGCTGCTGTCGTTCGCCAACCTGGACCCGATCGAATTCATCGGGGCCGGCGG
>JAUIGN010000037.1 GCA_030430075.1 bacterium
GCGAGCAATTTGCCCAGATTTGCGATATCCTTGACCTTCATGGGACGACCCTCCGTGGTTTCCATGTGAAACAGTTTGACACACGGAGGGTCGTTCTTTTCTGTGATTCGCGTCAAGACAGATATCAGACGGCTACGTCACGACTTACTTACGCTAGCAGGCGTGCAACTTGGCGCTGTCCAACTAGGCAGCCACCGCGATGAATCTGGAGTATTGCTCATGAGTCGGCGACAACGATGGTTGCTCGGAACTTTTGTGCTGGCAATGCCTGTGGCGTCAGCAATCTGTTCGGCAAGTGACTGGCCCATGTGGCGACGCGATGCTGGTCGGACTGGCGTGACCGAAGAAACTCTGCCCAGGAAGCTGGAGCTGCGCTGGAGTCGAGAACTGCCGACGACGACTCCGGCATTCCACAGCCCGCGTTTGCAGTTTGACGCGGGCTATGAACCGGTTGTTGTTAAGGGGCGACTGCTGATCGCTTCTTCCCGCAACGATTCGGTGTCGGCGTATGACGCGTCGACGGGGAGAGAACTCTGGGTGTATCGTACGAACGGTCCGGTTCGGTTTGCCCCCGCCGTGTGGAACGAATCTGTCTGCTTCGGCTCGGATGACGGCTTTCTCTACTGCGTCGGATTATCGACGGGCAAGCTGTGCTGGAAGCATCAGGCAACGCCGAACGATCGCCGCTTGCTGGGCAACCGGCGTCTAATTTCAGTCTGGCCGGTTCGAGGTGGCCCGGTCGTTGCTGACGGGCGGGTCTATTTCGCTGCCGGCGTCTGGCCGTTCGAAGGCGTGTTCGTCCTGGCGGTGGACATTGAGACGGGAGATGTCGTCTGGCGGAACGAGCGACTTGGCTATCTGTTCGGTCAGCAGCCGCACAATACTCAGGCCATCGGTGGGCTGGCTCCCCAGGGATACCTGATCGTTAACGAGCAGGAACTCATCGTACCGTGCTCGACGGCATACCCCGCTCGATTGAACCGAGAGACCGGCGAGCTGATCGAATTCAAGCTCCCAGCCCCCGGTCGATTGCCGGGCGGCTGGTTTGCGGCGCTGGATCCGGAATCGGCGAAGGCTGTCCGGAGAGGCAAGCTGACATTCGACGACGTCGTGAATCAGCAACTGCACGAAGACACGATCCGCAAAGGCGAGGGGGTAACCGGAATCAGTCGAACGATGCACGTAGGTGGTCGAGCGTTAACATTCGAAAACGCACTGACCGAATTCGGCATCAACGGTGTTGAGGGAACCGTACACGCGATGATCGTTGCCGACGCGAAGTTGTTCGTATCGACGCGGGCAGGAAAACTGTTCTGTTTTGCTGAGTCGCTTGACGACTCGGTAACGCCGACTGCGTGGGGTGCCTCTCAGGAAGAACTCATCACAACATCCCAGGCAAGAAAGCATGCGGCTGAGTTGGTTCGCGAGGTGTCCGGATCTCACGGTGTGGCGGTTGTTCTGGGCCTGAGGGACGGAGCTTTGGTCAAGGCCCTGCTTCAGGCGTCGATGTATCACGTGATCACAATCGACGATAACGTCGATCGCGTCGCAAAACTCCGCATCGAACTACAGTCCGCCGGTCTGTACGGAGTCCGTGCGGCGGTCATCGAAGGCGATCCCAGGAAAGTCTCATTACCTCCGTATCTGGCAAGCCTGGTCACGACGGAGCTGGCGGATGGTCTGCAAAATCCCCCTGAGAACCTGCTACAGGCGTTGCGACCGTTTGGTGGAATCGCGGTGCTGGGGATCAAGCCGGGGAGCGGTCTGGCTTCAAAGGACAACTTGAGTACTCAAAATCCGGGAAGATTTCGCGCCGCAGAATTCAACGGGCAGGCCTTGATCCGTCGAGTTGGAGCGTTGCCGGGCACTGCCGACTACCGAGGCGGCTATGCTCGCTGCGAGGACGCGCTGGTTCGATTTCCGTTGGGCGTGCTTTGGTTTGACGATACGCTTGCTCACTTTAAGAGATCACCCCAGCCTGTGTTCAAAGACGGAGTCATGGTATCTCGGCCGAAGGACTGGCACGCACCAAGAATTAAGGGGGACTGGTCCGTCGACTACCCATTGATGCGGCCGGTATTGTCGGACGTTTACACAGGACGAGTCCTTGAGGAATCGGAAAAGATCGCTTTGCGAAAGTCGTTGCCGCCCCCGGACCTGAAGACGCCCCAGAAAAGTTATTATCATGCGCCGCACCAGACAAAGGCGCTGCTTCCCAATCCGCCTGACCCGGCCCTCGCTGGCGAACGCGTGAATCCGATCACCGGGCTGAAAGAGCCGCGAGTCATTCCCAAGACGTATGGCTGCGACGGCGGAGTCGACTATGGAATGTTTTACACGCTTCGCAGCGGCACGGCCGCGTTCTACGACAAGACCCTGGAGAGCGGCACGGTCTTCATTAGCGGACCTCGGAGCGGCTGTACCAACAGCATCATTCCGTCCGGCGGTCTGTTGAACGTGCCTTATTTCTATGAAGGCTGCACGTGCAGCTATCCCCTCCCGACTGCCCTCGCGATGGTGGCGATGCCGGAAACTCATGAACAATGGTCATCGTGGGGCGACACCTCGATTGAGCCGGCATCGATCGAGAGAATCGGTCTGAACTTCGGAGCGCCCGGCGATCGTAAGACTCGCGATGGAACGCTGTGGTTGGACTATCCGTCCGTTGGCGGGCCGTCTCCGCAAATCAACGTGGTGACGAAGCCAGCAAACCCGCATTTCCTTTACCGGCACAGTAACTGGATGAAAGGCGGCCATGCTTGGCCGTGGGTTGCAGCTTCGGCAGCTGAGGGTCTTGAGGAACTAACGCTGCACGACCTGAAGCCAGGCCGCTACACCGTGCGGCTGCACTTTGCAGAAGTGACTGAAGAACCGTCGCGCGACCGCCATCAGACGGTCTTTCTGCAGGACAAGGCAGTCTTGACGGATTTCAACATTCTAGCTGAGGCTCAAGGAGCCATGGTCGGAGTTGTCAGGGAGTGTTCCGACGTCATGGTCGACGGCACGTTGAAAATGACGCTTCACGCATCGAACCAGTTTCAACGTTCGCTGATCAGCGGTCTCGAGATCATCCGCGTCCCATAATGCGAATCCCCAGCGGCGTCAGAACGACCCTCCACATCGAGGGCAACCGCGCTTCTGGACGGGAGTGCGGTCGTGCCCACGAACGCCCAGAAAGAAAGAAACCCAGGTCGTCCCGTCGGGCGAACCGTCGATCGTTGGAGGTTGAGTGCCGCCAGCACGCCCCGATGGGCGTGAACGCCACATCCTGAAAGGGCAGAAAGAGAACTGAGTGCCGTTTGTGGATTTCACCGACGCCAGCTTCCGAATTGAATTAGCTCGCAATCAACATCCGGCGCGAGATTGTCTGCCGCCGAGCTATCGCGTTTGCCGCATTGCAGATTCGTCGCCTGCAGCCGCGAGCACTTTACAATCCAGCGTTGCTGCGTTCGACCGCAAATTCCCAATGGCACGTCGGGCGTCTTTCCTCAGTCGATGGGGGGGAGTGCGATCGCGGCGTGAAGCTCACACTGGACGGCCGTGGCGACGCAATTTATTAATACATGCGCAGCGAATCGACCAGGACGACCTACGGGAGTCCGCAGATTTCTCAGCCGCGTGTTGCTTGCCGAAGGCTTACTTGCCGCGCAGCCGTCAAAAGCATGACACGGATCGAGAATGCGGCCCGCCAAACCTCCAGCGTCCGAGTTGACAGCCAATAGGGCACAGGACCAATGCCATTGATGTCGATCCGTCAGAAGCGCTTGATGCGCCCAAGCGAACACCGAACCACCGGCAGCAAACTGTGCATGGTAGGGATCGTCGCGTGCGTCTTGACGTTCCTGGGATGGGCGATGCCCGGGTCTGCCGCTGCACAGCGGACGAAGGATCCGAGCCGGAAGATATTCGAGCAATACTGTCACCGCTGTCACGCCCGCTCGAAACCCGAAGGGGACTTCCGAGTCGACCACCTTTCGCTGAACTTCACGAACAAGGCGAACCGCCGGACGTGGCTGAGAGTTGTCGAGCAGATCAAATCCGGAACGATGCCTCCAGCGGGTGAGGCCCGGCCTGACGATGATGAGACGAAGGCACTGGTAAATTGGATCGAAAGCCAGGTCGCGGCAGCAGAGACCTCTCGCAACGCACGCCAGGGCCGAGCGGTGATGCGCCGCCTCAACCAGACCGAGTACATGAACACGGTGCGTGACTTACTTCATGTGGACGTCGACTTGGACGGTGTGTTGCCGGTCGATTTGGCGCCCGGGGGATTTGATACGAACGTCGAAACGCTGCATTTTTCGTCGTATCTTTTGGATGGCTATCTGGCGGCGGCTGACCGCGTTGTCGATGCGGCATTCGCCAGCGGCCAACCACCCACGCGGATCAAGCGGCGGCTCGATCCCAAGAAGGAGATCGCCACCCGGCGGCCCGATGTCTATCGACACCTGGATGACGGCGTTGCGATTTTTGCCTCGGACCTTGCGTCGAATACTCAGATCGTATTCTGGAAATTTGGTACGCGCAGCCGGGGCGAGTATCGTTTTCGCATCTCAGCGCACGCGTATCAAACCGACAAGGCTGTCCTCTTTCACATCAATGGCGGGACGTTCAATCTTGGAGATCCGCCATTTCTGATTGACCACTTCGAAACGCCGCCGGGCAAACCCACGATCATTGAGTTCACTGCCAAACTGGACGCGGGGAAGAATATCAGGCTTCTCGTCGACACCGAGATCAAGCCGCGCGAACTACGACGCATGGGGGGCGCCGCAGATTACCAAGGCCCTGGCTTGGTGGTGCAGTGGGTGGATGTGGAAGGACCTCTGGGAGATTCCTGGCCGCCGCCCAGTTATCGCCAACTGTTCGGAGAACTGCCGCGAGAACGTGTCTCCGCTGATCCGGTGCAACATGAAGCGGTTTCACGTCAACCTCTGGCCGATGCGGAGGCGATCCTCCGCAAATTCACGCGCCGGGCGTTCCGGCGGGCGGTGACGGATGAAGACATCAAGCCGTACCTGGAACGCGTCCGAATCCAACTTGACAACGGCGACTCGTTCCAGCAGGCAATGCGAGTGGGATTGAAAGCAGTGCTCGTTTCGCCGAGCTTTCTGTTTCTTCGCGAGCGCATCCGTCCCCCAGACCGTGAAGCGTTGGCGCGCGGCCTAGCGCCGCCGCCGACGTTAGATGACTTTTCCCTGGCAAGCCGCCTGTCCTATTTCTTGTGGAGTTCGATGCCTGACGACGAACTGCTGCAATTGGCGGAACAGGGACAGCTGCGCCGGCCAGCAACGCTGCATCGAGAGGTTGAGCGGATGTTGCATGACGCTAAGGCAACGGCGTTCACCGAAAATTTCGCCGGCCAGTGGCTCGGGCTTCGTGAACTCGACGCAACACTTCCCGACCGTCAGTTGTATCCCGAATACGACGAACTGCTCAGGTCTTCGATGGTCAAGGAAGTGTACTTGTTCTTTGAAGAGGTACTGAAAAGGGATTTGAGCTTGACAAACTTCATCGCCTCCGATTTTAGCATGATCAATCAGCGTCTGGCCGAGCACTACGGGATAGCAGGCGTTCAAGGCCTGTCGTTCCGCAAGGTAGCGCTGCCGGTGAATAGTCACCGAGGCGGCGTGATGACCATGGCAGCGGTGTTGAAGGTCACCGCCAACGGTACGACCACTTCGCCGGTCGTGCGCGGAGCCTGGGTCCTGGACCATCTTCTGGGCGCTGCGCCTCCGAGGCCGCCCGCTGGTGTCGAAGCGGTCGAGCCTGACATCCGCGGCGCAACGACGATCCGAGCTCAACTCGCCAAACACCGGGAAGTCACTTCCTGCGCCGTTTGCCACGCGAGGATCGATCCGCCCGGATTCGCGCTGGAGAACTTCGACGTCATCGGCGGTTGGCGGGAGCACTACCGCAGCATCGGCAATGGCGAGCCCGTAACCGTGGCGGGAAGGCGGATGCGGTATAAACACGGTCCGCCCGTTGACGCTTCTGACGTATTGCCCGACGGCCGTCGGTTTCACAACATTGACGAATACAAAGAGTTGCTCCTGGCCGACAAGGATCAACTGACACGCGCTCTGGCGGTCAAGCTGCTCGCCTACGCCACTGGCGTCCCCGCGACGACGGCCAACCGGCCGCAAATCGAGGCGATTGTCGCAGCGGTCCGCCGCAAGAAACACGGCTTCCGTTCGCTGGTGCACGAATTGGTTCAGAGCGAGCTGTTTCAGAGCAAGTAATCATCTCGCCACGACGCCCGCGATTGTTCAGTACACGATGTCGTCGCGACATCGGATCGCTTACCATGAACACCCGCGGGCAAGGTATCAACGACAGGAACTGATCCGATGCAAACTTCCCGCCGCCAGATCCTACGTGCCGCCGGTGTCTCGCTGGCCCTCCCGTTGCTGGACGCGTTTCTTCCGAAGCGGGCTCGTGGCGCGGTCGTCGTCAATCGGCCGCGTCGGCTGATATGCATCTGCGCACCGCTGGGATTCTATCCTGGGGACTTCATTCCCAACGACACAGGGCGAAGCTACGCGTTATCCCCCTACCTCGAAGTACTTAGCCAGTTTCGCGAAGATTTCACGGTCATCTCTGGATTGGACGGAATCAGTGGAGGCCATCAAGCGATCGACGGCTTTCTTACCGGCGTACGGGGAGCCGGCCAGCCCGGTATCCGCAATCGCGTGTCGGTCGACCAGTTCGCGGCCGAGCGCATCGGCGCCGAGACGCGTTTCTCCAGCCTGGCCTTGTCGGGAGAAGGGCTCGGCTTGTCATGGACACGCACCGGCGCGCGCGTGCCGGCGCACAACTCGCCTTCGCGGCTGTTTGCAGCGATGTTTCTCGACGGTCGGGAACACGAAATCCAGGACCAGTTACGCAACCTCGCTGATCGCCGCAGTATCCTTGATGATGTCCACGGCCAGGCCAAGTCACTTCGCGCCCAACTCGGTGGCGAGGACCGCGTCAAGCTCGATGAGTATCTCACGAGCATTCGTGAGTTGGAACAGCGTCTAGCTGTCGACGAAGAGTGGATCAAGACGCCCAAGCCCAAGGTAGATGTTGAAGCTCCTAGGGACATTACCAATCGAAGCGACCTGATCGGCCGGACGCGGTTGTTGTTCGAACTTGCCCACCTGGCAGTCCAAACCGATTCAACCCGCTTGATTACCATCAGGTTGGCTGGCGCGACCAGCGCGCCGCCCATTGCGGGCGTGAGCCAGGGGCATCACGACCTGTCCCATCACGGTAAAGACCCGGGCAAGCTGGCACAATTGCGGCTCATCGAGACCGAATGCATGAAGGTTCTGCACGACCTGGTGGCTAAGTTGAAGCAATCACAGGAAGCGGATGAAAGTCTGCTTGACCGGACGATGGTCTATTTGGGCAGCAACCTTGGAGATGCCAGCAGTCACTCCACCAAGAGCCTGCCGATCCTCGTCGCCGGAGGAGGCTTTGTGCACGGCCAGCACCTGGCCTTCGCTCCGCGGAATGCGCCGCCGTTGTGCAATCTCTACGTTAGCATGCTTCAGCGATTGGGGATCGAGGTCAACACGTTCAGTACCGGCACTGCGACACTCGCCGGCCTGGACTTAAAGCGAACTGATGCCTAATGGATGACTCAAGAACAACTTCGGCAAGTTGATATGCTCCGAGGGTCTTGGTTTTTGGAGTTTAGCGATGGATGGATACGACAAGCCGGTCGAGGTTCAGATGGTGAGCGTGTGCAAAGAATCGCTTCAGCAAGACCCGTTTGCAGGCGCCGTGTTCATGTACCGTAATCGTCGCGGCACGGCGACCTGACGAGTTCCGAGACATTCGTCGGGCTCATCCCAATCGGCGAGAACGAATCCGACCGTCGAAGCCCGGTGCGGCGAATGCGAGCCATGCCAGGCTTGCTACCGTTGTCGAACAAGACAAGGTACATGTTCATGGGCTGTTCCAAGTGACGGCACAATGCTTCAACAATCACGACTTGCCCGGCCATCCCATAGAACTCGAACGTCACGTTTCGAACCTGTTCGTGTGCTCACTAATGCTGATACGCATGTACACCACCCGTCGCTCCGCCCGCAGCTTCGCCACTCGCTGCGCGGCTACCGCCTTGCTCCGCTCGTTGGCTGCGCAGCGTGCTACGCTTACTGGTGATTCTTGCTCTTCTTGCCGGCTCCGCCGAGCGGAACTGCGGCCACACGAAAGCCCAGGTCGACGAGCCGGAACGCGGGTCCGATCCAGAGACGGTACGCCGCACGGCAGGACCTGGCGTCGTCCCCCCAGCTGCCGCCCCGGGGTACCCGGCGCGAGAACCTACCTGAAACCACAATCGGATCCTTGCCTCCGACAAGCGTTTCTTGGTAGGTGTCCTTACACCACTCCCACACGTTGCCGTGCATGTCGTACAGTCCCCACTTGTTGGGCTGTTTTTTGCCTACCGGATGGACACCGCCTCCCGCGTTGTCGCCATACCAGGCATACTCCCCGAGACCTGCCGGATCATTCCCAAAGCAATACGCCGTTTCGCTGCCGGCCCGGCAGCCATACTCCCATTCAGCTACTGTGGGAAGACGGATCTGCCAGTTGGGCGCCAACTGGCCCGCGTCTGCGGCAATCCTCGTCAAGCGACGACAGAACTCAGTGGCCCCATGCCAATCGACGCCGGTGATGGGATGATTGCCTTTCCTTGCGGACTCCGAAGCAGATCCTGTCCCCGCACCCATGACGGACTGCCATTGCTCACAGGTCACCGCTGTCGCGCCAAGCCAGAAACCTCGACTGTGCTTGACGTCGACTTGGGCCTCGTCGTCATATCTGCCCTTCTCGTCTGGCGGTGACCCCATCATGAATTGACCCGCTGGGCACCAACGAAAAGCAATCTTCGCGATGCCAACGTCCAGACCCCCGGCTGTTCCGGCGGCAGGCCAGCGATCACCCAGCGATTCCAATGAGCAAATGTAAGCCATCCGCACCAAGTCACCGCAGTTGTCGTTCAGAAGTCGCTGGAGCGTTGCTGCATTCGCTTTCGACGGCATGCTGGTGACGGCCATCGTCGCGACTCGGGGATTAGGATGATGCTGGTAGCTCTCCCAGGTTGTTGTGGGAAGACTCTCCGGCGAACTCCGCAGCACGGACGTCAGCGTGGTATAGGCGGCCAGTTGCACTTGGCCAGCTGGGTGCGTCAGGAACGCTTCAATCGAAGGAAGCACAGACATTCCGGTACGCGCGATCTCAGCCACCGTGGCCTCGGCCACCGCTGGTTCGGCATGGCAAGCGAATTCGCTCGACAACTGGACGATCTCTTCGCCCGGCTGATCTCGCAGCATCTCACACAACGCACCTGCCGCCGCTGAACGAACTTCGGCAGCCTTGTGGTTGAGATACGGTATAATCAGCTGCAGCGAAATCGTCCCGTACTGTGCCAACGATTTGAGCAAGCCGGCCACGAGTTCGTGGTTGTCCCCGCTATCGGCCAGTAAACGCCGATGCGACTCAATCTTGGCTGGAAGTTGGTCCGTCGAGCCACTGGCGATGTTCTCACCAGCCGCGACGCGCAACTGGCCTGCGATTACCTTCCACTCGGCAGGGCGGGGCGTCGCATGCTCGCAGCATTCGGCCGCAGCCATTAGCAAGCCGCGAGCGGCCGCCTTGTCTTCACAACGAGCCTCGAATTCTCCCTGCAGCAGATTTTGCCAGGCTTCATTGTCGCGCAATGTCTTGCAGAGGTGGAAACCCGCCATGTACTCCGCCATTGGGTCGGCATTGAATCGGAGCTGGCCCGGGTCCGAGCGGCTGGGTGTGAGAACGTGCAGCCTGGTGAGGAGAAACTCGAGCATCGCTTCCCTGTCGATGTCGCCACATTCACGGAGCGCATCAAGAAGGACCGACCTCGAGGTCCAGTTTGGAAAGAAGTTCTCTCGAACGCATTCCCAGCCAAGTCGTTCAACGGCGGAGCGAACCTGGTCGTCCCGAAAATCTTCACCGCTGCGTGAACGATTCAAGAACAGCAGGTATCGTCCCATCAGATCCGGGATGTTCAAGGGAAACGACGCTCGCTCCTTCTCGGATGCATCGATCCAGACTTCGATAAATTGTTGCGCAAGGAGCGGCGTGATACTCCGTCGCTCTACCAGTCGTGACAATTGTTCTCGTGCCGGCTTCAATTCGTCGTCGTCCAAGACGTACGGCTTACCGATCTCTTCGAGGTATTTGGTTACGAATCGAATAACGTGCTGTTTGTCGATGCCGCCGGGACGAATGCGAATCGGCCGCCGGTCATTGAAGTCGCTTTCCCGTCGCGTTGTCACGATCAACGCGTTGATGGGCAGGTCACGTGCCGCTGTGGAAAGCAGATCACGCGACTCAGGTGTCATTTCCGAGTAATGATCCACAATCACCAGCACGCGGCGGTCGCGAAGCAGTGCTCGGAGATGATCCTCCAACGGTGGTTCGCTCATGTTGGCCAAGCGCTGAAGCTGGTGGCCGATTTCAACAAGCAAGGCGTTGCTTTGCGGATCCGGTCGAATGTCCCTGTCAACGAGAACGGGGAGCATCAATTGCTCGTCGATTCGTTGATCAGGGTCGTAAGCCATCGTCCATCTGGCAACTTGAAAGGCCAGCGTGGTCTTGCCGGCTCCACCCTCACCGGACAGGACAAGGCAAAATGGCTTTCCCGCCAGTTCGGCTCGGAGAAGTTGCGGCGAGGGTTCGGCCGGATCCCGCAGATGTCCGAACTCGCTGCGCACGGGCACGTAGACATCACGGTCTGCGACTTCGCGGATCTCTCCGAAGCCCCGTCTGACGGCGTCGATGTGCTGATTCACCCAGCGGTCCAGCGAGGCTGGTGAGTGGGGATCGGGCTGAAAGCGGTCGCGGATCGTCTGCCGTTGGTCCGATGCAAACGGCGCGTTCCAATCGTCGTCGTCGAGGTGGCCGCGCAGGATTTCCTCGGTCTCGAGGGGCAGATCGAGCTCTTGTAAGGACACGCGGCGATGCAGGACCAGGGCCGCGGTTAATCGGTAACATCGATCGGGCGAAGGCCATCCCTGGTTCGAATTGTCGCGTGCAGCCTTCCGCCACCGGGACACATCTTGTTTGAGCCAGCGTGGCCATCCTACCTTCGGAGCCTCTGCTCGTAGTTGGAGAGCGGGCAAGTTGGCGGCTTGATCGTTTGCCAACTTCTCAACCTCTTCCAGCCAGGTTTCGCTCACCCGTAGATTTCTTTTGGCCATGACATTTTTTTCGAAATCGCAAAAACCAAGTGTCCAGTTTGCGGATCGCAAGACGGGCACTGGAGTGGCCCAATCGCACGATCGTCGCGAGACGTCCCCATTCTGTCGCGCGTCGTCGCGGGACGCCACTCATTCGTCGCGCGGCTGTCGGGCCTGAGGGGCAAATTAACGGGCGTTGTCGCGTCGGAAAATCGCCGTAACTGCTTTCGTGTAAAAGACATGGAACATCCTCGGCGGCGGGAAACACTGCTGGTGACACGCGTGTTCGGAAGTCAACCAGTTTTGTTACTCGAAGACCGAGGAGATAAGAGATGATTCGCAGAGAGAAAAGTGAGCGTGCAGGATTCGCCGCTCGATTTGCCGGTGCCACTGGCGGCAAGCCGGTGACTTGCCAGGGATCCGTGCAGCATGCGCGGCTGAGCGACGATGAAGCTCAGGAGCTCCGCGCGGGCTACAACCATGTCGCCTACCCGGATGACCCAGAGAGTTCGATGGAGGCCTTTCTCATGGCCTCACTCGCCTGGATCACCGTCGCCGCGCCGCAGTGGCTGCTCACAGCGGTGCGGAACTGGCGGTCGAATCCGCGACGTCCGGGAGTGTTCGTCATCGAGAACTTCCCCATCGATCACCATTTGCCGCCGACCCCAACGGATGGGCGCCGCAGCCCGCACAAGCTATCGAATATGGCAGAAGCGGGACTGGCCGGCATTTGTGGCATGCTTGGTGAACCGTTTGCGTTCCAGGGTGAA
The DNA here is from genome assembly GCA_030430075.1 of bacterium. Classification (GTDB taxonomy): domain Bacteria; phylum Planctomycetota; class Planctomycetia; order Pirellulales; family Pirellulaceae; genus ARS98. The sequence continues at coordinate 11,981 of JAUIGN010000037.1, forward strand.
CGGCACGGGGAGTTGGTCCAGGACCTGACGCCGATCCGCGGTCGCGAGCAATCGCTGACCAACGAGGGGACGGTCCGCCTGGGTTGGCACAACGAGCACTCGAGCACCGGCCAGGTGCTGAGCACGCCAGTACCGGTTGTCGTTTCCTTCCTGGGCTTCATCGGCTTGCGTCCGGATCCGGCGGGCAGGGCCAAGACGCTCGTGGCCGACATTCGCGACGCCCTGCCGTTGATGAGTGCCGCGGAGGTGGAAGCCTTGCGAGCAGCCGAGTTTCGTATGCGTCCCCCGCTGCTCGTGCGGGAAACGCTTCCGCCGGAGGCGAGGGAGGTGGGACCGCTGCCGGTGTTGAGCGGACCGGAAGAAGCGCCGCTGTCCACCGTGTCGCTCTATGGCGACCTGGTCGAGCCGGTGACGCCGCGAGCGGCCCGGGCCTTGGACGCGCTCCAGGCGGCCTTGGACCAGGTTCAGCGAGGCGTTTCAACACAGCCGGGTTGCATGTACCTGGTCGATAACCGCTACGTGCTGCACGCGCGGGCACCGTACCAGGCTCGCTTCGACGGCACGGACCGTTGGCTGTTGCGACTGATGGTCACCGACTCGCTGTTCCCGCTTCGCGGTTGGCAGCGAAACGCGGCGCGCATCCTGGAGCCATAGGGCGGCAGGCGCCGTCGTGGCAGCATCGACGATGCCGCGAGGGGCCCGAGGAAACTCGGGCCCCTTGGCATTTCTTGCCGGGATGCGGGGGCGTTACGAAAAAGATAGGGCCGCTGCGAGCTTATGCTTCACACGACGAGCGAGGCATGGGCCTCGGACCCATAGCGAACGGACGCCCGCGGCCCGGGAGTCCGCTCCCGTTCGTCGCTCAAACTTGACGCATCTTTAGATCTGAGCCTGACACAACGCTTCCAGTCCTTGAATCTAGCCCCGGTCCCGTCATTAGCCGTTGGGCGTTAGCCCCGGTTCGATCGAAAGCCGGACGAACCACACGCTAACGCTTCCCGCGCTGATCGGCACGCTGCTCTGGGCAAGTTCACTACGACCGTTGCGACAGCATGACTTAACCTGATTGGATATTCATTACTGGACGATCCGGGCACGCGATTCAGCGGGCGGTTCGAGCGCTCGAAGGGCAACGCCACGATACACGACGAGGGGCGCCGTCAGCAGAAGGCAGTTCGATTGCGAGGATGGCCGACGAATCGCGTTTTTCGCCGGCATCGGTCAACAACAGCTTGGGATTGGGCCGTGATAGGTGGTATACTCGTCGCTGACGTTCCTGCCACCATCCGTTTCTGCTCGCCAGGAGTCGCCCCCTTGCGTTTGCTCATCCAATACACCTTGTGTGTTGCTGTGTCGGCCTTCTTGCTCAAGGCATCGACCGATATCCGCGCTCAAACGCCGCCATCGTCCCTCAGCGGTTTGACGATCGACAATACAGAGGCGGAATTGACGGGTGATTGGCAGCAGAGCACATCCGTGAAACCGTACCTCGGTTCGTCGTACCTGCACGACCATGCGATGGGCAAGGGCGAGAAGATGGCAAAGTTCGCATTTCGCGTACCTGTCTCGGGCGAATACCAGTTGCTGATCGCCTACACCCCTGGCGGCAATCGTTCGCCGAACGTTCCCGTGACGATCGAGTCGGTTGACGGCAAGGCGACCGTGATGCTGAACCAGACGATGCCACCGCGTTACCGGACAGGCTTTCAGCCGATCGGGAAGTTTACGTTCTCCGACGCGACGGACGCCACCGTCCTGATCGAGTCCGCGGGCACCAAGGCACATGTCATCGTTGACGGAATCCGGTTGCTGACCGCCGGTGAATTCAAGGCGGCAGAAATGAACGAGACCCGGGCTCGGGCGCCCGCTGTTTCGGCGAGCAAGGCCAAGAAACCAACTCAGCCCAAGCTCATTGCGCCGACGTTTACACGACCGCCTGTTCAGACGTCATTCGAACTGCTCACCCCCGAACAGTTCGATGCGCTCCTGGCCGGACCTGGCCGGGACCGCCAGCAACCGGTCGACGACTTGCGATTCCTGCGACGCGTGACGCTCGACCTGATTGGTCGACAGCCGACGCTGGACGAGTACCGCGCGTTTATCGCCGACGATTCAGGGGCGCGGCGTGAGCAGGTGATCGAGCGGCTGCTTGACTCTGAAGCGCTGGGTACGAATTGGGGCAACTACTGGAGCGATGTGATTGCGGCCCGTCAGGAACGACCCCAACTCACCTACCTCAACTACAAGCCATTCCGCGGCTGGCTGCAAGACGAATTCAATGCCGGAACGGGCTGGGATGAAATCGTGTTTCGAATGCTCACGGCGGTTGGTAGCGTGGGCGACGGACCACAGGGCAGCTTCGTTGGATTTCACCAGGGGGAACGCAACAAACTGGCCGGCGAATCGGCCCGCGTGTTCCTGGGCCTGAAAATCAGCTGTGCCCAGTGCCACGATCATCCGTTCGTCGACATGCCACAGGAGACTTTTCACGGGATGGCGGCGTTCTTTGCACGGACCAAAGTCAAATTGCCGTGGAACGACAGCAACGGAATTGAGATTTCCAGTGCCCCCAAAGGTGAACACAGGATCCCCGGCTCGAAAGAGGAAATGGTGCCGACCGTGTACCGCGGGGAACCATTGGACCACGGTCTCTCGGATCTGGATCGCCGGGAACAACTCGCCTACTGGCTGGTCCGCGGAGACAACCCGTTCTTCGCTCGGGCGTTTGTGAATCACCTGCAGGCACGGCTGCTGGGACGCGGCTTTTTCGATCCGATTGATGACCTTGGCGAACGCGCCGACGCATTGAAGCCGGAGGCACATGATGCGTTGGCCGGTCATTTTGTTGCTTCGGGTTTTGACCTCAAGTCCGTTCTGCGATTGCTGGTTTCAACGCACCAATATCAAAGCCACCGACCTCTTGCGGCAACTGAGTTCGCGGGCGCGACTCCCAGGAAACTGCGGGGCGACGAAGTGTTCGATTCACTGGCCACTGCCATTGATCTGCCCAACGCAAAGAAGGTGATTCCGGCTTCGACGGACGAGACCCGGTTCCCACCGCCGGCCAAGAGCACGCGTGATCTGGTCAACGAAGTGTTCGGATTTGATCCCGCCACGCGAGGTTCGCTGGTGACGCGCACCATGAAGCAGGCAATATTCATGATGAACAACGATCAACTGCACCGGCTGATCGTTGCTTCGCCGGATGAGGACACGATGTTGGCCCGCCTGGTACACTCCGAGCCGGATGACCACGCGGTGCTTGACGTTCTCTACGCGCGCGTTCTTGCTCGCCGGCCCACAGACTCTGAACGCAAGATCCTCCTCCGGCACATCGCATCGGTTCCAGGGCGCGACAAGGCCTTTGAGGACATTTTGTGGAGTCTGCTCAATAGCGCGGAATTCACAACACGGAACTGACTTGTAGATCGCTGTGACGCGGTGGTTCACGGATCTTCTGTCTCCTCAACCTGCCAGCTGGCGACGACGAGAACGACCATGACAACCCCTTTCATGCACGCCTGGACCGATCCACGCGGAAATGTCAGACGGCGCGATTTCTTGAAGCAACTCGGCTTCGGGGCAGGGATGCTGGGTGCCGCACAGATCGGCTGGCGCGACCTGATGATCGCCCAGGCCGGAGAGCTGCGCAAGCAGAAGCGGTCGATGATTCTGTTGTGGATGGACGGTGGTCCCAGCCAGTTCGAGTCTTTTAATCCCAAGCCGGGTTCGCCAAACCAGGGCCCCACGCAGACCATCGCAACCCGGATGCCCGGCATCGCGTTTGCCGACCTGTGGCCCAACGTCGCCGGCATCGCCGACCAGATCAGTTTCATCCGATCAATGCGATCCAGCGAGGCGGATCATTTCCGCGCCATTAAGCTGGTGCGATCCGGTTATCCGATCAACCCGACCATTGCCTATCCGACCTGGGGTTCGGTGGTTGCGATGGAACGTTTCGAGGCGGCCTTCGAGTTACCCGCGTTTGTGCGGATCGGCAAGCCTCGCATCAAGACGCGTGACATCAACGCAGGTGTGCTCGGCGCCAAGTACGAATCGTTCAAGATCGGCGAACCGGGAACGCTTCCAGACGACGTGTTGCCTCGCGTGCCGACGGATGTGTTGAATCGCCGGCTCGCGTTAACTGATGCACTCGACGCGGAGTTTGCACGGACCGATTCACCTCAAGTCGTCAAGGAGAAGAAGGACATCTACGACCGGACGAGCCGGTTTGTCACCAGCCCACGGCTGAGTGTCTTTAACCTGGATGACGAACGCGATTCACTTCGTGACAGTTACGGTCGGACGACGTTCGGTCAAGGTTGTCTGCTGGCGCGGCGACTGGTCGAAGCTGGCGTGAGCTTTGTTGAGGTCTTCAGTCACGGCAGCAAGAACGACGCCGGTTGGGACACCCACGGCAACGGCTTCCGTGACACGCCCAACCTGTGCGGCGAAGCCGACCCTGCATTGGCAACTCTGATTACCGACCTGCGACAGCGCGGGATGCTGGAAGACACGCTCGTGGTGTGGATGGGTGAATTCGGCCGTACCCCGAAGATCAAGAAGGACGGCGGGCGCGACCACTACGCCAAAGGCTGGCTGACGGCGCTGGCCGGCGGCGGCATACAGCCTGGTCGTGTCATCGGAGCGACTGACAAAGACGGCGTCGACGTCACCGAGCGACCCGTCAGTGTGCCGGACCTCTACATGACCTTCTGCCACTGTCTGGGGATTGACCACGAGACAGAGTATCTGACCGCCGAAGACCAACCGCTGAAGCTCGTCGACGAAGGTGGCAAAGCAGTCGAAGAGCTGTTTTGAGGTTGCGAATGGGGCAGCAGAAATACAACCTGGCCACCCCGTGGCGCCCGTGTGAGATAGCTCGGCCGGCGTGATCGTGAGCGAGGTTCGCTTGACGCCCCTCGGCAGCATGACTTCTCCGAGCAGAAGGTGCCGGTTGGAGGTTTCGGAGTTCAGCGCGTCGAAAGGCCGTTCGCGATAGGCGGTCTCCACCATGTCGCGGGCTTGCTTAAACCCGACGGGTTCTACATTGCGAAAGTGCTGTGATCCTGAGCCGTGGTGGCGGCGGACGAGTGTCTTGACCGAACGCGATCGCGTGGATCAACGGCTCCTGGGTGAATCAACGGTTGGTCGCATGTTCTTTAAGGGCGACGGCATCTTCCTCGGAGATGATCCGCGTTGTCAGCAGCACCCAAGCGTAATGCTTCTGGTCATACGTTGCCCGCGTTAGGCACAGCCGTCCGGTCTTCTGGTAAAACGTGGTAGGTCTATCATTCAAGCCAGAAAAGGTAAATCAGGGAGCCGCAGGTCGATCCAGTTCCGGCATCCCATCAACCCGCACGGAGAGTCGCCATGAAGCTGCTTAAACACCTGCTGCTCGCCTTGTGCTTACTGGACCTTCTTGCTGCGCCGCAGGCTGGCGCTGAAGAGACCCTGGTCCCGTTTGGTAAGGGCAGCACCTGGCGGTATTTTGACGGTAACGCCACTCCCAGTGGAATATGGCGGCAACCCAACTTCGATGACTCGGAATGGAAGCATGGGCCGGCTCCGCTAGGATACGGTGACGAGGGATGCAACACGGCCCTGGGCTACGGCGACGATCCAGAGCTTAAGCACACGACCGCATACTTTCGCCACCCGTTTCAGGTACCCAACCCTGCGGGTCTGGCGGAACTCGTGTTGCTCATCAGGGCTGACGATGGGTTCGTCATTTACCTGAACGGCAAGGAGGTCGCTCGCAACAACCTTCCCGACGGTAGCGTCAATTTCGGCAGCCGTGCGACGATCGCATTCGGAGGCCTCCAAGAGCGACTGTTTCGCCGCTTCGTGCTTCCTGCTCGACACTTGGTCGTCGGACGCAACGTGCTTGCCGTTGAGGTCCATCAGGCCACGCCGTGGAGCAGTGACCTGTTCCTCGACCTGGTACTACGAGGGTACGGACCTGGTAACGGTTCACGCCCGAAACTCTCAGGCGATGCGTCCCAGGCGACCAGAGAATACCTCGAAGGCCATTATGTTGGGCCCGGCATGCCTATCCCAAACGGGTTTCTCGATGGCGGGCGAGGCATGACAGTGACCGATGAGGGTGGCGTCCGGTCTGGAAGAGAGATCATTCGGATCGATCGTGGCCTCGACGTGGCACTGAGGCGGCACCTGGAGTTTGCCAGATCGAATGGCGTCAAGGCACTTGCACTGAGGCGCCGTGTGGAGCGACTGGCGACTTACGTTGATAAGGTCATGTCGCTCCCCAGCGATGACGGGTCAGCCGAGGATGCGGTGAACCTTCTTGATCGCGAGTACGAGAACGAAGGAGTATTGCTTGGTGAAGTGCCGAGACTGTGCGGAGCGGGTGTGTGCCGGCACCGTGCGCTGCTTTTCAAGATTCTGGCGGACGAGGCGCAGCTCGACGTCGCATTGGTTCGCGGCAACTTTCAAGGACCTGACGCGCTCAGGGGACATGCCTGGAATGAAGTCTACTTCGATGACGGCAGCCAACTGATCCTGGATGTTACACATCGGCATGCCGAACAGATTCTGCCACAGGGGAAGGGGCCCAGAAGTCATCGTTATCTCACGGTTGAGAATCAACCATGGTACAAGACTGGCGCCACCACCGGTCTGTGCTTCGTCGTCGCCCATCGCGGTCTGATTCGTCACGCACCGGAGAATACGCTGGCCAACTTTCGAGCCTGTTTGGACCTGCGTGTCGGATTTGAGGTCGACGTGCTGCGAACGCAGGATGGTCATCTCGCCTGCATTCATGACGAAACCGTTGACCGGACAACGGATGGCTCCGGCAAGGTGGTCGATTTCACGTTGGCAGAACTCAAGGCACTCGATGCAGGATCGTGGTTCGATCCAGCATTTGTGGGAGCGCAGGTGCCAACGCTCGACGAGGTGTTCGACACGTTGTCGCGGTATCCGCATCGCGTCCTGGTCGCGATGGATCTCAAAGCCGCGGACATCGAGGAGGATGTTATCCGTCTGGCGAAGAAGCATCAGGTTCTGAACAGGCTGCTCTTCATTGGGCGGGCAATTAGCGTTCCGGAAGTGCGACAGCGACTCCGGAAAGCTGCCCCGAAGGCTCAGATTGCGGTCGTCGCCAACACTCGTGATGAACTGGAGGCCGCAATGGATGATGAGTTTGCGGACTGGGTCTACGTTCGCTACGTGCCAAGCAAGGCTGACGTTGCCAGGATTCATGAAGGAGGCCAGCAGGTGTTCATTGCCGGGCCGACTGTCGCCGGCGAAGAGCGAGCGAATTGGCGGACGGCGATTGCGAGTGGTGTTGACGGCGTGCTCACCGACTACCCGCTCTCCTTGAAACGCTTGATGCGAGAATAGGCAACCTGCAAGGAAATGGTCTGTCGCGTCGCGGCCCAGGCGGCGGCGGTCGTCAGGGCGATGAGCGCGAACAGCTGACCTGCATGCCTGCTCGCGACGACACCTCGCTCAATCGCCAATACGACGTACGCGGTCGTGCTGACGATGAACTCGGTACGGATCGCCGCCGACCAGCCGTGGGAAAGATTCGAACGTTAGCCCGGGTAATCGATCAGCCGTTGGGCGTTAGCCTCGGTTCCGTCAATCACCGAACCAGCGGGACGCTAACGCTTTCGGGCTGACATGCGCAGCGCTTTGGGCAATTTCATGACAAGCGATTGCGGCGCAATGACTCGCCCTGACTGGTTGTTCGTGCATGAATAATTCGGGTTGGCGACCCAACCTGGAAGACGGCACCTGCGCATGCGTAGGGTGTCTGTGACCCGTCGTCTGTGACCCGATCGCCAGCCCGCTATGGGGCCGAGGCCATGCCTCGCAAGGCGCTTGCCCACCGGATGGCTTATTACCATGTGGGTGGGAAGGTGACACCCGTGAACGTTGAGGGCAGGCAATGGAAGGGTTTGCAACGCAGAAGGGGGATTGCTGGTGTTCTTCACCCACGCCTGAACGGCGAAGTCCAACCCAACCGCAGGTTTGCCATTGACGTCCGGACTGACAGGCACGGGGCGTATGGATTTGAACGTCCAGCCGGGTGCATTACAATCGTGATTCTTGGGACAAGTCAATCGGCAATGCACGTTTACCGGGGGAATGCCATTGCCGCCGAGTGGCCGTGGAGGCGACGTATGATCCTGCACAATACGAATGTGTCGTTGCTCGCGCTATTGCTAATCCCGCTGCTGCCGCTGCCAGGACAATCGATTGAGATCACCGTCGATTCCCGCGAGAAGCTTGTGACGGCCGTGGAGCGTGCCACCCCGGGAACGACCATCCTGATTGCTCCCGGCACCTACCAAGGCGGCCTGCATTTCCATGGAATTCAAGGCGAGGCAGGTAAGCCCATTACACTCGCGGCGGCGGACAAGGAGCACCGGCCCATCTTCAATGGGCGGAACTCTTGCTTTCATTTCACCGACCCCGCCTATGTCGAACTTCACGACCTTGTACTTGTCGAAGCCAGCGGCAACGGCATCAATATCGACGACGGAGGGTCGTACGACAGTCCCGCACATCACGTCGTGCTTCGCGGCCTGACTGTCCGCGACATCGGCCCGAGCGGCAATCGCGACGGAATCAAACTGTCCGGCCTGGATGACTTTCGCGTCGAGGATTGCACTATTCAACGCTGGGGGACGGGCGGGTCGGGAATCGACATGGTGGGTTGCCATCGCGGCCAAGTCGTCGGCTGCACGTTCCGATATCGAAGTGATTTGGCGGCAAACGGGGTTCAAACGAAGGGAGGTAGTACGGACATTGTGATCCGACGCTGCCGTTTCGAGAATGCCGGCGGAAGGTCGGTAAACATTGGAGGCAGCACGGGGCTTCCTTACTTCCGCCCCAAGGTTGACGGCTACGAGGCCCAGGACATCATCGTTGAGGACTGCACGTTCATTGGTTCGTCTGCTCCGATCTGTTTCGTTGGTGTGGATGGTGCACGCGTCCAGTACAACACGATCTACCGACCCACGCGTTACGTCGTGCGGATTCTGCAGGAGTCTCGTGGAGACCAGTTTGTGGCCTGTCGCAATGGAGTCTTCGCCAACAATGTAATCGCCTTCCGCTCGGATGAGACGCGGGGAATTGCCAACATCGGTGCTGGTACGGCTCCGGCAACCTTCAAGTTCAACGACAACCATTGGTTTTGCATCGACCGGCCGGAACGAAGCAATCGGTTGTCCTTACCAGTGAAGGAGACACGGGGCACGCACGGGAGCGATCCGCTGTTCGCGGATGCGGCCCAAGGCGATCTGCGGCTGCAGTCTACAAGCCCGGTTCAAGACGCCGGTGTGCGTGTCAAGGATTCTCCGTAGCTGGGTGGCGATGTAGCTGGGTGGCGATGTAACTGGGTGGCGATGTAACTGGGTGGCGATGTAACTGGGTGGCGGTGTGCCTGCGTGCGTGACGAGCCGGTGAATTCCCTGAGCAAGCTTCGACTCGATGACAACCGTTCCGCTATCGCGATCGTACTGTTCGCGAGAAGTTGGCTCGCTCGAAGTCTGATGGGGATTCCGGTATTGATCTTTTTCTGGTGAAACGGCAGGCTCCCTCGGCCCCGTTCACAGCGAAGCGACGTACTGCTCCATGAAGTCAAACTTTTCAGTCATATCGCCCATGGAGTACGGGTAGGTCATGCCGTTCTCGGTCATGAACCAGGCGGCGAACGTGGTGGCGAAGTCTTCCAAGGGAGACAGCTGGCCGTAGTCGCGGGCGAAGTTGCCGGCGGCGTTCTCATGGAACCACCAGTTCGTGTCGCCCTTGTCGTACTTCATGTATTCGTCGCCGGGCTGAGCCACACCCCACTTCCAACCGCTCAAGTCCTTCCAATCGTCCCAGTTGGGGTTCTCGTCGTCTTTGAAGTGGCCGAACTCGTGCAGCACGACACGGATCACCTGGTCGGTGCTGCTGAATGTCGATTCGACGAACGCGACTTCGTCGCTACCGTTCCAGCCCCCCACGCTCCACGAGCCGGCCGTCTGGACGCCGTGGCGATAGAGGGTCACGTCCTTGCCGTTGTGCGTCTTGAGCAACGACGTGTTGTTCGCCGCAGCGTGCATCATCCCCAAGGCGAGGTCGACGGTTTCGATTTCATCGTTGGACCACCAGCCGGCTTCGACGGTCACCTTATCGGGCCAGCCGTAGAGCTTCTTGGTCACCTTGCCTCCGTTCTTGAAGATCAGGCGAGCGTCCTCGTCTTGCTGGTCCTTGATATCGTCATCTGCATCCAGAAACCGGTCGGCACCGTCGCCGCCGTACGAGATATCGACGCCGTAGAGGCCTCCGAACAGCGAGTCGTTTCCGGCTTGACCGCTGAGCGTGTCGTCGCCGTCTTCTCCCAGCAGCCGGTCGTTGTCACCGCCGCCGAACAGCGAGTCGTTATGGTCGCCGCCGCGGAGCAGGTCGTCGCCCAGTCCGCCGTCCAGCGTGTCGGCGCCGTGTTCGCCGTACAGCTCGTCGTCGCCGGCCGAGCCCGTGAGGAAGTCCTGCTCGTCGCCGCCATACAGCCAGTCGCCGTCCAGTCCGCCGTCCAGCAAATCGCGCCCTGCGTCGCCGAATATCTTGTCGCGGCCTGCTTCGCCGTAGATGTGGTCGGAGGCATCTCCGCCGTGCAGCACGTCGTTTCCATCTCCGCCCCAAATGTGATCATGCCCGCCTTCGCCCCAGATCTCGTCGCCCCCATGACCGCCGTAGAGGTAATCGGCATCGTCGCCGCCAAAAATCGTATCGACGTCACGCTGACCGTAGATCGTGTCGTCGCCCCGGCCACCGTAGAGTGTGTCCTCACCGTCGCCGCCGTAGATCGTGTCGTCGTTCTCGTTACCGGCGAGCGTATCATTGTGTTCGCCGCCGAAGAGATGATCGGCGCCCCGACCGCCGTGCAACTCGTCGTGGCCATGCTCACCAAACAGCCGGTCGTCGCCCGCGTCGCCGTAGATGAAATCGTTGTGGTGACCGCCGTAGATCCTGTCGGCACCGTCACCGCCGTGGATCGTATCGACGCCACTCTCGCCGCTGATGTAGTCGGCGCCATCGCCGCCGTGCAGCACGTCGCCACCGGCACCGCCGTACACATGGTCGTCGGCTCCAAGCGACCAGATGTAATCAACGCCTCCGCGGCCATAGAGGAAGTCGGGCCGGTCGCTGCCGTAGATCGTGTCGTTGCCCCCTCCTCCGTAGATCTCGCTGGCGCCGAGTCCGCCGTCCAGCAGGGAAGGAATGTCGGTGTCGTTAATCACGACGTCATCACCATTCCGTGCCAGCACCGTGATCGACGACACCAACTCGATCGCGAACGTCTTCGAGGCGATGATCTGAGCGAACTGGTTCTTGACCTGAGCCAAGACACCGTGGGTGATGTCGTCGAGCGATCGCGTTTCCGTCTCCCCGTTGTTGTCAATTCGAGTCAAGTCACCCGAATCGCCTCCGCTCGTCTGCTGCGGCACCTTGTTTCCGAGATTGAATTCCTTGACGAGGATTTCGTCGTCGTCATTGGTAGCCGTGACTCGCAACTCGCCGCCTGCCAGCAGTTCGATCTTCGGCGGGTCGTCGATTTTGAAGTCGACGACGTCCAGATCTGCGGCAAGCAATTCGCGGGATTGCAACTGTTCAAAAGTGATCCGGCGACGGCCGAAGCGGGTACGCATTGAGGCGGCTTGTGACTTCGAGCGGTGTGATCTGGTGGTCATGACAGGGCTTCCTCGGCTCCAGGAGATCGTCCTTTGCCGCGACGCAAGACGGCATTGGGACAGGATGGCGTGAAGTTCGCGTCTGGGATCAATCAACTGCGCTCGGACGAATTACCTCACCGACCTTCTTGGCTTTTTTTCTGAGAGAGGCCGGGGGGCGATGTTCCGCCTTTGTTGCGGCCCTTGTTTCACAGGATGCGCATACCGTGCGGGCATCCTTGCAGTCGCGATGGTCATTTGCGCTGCTGCCAGCGGCTCTCATTTGATTTTCCGAGAAAAATCAGCTATCCAAGTGAAGAATCGGGGCGGAGCGCATTTAACAATGCAGGGTTCGTTCAGGTTGCCTGCAGGACCGAGTCATGAGCGATGATTCCGATGTGCGTGCGCTATACGATGCCGGCGAGCGCGTGCATGACGTGTTCGGTGCGCTGCTCGAATCCCACCGCGGCCGGCTGGAACGGATGATCGCCCTGCGAATGGATCGCCGCTTACAGGGCAGGATCGACGCGTCGGATGTCCTCCAGGAGACGACAGTCGATGCGCTACGCCGACTGCCCGCCTATTTGGACAATCCGCGAATGCCGTTTTTACTCTGGCTGCGATTTCTTACCAGGCAGAAGTTGATTGAACTTCACCGGCGGCATCTGGGCGTCCAGGCCCGCGACCCGCGCCGCGAGGTGTCGCTGACGGCTCGTCCCTCTGTGCAGGCCAGCTCTGTGATGCTGGCGGCTCACCTCGTCGGGCATTTCACATCGCCCAGCAATGCGGTTATCAGGGCTGAAATGAGAGCGACTCTCGAAGGGGCGCTAGAAGTCATGGACCCCATCGACCGTGAGATTATTGCGTTACGGCACTTCGAGCAACTGACGCTGTCGCAGGCGGCTAAAGAGCTTGAGATCGCTCATACGGCCGCCTGCAATCGATATGTGCGAGCCATCCGGCGACTGAAGAAGATCTTGGACGAGACCGCAGGGTGAGGGGCCCAGTTGTGTCCCAGCAACCGTCCAACCGCGCACAGGAACATCACGTGAGTCGATCCGAGTGTTCACCTTCGCAAGGTGACCAGCAGCAAATCGCAGAGCTCGCCGATGAGTACATCGAGCGGATTCAGGGCGGCGAGCAGCCTTCGATCGAGGACTATGCGGCACAGTATCCCCAATTGGCTGAGGGCATCCGGGAGCTGTTTCCGACGCTCGCCATGTTGGAGCAGGTGGCCCCCTCCTCCCCGAATTGTCAACGGTCCGAGGTCGCCGAGCCCGATACGGGAGGAAACCTTGAACCCGGAACACTGGAAACGGTAGGAGAATACCGATTGCTGCGTGAGATTGGACGTGGCGGAATGGGCGTCGTTTACGAGGCGCTGCAGCCGTCGCTACGCCGGCGTGCCGCGGTGAAAGTGCTGCCGCCGGAGTTCGGGCGGCGGGCGGCGGCGCCCGAGCGGTTTCGCTTGGAAGCGCGGGCCGCCGCGCAGATGAACCACCCGCACATCGTGCCCATCTATGAGGTCGGCAGCGACCAGGGCGTGCTCTATTACGCCATGCAATTGATTCGCGGCGCATCGTTGGACCATATTATCAAGGCGCTGCGCACGCTCCACCGGGAGAACTGCGTCCCCGCGTCAGGCGGTCCGCCCACACGACGTACGCCGCAGTCGAAAACCGACAACGACTCGATAACCGCCGCGGCACGGGACGCGCCGCGCGCCGACGACGCATCGCAGGCGGCGGTTGGCCTGCTGACGGACTTCGGCAAGCCGGATGCGGAGCAACTAGCGCCGCCGACCAGCGCGGCGCGGGAGAAGGCGACCGCGGATGGTGGACGCTCCACCATCAAGGCCGCTGCGAACCTGGCCGAAGTCGATACGGTGGCCGGGGGGCCACGTCGAGGCCGCCGGGACTGGCGACCCTATTATCGGAACGCCGCTCGCATTGTGTACGAAATCGCGCAGGCTCTGGCGTACGCCCACCGGCAGGGCATCGTGCACCGCGATGTGAAGCCCTCCAACGTGCTGCTCGACTTTGAAAATCACGTTTGGATCACCGACTTCGGTTTGGCGAAGGCGGATGGAGTGGGACTTACGCAAACCGGCGAGTTTGTTGGAACCTTGCGGTACATGGCTCCCGAACGCTTTCAGGGATGGTCGGATCCGCGCAGCGACGTGTACAGCCTTGGGGCAACGCTCTATGAAATGCTCGCCTTCCGGCCCTGCTTCGAAGTCAACGATCATGCGGCGACCATCCAACAAGTCCTGCACGGCGAGCCGATCCGGTTGCGGCTGATCTACCCGGCAATTCCCCGTGACTTGGAGACCATCGTCCTTAAGTCACTTGAGAAAGAGCCCCAGCACCGCTACCAATCGGCGGAACAACTGGCGGAGGATCTCAAGCGGTTCCTGCAACAGAGGCCGCTGGCGACGAGACGAATCAGCTGGCGAGACCAAATCTGGAGATGGACGCGGAGAAACTCAAAGCTTGCCGCAGCGCTCCTGTTGTCGTTGCTGCTGCTGGTCGCCCTGACCGTCGTCGGATTCGTTTCGGCCGCCATCTACCAGGACATTGCGGCGAGTGAAGGAGCATCACACCAGAGAGCCCTCGCGGCGAACCGCAAGGCCGAATCGCGACAGTTGCAGTTGCTCGAAGCCGAAGGGCATCGGCATGAAGCACAGGGAGACCTGCTGGCCGCGCTTCCTTTTTACACGGAAGCCTTGCGGATCGCGCATGCCAACTTCTGGCCGCTGGACAACCATCAGCTTCGCTTGAATCGCCTGCTGCGGCAGTCGCCACGAGTCGAGCAGGCCTGGCTGCTGCCGGCCGAGGACGGGCGGTCGGTCCTGTTCAGCCCGGACGGCGAGTCGATACTCTCAACGCCACTGGCCCGCAACCAGGCGCCCGACCACGACTGGGCTCGCCCTCAGACCGCATGGCTGTTGCGTGCCCGGGGGGGAGCGCCAATTGCCCTGGAAGGCCACTCGGCTGCGATTTGCGACGTCGCGTTCTCGCCGGACAGTCGCTACCTGGCGACCGCCGGGCACGACGGTCTGGTCGTCGTCTGGAAAACGCACACCGGCCGGCCCGACGGCAAGCCGTTGCGCCACGAAGGGCCGGTCAACGGCGTGGCGATTCGGGGAGACAGCGCCCAACTGGCAACGGCCAGCGAAGACCACCGGGCAAGGGTGTTCGACATCGCCAGCCGTAGGCTGTTGCGTGAACTGCGTCATGAGAGCCCGGTCACGTTCGTTGCGTTTGCGGCGGACGACCTGGTGGTGACTGCCGACGCGAAGACGATCTGCTTTTGGCGCGAGGAGCGGTGCGTCCATTCCGTCGACCGCTTGCGAAACACTCGACAGTTGGCGTTAGTCGACGAAGGCCGGCAACTCGTGACGCTCGGCGACCGCACGATTCAGTCGTGGAGCCTGCCGGTCGATGGTCCCCCCAAACCATCCAAGAGCCTACGTGCGCCGCACGCGTACGGTCTGCACCCGGCGATTGTGCAGCGTGACGGCAGGCGGGTCTTGGTCTATACGGGCAGAGACCCTTGGGCCCAACTGTGGAACTTGCGCACTCGGCAACCGCTGTCGTGGCACGTTCGTCAGCAGGACCGCATTCTTTTCGCGGCCTTTCGCGACGATGGCCTGTTCTTTCTCACGGCTGGGGCCGACCATGTGGCGCGCATCTGGGACGCGCGGACCGGCGAGCCGGCCTCGGCGCCGCTGCGGCATCATCAACGAGTCGTTGCGGCCGCATTCAGCCCCGATCGACACCAGATCGCGACGTGCGACGCCAGCGGCGTCGTGCGGCTCTGGCGCCTGCCTGGGCAAGCGAGTCTGCCGCCGGACATCAGCTTGCAGCACTTCGACGGCAACCCTGCCAATCCGCTCCTCAAGGCGGCGGCCTTCGGACCTCGTGCCGGTCATCTCGTCACGACCGCCGGACGGTGGACCCGAATCTGGAGCAGCAGCGGCGAGCGCCTGTCGACCATCGAGCACCCCGCACAAGTGCGGATGACGGCGATCAGCCCGAATCGCCAACTTCTGTTGGCCGCGATCGAAGGCGCAACGGTGATTCAGGGCAGGCGGATGCGGCACTACCGCATCAGCATGTGGGACCTGAATTCCGGCCGGCAATGTTGGCAGGATGCGAACCGATTCATCGGATCAAGGATGAGCGTAGCGCGCTTCAGCAACGACGGCCGGCGGATCGCCGTGGCGTGGGGCAAACAGGTCGTCGTGCTCGACGCGCAGTCCGGCGACACGTTCGCCGGCCCCTTGCGGCACGAGCATCTCGTCGACGATGTGGACTTCAGCCCTGCGGGAGGCTACCTCGTCGCGTCGGCGTCCAATGTTGCCATGACCCGTGGTCCGTCCTGGGTCACACGTCCACAGATGCAGCCCACCACGCCCCTGCAAACGGGAGCCGGCACTGCCAGAAAGGCACGCGTCGATGCTCCCCGGCGCCCCGCGACGATGCGGCGAACGCCATCCATTGCTCCTGCCGGGCAAGTGATTGTGTGGGATCTGGCTGGTGGAGACCGCGTCAAGCAGCTCACGCCGAAGCGCGGACTCGCTGGCCGCGTGCGGTTCTCCCCGGACGCAAATTGGATCGTGCTGAACTGTTCGCACGGCGGCCTTAATTGGGCAGGAATTGAGGTTCTGGATTGGCAAAGTGGAGAGATTGCCGGTGCGTTGCGGCATTTCGACACGATCGATTCGATGCGGATCAGCCCGGCAGGCGATCGCCTGCTGACAACGTCGCTCGACGGCACCGCCCGCGTCTGGAGTTTTCCAGCATGCCGGCCGCTCGCCCACCGCATGCGGCACGAAGGCAACGTCGGCCAGGGTGTTTGGCATCCGTCGGGGAATCGACTATTAACGGTCGCTGGCAATCAGGTCGTGCTCTGGGACGCCGCGAGCTGTCGGCGTCTCGCCGTACTGCCCCATCCGTTTCCGGTTCTGGACGCCGCGTTCGACACAACTGAGACCAGGATCCTCACCTCATGCATGGACGGTCGAGCTCGCTGCTGGAACTTGACCTCACCACCGAGGACGGTGCAGCACTGGTCGCGCACCAGCGCCGTGCACTCCGGCCTGCACATCGACGCCGGCGGCGCAGCCGTCCCACTGACGCTCAACGAGTTCCGCCGCGCCTGGTCGGAACACCGCAATCGCTAGTTGAGGAAGAAGCAGGGGTGTTGGAACCAGGGAAGGTCGGAATGTCATGCAAAGCACGACCGATGGAAGTGCAGAAGCTGGAAGAATGGCATACGTCGTAGAGCAGCGTAGACCACACTGGCTTCCCTATCTCTCCGATGCTGCGGCCCAGGGACGTGGTGTGCCTTTCGTAAACCGGCTTCGTTCGATGGACGACGATGGTTGGGCCCTCAGACCGCTTCACGAGCCCAGCGCACCCTGTGCAATTACGCACACTCGTTCGGTCGGTGCGGGCCATGATGCCGTGGTTGGCTGGGGTTACCCCGGCACGTTGTAACCACTTGCGTCACGCGCTCCGCCGCGAGCCACAAAGGCAATCAGCAGAATTGTCGTCGAAACTCGCGTTCTCAATCATTGGTTGTCTCTAACCTGCCGATTGGTTGTCTCTAACCTGTCACACGTCGAGACGCCTGCCCCAGTCACGCCGACGATCGGGGCTTCAGCGGCAAGTCGGCATGCCATTTGCGGTTGATGACACTTGCGGCTAAATCGTTCCATGGCTGACTGGCGCACGAATCGCAAGTGTGAAAATGCCGAGAGGAGAATGAAATGAAAACCATGTCGAAGCGGCGCGTTGCCGGGGCGCTGGGCGTGGCCGTTGTTATCCTGTCGATCGCGGCTGCAAACTCGCCAGCGCAGAACCCACCGACCGACGCCGACAAGGCCACGGAACTGCAAGTGCGTTATGCCGACGCACGTCTGCGACTGGCCAAAGCGGATCTGGAACTGGCACGCGAACTCAATGCCACGGTGGAGGGTACGATTCCCGAGGTAGAAGTTGCGCGCCTGCGTACGAACATCGCCGTGGCAAAGCGGCAGCTAGAAATCGCCAAGGAATACACTCATGGGTCAACGATGCCCGTTCAGTTGAAGGCGGCGGAGGCGGGCGTTGCCATGGCGGAGGCAGAGCTTAAGTCGGCGCTCGAAGTCAACACGCGGTTACCCAAGACGTTCAACGCAACCCGCATCAAGAAGCTGCGGATTAAGCTCGAACTCGCCAAGCTGCGCGTCGAGATGTGGAAGGACCCGAACTATCTGCCGTCGCTCGTCGATCAGATGCAGTGGCAAATCGATCGCTTGACCGAGCAAGTGATTGAACTGGATGAACGTGTCGACAGTCTTGGCGCTCGCTAGGTCCAGCGCGCATCGTCTTGTCGTCCGGGGGTGAGATTGGTCCGCCCGCAAGCGGCAAGCACGGCGGTCGCGCAGGATGGCGACCGCCTGTCGTTTGTTCCGCACGCAGGATGAGGATTGGATGTCTCGGTCGCCGGCCGCTCTCCGCCTGACCACGTTGGTTGCGAGGAACGCCCTGCGAATGCGCTTGGTGTCGAGCGAATGAATGTCGCGCTGTCCGACTAGCGGGGGTTCTTCAGCTTGACCTGTGGTTGATTTGCCTGCACGAACGCATCCGAATGTTGCATCAGGAAGTTCTTGATGTCGCCAGCCTTGAACTTGCCATTCTCGAACGTCAATTGATCTTTGGCGACAGGCAGGTTGGCCAGAACAGCCCAGATATATGTTTCATCTTTCGTTACGTCGGCGAGGAAAAACATATTGGCCTGGTTCGTGTCAGGTTGACCGGGAATCGAGAGCAGAAACAGGCCCTTTTTGGAATTCGGGATCTTGGAGAGCACGAAGCGAACGTCGTACTTCTTTTCCATCAGGTTGTACGAGAAGGCTAGCCGGCCACCCATCTCGGCCACGCCTACCTTCTCGGGTCTCATATCGCCAGGCCATTCCTCAACCTGGTAGACGCCGAGGTACGGTTTCGCCGCGTCCTTGCCGACGATGCTGTCCTTGTAGACAACCAGCTCGTCGGTGATGCAGCCGACACAGGCTGCCAGCAGGGGGATCGCGATTGAAGATTTGGCAAGAGCGCGCATGGGCTTCCCTTTCGCAATTGGCGTTCGCTGACGGTCCGAACTGACGCATGTAGTGTCGCGGCTTGCGGGTGGCAAAACAAGGGTTTGCTGCGATTCAGAACAAGCCGTCACGTCAGTACAAAGCGGCCTGGGAGCTCGCCGTCAACCGCCGAATGAGAGCCAGGGTGTCGAGCCGCAACTCGGGGTCAGGCAGCATGTGCCGACAACGCTCCGGTGGCGCCCTTCATTTCGTCAGCCACAGCAGCATTCGCTTTGTGACCAGGTCCGCCGCGTCATGTTGCACGAAATGGCCCGCTTGGGGAACGGTAACCAACGTGAATTCGTTGTCGATCCAGAGCCAGGTGTCGTTGAGCGCGCCGGGCAGCAGGGCGACGTCCTTCAGCCCGTGGATCATAAGCACGGGGGACTGAACCTTTGGGAATTCCGGCAGTTCTTCACCATCCATGTTGACGTCACGTGGATAGTTGGCCTTGTAGTAATTCAGCATGCCTTCGATGGACGAGCGGCGAAACGCCTGACGATATTTCTGCTTTGCCTCGGCGCCCTTGACCCAGAACGTTAACGATTCGGGAGTTACCTGGTCGGCGGCATTCGGTTCCTGAAACGCTCGGGCATAGGTGCTCGCCAGGCGTTGTTGCGGGTTGTTCGCCAGTTCCCGCAGCAACCCTCGCGGGTGCGGCAGGTTCAAGATGACGAGCCGGTCGAGTCGTTCCGGGTGGGTCATGGCGAACGTCCAGGCGACGAGACCTCCCCAGTCGTGTCCGACGACGATCGCCTTTTGCTGGTCGAAGTGGTCGATCACGGCGACCAGGTCGGCGACCAGCTTGTCGGTCTTGTAATTGTCGACGCCGTCCGGCTGGTCGCTCTGGTTGTATCCCCGCTGATCGTACGCGACGACCTGGAAGTGCTTCGCCAGGGCCGGCATCTGGTTCCGCCAGGTGTACCAGTAGTCCGGAAAGCCGTGAATCATCACCACCAGCGGCCCTTGGCCGGCGGTTACGTAGTGCAGCTTGACGTCGCCGGAAGTCACGAAGCCATCTTCGCCCAGTTCCTGTCCCGCCAAGGGTGCCGTGACGCTGAGGGAGACGAGAACTGCAACCAGACTCTGAACCATCGGATTTCTCCTCATCTGCTTACCCTTTCGGTAGTGTCACGACACGCGATCCAAGCCAACAACGTGTAGGTCATTTAACCGTTCTTGGCCGCTACAGACCACCGGAGGTTGCGAGCGGGACCACGTTACCCCGTCAGGAATGCGACGTTGAGGCCTGTCCCCATGATCCGGTACATGTCTCTGAGCGCACCTGCTACGATCTCGGTCGCCATTTACAGCAGTTGGTCGGAGACCCGCGCCGAGCAAGAACCGCTTGTCCGGGCAGGTTCCGGTCTGATAAGTTCTCAAGTAAGGTTTCCCGTCGATTCGTTGTCGCGTCAGATTGTGTGCATTCTTGGGGGGTTGTCAGATGTTGCAGAAGAAGACATTCGCGGTGTTGTTGGGACTTCTCGTATTGGTCGGAGGAACATGGGCTTTCGGGCAACTGCGGCCCCAGCCGACGCCACGTAATCTAGAACGTAATGAGTATCGGGTTACCGTCGATTCCACCGGCTACGGAATTCCACATACCGTGGGGTTTTTCGGGCGACAGAACTCAGCCCAACTGCGTATTCGCTTTGACGGCGGTCGCGCAGGCACCGGACCAGATATCACCACGGTGACGCTCTATGGCGGCGAGCGAATGGTCTGCGTCTGGGATGCTCGAGGCGACATCCTCTTCTATTGCACCGCGATCATTGACCGTCCCGGAACGCTGGTGATTCCCGTTGGCGCGGGGCGCGCGGCCGCGCGGGGCGCTGTTGGCGCGGCCCCAGGAGCGGCGGGTGACCGAGCGGGCGCGGCGATGGGTGGGCAACTTCGTGTCCAATGACACGGGTGTTCGTCAATTTTCAGGCAAAGCGCCGCAAGCGGGAAGACGGTTTCGAAGGCCGAACACAAGAGGGATAGGAGACCTGCGGTCAGCGGTTTCGGCGGGGTCGGAGACCCGCGCCGAGTAGCTTCGTAGTTCCGTAGGCCATGCTGTGCATGACGTCCTTCCGTTCCGTCCTTCCGTCCGTCATCCTACGCATGACGCCATGAGGTCCGGGTTCTTTGCAACGTATCGAGGATCACGGCCTGCGCATTCCGACCGTGCAAAAGCGAAAGCTACCACTGTAGCGTTCCTGTGGGGAATTCGCCGAGCATCACGGCGATTGCCGTCTCCAACGGAAGATCCGATCGCCATTTGTCCTCGGCAAACAACCTATTGTGATCGTCCAGCACGCTGACGTTGAGCCCGCGTCTCGGCGCCTTCCCGACCGGCACGACGCTGGGCGGCACGACGGTGAAAGGCTCGGTGGCCGGCGCGGATCGCTGTGGCGACGGTACGCTCGGACCTGGTTTCGGTATTGCCACGATATCGAGCGAGCGTTGCCAAGGGAGCGGCCCAGCGTCGGCCCAGTGCTGAGCCGTTGGCTGGGCCGGTAATGCCTCACCTTCGCGAGTTGCGATCGCGGCATTCAGAAAATTGATGATTAAGAGGACATCCCGGGGCGTCGCCTGGTTGTCGCAGTTGACGTCCAGATGGGGTGGTGGGCTGAGGCTTGCCGTAGGCGGTGCAAGCTCTGCCGGCTGGTTGATGCGCCGGTTCAACTCGTTGATCACGATCAAGACATCCAGCGGGGCCACGATCCCGTCCCCGTTCGTATCATGGGGGAGCGTGAGGTTGTGCCATGGGCAGCTCGAAACCATGCCAGTCACCGTCGCCGTGTAGTTCGCGTCCAGCAGTGACTCGACGCGCACCGTCACCGTCCCAACGGTCGGCCGGTCGGCCACGGCGATCAGCTCGATCACGCCCGTGGAGAGCGCGGGCAGACGAAGGCCTTCCAGCGAGCCAACCAACTCACCGGTCGGACTGACAAACTGCGCCTCAAGATCACCCTCCACTGCATCGACCGTCGCGATATATTCTTCCAAGGTATTCCCCCGGTTTTCAATCGCCAACAGGAAGGTTGCGGCTTGCGGCTGTTTCAGCCGATGGGTCTGCGGCGTGATCTCCAATCCCAGACCACGTTCGGCAACCACCGTCACGTCGGCCGTGTCGAAGTCGCCGATCCCCGGATGTGATTGTGAACGCGCAAGGGCCACCAAGCGGTGACTGCCCGGCACGAACGTTGTCAGTTCGGAGACTTCAATCATGACCGAGTAGGAATCGAATGGTGCCAGCGTCACCTGGTCCTCGGGCAAGTACGCGTACATCGCGACGGGACCGGCCAGCGAAAGGTCGAATGTCTCGCTGGTCGAACCGGTGTTGAAAAGGAAGAACTCGAATGTCCCCGGTTGGTCGTCGTTCTCCAGCAGTTCGACGTCGACACCGAAGTCGACCAACCGGAAAATCCCGGTATCCGAGGCGCTGACGTTCGGCCGCGAGGAGCTTGTCGCCTGCAATTCAAATGGGTGGTCGCCAACTTCAACCCCGAACTCTGCGTACAGGTCGAGCGTCACGTCGCGGTAATTGCCAACTCCAGGCGGCACGTCGATGAACGGCAGGAAATCGGCGAAACCGGCGGGAAAGTCGACCGATAACTCCACGGTCTCCACGGCGCTGCCCGTGTTGGTAATTCGGGCGGTCAACGGGACTGGCGTGTCCCGCCCGCCGACGACAAGGGGCGTGACAATTTCGACATGCACTCCGTACGACTCGGCATCGGCAAGCGGTCGTTGGGGCGGACCAATCAACGTCAGGCTGCCATGCACGATGTCGGTCTCGCCCTGATCCGCGAGCACGACGAAGTCGATTGTGTCCAGCGGGGCAAACGGGCTGGGTTCAATCGTCAGCCCCAGGGTGCGCAGCTGGCCGGGTGCCAACTGGACCGGCGATTCCAGCGTGACCCACTCGGCCGGCACACCAGCCAAGGCAAGGTCGTAAGCCATCGCCGTTTCGCGCGGATTGAAGACGTCCAGGAGAAACGTCGTTCCCACTCCAGGCCGAACATCGCGATGTGCCGGACGGAGGCCCAGCACGTGATATCCGGCGACCTTGGTGGCCGGCAGCGCCAGCTCGTGATTGGCAGCATCCAGCGAATACATGACCCGTGATTCCTGCGTCACTTCGCGCAGCTCCCCGGCCTTGAGATTCGCAATGCTTGACTCCCATGAGACCACCTGCGGCTGGGCGGCGGAGAGTGGCACGGTAAGCTGATACGTATCAAACGAATCGCCCGGAATCCGTGTGGGCGCGACCGAAAACGAATCCATGTTCGGTACCACTCCGGTACCGTTGGGAAACATGATCTCGACGGTCGTGGAGATCGACTGAGGAATCCCCACGTCGTAGATGCTCAGTCCGGCCGGCCCCGCGGCAAAGAGCCGTCCGTCGGCATGTCGCATCCCTTGAAACACATCGGCGGTCCGCGAGGGGGTAACGACCAGTGACGACGGGTTGGCAGCGTCGACCAGCATGAGCTCGGCCGACTCATCGACGGTCCCCAGGCGTGAGATCACAAAACGAGCGTCGCCAACTGCAACGGGTGCGCCCAGTCCCCGCGGTGACTTATCAATCGACTGGGACGACACGATCTGCGGGTTGCGTGGATTGGTAAGATCCAATGTTGTGAGCACGATGGGGCCCAGCGGAGCGAATTCAGTTGCTACCGAATGAACGGGGTCGCGGAAGCCGCCGGCACTGCCGCTGACCAGGCCGAGGTCGCCGCTGATGGCCAGTCCCGCCAGGACGACGGTTCCGGGGATCTCGAGTTCATTCACGACTTGCAGGTTGGCGGGGTCGCTGACGTCCAGGACCAGGAGCCGCCCCACGCCGCTCTGCGTGTCGCTGCCCAGCGTCGTGGTGGTGGCAGCGAGCAGGGTGTCGTCGTCCACCGCGACCACCTGAAAGACTGGGCTGGGACCACCACTTCGCGGACAAGGTTCTTCGGCCGGATCGCCATCGGAAGCGGTGCCGAAGGTGTTGAAGAGCACGTCTGCCAACTGCGGGTTGGCGGGGTCACTGAGGTCGATGCTTAGCACGTCGCCATGTTGGTCGACAACATCAAAGGGGGAGAAGATGCCCGAACGGGTCAAGCAGAATGCGTTGGTGGCGAAGAACGCGCTGTCATCACCGATGACCACGTTGGCAGCCCGGTCGTAGTCGAGGTCGACGTCACCAACACGCGTCGGTCGGGCGGGATCGCTGACGTCGAAGACGACGACCTCCGTGGGAAGTTGAGGTCCTAGTACGGTGACCAGTCGGTCGCCGCGCACCTCGCAGCTCGACGCCCCTTGATCCACGTTGTCGACAACCGCCGGATTCATCGGATCGGCAATATCGACAATGTCGATGCCCTGGCTGCCGCAAACGAAGGCCCAGTTTCCCAGCACAGCGACATCGGTCGCCGCGCTGAGATCTACATGTCCCTGCAGGGCGAGTGGCGAGGGAAAGTTGGGCGTCGCTTCGAGTCGCAGCGAATGAACAAACGTACTGTCGCCCGGAGGCAGGATCTGCGGATCTACCGTCAGGCGCGCCGAGATTGGCGAGCCGACGCGAAAGTAGCCGGTCCCCGAGGATGTCGACACGGTGTCGCCCTCGAGCAACTCGATGCGAGCCTCGATCGAATATTCACCCAGGGGAAAGTTGGTCGTGTTGATCGCGCCGAGGTAAACGTCCGCCGTACTGGCCCGGACCGAAAGCTGTGTTGTCACCGGCGAGGATTGGTGGACCGCCTGTCCGTCAGCATCCAGCACTTGAAACGAGATTTCTGCGGTGCGTTCCCGGTTCACGGCATTCAACACACGCGTCCAGACGTGGACGTTGTCCCCGGGGTCGGTGAAGGGTGGGTCCGCATTGACGGAAACAAGATCGGCAAACTCGGCCCGCGTCAGGATCGATCCGGTTGTCGATCGCGTGATGGCGGATGCCTCGACCACGGTCACGTCCAGTTGGAATTCGAACGGCTGCAAGGCATCTACTGGCTGGATGACACGAACACGCAGGTCGTCGCCGGCAAACTGTCCTGGCATCAATGTCACTTCGGAGTGGCTCAATTCCGCCTGCACCTGGTTGGGGACCGTGGACAACGCCAACTGGTAGGTGGTCGCCGCCTGGCCCGTATTCTGCAGCGTGACCTGAAATTCGGCCGGGAGCTGCGGCCTGGCGACCTGGACGTTGGGCGACAGCGCGACGTCAAAATCGTGCAACGAGAGGTTTGCCACCGTCTCGTCAAACTGCGCCAACTGGGCGGCGAGCTCGGTGATCGCCTGCAGAACGTTCTGGGGCGTTGCCGCGGACGCGAGTTGATCACGTCGAGCGGCAATGTCACTGGCCAGGTGACGTAGAATCTCGTCCGCAGCAGCCAGCTCGACGATCGCATCGAGGGCAGCCACTGCCTGTGACTTGAAGATTGATTCCTCTGTGGCTTGAACCAGTTCGGTGACGGCGCGTGAGAGGTCGTCCAGTCGGTCCGCCAGATCAGCGTGCCCCACTTCCCGTGCCGTCGTGGCGGCTCGCGCCAGGGACTCGACGCCCGGTGCCACGACGCGGATATCCATCTCCCATTCCGCCGGTTGGGGCGTTCCGAAGTCGCCCAGCAACCTCAGGGCTTGGGTTGAGTTAAGCACGGCGTTTGCGGGGGCGGTGATCGTGATCGTCAGTCGTTTTGTCTCGCCCGGCTCGAGTTCCACGGTTGTGGGTGTGTCGAGCGACCAGTTCGACGAAAGCTCGCTGGAGAGACTCGTCTCCTGGCGCACGTTGCCATGCGATTGGACAACCAGCTCGATCGAAACCGTTTCGCCCGGGGCGATGCTAACCACGGTTGGTGCGGTCGCCAGCGTGACTCCGAAGACTTCGGGGACCGTGAGCGGAATCGTGCGTGTTTCGATCAGCACGGGGTCGGTCGTACTTGTCGCCCGGACCTGAAACGTCGCGTCGCCACCGGGAGGGCCTACGGCGGCGGTAGGTTGCAGATAGATGCCAACCGACGCGGTGCCGCCGGCCCCCATGTCAACGGTGCGTTGGCTGGCGAAGATTTTCCAACCCGCCGGCGGATCCGGAAAGGTTAACTCGAAGCGGTCCCCCGCCGGACCCAGGTTGCGCAGGTTGGCCTCGTAGGCCGTGAAAACTTGGGCTCCACCGACAGGTACAAAGAAAAGCTCGTCGGGGGTTACGTCGAGCGCGAGTCCCGGCGATGCCGGCAAGACCTCGACCGCCGCCACGGCGTGTGCGATCAAATCCGGATCGGACTCCGCCTGCGCGGTGAGCAACAGTTGGTACTCGCCCGGCGGCGTGCCGGGCCGAGGCACGACCTGGAGCGAGCCGGTGTCGGTGAATTCGACGATCCAGCCCGGTGGTCCTTCTGCCGCGTACGTGAATTCACCCGTGTGGCTCGATTCGACGTCGATCTCGAGCAGCGTCGAACCGTTGGGGTCGACCGCCACGGTCGCCAGGTCAGGCAGCCGCAAAACAGCTCGGGC
This sequence comes from bacterium, assembly GCA_030430075.1. Lineage (GTDB taxonomy): Bacteria > Planctomycetota > Planctomycetia > Pirellulales > Pirellulaceae > ARS98. The sequence continues at coordinate 38,276 of JAUIGN010000037.1, forward strand.
CACACCGTTCAGCGTCGTGCGGATTGGCTGCGAGCCAGCCAGCGACAAATCGACGGTCCCTGCAAACCCGGAAAGCGCCGCGCCGCTGCTGAGCGAGAGGGGACCATCGGCCAGCTGCAGTTCCCCAGCCGAGCTGCCCATTTGCACGGCGGCATCGTTCATGCTGACGGCGAGCGAGCCAGCTGCGTTGACTGCCGCCATTGTCCCTGTGCCGGTCAACGACGCCGTATCCGTGACGATGGTGTAGCGCCCCGCGGTGAGTTCCACGCCGTCCAACAACAGCCGGCCGTCCGTGACCTCCAATGCGACCTGCCCGGTCAGCGTGGCCTGGTAGGCATTCCATGCCGCGTCGACAAGTTTGTTGGCCGCCCCCGCATAGACGCTCAGCCGGCCGGAACCGTGCATCTCGAGTTGAGCACCTTGCAGGCTGACAACGCTCGTCGGATCGGCGGATGTCCAGGTCAGTTGCCCTGTCCCGAGGCTCGTCCCGTCGGTGTCAAGGACTTCCGCGATGTCGATATCCGCCGCGGTTGCCGGCAAGGCGAATCCCGTCGACGCATCCCAACGGAGAGAAACAGAACCTGCAATGGCGACATCCAGTAGATCAACTTGTCCGCTTACCGTGCCGGCATGACGCTGTCCTGCAGCGTGTTCGCTGATTCGGTCGTTTTCCAGGGGCGTCTCGATCAACGGCGTGGTTCCGGTCAACTGTTCCGGCACCGGCGGGTCGTTCTTGAGATCCTTGGACAACCAAAACTCGAAGTGGCGCACGAACACTTTCTTGTACTGTGGATCTAAGGTCGCTTTCCCACGAATGAGATTCTTGATGTGAAATGATGTCTTCTTCATCAGGGCCCGGCAGTGAAAGCGGTTGGGAAGCGAACTGCCGGTGGCGGCCTCCGCGGCCTTGCGGAAGTCGGTCGGTTTGTTCTTGCAGAGCGAGTAGGCCGCGTTGAGTGCAATTCCGGCCGTTCCGCCGTGCAGTAGACCCTTGGCGGACGGAGCCTGAACGAAACTCGAATAGGACGGCGCCTTGGCGAAGTTGAAGGCGTAAATCAAGGCGAAATCTGAGATCCCTCCGTGGGTGCCGTCTTCCAGTACGCCGACAATCTCGCCCGTCAACGGGCTGAACTCGTACCAGGCGATGGTCGTTTCGCCATGCAGCTTCACGGCCTGCCGAGGCACGGTGACGACCTTTCCCGCGGAGACCGCGTCCGCGATTCGTGCCTTGGCCGCTGCCGAGATCTCCAGGAGGTCGACGACCGTGGGATTGTCCTGGTCGATGACGTACAGGTCGATTTGTTGTTCGGCAGCGGCCTGGAATACGCCTGCCGTGCTGATGTTGTGTGCGGCTCCAACTGGGTTCGCGGTGTCCACTTCGGCCAGCAAGTCGGACTCGAAGATCGAATCTGCGAAACCGCGGAGCGACTGAAACTCCAGCCCTGCGCCGCTCGCCTGTGACGGGTACGGGATCGCCCGAATCATGTTGTGCCTCAAGTCGATTGTCGAGCGGATCAGCCCGTCGTACTCGTCAAACTCGCCGGACGTGATGATCACCCGTGGTTCGTCGAAGTAGGCACGGACGAGGGCCCGGTCCGCCAGGTAGGCTGTGTAGGCGTCCGAGGCCACCATGAAATCGATTCCCCGCGCCCAGGCAATTCCCTCGATGAGGGACCGCATCGCGGTGCCCTGCTGCGATGCATTGGCGGTATTGGCCAGAATGGCCAGTTGGTGCTGACGATCTGCGACAGAGCGGGCGAACGCGGTCGGCTCGTGCAACCCGGCCGAGACGTGGACGGTAAAGACATCCAGATCCGTCAGGGTCGGCGGCCCGTCCGGAGAGAATTCCAGCCGTGGGGATCCGCCGTTGCGCCGGACGTCGATTCCGATCCGGTCGACTAAGGTCCGCTCCCAGGATTCGCCGCCGCCGCCGGGCCTGGTCAGTTCAATCTGCAGGAACAATCCGGTCAGGACCTGGCTGCCCAGAGGGAAGCTGGTGACAACTTCCTGGTAGTCATCTCCGAACAGGAAGTCCGGACCATCGCCCGCAGCGGGCACGTCCCCCACGTCACCGATCGTGTAGTAGGGTGAGTACGTGTTCGTGGTCGCTCGGGCAAGTTGGTTGGTGGCCGTGTTTTGAGACACGATGTGGCCGATCGAGATCGGCTTGCCCGCCAGGCCTGCAGCGGGAAACGTTCCTTCCAGGACCGTGGTGCGGTCAAGCGGCGAACCGCCGAAAATCCCTAACGCTGGAATCGCAAGTTCGCGATCCAATCTAAGCGTTACCTCGTGGCGCATGGAATCGGGAATCACGGTAGAGGTGCCCTGGAGTGGAGCGTAGGCGATGCCCCAGATTGAGTCGGGGAGGGTTGGGTCCGCGGGAACCAACGCATCGCCCGTGTCGACTTCGACCCATGTGTGGTGCCGCGATTCGGTCAGCAGGTCGGCGTCGTTGCGTGGATCCGCAAGGGGCGCTCCTGCGGCAACATAGCCGTTCGTATGTGTGACGACCGGGAACATCGAGTCGATCAGACGCTGTGACTCGACATCCGGCAGCATGCCGTGCGCGTAGCGAGCCGGGATTCCGGATGTGCGGAGCAGACCGATCATCAGGCTCGACTGGTCCATGGCGTTTCCTGCACCGCTCCACAGCGCCCCTCGCGCCCCGCGCAACGATCCCACATACGACTCGAAGCCGACGCGCCTCGTGAGAAAGTCGAAGATACGGTCCGCCCGTTGATCAAGCCGGGCGGCGAGTGCGCGCAGGAACGGATCCGTCGTGTCAGCGTCCACGGTCGAGGCGAGCCACGCCGGGTCGATGGGGTCGGTCCGCAATTGGGCCGGTGGCAACGAGTCACCGACGACCGATGCATCGACGCGGGCTCGGGCGACGGGACCGTCATCCAACTGCAGAGGAAACGGGTCGTTCGAGCCGACCAGCACGTCGACGGTCTTCGACGACATCGGTTCCAGCGTCCCCAAGCTCCACGTCCAGCCGTGGTCGTCCGCTTGAGCAAGCGGCGACATCTCGAGCACTTCGAGTTCCGAGGCGAGGGACGTGCTGAGCACCACGCTATCCATGCGGCAGGGCTGAAGGTTGTAGACCGTATACCGGATTGAGAGCGTCTCCTGATCCGGTGCGAAGTTTGCCGTACTGTACTGTGACAGCGTTCGGCCAACGGCGATCGAGTCGTCCGGAGAATGTGATGCACAGAGAGGCGGGCGAACCTCGATGGGGACTGTCGAACTCAGCACATTGTTCTGCCGAATATGCTCCGGCGTGCTGCCCCATCGGTTGGTGAAGACCAGAAAATGGTAGTCGCCGAGACGTCCATCCAGATTGAAGGTGACCTGATTCGTGACGCTTCCGCCCGGCTGCAGGTCGGTGGGGTTGGTAACCCGGGCCAGCTCTGCGTCGCCCGGGTCGAAAACGCGGTCGGCGGAGAGGTAGACCACGTCGACCCAGCCCCCGGCGGCAACCTCCTCCGAGTTATTGCTGACGGTGTAGGACAGCGACGACTGGTTTCCCTGCACACTACCCGCCGGCGTTTGGATATCGGTCACCGCCAGATCGGCGACCGGCCCTGGTGGTGTCAGAAACGTGACGTAGCTGCTGTGGGTGGCGATGAACTCGCCGAGGAACGCCGAAGTCGCTGCGTCGAACTTCAGGACGTTGCCCGGTACGCTGGCGTACAGATTGCCCTGGGCATCAAACGTGACGGAGAAGACGGGTGCGCCGGCCAGTGCGGATTCGGACGCCACGGCACGCAACGCCTGACCGGTGCTTGTCGAGAGGACCACCACATTGCCGATCGCCAGGTCCGGAACGTAAAGGTGGCCGTCCGGGCCAAAGGAAAAGTCGGCCGCATCATCGAGAATCCCCGGTTCGACGACAATCTCCACCGCTGATGGATCGGCGGTGTCGAATCGCAGGATACGGTCCGTAAAGGAATCCAGGATGCCGTCGGCATCCAGCACGTAGAGTGCGCCGTCGGGACCGAAGGCAAGACCGGCCGCTCGGCGCACGCCTACGTCGTCGCCAATGATGTCCCGTAAACTACCATCGCTGCCATCGAACCGCAGGACACCGTCCGGACCGTTGGTGGCGACATACAGGTCGCCGTCAGGACCGAAGGTCATCGCACTTCCGGCTGTCAGACCCCCGTCGCCATGGTCGACAAATACGCGTCGGAAGGTACCGGCCGAGTCATATTCCAAGATCTGCTGGCCCTGGCCCGCTTGGCCACTGAACACGTAAACGTTACCGGTTGGTCCAACCGTGGGGTCGTGAGGCTGTACGAGACCACCGCTTCCGGAATCGACAAACGGTTCGAGCAACTCGCCCGTGTCGCCAGCGAAGCGGAGGATGCGATCCGCGGCGGGATCCGCAACCAGCAGATCGGCCGCCAGCATGTGTCGCGACTCGAGGCGTTCGAGAAACAGGCCTCGCGAACGGCCGGTTCGCGGTTTCGGGCACCGACTGCGCGCGAACCTTTGTCTTGCGAATTTGGAATGACCGGACATGCGAAGCGCCTCCCGAGTTCGAATCGTGCAGTTCGTCTATTCTCTTTAGCAGCCGAGCGCCGCTTTCCTTTCAGCATTTTTCAAAAATTTTTCCGGGACGGCGTTTGGGGTGCGAACGCCGTTTCCAGAATGTTTATGGATTCGTCGGTCAGCGACGGTAGCAGCGCAGCATGCCTGTCCTACTGTCCGGTTCTACTGTCCGGTTTTCCTCTGGTCTGTTCTCCTGCTGGTCAATCGCCGGCTTGCTCACGGGTCGCTCGCCGCTGCCAGGTGTCGCTCACCGTTCACTCGGCAAACGCAAGGCAGCAACGCCGCTTGGGCGGCGCGAGCGACGACGATTGAGTGCAGCAACGTTCGTTTTCTCCGTTGCCAAGCGCTTTGCAGGTAAGGTGGTCCAGCTAGGTCGGGTCCGAGGCTGCCTGGTACCTGGCGTCCTGGCGCAGGATTTCCAGATCGGGATCCTTTTCCGCGTGGGCGCGAAGCCCACCGGTCTGCCATTCGTCCGTCGCCTGCAAGGACGCGATGAGTTCCAGCGCCCACGACGTATAGTCTTCGATCAGCCGATCACGGTCGGGTGTCGGCGGTCGTTCGTTGATCCCGGTAGCGCATCGCGCCAGCACACACGCCAGGTTGTACCGCTGTAGCGCGTCGGCCGTGTCCGCGCTTGCCCGTGCCTCCACGGCGGCCTGTTCATATTCGCCGGCATCGACGCGCGCCAGCGCCCGACTGATGCGGTAACCGGTCTGCTGCGAGTCCGGGGCGAGTTCAACAACCCGATTCCAGTCGGCAATCGACGCGCGAGTGCGGCCGGTCGCCTGCAGCGCAAGTGCGCGGACACCGTACGCAGGCAGCGATTGGGTCCTGGCAACCGCATCGTCGGGCGCGTCTCGCAAGAGTCGTTCGAGATGCTCGACGGCCCGATTGACGACTTGCAACGCTTCGTCATGGCGGCCCGTCACGCGGAGAAACTCGCCCAGGTTGATCAAGTTGGACGCGTCCGAGAGTGCGAAACGGCGCACGGTTGGGTGACGTGTGGTCAATCGACCTTGAATGTCGGCGGCTCGGCGCAGGTCGCGTTCCGCCTGATCAAGCTCGCCCAGGCCGCTACGCACCAGCCCCAGATGACTCAGGGTCTCCGCCAGAGCGAGCTCGTCTTCGGCATTTTCGGGAGCCATCAGGTGGACCTTCTCACGTATGGCCAACGCCTGTGCCAGTTTCGCTTTCGCCTGCTCCGCCCGGCCCAGCATGCGGTAGACGTCGGCCAGCATGTAGTCGCAACGCGCCACGCCGCGATACCCACGCGGTTGGCGAGGAAACTGGACCGCCAACTCCTGAAATAACGCACGCGCAGCGGCGACCACTTGTTCGGCCTTCGCCAACTCGTCAGCGCCGTGGGCGTGCCCCAAAGCGAGGAGGGCGTTGGCCAGCGAAAATCGATCGGTCCGTGTGGCGGTGTCTTCGTCGACGAGCGACTGCAGCAGTTGAGTGCCCTTGCGCAACCACCGCAGCCGCTCGGCGGGGTCGACCGTGCGGAGCCCATGGTTGTGATAGACGCTGGCGGCGATCCGCCTCGCCAACACATCCGGATCCCCGCCGACTGCCAGGTCGGCCATCTCGATCGCGCGCTTCGAATGCGGTTCGATCTCGGAGTGCCGACCGAGCCCGGACAGTGCCTGGACGAGGAAGTCACTCGCCTGGGCGAGCTGAGATGCGTCGCCTGGCTGCGGATCGGCGACGTCAACGAGTTTCTTCAGCGTTTCCACCGCCCCGCGTAGCGGTGGCAGGGCTTCGGAATACCGTCCGAGTCGGTTCAAATGGATCCCGTAGTGAACGCGCGTCGCGGCGGACTGCACGGCATAGCCGTGATTTTCTGGATCTTGCGCGGCCAATTTGTCGGATTGCAGAATCGCGCGGCGATAGGTCGCGTCCGCCTGTTCCCGCATTCGCAGTTCCGAGTAGACGTCCGCCAGGGAGACGAGGAGGAGATGAAACGCGTGGCGGGTATCGTTGGCGGGCGGTTCACGACCGCGAAACAGGCTCTCATATTGTTCGACGGCCAGTTCCAACAATTCGCGGCGCAACGCGCCCGACGCGGGGACATCTGCCAATGCGCCCACGCTGACTTTCCAGAGGTTCGCATTCCAGGCGTCGCGGGCATGCTTGAGGTTGCGTTCGGCCTGGCGTTGCGCGGTCACGCGCGCCTCCAGCGCTGTCCGCATTTGAACGCTGACAACCCAGCCGCTGGCCACGAATGCGAGCATGGCGGCGACGGTCACGACGATCAGGGCGGCGACTGCCGGCCGTCTCTGTGCCCATTTGGTCCCTCGTTCGAGAATCGAAACGCGCCGCGCCAGGATCGGTCTCCGTTCGAGGTATCGTCGCAAGTCATCTGCCAGCGCGGCCGCAGATGGATAGCGGCGTTCAGGGCGCTTGGCCAGGCACTTCAGGCAGACCGTTTCCAGGTCGCGCGGGCACCCCGTGGGGAGATTCGACGGAGGTAGCGGATCCTGCGAGCGCACCTGTTCAAGCGTATCGAGCACTGTCGCGGCTTGGAACGGCGGCCGGCCGGTAAGGCAATGGTACAAGACCGACCCCAGCGCATAGACGTCACTTGCCGGGCTCGCCAGCAGGGCATCCGAGGTTTGCTCCGGCGCCATGTAGCACGGTGTCCCGGCAAAGGTGCCGGTTCGCGTCAGTACCGGGTCATCACCGCGCCGCGCCAAGCCAAAGTCGGCAAGCTTGGCAGCGCAGGAATGCAGGGCGCGGCCATCACCTGCCAGCGGGCGTTCTGCGAAGAGAATATTCGCCGGCTTGATATCCCGGTGAATCACACCTCGGTCGTGCGCGTATTCGACCGCGCGTGCCAGTTGCTCCGTCAGCGCCGCGGCGTCGTCGAACCGAAGCGGGCCGTTCTCCAGGTGTTCCGCCAGGGTGCCGCCCTCGAGGAACTCCATCGTCAGGTAGGGCTGCCCATCCTGCTCGCCCGCGTCGAAAACTTGCACAATGTTTGGGTGGGCCAGCGCAGCGGCGGCTTCGGCTTCGCGTCGAAACCGGAGCCGTTCTTCCGGGTTCGCATCGATCCCGGCCCGAATTCGCTTCCAGGCGACGATGCGGTCGAGCCCCTGGTGGCGGGCCTTGTAGACGACCGCCATCCCACCGGCGCCAAGCTCTTCCATGATTTGATAACCGAGCTGCGTACGCAGACGCTGCTCGCCGCTGTCCACGCCGAACCCGCATCGCAACGCTTCCACAAGGAAGTCGCCGTCTGCTCCGAGCCCGGCGCCGGCATCGCCGCAGTCATCGCAATGCTCCAGATGACGCTCGATCCGTGCGGAGTCCTCGACGCCGAGTTTGCCGAGCAAGAAGTCACGAATCTCGGACAGCTCGGGGTGCTGTTCGCCTCGCTCGCTTGTCGGGCCAAAGTCGTTCATTTCGAGTCAAGTTCTCGCGACCCACGGGAGCCGCTGAATCGTCTCCGAGCGTGCCGAACCGTTGTCAGTCCGTCAGTCCGCTCAACTCCTGACGCATGCGGCGCAGGACCCGAGACTTGGCGATCAGGACCGCATTGACCGACAGTCCCAACTCGGCCGCCACATCCCGCGGTTGGACTTGATCCACCACCTGGCGGCGAAAGGCGCACCAGGTCGTCATCTGAAATTCGGCTTCGATCAGCTCGATCAGTCTCCGAGCGATCCACTGGTTGTGTTCCTGGTCCCAGAGTTGGTCGAGTTCGTTTGAGGGGTCTGGGACCTCTTCCATTGCTCTCAGCTCGGGATCGTTGGCGCGACGCTGTCGAGCCAACTGCCGCTCGTCCCAAAATCGCCGCACCCGGTTTCTCAAGACGCCGCGCAACCAATGGCGAAATGCTCCCGTCTTGCCCGAATGGGAGAACGCCGGCAGTTCCGCCGCCAGCACACTGAACACCTCCTGCAAGATATCGTCCGCGTCCGCCCCCGTAATTCCTTGGGCCGACAGCGCTCGCCGTAAAAACGGAGTGTACAGGTCAACAAGTCGCCGCCAAGAAGGTCCGTCCGGCTCGTCGCGTAGTCGATCCAGCAGGCTTCTCTGAGTTTCGTCCATGGCAACATTTGGCACGATCGGTCGTAAAGCGACGAGTCGCGGGGCTGATTATACCACGCGGTCGCGGGGCGAAACGCCATGGATTTCGGCAAGCCCGCCGTTAAGGGCGTTAAGTTAACACTTAACGGTAACGGCCTTAACAGGGTTGCCCGATCTCGAAATCTGTCAGCCGGAGGTGACCCGGCAGAGGCCGATTCTGGCCGGCTTTGTGCTGCGAACGAACGTGGCGCGCCTGGACATCGGGTTTGGCACATCCATTGCATCAGTAGTCAACCGCTACGCGAGAGCGCACGTCAAGAGTTCACTCTACGAGGGGAGTCGTCATGTATTTTCAGCGGTACTATCTGGGTTGTCTGGCGCATGCCTCTTACATGATTGCAGACGAGGCAACGGGGATCGCCGCCGTGGTCGACCCGCAACGCGACATCGACCAGTACCTCCGCGACGCCGCCGACCAGGGGTTTCAGATCAAGTACGTCTTCCTGACGCACTTTCACGCCGACTTTGTTGCCGGTCACATTGAATTGCGTGATCGAGCGGGAGCGGAGATTTACTTGGGGAGCCGCGCCCAAGCGACGTACGATTTCAAGCCGGCCAAAGACGGCGATGTGATCGAGTTCGGCACCGTTCGCTTTCGCGTCCTGGAGACACCGGGGCATACTCCCGAGGGCATTTCGCTGCTGGTCTATGACCTCGCGACGAACGATCAGCAACCGCACGCGGTGCTTACCGGTGACACGCTGTTCATTGGCGATGTGGGCCGCCCCGACCTGCTGGCATCGATCGGCGTGACGGCGGACGAACTGGCGGACATGCTCTACGACTCGCTCCACGACAAGTTGCTGCCGTTGCCCGACGAAACGTTGGTCTACCCGGCCCACGGCGCCGGTTCCATGTGCGGCAAGAATCTCAGCACGGAAGCGTACAGCACAATCGGCGATCAGCGGAAATACAACTACGCGTTGCAGCCGATGACGCGTGAGGAGTTCAAGGCGATCGTCACGGCGGAGCAGCCGGAGGCCCCCGACTATTTTGCTCACGACGCGGTGCTCAACATGCAGGATCGCCCGTCGCTTGACGCGTCCATGCAGAAATCACTGCAACCGCTCAGCCTCGACAGGGTACTTGAACTACAGGCAGCAGGCGCCCAGGTCCTGGACGTGCGTAGCGACAGCGACTTCGCCGGCGCCCATCTGCAGAATTCGATCAACATTCACCTGGAAGGCAAGTACGCCACCTGGTGTGGCACCATTTTAAGCAAAGACCAGCCGGTGGTGGTGGTGGCGGACGAAGGGCGCGAAGAGGAAGCGATCATGCGTCTCGGCAGAATCGGTTTCGACCACGTCGCCGGTTTTCTCGAAAAGGGGCCGCTCTCGCTTCAAGATCGCGACGACGTCGTACGCGGGACGCAGCGCATTACGGCGCGGGCGTTGGCCGATCAACTGGTGGGCGACGAGCCACCGTTGGTCGTTGACGTGCGCACGCCAAACGAGTGGAAGCAGTCACATATCGAAGGAAGCTTGAATCTCCCCTTGAACCAGTTGGCCGAACGTGTTGGTGAACTGCCGCAGGATCGGACGCTGGTCGTCCATTGTCGTTCGGGCTACCGCTCGTCACTGGCCGCCAGCCTGTTGGCCCGCGACGGGTTAGCTGACGTGTACGATCTCGTGGGCGGGATCGATGCCTGGCAAGCCTCGCACTTGCCTCAAGTCGAAGGAGACGCTCCCGCCTGCAAGTTAAGTTGATCACGACCGGGACGCAGCGATGGTGACTGCGGTTCAAACGTCCGGACTGTCTCCGGGTTGGCGGACCATGACCAGGTCGGTCGGCTCCGCCGCCTTTACCGGGCAGCATCGGCCGTGCTGAGGAGAATCTCTGATGCCGTTTGTCATTCTGGGTGCCTTGATCGTTGGACTGCTGCTCGGCCTGATGGGAGCAGGAGGATCGATTCTTACCGTGCCCGTCCTGGTCTACATGTTAGGGCATGATGGCAAGGTGGCAGTTGCCGAGTCGCTGGCGATCGTGGGTAGCATCGCCCTGGTCACGCTGATTCCCTATGCCCGTTCCCGTGAGGTGGACTGGCGGAGCGTCTGGTACTTTGGTCTCCCGGGCATTGCCGGAAGTTACGCCGGGGCGTGGTTGTCGCACCTGGTGCCCGCTGCCGTGCAACTGACACTGTTCGCCATCGTGATGCTGGTCGCAGCCGGACTCATGCTGCGCCGTTCGAATCGTCGCCAGACGAACGGCCGGACGAACGATGCCCGGGGTGCGGCCTCGCAACCGCGGCTGGCGTTGGCCGGCGAGGGCCTGCTGGTCGGCGCGTTGACCGGTCTGGTGGGCGTCGGTGGAGGCTTCTTGATCGTTCCGGCCCTGGTCATCTACGGCAAGATGCCGATGCGCGCAGCCATCGGGACAAGCCTGGCAATCATCGCGATCAACTCATTCAGCGGCTTTCTCAAGTACCTGGACGTCTTGCAGGCGTTAGGGGTCAGCGTTCACTGGGAGACCGTCGCCATCTTCGTCAGTGTCGGCATTGCCGGCAGCCTGGTCGGTCATTCGTTGGCGACGCGCCTTGACCAAGGGCTGCTCCGCAAGGGGTTTGCGATCTTTCTGGTCGGCATGGGCCTGTTTGTGCTGGGCCGCGAGGCACCGAAATTGTTGGCTTCGCCGAGGCGAGAGCGTGTGATCCGATCGTCAGTTGGCTCGCATCGAATCGCTGGCGGACCTGAAGCGTCCCGGCGAAACGGCGGCGTTCTTTCACCGCAGCATGCTGCCGGCGATTTGCCAAGTCACCGCATTCAGTAGCACCACGATCTATGGGAGGAATTTGACATGACACGCCAAACCCAATTGACGCTCGCCTGGACCCTCTTGATCGTCGCTGTCTTGGCTGGAGACCTGTTCGCGCAACGCGGCGCGGGACGTGGCCGTGGACCGGGCCCGCGAGGCCCAGCCGCGCGGGGTGGTCGCCAAGATCCGACGTCTGCCGTCGATCATCAGGTCTTTCAGTTTCTGCTGGCAAACGGCCGCAAGATCAATCGCAAGGTCACCAATCTCAAGAACGGGATCGAAACCCTGACCGAATCGGCCGACCCGGTGGTCGCGGTCAAGATCCAGGAACATGTTCACGCGATGTACGATCGGCTGGACGAGAAACGTCCCATTCACTTGCGTGATCCGCTCTTCCGCGAGCTCTTCCAGAATGCCGACAAGATTACCATGAAAATGGAATTGACCGCCTCCGGAATTCACGTCGTTGAGACGTCGGAAGACCCGCATGTCGTCAACTTGTTGCAGAAACATGCCAAGGTGGTCTCCCTTTTCATCAAGAACGGATTTGCGGAAGTTCGCAAGAATCATTAGCGCGGCAGGTGAAACGAACGAGTCTGACTTTCGTCTTTCCGTAGGTCATGCTGTGCATGACGTCATACTGTCGAAGTTACGGAAGCTCTTCCTGATCTGCTCGAACGAACGTTCGCTTCCCACATTCCCAACCGCGCCATGATCCGGTCGAGCAGACTCCGAGCACACCGGCCAACTGAAGTAAGATGGTCACATCACGGATCCACTCCACATCACATCCTAGAAGGAAGTCATCATGAAGCGTTGGACGTTCCCACAGTATCCAAACGCCTTGCCGTCCCCCTCTCGCCTGGCACCGTGGTTCGTAGCGGCCGGTCTCCTGGTCGCCGGACTGGGTGCGGTGTTCGGTGCACAGGCCTTTGTGCACCCGAAAATTCAATCATTTGGTCGCGTCGTCTGTCTGCCGGATGCCGCCGAGCAGCCGCGGGCCGATTCACGCATCTGTGTCGACATCACAACCGAGGGCCCTGATTCCGGTGTCAATCCAGGCGTCATGAAGCTGGCCCGGTTCGTCAACATTTACGCGGGCGCGGGACGCGAGCCGGCGAACGTTGCCATCACGGCCGTTCTTCACGGTAAGGCGACGACGGCTGCCCTCAGTGACGCGGCCTATGCGAAGAAGTTTGGCAGCCAAGGGAACCCGAATCTGCCCCTGCTGCGCGAGCTGAAGGCGGCCGGTCTGGAGGTCTACGTGTGTGGGCAGGCCCTGGCGGGACTGGACATTCCCCGGGATGACGTGGCCAGCGAAGTGCAAGTGGCCGTGTCGGCACTGACCGTGAACGTCAATCGACAGATGGACGGATTCGCATACATTCCGCTCCACTGAGCGACGCCGTTACCTGGCTTTCCGGGATCGATCGTGGCAACAAGCGAGGTGACTTTCGTCCCCTGAACGTGCCGCCCTCCCGGCGAGGAAGATGCAATCAACAACTTGAGAACGCGTCAGGAACAACTTCCGTGAATTCAACGGTGCGGACGTGGGGGAATTTGTTGATGACACGTGCCAGCCCATGCCGGACCGCATGACGTCATGCACAGCATGGCCTGCGAAGAGACGAAGGAGCGACTCGTTGATTCTTCTGGAGCGACCGACTGGCTACGCTGCGGCCGCTATTGATCCCCCGGTTTTCGGTGTTTGCCGCTGCCGTCTTCTGGCGATTCCAGGTGCCCTCCTGCTACACATGCCGGGGTGGTCGCATTACGATAAGAGTTCTTTGGCAGGCCCAACCCGAATCATCGCCGTGTGACGTTTCTCAGTCCTACCTTTGACGCCCACTCTGTGAGGAACCCATGAACTGCTTACGATCCATTCTGCTGGCTTTAGCCCTGACGGCGGTATTTACCAGCTTGCTGCCGGCCCAGCCCAACGTCGCGCCGGTTGAAGACGCCGAGCTCGGCAGCACGCGTAACGTGCACAAGTGCGGGACGCTTTACTTCGCGGGCCAGCCGATGCCGGATGACATCAGCCGGATCAAGACGGCGGGCATCAAGCGAGTCATCACATTACGCAAGGGTGATGAACTGGATTGGAACGAGGCAGAGAAAGTCGAAGCCGTGGGGCTGGACTTCGTTGCGATTCCCTTTCGCGAACCCGATTCGTTGACCGATGAAGTGTTCGATCGTGTGCGGCAGCTTTTGCGCGACGCGGACAAGCAACCCACGCTGCTTCACTGCGGTTCGGCGAATCGAGTGGGTGCTGTCTGGCTGGCGCATCGGGTGTTGGACCAGGGCGTGGCGTATGACGACGCGCTTCGCGAAGCGAAGCAAATCGGGCTGAAGACGACGGCCTACCAGGAACGCGCTCGGGCTTATATCCGCAAGCAGGCGCCGCCCGCCAGTGTTCGCCCCGGCATCAATGACAAGTTCCTCGATGCCGAATTGAATGTCGAGGAGTGGATTGGTCGCTTCGAGATTGAGAGCCGTGAAGTGTTTGCCGCCCGGCACGAGATGGTCAAGGCGATCGAGCTCAAGCCAGGCGCCCGGCTAGCCGACATCGGAGCCGGAACCGGCCTTTTCACACCCCTGTTCTGCAAGGCCGTCGGCCCCGAGGGGTGGGTGTTTGCGGTCGACATCTCGCCGAAATTCGTCGCTCATATCAATCACAAGGCACACCAGAACGGGCTGGACAATGTGACGACCGTGTTGTGCCCCGACAACTCCGTCAGCCTGCCGGCCGACTCGATCGACGTGGCCTTCATTTGCGATACGTACCATCATTTCGAGTTCCCCCAGCAGACGCTGGCGACCATTCATCGAGCTCTGCGACCCGGCGGCCAGTTGATCCTGGTCGATTTCGAGCGGATTCCAGGCAAGACGCGTGAATTCATGCTGAAGCATGTGCGGGCTGGAAAAGAGGTGTTTCGCGGCGAGGTCGAGGAAGCCGGATTCGCCCTGGTGGAAGAGGTTCGCATCGACGAATTGAAAGAGAACTACTACCTCAGGTTTCAGAAGAAGTAGGTAGCAGTCGCCAAAGCAAGGTCGCCTTTCGCCCTGCGACGGTGGCGACGTCGCCCGGATCGCGGGAAACGATAGACGGTTCTTCTGACCAGCGTTCCCCGTTCGATCCCCAGCCGGTTGTTGTGCGTCGCCGACGTGAAACCGGTGTTGAGCGGCTGACACGGTCGGGGTGGGAGACCTTCGGTCAGCCGTTTCGGCGGGGTCAGAGACCCGCGCCGAGCAGTTGGTGGGAGACCCGCGCTGAGCCGTTGGTCGGAGCCTCGCGCCGAGCAGTTGGTGGGAGACCCGCGCCGAGCCGTTGGTGGGAGCCTCGCGCCGAGCCGTTGAGTGGCAGCCTCGCGCCGAGCGGTTGGTCGACGTCCCGCGCAGAGCCGCTTTATTCGTGGTGGCGAATTCTGGAACTCATCTTTACCGGTGCTCTGTTTCCTGTTAGATACCGGCTGCTCGCCGGGGAATGTGTCTGAAACCCACCGAACTGCGATGTTCTATTTTCGCATCAACAAGCTGAAGATCATCGACAACCGCGAGGATCGGCGGATCCTTCGCGTCTTCGGTAAGGACCGCGCGGAAGTGAAGTTGAACAGCTTCATCTCCACGAACATGACGCACCTGCCCGAGATGGATGCGTTGCTGGCAACAACCAATCCCGCTCACCAGAAAGCTCTCCTGGCCGAGGCGGTTGCCAATGTGGTTAGCTCACGCGTCCTGACGACCATCGAGAACGTGACCGACAACCACGAAATGACGTTCGGCGACACCGGCTACGTGCTGTTTCAGTCCGAGTACATTCCTGCGGATTTCAGTTGGCTGCTGCTGGCGATTGAATCGGATCGGGATCAGCGCGAGCTGGGCCAGCAGATGGCATCGATCATTCATGACCGCGAATTTGACGGTCTCTTGACGGACACTCTGTCGTTGGCGGCAACCACCGCCAATCCCTCGTACGCGGCTGCGATCGGGATCGGCAAGTTTGTGGCCAGGACGCTGGCCGAACGGATCCGCAACGACAAGGATGACATGGTCGGACTCTTGTACACATCCCTGAATCGCCGTGAACACTATCCGCACGGCGAGCGGAAGCGGAATCACGTTCCGGATTTGACGAACAATATGTTCGTCGATTATTCCATCTTCGGCTTCGAGCCGCACCCGCAGTCGCCGCCACTGAGACGGCTGCCGCCTGTGGCCGGCAAGATTCGCCCGCGTCGCTCCGCCTGAGCCGCGGCCCCAGCCGAAGCAATTCGTGCAAAGCGAATGGTGCGCGCACGAAGAACGGGTCTTGGACGTGATCGAGACGGCTGATGAATGATCCAGGATATCGCGGGCAGCGGATGACCGTGCAGCGGGCATTCGCTGGGGATCGGTCCGAGGCCCTGCGAGGTCAGCGTTTCGGCGGCATGGCTTCGCGGACCACTGCGCCGTGCTGATCCGTCATGACAAGCAGCGAGAGCTTCTTGACGAAATCCAAGTCGTTGGTGTTCAGCGACGAATAGTCGAAGCGGCCTCGCAGGTCCGTGTAGCCATCCTTGAAGAACCGCACCTTGCCGCCTTGCATTTGTGCGTAAACCTTCACGTACGCTTTCGAAAGGGGACGCCCCGACTCGGCCGACGTCAGCCTGAGTTGGCCGTAGTTCTCAATCACCTGCAGGGCCAGTGAGTTGGAATAGTAGGCCCGCGAATGGGTGATGCCGGCCCCCACGATCTCGACGAGCACGTTGGCGTTGTGGAGTTCCTGGGGCAGGTCAAATTCGTGGGCAGTCTTTCCTTCGGGTAGCCGGACTTCGCCGCTCAGGTTCGGCCGGATATGAGAGAACTGACTGGAGTACTGTTGTACGAAGGGGTTCCGGCTGAACAGCAATTCGATATCCATCAAGTAATAGTTGACGGAGACGTTGTCGAGAATCTGGTAGTTGATCTTGATCTTGCGGGCTTCCACGGAGAAATCGAAACCCGGCTCGGTGGCTGCCAGTTGCCCTTGCGATTGCTGGCGGCTCTGGGGGTCAAGAACTTCGACCTGGGCGCCCGTGACTTCATCAAGCTGTTGGTCGATGGCGGCAAACGCGAGACGCCAACGGTCGACCGGTTCGTCGTGATGGCGGGCCACGATTTCTCGAGCTGCATCGACATCTTCTCGGTAGAGGCTCAAATAGGCCGCAAAGTAGTCGTACTGGAGTTGCGTGTCCAAGTTTGCCGCATTGACCTGGTCGAACAGCAAGATCGCCTCTTCGATGCGATCTTGCAGCAACAGGTAGTACGTCACCGCCAACAGGTCGGCATCGGTTAGTTTCCGCCGGTAGCTCAAGATCTTCAGCAGTTGATGGTACTGGCTGGCCAGGCGCTCGTTGAGAATGGTCCTGCGGCGTCCCAACTGGTGCGCTCTGGCATTAACCAGCGGCCGGTAATCAAGATGCTGATATTGCCGGCGAGCGACCGGATCGATGCTGAGCAGCGGACTCTCCAGGTAGCTTCCGCACTGGGCCACGAAAGTGTCGGCGTGCTGCAGAAATTCGCGGGTGATTTCCGGGGTGTCGTGGTGAATCGCATAGGACCACAGCGTGTGATCGTAGGCGTGGCGGTTGGCCAGCAGGTCGACCACCTTGAGAAAGAACGGCTTGTCTCGCATGCGGAAGGCGATCTTGGAGAGATCGACCCGGTGCAGGTTGCCATGCTTCAGGAAGGCGAGCACGTCTTCCTCGCGGCCATTCTGCGAAATGTACTCCCACGATTCGCGATCGATCCGGCTGAGCGACTCGACCACGGTCAGACGAGCCGGCTCGGCATGTGCCAGGAGTCCTTCGTTTCTGGCGATCTGGACGGGATAGTGGGGATACTCACCGGCGGCGGGAAAGTAAAAGTGGTATTCGACTGTCTGCGTGTGGTACGGCTGCAGGTCCACCGGCACACTCCGTGTTTGGTGGCCTTTGAGGACGGGTAAGGCTCCCGCCGGGATCTGCGTCAAGACATCCAGCTTTTGCGGCGACGACGTGGGGTTAGTGATGACGACCTGGCAACCATAGACCGTATGCACGAGGAACTCGTCCGTCACGAACTTGTCAAGTCGGCGGTTGTTCACATGCCGGTAGCGGTCGCCGTGGCGGAAGAAGTTCTGACTGACCAGGATCGGCGTTTGCTCAGCGGCGGGCTCGGTGGGGCGGAGCTCTTCATGGACCACCAGGAGCGGGCTGCCGGCCGTCAACTTCAGTTGTCCCTCAGCCAACTCGGTTTCGTGTGCCCCTGCCGTGAAGGGGAGGTCGATCAGGGCCAGGGCCAGCATCATCTCGGCGAAGTTCCTCGTCGATTCGACGAAGCGGGCCGAGTAAAACGGTTGATCCGGCCGGTGATTGGCGTAGTCGCGCCAGAAGCCGTTGACGGTAATCAATTCGGCAGACTGCTTTTCCAGGGGGAGTTTGTAGTAGTTGTTTTCGACCCATTCCTGGGTCTTATCCAGTTGCTGATAGAGTTGCCGCGCTTGTTGTCTTAACTCGATTCGACCAAAGAGCGATTCGACTTGTTTTCCGGCCCGCGTCCGACGGGTTGGCGGAGCGGGTGCGGGCGGGACGTTGCGATCTGCCTTTTCTTTGTTGAACTTGTCGCTGGCTGCGATCCCGAACGGCTCGTCCTCAGGGCTCGGCTTCGGCGCCACTTCCCCGAGCCGCCGGCGGCCGGCGACTGCGCCCCCAACTCCGCTTCCCATCGGCGCGGCAAAGTCGTCTGCGAAACTCACGTCCGGCAGGCCGGCCAAGTCATCCGTGTCGAAGTTGAGCCTAAGCAGATCGCTCTGGCGATCCAGGGCACGACCACTGAGGGCCGAATCAAACCAAAAGGCGGCCTGGTCGACGTTCGGCGGCAGCAAGTCGAAACGGTCGTTGACGTCTTGCACCGTATGCGCGCGGTCCGCTGCGATCCGCTGCGAGAGCAGGATCCGCTCGACCACATTCAGCCGCGCGTACTGCCAAGGCTGGAGGTAGGATCGCAAGTCGGCGGCGATCAACCAGTGGTCGAGAAACGTCTTGTCTTTCTTGTTCCTGATGAATGGCAAGACCACCTGGCGGAAGAAGTCGTTATCTTTCTTGAACAAGAAGAAATTCAGCTCGTGGCAGGCGTACTTCGAGTAGTTGTCGCGTTTCTGCTCCAAGGTCAGCGTGGGCCACTCCATCAAGAAGCGGAATTCGGCCAGTTGCGGATTCTTCGACAGTGTCGTGTAAAGGGCATAGATGCGATCCAGCGAGTCATAAACCTCGAAACGCGACGAGGCAAGATCGGCCAGTGTAAATGTGTCGCCTGACGAGATCAGGCTGATCTGTTTTTGTTGCGTGAAGTGCTGGTTGGGGTCCAGGCTGCGAGTGAAGCGGAGGTCGAGGAAGTCAGTCGGCTTTTCAGGCAGCGAGTGCGTGCGATAGACGGTGTCAAAGGGATCGACGGCGACGACATGCAGCCAGGAGTGCGAGCCGAGGAGTTCGGTTGGCACGATCACCACGCCCTGGTCATTGGGACGGGCGTTGAGCAGCACGGTGGATGCTTCCGAGAGGAAGTCCAGGTTGGCGAATTCACCCGCCGGGGCCGCACCTTCCTCGGCGGCAGCGTCTACGGACTCGGAACGGGGTGCGCTCGAGGGGCTCGGGGCGAAATCGGATCCCTTCTTCGCCTCCTGTTCACCGGCGGTCGTGCTGCGCAAGGCCCAGGGTGCCAAGAGAAGACTGGGGCGATCCAGCATCACGCCCGGATATTTCTTGGTGAACTGCCGATCGATGATATATCGGTATTCGTCGCCAATATTCCGGCCGGCCGCGTAGACCGTCGTGGCAGAAGGTGGAATCACTCGCCGGGGGGCGGGGACACGAATCCGACTGAGTTTGTCGTAGATGGAGTGAGCCGGATGGTAGCGGGTGGCGAACAGATGGACGCGGGTGAATTCGTCGGCACCCGTCAACGGAATCCGTAGCTCGTCGCCGTCGGTCTGAATTGGCCCGACGTGCAATGTCGGTCGCGGCGAGCTTTCGAGATGCCGGCTGCTTCCCAGCACGAAGTCCTCCAGCCGCTCGCCGGCTGCCAGGCGGACTCGGATTCGCTGCTGCTCTTCCTTGAGAATCAATTCGTAGTCACCGCGAGGCAGCTTGTCGATCTGCAACATGCCGTCCTGGACGCTGAGGGACGAGAACCGGTCGGCGACGTACGTGTTGCCGCGTAGCTCCAGCAACGCGACCGCTCGACGCGCCACCGCTTGCGGGTCGCCCAGGTAGGGCACCAACAGGGGCTTACCGGCGACGCCGTGGATGGACGGCTGGTAGGTGCGCTGGTCGCGGAGCAGGTTCCAGGTCTGTGAGACGCCGCTGGGGCCTTGGGCCGTGATGGCCGCAATGTCCGTCAATTCGCCGAGGGCGATGCGGCCCTGGAAGTCGGTCTGCAGGGCGACGGTGACCGGTTCGCGAAAATCACGATGTTTGCACGATAGTTGCACCGGCCGGTCGGCCCGTGTTTCTCCCGTCTTGCCTAACAGTTCGATCACGTACTTGCCGCTTACTTTGGTCAGCAACAGTTGTGCCGTCTTCTCTGTCTGGTCAATCTGGTTGAGCGAAACGGAATCGGTGGCGGTGAGCGTGACCTTCTTGTTCTGGCTGGCCTGTTTGACCGTGGCTTGGAGCCGAAAACTGAGCTGGGCCAGGCGGGCCGGAGTGTCAAACTCGAATTTGGATTCGCCATCCTCCTGCAACGTGAAGTCGGGAACGTCCTTGGACGAGCGGACTCCATCCTGGTCGACGGACGTGATGGTCAAGCGGACATCATTCAAGGTGGAGAGCGGAATCGGTGCCCCGTTGACGTAAAGTCCAGGTCGGACCACAACCTGGGCAGCGCGTCGTGCGAGCAGTGATTCGCGATCGACGTAAAAACCGGCAGCCAGATGATAGTTCTCTGCGCGATGCTGGAAGAAGTCCAGCGAGGAAAAGCCCTGGTGCGAAATCACGATTGGCACGCGGCCGGCCCGAGCCGTGTACGGTACCAGGATCCGGCCGTCGCCGAGCGGTTCGTATTCATGGCCCGCCAGCCAGATCGTGGCATCGTCGAGCTTCCGATTCTGCTCGTCCAAGATCGTAAACAGATGCCCCGCCGCATGGTCCCGAACCAGGAACCGCAGTTTACCCTTGCGGATCACCGCGCGGCTGCTGAGGCCGTTGCCGATAAAGTCGACGACGTAGACGCCCGGATCCGTTAACGACGGAAAGTCGAAGTGACGCCGGACTCGATGGAGCGGAGGCGCGGTGTACTCGTATGTCGTCGATTCGTTCGCGACCAGTCCGTCCAGCTCGATGTCCGAGTTGACTTCCCGTCCTTGCTGCTGATAGAAATTCCGCGCGTTGATCTTGAAGATCTTGACGATCAAGGAACGAACGTTCTTAACGTCCAAGTCGAGGCTGACGGGTGCGTCTGCGGCGAACTGCGTCCGATTGGTCGGCGCGAAGTCGAGATCGACCCGCTCCTTGAGCGCCTGATACTTGTCCGGCGGGAGGAGCGAGTACCACTGTTCGGGTTCGCCCAGCCCGTGGACGATCTTGGCCTCCGCCAGGTTGTGACGCAAGAATGTGTCGTCGACGAACGGTTCGTAGGGTTTGGTCGCTGATTCTTTGACGAAGAAGTGATGCAGGTACTCGCGGACCAGCCGTTCGTCGTTTCCGATCGGCGGTAAGCGTGTGGTGCGGGCAAAGTCGGCGTTGAGGTCGGCGGCGAAGCGGCGGTTGTCGCCCACTGACATGTACTTGGCTTCCATGTAGCCGACCTTACGCGGCAGTTTGAGGTAGGCCATGAAGCGGGCCTTGTCGTAAATGCCCTGTGTTCGGTCGAGGGCCAGCCGGTGATAAAGGACGTGGGCCTTCAGTGAGTTGTGGACCGGGGCTAGGGTCGCCGTGAATGCCTCGAGCCGTGACAGGTACGCGACATAGGATGCCGGATCGTGCTGCCAGTCCAGGTCGTTGTTAGGCTGCAGCTTGGAAAGGTAGGTGTTGACGAAGTTGGCCTGGTCGCGGAGGTCGGGCTTGACCTCCAGGCATTCGTCCAACTGGCTGCGCAGTAACCGGCCGTGAATGGCCAGCGAGCCAAACGGCTTGCTGTACTTGTGCTGCAAATCCGCGACGATCAGTTTGGCCAGATTGGCGTGATCCGGCAGTTGCAGCCGGCTGAGCAAATCTCGCCGAACATCCGGTTTGAGATCGGATTGAATCAGCCAATCCAGGGCAGAGTCTTCAAAGCCGGCCGTGTTCTGGTGGCGGCGAAAGGCGTCTTGCGTGAGGCGCTGGCGGCTGAGCAAAGCTGGATCGAGCTCGGTTGGGAGGTTCGGCTTCTCTCCGACGGTGACACGCTGGTGCTTGAATTGCAGCCCCAACCGCGAACGAATCCGTTCCAGCGACGCCGCCGGATTCCGAGGATACGTCAACAGTGCCTGGCGATTCTGAATTTCTCGCACGCGCGGTGTTTCCCGGTAGCGCTTGATCCAGGCTTCGAGTAGCCGCTCGACCTGATCGAACTGTTCCGTGTTTTGCAAATGCAGGCACGTGTAGTAGTAGTAGTCCTCCGAGCCCGGGATCAGTTGTTTGAGGGCCGTTGGCCGATCGGCGGACAACGAAAAGTCCTCGATGTAGTCAATCTCGGCTGCCGCCAGTAGGCCGGAGATCAGGACCGCGAATGCGGAAGCGAGGTGCGCCATCTGTCTCATCGGGGAAACTCCTTGGGGCGTCATGAGTTAGCTCGGGTGGAACGCCTGCCGCGATACGCTCCAATCTACTCTAATTGGCGGCGGTAGCACGCGTATTATGACGAACGACGGGGCAAACCGGTTTTCGTTCCCCTCGAATTTCCGGGGAAAACGCCCTGCAACGATGGTGCAGCCCGCCGCCCGGTCAGACCATCACCCGGCCTGGTCCCCGCGAGCGTCGCTAGCACGAGCCTGTCGGAGAACTCTGGCAAGCGAGCATTTCCCTGGCGGAAGAATTCTTCTACAGTAGGCCCGCTGAGGGCATGGAGCCGGCTCGCAACTCACGATTGACGGACACGATCATGGCAAGTGCGGATCAAATGGTTTCGGGTTGCACAGAACATCTGGCCGACCAGGAAGGGATCAACACCCTGACCCATGGGGCCGGGTTCCTGTTGACGATTGGGGCCACGATCTATCTCGCCACGTTTGCCGGAACAATTAGTACGGGCCTGGCGGCGAGTTGCCTGCTGTATGCACTCACGCTGATGGCCGTGTATGCGATTTCGACGCTGTCGCACGCGATCCAGCGGCCACGCGCAAAGTTCTTGTTGCGAGCCTGGGATCAAGGTGTTATCTACCTGTTGATTGTGGGTACGTACACACCCTTTGTCTGGACGGAGCTCGAAGGGGTCGGCCGATGGGGCATGCTGGTCGCCATGTGGGGTGCCGCCATCGCCGGATTCTATTCGAAAGTTGTTCGCCAATACCGGGTCAACGACTTTTCCGCGCGGACCTACATTCTGCTGGGGTGGCTGCCGGCCATGGTCCTGGTGTGGACCGTTTCCACCGAGTGTCTGTTGTGGATGGTGGCCGGCGGCGTGAGCTATACGCTGGGTACATTGTTCTTAACGCTGGACCGTCATGTGCGCTACTTTCACGCAGTCTGGCACCTCTTTGTGATCCTGGCCAGCGCCTGCCACTACTACGCCATCGTGACGCTTGTCATCTTCCCGGCGGTGAAATAGGCCGGTCCGCTTGAATTGCGAGCGGTGACCGGTCGCGAAGCGCCACGAACACAACCTTGCGCCGCGGGTCTCTGACGAATTGCTCGGCGCGGGTCGCTGACAAATTGCTCGGCGCCGGTCGCTGACAAATTGCTCGCCGCGGGTCGCTGACCCCGCCGAAACGGTCGACCGAAGGTCTCCCACCCCGATTGTGTCCACGACCCCACGAACGGTCTCAACTTCGCAACGAGCCAAGAGCAGCTTGCATTAACCCAGTAGTACCAACATGCCGGGTCGTCGTTGATGACTGGTTCCTGCCTCATGTCAGACCGCATGACGTCATGCACCGCATGACCAACGGCATGAGGAGCGAACGGCTCCCTTGAGTCGCCTGTCGGAACCGTCGCCCAGCGTTGGTTCCGGTTTCCCGCCGTGGACGCTGGTCGCTACTTCCGCAGGGCATCTGATGCCGCATCCCCTAGCTGGAATTTCCAGACCTGGGGCGAACGCACTCGAGGCCGTACTTCGCCACTGGCGACGACCATGCCACCGTCCCAGCGAACGACCTGGGTTGTTACCTGGTTGCGTGGGAGTTGGCCGGCCGGCATCCAGCGATCGGTCGCGGTGTCATAGAGCAGCCCGTCACGGATGAAGCCGGGATGCCGATCTCTTAATTGGTCGCTCTGGAAGAACAGGGAACCGTCGGCGCCGCCCAGAACCACAATCTGTCCTGACTTGCTGCCGATTGCTGTTCCGGCCATCAAGCACCGGGGCGCGTCGTGACGGCGTTGCCAACGGTCGGTCGCCGGCGTGTACTCCCAGGTGTCACGCAGAAACAGGGTCTGCTGACCCTCCTGGCGGCGGCCGCTGATCACATAGACACGGTCCTTCCCGTCACGCGGTTGGGCCACCGTCAAATTGAATGCGCGGCTGGCTCCTGGCCACGCGGTCCGCTGCTGCCAGGCGAAGTTGTCCGAGTTGTTACGTTGCGCAAGGTCGAGAGACCAGAAGTTGGTCATGGCTGATTCCAGCCCGGTACCCTGTTGGCCGCCAGCTAGGTAGATGGTGTCGCCGACGCGAGCTGCCGCGCCGTAGGCACACGGCAGCGGCAGCGGCGGATACGCTGTGATCCGCGCCTTTTGCTGAGCCGCATCCCACTGCAAGAGAAAGACATCGTCATAGGTTGCCGTCCCGTTGTTTCCCCCCAGGCAGACGATTCCGTCGGCTGTCGAGATGGTCGAACCGTAACCGATCGGCTGCGGCAATGTCCCGCCATCGTGCCAGACGTAGCGATTGTCGGTCCTGGTCAGCACGTGGATTCGATCCCGCCAGACCTTGTCGTTTTCCCAGACCGGCCTGGGGAAGTTCGCTCCACCGGCGACGATCAGTGCTTGCTGATGAACGCCGACGAACGGACCGGCGACTCCCAACTCATCAGGCAGGTCGGGCAGCGCTGTCCACGACAGCGTTGCGCGTTTGTTGGCCGGCCTGCTGGAATGGGCCGGGGACTGGCCATCCGCCGTTGTCGGCTGGAGCGAAAACAGGGTGCCCAGAAAGACCAGGCAGTAAACGGCACTTGCCGGCGAGCGGCGCCCGGAACGGCGACGGGGCAAACTGACGTTGGGTGAGAGGCGAGCGGGTGAAACCATGGTCAGCCACCTTAACATCAAGAACAGAGTTGACCGATCGAGTAGGATTTCGCGGCAGGTAGCAGACATCAAGTGCGATCGCCCGTGAAGCGGCGAATCACGTTGGCCGTAATCTTGGAAACGGCGTCGTCCACCAGGATGCAGGCAGGCCAGGTAATCGAGCCCACGGAAAACACCTCTCCGCCGCCGGGCGTTTCGTAGTGGACGATTTCCGCACCCCCTTCGTCCGGGTTCAGTCCTTTGGCCAGCAGACGCACGTTGGCCGGCGACTGGGGAGAGATCTTGTCGGTTTCATGACCCGACGCGCCTCCGGGAATTCGTTGATGCAAGCTCTTCGATCCAAACGTGTCGCCCTCCTTCAAGCCCGTGCCGGCAAAGCACCAGTGTTGATCATCAATGACTCGGTACGGGGCCCCGGTCATGATCCCGGCAAACGTGAAAGCAACGCCCAGCAGATTCGCTTCTGACTCGTGCCGTTTGTCGAACCGGCTTTCCCACTCGCGGCCGTCGTCCGCATACTGGGGCTCCGAGTGGCTCCAACGCGTGTTCTGGTAAACGATGCGACGGTCATCCAGAAACTCGACTTCGCAGTTCAAGCCGTTTCCACCCAGGTAGATCAGGCGGCCGCCGTCGACGTGGACCCAGTGCTTCAGTCGATCGTACATGGTGCGTGACCAGTACTCCGGGTGAGTGCTGAGAATCAGCACACGATACTTATCCAGAGGTACCTGGTCGAAATGAAACTGGGTCTCGCTGTAGTAGTCGTATTCAAAGTTCTGCTGCTCCAGCCATCCCAGCAGCCGCCACTCGGCGGCCGCCATGTGACAGCCCTGCCGGCCGGCGATCGGATCGGTAAGCTGTTCACCGACGTCGATGTGATTGAATGGATCGGGGCGATCCAGCGAAAGCGGCTGATACGTCTCTGAATCGTACGTGCGATGTTCCGCCTCGGTATACCGAGTCAATTCAAGCCGCGCGTTGACCGTTGGAGTGGGTGGAAAGCGATCGGCGTGGATGTAATTACTCCGTCCCCCAAAACTGTTATAGGCATTCCAATTGACGTCGGATGCCAACACGGCAATTGCTGCTGACGGCTCAGGCGGCGACACGACCCAGGGAAAGCTGAAAAATTCGCCCGACTTCGACCGGGCGTGCAAGTAGTACAACCCGCTCCGCCGCGGCGCCTCGATCCACTGGCTCAGCGAGGCGCTGTGGTAACCGTTCTTGTTCCACTCGACGCCGCTTTGCGTGTAGTCTCCATCAGGCGTGATCTGCATGTTGGCACGCGGACCGTGTTCGTCAAATGTTCCGATCCGGCGTACGAACTGCTTCTCTGCGCCGTACCGCCACAGCTCCAGTTCGTATTCCTCGACCGCATGAACCCGAAACTCGGACCGCTGCCCGCCGCTGGTGCACTTGGGCCACATGTAGCCGAGCAGCCGATCGGAGAGCAGCCGGAAATGGTGCGGTCGGTCGGGGTGAAGCGTGACGTTGACGAGCTTCGAGCCGAAACCGTCGCGTCCCAAGACGACCTGGTACTCGCCGGGCTCGACATCCACATACACGGCACCAGAGATGGTCGATCTGGCCACGACGACCCGTTGGCCGCTGCGAAACTCGAATAAAGCATCCGGTACCGCAACGTACCGCTCATCACTTACGTAACCTGCGAGCATCAGAGATGGATTCCTGAATGAAGAGTCGCACGAGTGGGTTTCGAGCTGTTTCGATCACGTCCTCAGCGCCGGCGTCGCGGCGCGGGCTGGCTGGACTTCGGCTTGCCGCGCTTCGACGTGCGGGCGTTCGCGATCGCCGGCAACATGCGTTCGGCGATCGTCGCTGCCGCTTCCTGTAATGCCCCTTTGGCGGCCAGTTGTTCTGCCAGGTCTACGCGTACGGCTGTCTGCCGGTCTGCTGCCATCACCTGCCCCGTTTTCTGATCGACGGCTTTCAGTTCGAGGCGTGCCTTGACTGAAACGAGGTTGCCCCGCCGGGCGGTAAACTCGGTGAAGCCCTCGCCGATCAGGCGGATGTCAGCCTGATCCTTTCCGTCGTTCGATTCGAGCACGGTGAAGCCGAGCTCCGAACAATAGCGGATCAGCTCGGTTGCCGCCGCCGGATCGCGGGCTGTCTGTCCCATATGCTGTTCCGGAATGTGAATCACGAGCGAGGGGCGACGCCCGCCGTTCATTCTCTTCTTCAATGCGGCCAACCGATCGACCTGAGGAATCGGCGGCGCGACAAGCTGGTCTGCCTGCGTCGATAAAACCTTGGCGATGCGATCCGCCAATCGTTTCACCAGCACACTCAGTTCATCGTCGCTGCTCCCTTCCACCGATGCGCCGATCACGCGGCTGGTTTCCGTACCCATGATCTTGGCCACGAGGTGCCGTTGCCCGTCGACATGCAACGCCGCGCCGGTAATCAGAATCTTGGCGCCCGTCAGCTGGCCCAACTGATTAGCCTGAGACGGGGAGACCAACCCGGCGGCACTCAACTCCTGCTCGGCCAACAACCGATCGAGATCATCACGTTCCACCAGAAACAGCTCGGATCTCTTCGCCAGGTTGGCGAAGAGCAGGCTGGAGATCTTGCTTCGCAGTTCCTGGTCACCCGGCTCGCCCGCCAGCGCGCCGCGCACTTGAAACGGCAGCACGGCCAGCGGATAGACGTTCCGGAATCCTCCAGCTTCGCCGGGGTCCTTCGTCTTGGCCCGCTTCAAGGGCTTCGCCGTATCTGCTGTCCCGCCGCTTGTCTGGAGCGAAATGCCGGACATCAGCATGACCAGAAGCATGCACCATCGCAGATCTGGAATCGCACTCATCTTTCAATCTCCCTTCGCTTGCGGTGCCCCAACGTTCTGGACGAGGGGCAATTGTGAAGCAGCCCCCAGGCCCCCGTGTCCGGCGCCGGCCGCATTCGTTGGCGGCCACCGGACTTGCGGGCGCCCTCCCGAATTGCCACGATGAGCATCTGGCCCACTGACGGGGTGGGGCAACACCGGCGGCCGGCTCTCCAGGTGAGACGACTCAACCGCCGCAAAGTTGTCGCAAATCGGTAACAAAGTTCCGAGCTTTTCTTGACGAATCTGTGCCACATTTCGCTCAGCGCAAGTCGCGTGTCTGCGGATCATTAGGGTACAAATAATAATCAACGATTCAGCCCAAGTCGCTGTGCAGCAATCGTCCGCGGTGAGCTTATCCGTCGCGCCTCCCATATCCGCCGGAACGCGCGTTTTCTCAGCCATCAACGCAATCGCGGGCTAACGCCCAGCGGCTGATGAATGAGGCGGGCGATCACCCGGCGGCTGACGAATCATCCGAGCTTGCGCAGACCGCGGAGCGATCAGCGCCCAAGCTGTTGCCCCCCGTTCCTCGACGGTACAACCTCCGCAACTAAGAATCCCATCTTACCCGCGAGTCACCTCACATGACCAGAATTCTGATCGCTGCCGTAGCCGGTGCTGTGCTCTACTACATCTGGGGCATGTTGGCCTGGATGGCCGTTCCCCTGCATGCGCCGACAATCTCCGGTTTCCCCGATGAGCAAGCCGTGACGTCGGTGCTGAGGGAACAGAATCTGCCGACAGGAGTGTATACGGCGCCGATGTGGGAGACGGAGGCCGACATGAGCGATCCGTCGTCGGAGTTCACCAAGAATCACTTGTCCGGTCCAATCTACTCCGTTTACTACCGTCGCGAAGGGACGACGCCGATGAGCCCGTCGGTTCTCGTGATGGGCTTTGTGATTGACCTGCTGGCCGCGCTGCTGGCCGCCATGCTGTTGTCCTGTGCGGCGACCGGCTGTTGCCGGAGCTATGGCTATCGCGTCGGATTCGTCGTTGGCATGGGGCTCTTCACTGCCTTGATCGGCCACGCATCGTACTGGAACTGGATGCATTTTCCACTCGATTACACGGTAGCGTTTGTGATCGATAATGTTGTCGGTTGGACGCTGGCCGGCCTGGCGATGGCCGCGATTGTGAAACCGGCGGCCTGTGCGCCGGTAAAGCCGGAGGGCGCCGCTTGAGCCGGCTGTAAATCGTGCGCGCGACAGCATCCAAATTGCCGCCTTTCCCGACTCAGTCATCAACGGCTGAGCGTTAACCCCGGAACATTCATCAGCCGCTGGGCGTTAGCCCCGGTTCCACCGAAACTGCACCACCCGGACGTTAGCGCATTCCGGCTTCTGCGCGCGGCGCCAATCACAACCCGCCCGCCGTTGCGGATGGTCCGCTCGTGAGGCCGGTGTCGTCGACCCTTCCCAGCGTCAACGTCCCTTCCAGTCGATTCCCGACAGTGACGCGAGGGCGAGCTGCAGGGCATGGGTTCCATCGCGACCATGGCCCTGCGCCTGCAGCGCCAGGTAGAGCTGGTGGGCTAGTGCCAGGCCGGGCAGCGAGAGATTCATCCGCTTGGCTTCGTCCAGGGCGATTCCCATGTCCTTAATGAAATGCTCGACGAAGAAGCCGGGATCAAAGTTGTTATCGATGATCCGCGGTCCCAGGTTTGCCAACGACCAGCTTCCCGCCGCGCCGGACCCGACCGACTGCATCACGGTTTCCAGGTCCAGGCCGGCCCGATGTGCATACAGGAGTGCTTCACAGACGCCGATCATGTTGGTGGCAATCAGCGTTTGATTGACCATTTTGGTGTGTTGGCCCGCGCCGGCTTCCCCCTGATAGACGATCGTCTTGCCCATGGCTTCCCAACAGGGCTGCAACGCATCGACCACGCCCTTGTCACCGCCGATCATGATCGAGAGGCGTGCTTCACGGGCACCGACGTCTCCGCCGGAGACGGGCGCGTCGATGCTGGTTACGCCCTGGGCGGCCGCCGCGGCGGCGATCTCTACTGCCAGGGACGGTTCGCTGGTCGTCATATCGACCAGGACATTCCCGGCCTTGCTGCCGGCCAGGGCGCCGTCGGTACCAAGCATGACTTCGCGGACGTCGCTGGGGAAGCCGACGATGGCAAAGACGACATCACTCTGTTCGGCGACGGCTTT
Source organism: bacterium (assembly GCA_030430075.1). GTDB lineage: Bacteria > Planctomycetota > Planctomycetia > Pirellulales > Pirellulaceae > ARS98. The sequence goes on from JAUIGN010000037.1 coordinate 68,047, forward strand.
CGGAGTGTCGGCCCAGGCGGCTCCCTTGGCCAGCAGGCCATCCGCTTTGCCCTTGGTCCGCGTGTACACGGTGGCCGAAAAACCTTTGTCGATCAGGTGCCCGCACATGCTCGAACCCATCACGCCGACACCGATCCAGCCGATTTTGGTTTCTCCGGGGACAATCTTTACAGACATGGTTAAATTCCTTGCAACGAAAGTTCAGGTAGATGGAATGGTAATGGAGTGGGGCCGGCAGCGTGGTCAGACGAGCCGACGCCAGAATGTTGCCTTCCGCGGCCACGAGCTCAACTGGGGGGAGCCGAAGGCGTTCTTGGTGAGTCGAAGTTCAGCGACCAACGGAAACGGTTGCACCTGCCGCGAGCGTTGGCCTGGATTCGAAACATCGTCGGCCGCTCGGCGTTCGCCCCGGTTCCTTTGATGGCTGAGCAAACCGGGTGTTAACGTGTTCCGGTTGCTATGCGCGGCGCCCAGAGTTAGCTCATCACCTACGGCGACGACAACGCGTTTTGCACTGCATCGTTGTTCGTACATGAAGGATCCGAATCAACCGGCCATTGGCCCGCCGCGGTTCTGCCTCGCTAAAGGTCGTCCGGTCTCCGCAGCACTTCGCCGAGTACGATGGCGTCGCGAATGCTACCTGGCGAACTCAAGAGCCTGCGGATGTTGAACGCCGCGCGTTGGCCGGGTCCCGCGGCGCCCGGCCGACGCTCTCCATCATCGTCCAGCGTCGACTCGCTGGCTCGGCTGGTGGGCGCACCAAGCTCACCCAACTTGTGCTCGAAGATCTCCTGCATGTGGGCTTCCATCCGATCGTCGGCATGATCGATGACTTCGCCCAGATGAGAGATGCGTTCGCCGAAATCTGCGGTATTGATATGCTGCGAGACATGGGCGCCGACATCTGGCCCGCTGAGGATTCCCGGATCCTCGACGGGATACGCGTCGACAATCTCCGTGTCGACCACGTCGTCATCGTCCAAGATCTCCAGATCGGGTGGGAACGGCACTGGGCGGCTGACCGGAGGAGGGCCTTGGGGCGCGCGTCGTTGTGCGGCGCGTCGCAGGAAGTCTTCGATGTCACCGGCCATGGGATCCCCGCTCGCTGGTACTTGATTGAGTCTGTCTTATCCGGCCGCTTGACGGCTCGCCGGCCACGGAACTCACCGGCCACGGTGACCGGCCGACAGCCTGGGCAAGCAATCCATTTCGTGGACCCGCTGCCTGGATGCGCCTGACTTGGATACCGGTGTCCGGCGACCGGGATCGACCGATATCACGAACTGCCGCTGGAGGCCGCGATCGCTTTCCGCATGTCCGTGTCGCTCTGCACATTTCGTAACTTGTAGTAGTCACCGACGGAGAGATTGCCGTTCCGGAAAGACTCGGCCATCGCTCGCGGCACTTCCGCTTCGGCATCGACAAGGGCCGCGCGACTTTTTTCGATATCGGCCAGCTTTTCCCGTTCGGCCGCCACCGCCATCGCCCGGCGACCTTCCGCTCGGGCTTGGGCCACGCGGGTATCGGCTTCCGCCTGGTCGGCTTGCAGGCGCGCCCCGATGTTTTGTCCCACGTCGATATCGGCAATGTCGATCGAGACGATCTCGAACGCGGTCTGCGAATCGAGCCGGCGGGCGAGCACCGCCTTGGTAATCATGTCCGGATTCTCCAGGACGTGCTTGTGTGATCCGGCCGACCCGATCGCGGAGACGATGCCCTCGCCGACCCGAGCGACGATCGTGTCTTCGGTCGCACCACCGATCAACTGCTGCAAGTTGGCACGGACGGTGACTCGGGCTTTCACCTTCAACTGAATTCCATCCTTGGCGACCGCGTCCAGCGATTCGCGCGGCGACCCTTTGGCCGGGCAGTCGATCACCTTCGGATAGACGCTCGTCTGAACCGATTCAAGCACATTGCGGCCGGCCAGGTCGATGGCGGTCGCTTCGCGGAATGTCAATTGGATCGTCTTGGCCTTGTGAGCGGCGATCAACGACCGAATGACCAGCGGCACGTTGCCGCCGGCCATGAAGTGCGCTTCCAGCGCCTTGGTGGTGATCTCGCTGCGGTCGATCCCGGCCTGCACCGCCATGATCTTGCTGCGTGTAATCACCGTGGCGTTGACCTTACGGAAGGTCATTCCCAGCAGATCCCAAATGCGGATCCCGGCACCCGTCAACGCCGATTGGACCCACAGTCGAAAGTAGCTGGCAAACACGGCGAAGATGCCGAGCATCACCAGAATGACCAGCACCAGCCCGACAATAAACGCGATCGACATCGGGTTCGGTTCTTGAGCCCAGAGCATGGCAGAATTCCTCTCATGAGACGACGGCGAGCCGGTGTTCCAGGCACCTGCCAGATCCGCTTGCCGAGCCAGCCTACGACGTTAACCCCTGCGCGATAGTGATGTCAAGCCAGCGGAGGCCGGGCCGTCGCAGTGTCGGCTGCATGGTGGCTCAGCCGGCCGCACACGATGAGCATTGGGCACGACGGGAGATCGCCGAACCGGTGTCACGGCGACTCGTTGAGATCATCCAGGCCGAGCGATTCGACGGGGGTCGACAAAATGTCGTCGGCCGTCTCGCCCTCCCCGACGACCGCCGTCGAGCTCTCCGGTTGTGCGGGACCGGCGTTCCCTGCGGCGGGCCGCACGACGATGCGGTTCGTCCGCACATCGATCACCTGGACGGCCTGGTCCGGATCGATGGCGATCCCGTTGCTGACCGCGTCGTACTTCTTCCCGTCAATGACCACGATTCCGCTTGGCAGCATCTTGCTCACCGCGTACCCCCGATGGCCGATCAGTTCGCGCAGGCCGCGGTAGGCTTCGGTTTCCGGCAGCACATCGTCCGAGCTGGCCGGCCGTTTCGCCAGAATCAGCCGTCCGATCGGCGTGTGGGGCCAGATCCGGACGATGCCCCAGCCGGCGACCGGGACGCAAACCAGGACGGTCACCATCATGATTGTGCCGGTTTGAAAGCTGTCCAGGAACCCGACGACAATCGAGGCGATGATCGAGACGACTGCCAGGAAGCTAAGAACGCCGCCCGACGGAACGAATACCTCCAGGATCATCATGCTCAGTCCGAGCACCAACAGGGCGAATGCCCACAACATCAGATCCATCGTCTTGGCCTTTCCCTTGCGACCCGCCCGCGGGGAACGAGTCTTCAACAACTTCCCGCACTTCCCTGTCGCTGAAAAAACGACGTTGCTCTTAACACGTTCCTCGGCAACGCGCATCCCTTCCGCTTAAACCAGGTTCGCCTTCGCGGCGGTGGACACCGGAACCACCACGATGCGACTACCATGGACACTGACCACATGAACCTCGGTACCGGGCCCAATGAGTTCGCCTTCGCCGATCACGTCGACCACGTCGTCGCCAAAGCGGGCCTTGCCTGCCGGATTCAGACGCGTCGTCGTTTTACCTCGCTTGCCCAGCAAATGCTCGCAATGCACCACCGCCTCCCGCTGTTCCAACTCGTCCATTTCATCGTCGTCCGGCGGCGCCAGGAGCATGTGCCGGAGGACCGGCGTATCGGGCAAGTATTTGCGCAGCAAGAAGGCGGAGAGAAACGCTCCGGAACCGGCGGCGACGAGAACCATCAATGATTGAGGCAATTGCTCGATCTGGTACTTGTTTTGCGGGATCACAAAGGTCTGACTGGCCAGGACGATCGAACCCACAATCATGGCGGATCCGCCGACGCCGAAGATCCCGAATCCCGGAATCACAAAGATCTCCAGGACCAGGCAGCCGACACCCGTCACGAAGAGGAGAATCTCCAACCAACCGGCCGTGCCGTGCAGCACGTTGCACCAGAAGAAGAGGACGAAGCAGATGGCCGATACGAACCCGGCCACGCCGATTCCGGGCTGCGACATTTCGATCATAAACATCAACAAGCCGACAAACAGAATCGTGCCGGCCAAGTGGGGCGATGCCAGCCGCTCGATCAAGAGTGTGGCCCAATTCGGCTGCACGACGGAAAGCTCTTCGTCTAAACCGTAAAGGCTTCGCACCGCGTCGAAATTCTCGGCCGTCTGCCTGGCCAACCCGACCGCAAATGCTTCATCGCCCGTCAGTCCGCCGCCGGCCCGGATTTCCGCATCCTGCTGCCACTCGCCTGGGATCGCCTGGTCCGCCTTCTCTTCCTCGCTGAAGTAGCGAACCTGGTTGGTTCCCTGCCCCACGTAACGGTGGACCACCAGGCTGGGGTCGACCAGCGCCACCGGAAGAGACCAATCACGGTGGCGCGATTCGGCCAGGGCCCGGATCGCCCGCCGCAGATCGGGCAGATCCTGCTTGCGGATCACCACCGCTCCCGGGCCCCCCAGCACCGCGGTGCGCCCGACCACCATTTCGTCACATGCCAAGGCGATCAGCGCCGCATCGGCCCGCGCTTCATGCCTGACGTATGCGACCGTCCGCACATCGTCGTCCGCAAGTGAGGCCAGGTAGTTTGCCAGGCGGAGGCTGTCCTGCGCCGAGCCGCCAGGGCTGTTGAGGTGGACGCAGACGAAATTCACTCCGTTGTCGGCGATCTGCTTGCCGATCGCCGCCATCATCCAGTTGACGTCTTTGCCGCTGATCGGCCGTTCAATATCGACCCGCAAGGCCCGCCGCTCCTGGTCCAGGGTCGGATCATGCTGAATCGATGCCAGGGGAATTCGCAGGGCGCCGGCCAATTCGCGACGGTCGGTCGCCAGGTGGCTGGCAAAGCCGTGCTCGAGCCGCAACTCTCGTCCCGTGAAGCGAGCCATGTCGCCGGTCGCGACGATCGATTCGACCGCACTGATCGTCGTCGACTTCTTGAGCGCTGCCAGCTCGGCTTGCAGCATATAGCGAACGCCCTCGACCGTCTGAACCTTCACAACCTGTGCCTCGGAGTCGAGCATGCCGACGGCGACTGCCGGTGGGATCGTCGGGCGGACTTCGGCGATCTCTGCGTAGCTCCGTCGCATCGTTTGATCGATGGATGACTCGCCGGCTCCCGCAGCGCCGATCTCCGCATCGGGATCAACAATCAGCTCTTCACAAGCAATCACCGGCAGCAGCGCGTGGCCCTTGAGGTCGCCCTGGACGAAGGCCACGGTTCGAGTGCCACTCAGGCGGTCGCCCACCAGATAGCGGGCCAGCGACAGGCACCGTTCAAACTCGCTGGACTGACCGGACCCGGTCCCTCCCGGTTGTTCCGCTCCAGAAAATTCGAGAATCAAAATCGGGCGCGGCGTACTTGGTACGTCGCGTGACAGAAGCTGATCGATCTGCCGCTTGACTTGCGTGTCGACCGTCCCCGCGATGGGCAGCGGCACCTCCACCAGGTAGACCGGGGCGGTACGCTGGGAGCTTGTCGTTGCATTCGGCTGGGCCTGCAACGTTGGCCGGTCGGCCAATTGCCAGGCCAGGAATCCCGCGACCAAAACGAACACGGCGGCGAAACGGGGAACTGGGCGACGAGCAAACGGGCGGTTGCGGCCCGGGTTGCCGAGCAGTGGGCTGCCGACAACTCGACCGCCGCTCGTCTGCTGCGTGAATCGCTGCAGCGTCATCGGATTGCTCCTGCGAACGTGAAGGGGTTCGACACGCCAGTGCACCAACATAGGTCGGTCCGTCGTGCGTTTGACCATCAGAGGCGAGACCGCCCTGCCTGGGACGCGCCGGTTGCGACCAACCCAGCCGCTGTGTTTGCGGCCACGGTTGCATCTCAAGACGGGCCACGCCCCGGACCTCTCGTTTCCCATGGTACCTGAGTTCCCTGCTGGAATTATACGAATGCGATCTCTCGGGGACAAAGCATGCAGCGCCGGCCACGGGCCGTTCGCATTTGCCCACGGTCCCGCTGATCGTCGAACAAACCCAACGCTGAAGCGGACGACTCATCAGCCGTGGGGCGTTAGCCCCGGTTCCTTTGAAAACAGAGCAAACCGGACGCTAACGCGTTTCGGCTGATATGCGCGGCGATTTTGGTAAGTTCACCACAAATGATTGCGACACAGCGACTTGAACCGCATGGTTGTTCGTTGATGAATCATCCGAGTTAACGCGTACAGGAAGGTACCGGTCGAGGAATGACGGCAACCGGTGCCACCGGGTTGGTCACGGAATCAGGCCGGGCAGCGAGCGCCCGGCAAATCCGGGAAACATTCCGGGGGCGGTCAGCGCATGCCGGACCTAAGGAATTCGTCGGCAGGTGCCCGATTCTTGGAGAAAATCAAAGCGTGACGCCGCGAAATAGGGCTCCCTGCAGGCGCTCGGCCGAGATCACCCAGTCACCGGATAACCGGTCGTCGCTGGCGGATTGGTAACGGCCGACGACCGGGCCGGGCAATCGCCGGTCAGCCGGTGCAACGCGGCGATCTGCGTTCCAACGTGGACTACCGGGGGGCCGGTCGTCCCCCCGTCGCCTGCGCCTGGCGGGCTGGCCCGTATTGGGGTTGTCCGTTGGCATTCGTCGGCACGCCGGGTCGCACTGGTCCGGGCGGGGCGTGCGTGACCGCCTGCTGGACCGGGACCACGACCTTTTTCCAGTCGCGAGCCGGCAGGGCCGGAGCGTAGAAATCTCGCTTCCAGAGCTGCAGCATCTCCAGCGTGGTATTCCAGTTCACCTCCCGGTCCTCGAACAGGAAGGTCGTCTTGGCGTTGTTACGATGGAACATGACCATCGCCTTCGGCAGAAAGTCGGTGCCGTCGATGATGATGTGCAGCATTCGGAAGTTCTGCGCATCCTGAGCCGTTCTCGGGACCGCTTCGAGATGGTATTCGTTCTTGGCGTCCGCAGGCGTAATCACGTGGACCCAGAAGCGCCGCATGATCTGGTCCACCTTGGCGCCGAACATGAACGGCAAGGGACCTTCGGCGATCTGCTTGCCCTTCATGCCCGGCGGCAGGGGGCGGACGATGAGTTGCTTCTGCGAGTGATTGAATTCGAAGATCGACGACCCGTCGCAGACCCAGTGCTCCCGCGGACCGCCAACCTGGTCCTGCCAGCCCGGCTGCCCGCCCGGTTGCTTGGGGGGCACCCGATGCTTGATCAGCTCGGCCTTAAAAAGTCCTTTGTCGGGCGCTTCGTACTGAATTTTCCCCTCGGTGTAGGTCTTGTTGACGAACTCCCACACGGGCTGATTCGCCTGGTTCACCCGGCGCGACATCTCGTATTCGTATCGCTTGAAATTGCACCGGTAACGTTCGATCGACGACGTCTTGTGCTCCCAGTACTTCAGGATCTCCAGCAGGTATTTTTCATGCTTGGGCGCCAACGGGATCCAGTTCGGTGCCGCGATCGCCTGCGGAACCTGCCGCCCCTGTGCCCCCGGCCCAGCCGCGGACACCGGCTGGCGACCATTCGGCTGGGCGCTGCCGACCTGTCCTCGCCCCTGTGCCGCCAGCGGTGATGCATTCAGAAACGCCACGGCACCGGAAACGACGATCGAGATGAGCAGCGGCAACCAGCCGAGATTTCGATGGACCATAAGGAGGCAATCCTGCACAGGAAGGACGGGGCGAGCGCGACCGCGTTTGACGCGGACCAAATTGGAGCGGGAGTCTAGCAACAATCGCCAACTTGCCCTAGGTCGGTTCTTGGTTGCCTAGTGCGACTATTACTCCCCGCTTCTCAGGCGTTCGCGCTCCCCGCAGAGGCGGGAGGAGGGTTTCGGCGGCGGAAGCCGAGTTCGGCCAATTCTGCGCGAATCGATTCATCGGCCAGCAGGCTGCAAAACGCGATCACTGCCGGTCGTCCGGCTCGCTCGCGGGGGACGACGAAATCGTATTGCTCGCTCTGCAAGGGGAGGAAGCCGAGCCCTGCCTGGTTGGCGACGGTCTCGATGGCCACTCCCCAATCCGCGCGATGCTGCGAGATGGCTGCCGCGACCGCCGTATGATTCCGTGACTGGACGGCATACCCGGCCGGTTGAACGCCCGCCAGGATGCGGTCTACCAGGACGCGTGTGCCGCTGCCCTGGTTGCGATTCACCATCTGGCAGGCAGGATCGGAGGCGACCGCGGCGATCGCATCGGCCGCCGACCGGCCCGCGAAGCGCGTGTCTTCCGGGCGAAACAGGACTCCCTGCATCCGATCGTATCCTGCGACGAGCTGCAGGGATTCGTCGAGGAACGGGCGGTTGTAGGTTCCCGTTTGCGGATCGAGCAAGTGCACGCCGGCCAGATCGCATTGGCCGTTACGGGCCGCGTCGAGTCCGGCGGTCGAGCCCACCGCCAGGAACTTGGTCTGGAAGCCCTGCTCTTGCAGCTTCCCCAGCAGGAAGTCCAAGCCGACGCAATGGCTGCCGATGACGACCAGATCGGCCACCTGAACGCCACGGCCCAGCATGGTGACTTCGACGTTCGTGCCTGCCTCCACGATCTCTTCGTGTCGGCCGATGGTGACGAAACCGTCGGCTTGGCTGAAGGTGGTCACCGACCCCGATCCCTTCCCCATCGGGAAGGCGGTCAGACCGCCTCCCTGTTGCTCGACCAGCCCCACCAGCAGGTACTCGGTCCGGCCGATTTCCGAGTTGACCTTGACGGCCAGCCGGGCCGCCTTGCTAACCCGTCGCTCGGCCGGTTGTCCTGCCAGCAGGCGAATCACGGGAGCCACGAATTCCTGGAAGGTGAAGATCGCCGACGTGGGGAATCCGGGCAGGATGACCACCGGTTTCCCGTCGGTCGCCGCCAGGCAGATCGGCTTGCCCGGCTTCAGCGCCACGCCATGGGCGACGATGCCCGGGTCGGCGAGCTCTCGCACGACCTTGTAGGAAAGGTCCCCGGCCCCCTTGCTGGTTCCACCGGAGAGCAGGACCACGTCACACGCGGAGAGTGCGGCGGTCACGATCGCCTGAAGTTGCTCGAGGTCGTCGCGGACGATCCCCAGTTCGCTGGGCAAGCCTCCCGCTTCTCGCACGGCATCCGCCAGAATCCGGGCGTTGGAATCATAAATCATGCCGGGCGTCATCGCTTCACCCGGCGCGATGATCTCGTCGCCGGTCGACACGATGCCGACCCGCGGTCGCCGCCAGACCTCGACGTCGGCAACACCCAGAGCGGCCAGGACGCCCGTTTCGCGGCTGGTCAGCAGGGTACCGCGCCGCAGCACGGTCTCCCCGGATGAAATGTCGGTGCCGGCAAACGCGACGCCGAAGCCGGCATGAACGGCGCGTCGCACCAGCAGATCACCATCTTCGGTATCGGCATGTTCCACCATCAGGATCGCGTCGGCGCCCCGCGGCACCATCCCTCCGGTTGCGATGGCGACGGCGGTTCCGGGCACGAGAGTCGTCTGCGGAACCACGGCGGTCGCGATCACTTCGTCCAGCAGTCGCAAGCGGCGGGGGGCCTCTTCGCGGGCACCTTGCGTATCTTCGGCGCGGACCGCGAAGCCGTCAAAGTTCGATCGATCGAAGGACGGAACGTCGATCGCCGCGCGGAGATCTGACGCCGTCACCCGTCCCAGCGCGTCGGCCAACGGAATCGACTCGACGCCCAACGGGTCGAGCCGCAGGGCGTTCCGAAAACGGCGTTCGGCCTCGTCCCGATCGATCACATCGAGAAACTGCTCCTGACGCGTCATGCAGGTCCCTCTCCCGGCGAGTCGTAGAGATGGACTGTCACGTCCGAGCCGTCCGGGTATCCCTCAAGATCCTCGTCAATCACCACGAATCCATCGGCCCGCGTCGTCGAGCTCAGCATCGAGGCACCGCTGATGGCCAACGGCTCCGCTTCTCCGTCGATCAGCCGGACGCGTGCATAGTCCAAACGGCCGACCGTCGAGACCAGCTTGCGGCGCAAGCGGCAGGTTGCCTGGCGGTAGGGCCAACCGGTTGCCTGACCGCCCATCGCCCGGATGGCGCGGCCGGCGAAGAAGTCGTAGGCACAGAGGCAGGAGACCGGGTTGCCGGGCAGGAGGAATACCAGTCGGCTGTCGAGCTTGCCCAGACCGGTCGGGCTGCTCGGCCGCATCGCAATCCCATGCACGGCCAGCTCACCATGTTGCCCCAACAGGACCGGCGCATGGTCTTCTTTACCGACGCTCGACCCACCCGACACCAGGACGACGTCGACGTCGTCTTGCATTGCCTGGAGGATCGACGCGGGATCGTCGGGAATGATCCCGGGATTTCGGGGCAGCCCGCCGTCCCGTTCGATCAGCGCGGTCAGCATGGGGCTGTTGGCATCGACAATCTGAAAGTCTCGCGGCGGGGTGCCCGGCGGCAACAATTCGTTGCCGGTGACCACGATCCGCACCCGAGGGCGTCTGACGACTTGGGCTTCGGCCACGCCGATGGAGGAGAGGACCCCGACATCCTGGGGCCGCAACCGGCGGCCGGCCGAGAGCAGCCGCTTGCCGCGCGGTATGTCCTCGCCGACCACGCCGACGTTCTTGCCTGCGGCGACGGCATCTTGTGCAAAAACCTGTTCGCCGACAGCTTCCACCTTTTCCACCGGTAACACCGCGTCGGCTCCGGGCGGCAAGGGTGCGCCGGTCATGATCCGAACCGCCTCGCCCGACTTGACGCCGGCTCGCGGCGGCTGGCCCGGCAGCACTTCCCCCACGATCCGCAGGGCCAGCCGGTTATAGGCACTGGCACCCAGGGTGTCGCTCGCCACGACCGCGTAGCCGTCCATCATCGATCGCGGGAAGGCCGGCACATCGACCTGGCTGACCACGTCGCTCGCCAGCACACGCCCCGCCAGGGAATCCAGCGGCACGGTTTCAGCCGCCAGCAGGCCGACTTGTCCGTCCAGCCAGCGCCACGTCTCGGCGACCGTCGTGCGCCGAGCGAACCCGCGCATGCGAACATCGGGCTGCGGGTTCGGGGTCGAAGGATCGGCTGGCATGAGTCAGGGCGAGGGTTCGGTTGGCAACGATTGCCGGATCCGGCCGGCTGCCGATTCGCGATCGCAGTCCGTCAATCCAGCATTGGCAACGTCCCTTGGATGATATCCGGCGGGTCGGCAGACCGGCAATCGGGCATTCGCCGGATCGTGCGAGCGGCGAGGTCGGCAAACCGGAGTGAGTGAGTTATCATGGGGGAAAGGACACTCTTGGGCGTGCGACGGAGCCGTGCATCTGGCCGATGGAAATCCCTCAACTCGTTCGTTATCTGGATGCACCGGGGGAGGCCCGACCGTGGCTTCAATCCATGGGGTTGGAGAATACGCAGCGCGGGCATGGCAATCTGGTGGCCATTGCCAGGAACGGCATGACGCTCGATTTGTTAAGCGTTCTCTGTGCCCAGCTTGAAGTTCATTTGCCGCAGTTGAGCGACCCCGACATGGCGCTCAACAATCTCGACCGCTACGTCGCCGCCTCGCGCAACCCGCTGGCACTTGGTTCGCTTTTCGATCGGGATCGAGAGTCGCTGCCGGCCCTGTTGCGGATCTGCTCCAGCAGCCAGTCGCTGAGCGATTCGCTGATCGCCGATCCGGAAAGCTTCGACCTGCTGCGACTGACCGACGGCAACCCGGTCTCACGAGAAATCCTGGTCGAAGAGGTCTGCAACGAAGTGGACGATCTGGATGAGCTGCCGGCGATCGCACGGGCCCTCCGCCGCAACAAACAGCGGGAGACCTTGCGGATTGCCTACGGCGACTTGATTCGTCAGCAGACAATCGAGGTCGTGACGCGGCAGATCAGCTATCTGGCCGATGCGACCTGCGAGGCGGCCTGGCAGAGCGCCCGCAAGTCATTGGAGGCGCAGCGAGGCGTGCCGCAGTCCCCGAGTGGCCGGCGGGCTCGCTGCGTCGTGCTGGCGCTCGGCAAGCTGGGCGGCGAAGAACTCAATTATTCCAGCGACATCGACCTGATCCTAATCTATGACGAGGATGGCAGGACCGACGGTGAACGGTCCATCTCTAACCAGGAGTTCTTTGACCGCCTGGCGAGGCGCTTCGTCAACCTGTTGTCGGAGCAGACCGAACATGGCGTCGCTTATCGCGTCGACCTGCGATTGCGACCCAACGGCAAGCAGAGTCCGATCATCCAGCAGGCAGAGAGCATGCTGCGGTATTACGACGTCAAGGGGCGGACCTGGGAGCGGCAGGCCTACGTCAAGGCGCGCCCGATCGCAGGCGACTTGGATCTGGGCCGCGAGTTTCTGGAACGGCTGGAGCCTTGGATTTACCGCCGCTTTCTCAGCTTCGCGGACATCAGCGGGATCAAGGCGCTCAAGCGACGCATTGAACGGCGAGCGATCCGTGAAGGGGACGACGAACGGAATGTGAAGACCGGCCACGGCGGGATTCGCGATATCGAGTTCGTCATCCAGTTTCTGCAGTTGCTCAATGGGGGGGACCTGCCCAAGATTCGCACCGGCAATACGATGGAGGCGATCGCCGCCCTGGAACAGGCCGGTTGCCTGACGTGGCAGGAACGCTCCATTCTGGAGGAGAACTATGGCTTCCTCCGCAAGCTCGAGCATCGGCTGCAGATCATGTTTGACTTGCAAACGCATCGCTTGCCGGATGACGAAGCGGAACTACGGCGCGTGGCGATTCGGATGGGCTACGCCCAGACCGACGAAGGCACGGCGCTCGAGAACTTCCAGGTCGAGCTGCAGCGGAAGACGGAGCTTAACCGGAGGATGCTGGACCATCTCCTACACGACGCCTTCGGCGAGCAGGAAACGGCCGAGCCGGAACTGGACCTGGTGCTCGACCCCGACCCTTCCGAGGCGACCATCGGCAGCGTTCTGGGACGATACGGATTTCGCGACGTGCCGGCCGCCTATGCGAACCTGATGGCGCTTTCCTCCGAGCGGATCGCCTTCCTTTCAACCCGCCGCTGCCGGCATTTTCTGGCGGCGATCGCGCCTCGCCTGCTGCAGGCGATTGCCGCCACACCGGATCCCGATGCGACGCTGGTAAATCTCAGCAATGTGAGTGATTCACTGGGTGGCAAAGGTGCATTGTGGGAGCTGTTCAGCTTCAATCCTCCCTCGCTTAAGTTGTATGTGCAGTTGTGCGCTTCGAGTCCCTACCTGTCGGGCATTCTGATCAGCAACCCCGGCATGATCGATGAATTGATGGATTCCCTGCTGCTCAACAAGCTGCCCACGCGGGAGCCGCTGCGGGCGACGCTGGCCGAGCTCTGCCGGGGGGCCGAAGACATCGATCCGATTTTACATAGCTTCAAGCATTCCGAGCATCTGCGGGTCGGCGTCCGTGACATCCTCGGGATGGAAGACATTCAGGCCAGGCATCAGGCATTGTCGGACATCGCCGAAGTCTGCCTGTGCGAGATCGCTGATCGAGAACTCGAGCGACTGACGCGCCGCCACGGCGTGCCCGCCTTCCAGGACGGGCCGCGCGCCGGTCAGGACTGTCGGGGCGTGATTCTGGCACTGGGAAAGATGGGTGGTCGCGAACCGAACTACCACAGCGACCTGGACCTGATTTTTCTCTACGAGGGGGATGGGTTTACGCAACCGAGTCGCCCCGGGCTCCGGCAAGATGTCACCTCGAACCAACATTTTTTCAGCCAGCTTGCTCAACGCATCACGAAGACGGTCACCCAGATCGGACCCGCAGGCCGGCTCTACGAACTCGATTCGAGGCTGCGACCGACGGGGCACAGCGGCGTACTTGCCGTCGCGCTGGACGAGTTGGCTCGCTACTTCGATTCCGGACAGGGGCAGTTGTGGGAACGGCAGGCGCTGTGCAAGGCGCGGCCGATCTACGGCGATCCCGAGGCCTGCGAACAGGCAATGCGAGTCGTCCACGATTGCATGATCAAACCGGGCTGGGAACCGCGTCACGTCACTGAAATCCAAGCCATGCGGCAACGGCTGGAAGAGACGGCCGGACAGGGAAACCTGAAACGTGGCCGTGGCGGGACGATGGATATCGAATTTGTCGTACAGATGTTGCAGTTGTCCCATGCGGCCGAGTCTCCGGAGATCCTGGTCCCCGGGACATTGGACGCCCTGGTGGCCCTCGCGGCGGCCGGGTATTTGGAGCAGGACGACGCCGAGTTCCTGAGTGGGTCGTATCGCCAGTTGCGAAACATCGAATCGGGCTTGCGGCTGATGAATACGGCGGCCCGCCATGATCTCCCCGCCGGCGAAGCGGAGCTTACCAAGCTCTCTTATCTGCTCGGCTACCAGGACAGCCGCGCCCTGCTGGACACCTGTTCCCGGCTCACCGCGGAAAACCGAAACCGGTTCCAGCGCCTCTTCGACGCCGCCCGAACCGGCTGACCACCGCTCGCGCCTGACCGCCCCAGACCTTCCAGCCCGTTACGGGCTCCCGTCGATTACGCTCGGCGCGGGTCTCCGACGCTCATGCTCGGCGCGGGTCTCCGACGCTCACGCTCGTCGCGGGTCTCTGACCCTCATGCTCGGCGCGGGTCTCTGACCCTCACGCTCGGCGCGGGTCTCCGACCCTCACGCTCGTCGCGGGTCTCCGACCCTCACGCTCGGCGCGGGTCTCTGACCCCGCCGAAACCGCCGACCGAAGGTCTCCCCCAAACACTTCCCTTGCACCTGCCCCGACGCGCCCTCACCAACACCCCACCCCATCTCATTGCTGGGATCATCCATCGAGCGTTACCGCGAATCAACCATCATCCATCAGCCGGTGGGCGTTAGCCTGGGCTGTCAAAAAGTTGGGGTTGACGCGGTTTTTCGATGTCGTGATTTTATTCTTCTTCGGTATTCGATTTCCGCCCCTTGTTCTCCCCAGGTTGCGATAATGGTCAAAGCTAT
>JAUIGN010000038.1 GCA_030430075.1 bacterium
CCTGCTCGACGTCTCGCTCTGACGCCCCCTGTCTACGGCGTAGCCAGAACGCGCGCATTTCGAATGCGCGATAAGCCCTGTGCCCACAACCTGTTATCCCCTCTCGGCAAATTCCAAGTACGGTTTAGTCCCTGCGCTTCGCTTGGGCACTCGTAGGACGGGATTCGCACGTACCGCGCCTGGGGCGATGACGAATAGTGGGGCCGTGGATGGGCGTAGCAGGTTGTGTCCAAAACACGATCGAAGTTGATCGTATCATAGAGCGGCTGCTGCTCCATGTACGGCAGAATCAATGCCCGCCAGCTCCAACCGGCCGAATTAAACCATCCCGGGCAACCAGGGTACGACGTGGCGTTGGTTCCAAACGGCTGCGTCCCACCTTGGACGAGCTGCCCACCGCGCAACGACGGAAACGTCTTGTACGTGTCGTGATAGTTCTGAATCGCTAACGCCGTCTGCTTGAGATTGTTACCGCAACTCATCCGACGCGCTGCCTCGCGCGCCGCCTGAACTGCCGGCAACAACAGAGCCACCAAGATCCCAATAATGGCAATGACGACAAGCAGCTCCACCAGAGTGAAAGCCGGACGCTGCCTCACCGCCCGCTGGACTTTTCTGGTCATAGGTAAATTCCTTGCAAAAAATACAAAAAATAGATGGAATGCGTGGAAAACTACGTGCAAACCTGGGGGCTAGCGTAGATTTATCACCTCACAAAGTCAATAAACATTAGAAACCTTCGCATCTTTTTCGGTCGTTTTTGCAAGAAAGTGCAGAACCTAAATGAACCACCCCCCCCACCCCCCCGATTGGGCTGCCAGCGTGCTAACGCCAGGGAAGACTGACCTTGGGGGGGAATATCCCACGTCGGCCCAGCATTGTATACATTGGTGACCAGTCTGGTTTTCACCAACTCATTCACGTTCTGACTCAGAAAAAGGAAGGCGCAGCCCATGAGACGACTAATCTGCGTCGCTGCAATTTCGTTCCTCAGTCTTTCGGCAGGCTGTGGACCGAAGGCGACCGATACCAGCGGATCCGATCCCCCTCCAACCACCGAGAGCACTCAAGCGGAGATTGAGAAAGCGATGGAAGCGGGTGAGATTGACATGGAATCATACGGCAAAGAGCAATAGCTGCCCGCCTGATTCGACAGCACGCGCATTGCTAGGCGGCGGTCGCGTGCTGTCTTTCCTTTCTTTTTCCGAGCCCGGTTGCGGCGAGCCCAATCAGTCCGCACGCTAGTCCGGCCCAGAGCAGCCGACCGGGACCGGGATGCGGCACCAGTTCGTCGGTATTCACATCGGGCAAGCAAAAGCTTGCCGCGATCGGGAAGACCAACCCCGCCAGCAGTCCGCCAATCAGGCAGCCCGCCAGGCAGTTGAGTGCCAGGCGAGGGCGGAACAGGGGCACGGCCAATGCCAACCCGACCCCCAGCCCAATCAGTCCCATCAAGCCGGCCTGAACGAGTAGGGTCTTGCCGAGCCGGTTTCCTTCCAGGTCGAGTGCTTCGTGAAGCGCGATCGCCCCCGCTCCGGCGGCGACCGCAGAAACGCCGCCTACCAGGCACGCCAGCAGCCCGCCCCACACGATCCGCCAACCGGCACCCCGCTGCAACAGTTCGGCAACCGAAAGCGCCAGGGCCAACCCGGCAGCCAGCAGGACCATGGCAAAGACGGCGTTGCGTTCTCGAGTCACTTTGAGGGCCGCAAAGAACTCGGCCTGTTCCGCTTCACCGACGTTGCCGCTCAATTCGCGAAGATGTTCCGGTAATCGAAAGACGGGCCAAACGATCTCCAGCGTGCCCCAAACAGACAGCGCCGCAACCAACGCGACGCCCAACCCCAGCATCGGCGAAAGCAGCAGCGCTTCGCGGCTCGCCTCCAACCTGGACGCGCGCGACGAAGCGACTTCGCGATCGACCCCGCCCGGTTCCGGCGGTTCGATGCCCGGTTCATCGCCCCGTGGTGTCCGGTCACCCTCGTGCGACCCACCCAGCGATTGATTGCTCATGGTCTACCTCGCAGTAATGAATGGCGGAATGGATAGGCATGGCGGAATGGACCGCCAAGCGTAACATAAGGGACAGCCCATGTTACGTCATGCACAGCATGACCTACGGAACTACGGAATTACGTCATGCACAGCATGACCTACTTGCTCGGCGCGGGTCGCCACGTTCATTGCTCGGCGCGGGTCTCCGACCCCGCCGAAACCGCCGACCGAAGGTCTCCCCAACACACCAACCAACCAACGAACAAACGACGCCAACACCACCATCCACCCAAACACGTCGCAACCCCAGGCCGAAGGGAAGCAGTTTGACATCCGCAGCATGACCCATGGTGGGGCTCAACATCAACGTTCCCAGGTCCGTCATCGCGACATAGGAAACGTTGCTGATAGCTCGTCGCGCCGCTCGACTTCCCCGGCAACTTCGTCCAGGATCCGCTCGAACGACCGGCCGAGCAACTCGGTTTGCACCGGCGGCAGCACGGCGGCCCGAACGCGGTGTGCGTAACGAGTCGAGGAAGGTTGGCCGGCCACCGGTCGGGGTGAGTTGCTGGGCTGCGGCACAGCGACGTCCTGCGACGGCAACTTCGGCCGCCCGATCGAGGCCACTGGCTGGACGTCGTCCCAGAGCCAGAGCGGACTGGTCGGGGCGCCCTGCGCCGCCCACCATGCGTCGACTTGCGAGTCGCGGCTGCCCGATGACCGCTGCCCGCCAGTCGCGGCAACGGCCGAGGGAAGATTCGCCGCGGCGGCCTCGCCTTCGCCGAGCCGCCCGCGGTTGAGAAAATTGATAACGTGCAGCGCGTCGAGCGACGTTGCGAACCGGTCGTTGTTGACGTCCAGGTAGACGTTGGGTATGACCTCTGCCGACTCGCCTTCACCCAACACCGGACTCGACCCGTTATTGATGTGGTTGACAATCCGCAACACGTCATGCGGCGTGACATAGCCGTCATCGTCAACGTCCCAGCGGATCTGCCGGTTGTGCCAAGGATTCGCTTCGCCGTCAGCCGACTCGCCGCCGTCATCAACCAACGCGTTGTCGATCACCACGTCCGGGTCCGGTTCAACGTCTCCTTCGATGAATACGTCGGCAAGTTCGCCCACCACGATCGTGATTCCCGACGCGGCCTGGATGGCGGCACCCGGCTTGACGTGCACCCGGTCACCGGCCGTCAGGCGAACGACCCCGCCAGCCGAGCTTGCCGCGGCGCTTGCATGAACTCGCGCGCCCGCATGGACGACCAGGTCATCACCAGGATCGGGACCCACGGTTGCGGTCAGGTGGACCGCGAGCCCACAGACGGTTGCGTCAGGATCGGTACCGCACAGTTCCCCCGCAGACCGCCCGGAAATGATGTGCAGCGGGCTGGCCGCCCGGATGTCAACGACCCCATACGGGGCCCCGGCGGCAGGGTCGGCAACGGCCCGCGCCACCTGCAGAGCGCCTTCATTGACGAGGAAGATCCCGATACCCCCGGCGACCGCGTCCAGTTCGACGACCTGCGTTTCCAGCGGATCGCGCGCGGTGACCATCCCGCCCTGAATGCGGGCCGATCCGATTCCCGTCGCGGCTTCCATGGTCAGCCGCTTCGCCCGAATGTCGGCACCCGTCGGATTACCGTCCGCAATGCCTCCGTTGGTTACCCGCAGCGTGACGTCTCCCGTGGCAACAAGTTGACCCAGGAAGAGGCCGGTCAGAGCGTGGATCTCGATGTTGCCGATGGTATCCAGGTGAACAGTATCCATGATGACATCGCGCGTATGAGCAACCAGCGACACATCGCCGCTGGTCGTCAACATCTTGGCGCCCGTGGCGGGATCGAATTCAATCTCCGCCCCGTCGACCGAGAAGCTGCCGAGCCCGCTCGCGCCGCCGCGCAACAGGACAGGACCGGCGGCCGTCACCGCGACAGAGGCCGGACCGCTCAGGTCACCTTCGCCAACAACGTCGTCGTCGAAGGTGACCTGGTCGCCGCTGAGAAAGGCGACCGTGCCGCTCGCCGTCACGATGCCGCCAAAATGTTGGCTGCCTGACGTTGTCAGCGACACATCCTGCAGCATGGCCGCGCGGGAGATATCTAATTCCGCAACCTGCGTCACATTGCCCATGAATGTGGCTTCGCCGTCAATGGTCAGGGCGCTCGCGCTACCGTCCACCGTATCTTCAAAGTGAACGGCGGATCCGGCAAGCTCGGTTGCCCCTTGCAAGACTACCGGTCCGGTGAACGTCTGACGGGCCGCGCCGGTTACGATGCGCTCGCCGAGCCGAATCAGACCGGCCTCGGCGGCCAGGTCGACACCGGCGGCGCTGAAGCCGCCAATGACCAACTGGTTGTCACCCCCCGCCTCAAACGCGACGGAATGCTGCGGGACGATGATCGTGGTTGCCGAGCCGAAGGACGAGCTGACGGTCAGTTCGCCTCCGTCGGCGGTCGCCGTGACGGCTTCGTCCGCCAGCCGATGGTGGGCGAAGGTGACGTCCATCACCTCAAGATCGACCTGGATCGGACCGACGTTGAACGTGCGAAGCAACTGCCCGTCCAAGGTGATCCGTCCGTCATTACGATTCAGCTGGTCAAACCTACCCTGGACCACGGTCGTACCACCAACAAGCTCCAACCGGTTGATGCCGGCATTGCCCACGAAGTCGATCGTGGCGAGACTTCCCTCGGACAAATCGACCGTGAGCGTCTCATCATCGCCGGTCCCTCGCACGACGACCGGTTGATTCAGGGGCAGATTCCCGCTGGCGGTGCCACCCGCCGACGCATTCTGTAGCGGCTCGACCGGCAGCCGGCGGCCGTTGATCGTGACGATCAGGTCGCCAAGCGCATCCTGGGACAAGGTGACCGCATCGGCGGACGATCCGTCGTTATCCGGATCAAACCCGACACCCAGCACGGGGTCCCAATTGAGGCTCAGATCGATCTCAATATCGGCCAGACCTTGCACGTTGACCGTCACGGTGGCCGCATCGGCGGCCGGCAGCCCCGGCAACACCGGGTCGACGGTCGTGGCGACCGCGTAGGTCCACGTGTCGGCGACGACCACGCCGGCCGGCAAGGCGCGAAGAAAGCCCGACGCGGCTGGATCGTAAGCGAAGCTCCCGTCGGCTTGGATTGTGATGGTGGCACCGAGGGGCGAAAAGACCACCGTTTCTCCGGCGTCACTCACCGGCTCGCCCTGAACTTGAACGACGTGGACACGGCCCACCGTCGTATCGGGATTCGCGATTCCCTGGGGACGCAACACGTTGTCTTCCAGGAGCCCCGTTTCGGAAGCCGCGAACGTGTCGTCACGGGCGACGACTTCGACGGCTTCGATCTGAAACTGGTGCTGCGTCAGGCCGCCCTGCTGGTCGTCAATCTCGACCAGCACAGAAAACAGGCCCGCCACCGGGTAGGTATGCTGCACGTCGGGCGTAAAGAGTTCGCTGGGCACCGGCTGACCTCCGGTCGAGTCTTCCGTGAAATCGACGCCGCCCACAAGGATGTCGTCGAAGTTGGGGGCGAGCCCGTCAAAGTCCCAATCGATCCTGACCAGGTGTTGGTCTACCAGGTCGACATCGCGGAACGCCACAATGTCCTGCACCGTGAACTCCGTTCCCTTGGCAACGAGCTGATTCCCTGTGCCGGCCTCGACCGCCGGCGGATCGTTGACGCCGGTAGCCGTCACCTCAAGTTGAGCCATCGCCTGCCGCCCGCCGGGGTCACTCACCGCATAAGCGAACGCTTCGGTGGTTGTTTCGCCGTCAGCCAGCGACTGAAAGTTCGGGTCCAGCGTATACGTGTACGATCCATCCGGATTCCAGTCCAACCTGCCGAACTGCCCGACCGCCTGGCCGGCCGAATCCCCCGCAACCTCGACGACCTGCAATGTCGCCCGTTCGTCATCCGGGTCGTTGTCGGTTCCGATGCCGTCCTGACCGGCGATCAGGTTCCCGGACGCGGCAGGCGCGTTGTCCTCGGTAACCATGGCGCGGTCGTCGAACGCGGTCGGTTGATCGTTCGCACCATGGATGGTCACCAGCAACTGGTTAGAGTCCGTCTTGGCGTTGCCGTTGGGATGGTCGTCGCTGACCACATAGTCAAACAGATCCATCAGTGTATCGCCGACGTTCAGGGAATCGATCAGCGGATTGTTGTCGTCCAGCATGTAACTGAACGTGCCATCGTCGGCGATCACCAACGTGCCGAAGCTGCCGGCCAGGGTGCCGGCTGTGGTAACACGAAACGTAGCCGCCGAGTCGTCAACGTCCGTATCGTTGGCCAGCACGTTTCCGCTCACGCGGTTTGGGGCGGGTAATCCGTCGATCGCCTCGTCAAGTTGCGCCGTGTCGACCGCGGCCAGGGGCGCGTCATTGATCCCGCTGACCGCGACCGTCGCGACGGCCGTGCTGGTCAATTCACCGTCGGATACCGTGTAAGTGAACGTGTCGTTGAGCACCTGCCCTTCGCGGAGCGCCTGAAGCGTCGCGGCGGTCATCACCGTGGGGTCGTATGTGAAGCGACCGTCCGCTTCGGCCGTCACCGCGGCCCCCTGACTGCTGATTGCGTCGATCTGACTGACGGCCAGCATGGCACCGACGTCCGGATCGATGTCGTTGGCCAGGAGCCCGTCCCCCGGAATCGCAATGGTCAGGAGGGTATCTTCGTTGACCGTGTAAGCATCATCAGAAGCGGCTGGCGGATCGTTCAGCGAACTCACGATCACCGTGGTGGCGTCGTCGCTGGCAGGCGGGTTCACTCCGTCGTCCACTTCGATCGTCATCACGGTGCTCACCGTTTGGCCCGTCGCAACCTGATTCGGCGTGGGCAGGAATTCCAGCAACCGAATGAGCGACTCTGCTTCCGCTGCGGTCACTCCCAACGGAGTTCCGGCAGCGTCGGTGATCCGGTAAACGCCTGGGGCGGTCAGTGTGAAGCGCGCTGCGGCGCCCCCGTCGATGGGTCTGAGTCGTCCATTCGCGCCGGCGGCGGAGAGCGCGATCGTGACGCCAAGTGCCGGGGACGCGTCGCGGATCGTGACGTTGCCGAAGGGGCTCAGCGGACCGCTGTCGTCGCTCGTCTGGCCCGCCAGGGTGCCGCCGATCGTCGGGCTGCCGTTCAGCAACAGGGCCACATCGTTACCGTTCGACCCACCCTGGTACGTGATGTAAGCGTTGACCCCAGAGCCCAGGAAGTCGCTGCTGATCCGGTCCCCCTCGGCCAGCCCGGCAAACGTACCTTGGATCGGTTCGCTGCCATCGTTGTTGACGATCACCAGTTGGTCGCCGTCGGCCGGGACAAATGGGCTGCCGCTCCCGTCGTCGAAAGCGGTCGTCGACAGTACCGTGTTGGTACCGATGGCCAGCGTTCCAACCACCTCCAATGCGTCGTGATGCCCCGGCCCCGTGCCGGCCGTCGCTCCGCCGATATCGATCGAAAGTGTATGATCCGCGGCCAGCCTGGTATCCCCGACCGTTGCGAACGTCGCCACGCCGCCGCCACCCGGGGCGACATCCCCCGCCAGTTCGAGCAACGGGTCGGCCGCATCGGTGTTGGTGAGATCGACCATCTCTTCCCGATCGGCAATCGTGCCGCCGGCCAGTGTCAGCGGATCGGTGAACGTGGCCGTCAAGATCTCAATGCCGCCGCTGCCGTTGGCCGGGTCACCAATCGTGATCGATGCGAAGCCGTCGGCGAACGCCGCCAGGGCATCGTCGTTGAGGCTCAACCCGGGGCCGACGCCTCCGACCGCGATCGGCCTGACCGGCGTCCTCGGTTCGATCACCAGCTCACCAGCGCCCTGCAAACGCGAGTCGGGTGAGATTGCCAGATCGTCGACCTGCAATTTCAGCGTCCCGGCGGAACCGGTATCGATCGTGGTTTGGGACAGGTCGATATCGAGCGCGTCGGCGGAAATGCCTTGCCACGTTGCGCCGCCGTTGGTCGCCGACACATTCGCCATGAGGGCCAGAACCCCGACCGAACCGGGCCCCGGACCGGCTGTGCCCAGAATCAACACGGACTCCGCCAGCACATCGCCATCCATGAACAGCACACCATGGTTTCGCGCCCCGCCGCTGCCCCCTTTCCCGATAACCTGCAGCTCACCGCCGTCCGCCCGAACATCGCTGCCGGGTTGCAGCACCACACCCCGATTGTCGATCGCGGTCCCTCCCTGCCCGCTCAGCAGGAGGTCGCCTGCCATCGAGTGAACCGCACCGTGAATCTCGACACCGTGAAAATCACCGGCCACCCCGAACTCGTTCGCCTTCACCGCCAGGTTGCCGTCGACGGTACGCAGCGCGCCGTTCGGTCCGATATGGATGTTTTGCAGTGCCTCGATTTCAAGGGTGCCGGCAGCGGTCGTTTCCACCGGTTGATCGACCGTCACGGTCATCGCGGCGACCGTCAATCGGCCGCTGCCGATCCGGGTCGGCGTGGTCTGAAAGGCGACCGTGTCGTCGACGCCGGCCGCCAGCGTCAAGTCCGCATCGAAAGACGGATCCAGCCCTTCGATGTGCAGCCTGTCGACTCCCCCACCCCCTTGAAGATCCGACTGCACCACCAGGGATTGGCCCGGATTGGCAAACGAGACGCCGACCGAGGACGTCGACTGGATCCGTGAACGGCCTCCGCCGGAGGTGAGATCCGCCAGCGTGATCGTCTCGTCTCCCCCGCGAAAGACGAAGGCGAGATCGGCGCTGGGCCGCTGGTCGGAGACGGTATCAATCCCGGCATACGCGACAGGTTGCGAACCGGCTGTGTCGACCGTTCCGCTGCTGGGAGAAGTCAACGTATGCGTGACGGTCCCCACCGGGATACTGCCGGCAAGCACCAGCCGATCGCCGACTGCCGCCGCTGGCTGGCCGGCATCAAACACGAGGCGTTGCGTGAAGCTGCCGCTATCGTAGTTGACCGTCAACGTGTCATCGCCCCCCAGCGTGTCGACTCGCACTTCGTCACCGCCAACCTCGGCGAACGGGACGATGACCGTGTGAGGATCCGGACGAAGCGCGTTCCCAATTGTCGTCGTCAACACCAGTTGAGGATCATGGATGACAAATTGTCCGGAGGTCGTGTCGGATTGAATGGTGAGGTTGTCGTTGGATAGACCGCCGTTGATATCGGTGATGACGAGGTTGCCGAGGCCGTCGACGGCAACCTCCGTCTCCGCCGTACCGGCGTCCAGCAACGCCACATCATTTCCGCCACCGTCACTCCCGGTTCCGGCATCAAAGTCATACGAAATCGTGAACACGCGCTGATCGATCTCGAGGACGGCCTGCTGGGGCAGATCGACAAAGTGACCCGTGACCGGCTCCGTTCCGTCGTTCGCTATGATCACGAACGGACCGATGGGAGCGGCGGGGAATGGGCCCGCGAGAGTCCCCAGCAACTGCACGCCACCGTCCAGGCTGACGGTGCCGGTGACCTGTAGCTGATCGTGCAGGCCGGCAGGGCTGCTGGGGGTCGGCCCCTCGAGATCAACCGCGAAACGCGCTCCGTTCCGGAAGCTCACGTCGGCCGTCTGGAGAATGCCGGGGGTCGGCCCCGGGACAAGTTCACCCTGCACGTCAAGCGGGCCGCCAAGCGTTCCGCTGCCGGTCACCGCGACGCCGTCGGCCACGCTGATGGGACCAACGGCAGTCAACCCGAAGGCGCCCTGGAGGCCATTTAACGGGCCGACGCGGTCGATGATCAGCGGTCGATCGTTGCTGATCTGAATGGTCCCGAGGGGCGCGTTGTGCGCGGCCACGCGGACGACCGACACGTCAAGATCATCGTCGTCGCCCATCCCGTTGGCCGCCCGCAAGGCCAGGGACGTGGTCGTGACGAGCGGCAGTTCGTCGTTCGTCCGGTCGACGATCGCTCCCGCGCCCGCATCCAGCTCGACGGCTTCGCCGGCTGTGATGCGGCCACCGAGGATCACGTTCTGGGTGTCGACACGCACCCTGGCTGCCGACCCCGCCAGGATCAGATCGCCGCCGAGCTCCACGCGGTCAGCGCCGGCACCGGTCATGATGTCCAGGCGCTCGTTCTGGTGGTCGTTGTCGGCGGCCGCAATGGTCACCCGATCATCGCCGTCACCAAGCGTCCCGGACGGCGATGTGTCGATCGTGACCTGGGCATTCCCGTGAAACGCGACGTCGGCAAAGCGAACACCGTCGGTCCCGCCGGCCAGCGAATTGCCCAGCGTGCCCGTGACGCGGATTGCCTCGCGAAACGGCTGCCGCGCCAACCCGTTGGCGATCTGCAACGTATCATGGCTTTCCGGCGGCGTTTCCAATCTGGCCAACAAGGTCGAATGAATGTCGACACCTTCCAGGCCGGTGAACGCGATCGACCCTCCATCCACCTGCACAGAACCGGTATGCGGAGGCGAACCGGGAACGGCATCCGGCACATACACCGCGGTTTCCAGGCCGCTGCCAACAATCGCCAGGCTGTCGCCGGCCGTCGTATCCGCGCCACCATGAAACGTCACACCGCCGGTTAGCAGCTCGAAGGGATCGCCGGCGGTGAAGTCGACGGTCAGCCGGTTGTCTTCCGCCGCGCCGTTGACGACAACCACATCGAAGTCGGCATCGGCCAGAACGAACTGGTGTGCCAGGTTGGCCGGATCGTCCGTATTGAAAATCTTGGCAGTGCTTGGGCTGTCGCGGATCAGCGTCGCATTGGGAAAGGTGTTGCCATCCAAGTCGAGCGTGAAGGTGCCGGTCAGCAGGTGGCGCGACTCCAGCCCTTCGAGCCGCAACCTGCGTCGTCGAGACCGCACACGGCGCGGTCGCCGGCGTCGCCCATTCGATGGTCCGAGCCGCCCCGGGATCGCTGGCTGAAACAGGTGCTGCCAAAACATGGTGAATGGCCTCCCTCGACCAGGTTTCCCGGCTATCACCGCAAGAATGGACCGCTCCGACTGGAGCACTCGCCTGATCTGAAACGGCCGGCCTGAGATGACCGATGAGCGACCGGCGAGAATGACGCGGCGTTCCTCAGAATAGCCCGAACCGAAACACAACACAAAGTGTATGGCTGTTTTTTGACGTGGCGCAGGGAACGTCCACAGCCTGGATCCGTCATGACCCAAGGGCCATCAGCCCGCGATTCCGCTACGGCCAGCGGACCGGACATCGCGCGCAGAGAACCGGACGGTGGCGCGGATGATTCGTCAACCGTTGGGCGCTTACCCGCGGTTTCGTTGCTTGCCAAACGAACCGGAGCCCAACGCGTTCCGACTGAGATGCTCAGCGCTTTGGGTAAGTTCACCACGAACGTTGGCGACACAGCGACCGGGCCTGAATCGCTGGTCGTCGACGTGTCATCCGCGCCTGGGCAATCACCACGCGCGGATGCGGCCGGGCACCGGTAGCCACCGAAACCATGCGAAAGCGCCTGGGGTACCGTGCCCGGACCTCTGGAGTTGTCACGCGGTCGAACGGCGCGGTGGGAATGGCACCGATGTCACCGCCTAACGGTCTGCCGATCGCCGCTTACCGGCAAGCATGTCTACCAGTCATCGGTCCGAAACGGCGACGCGGGAATCCCCTCGCGATTGTAAAGATTCGCGCCCTCCGGATTCATGGTGTAGGCATAGCGGACCGCCACCGGCTTGGCGACACCCTCTGCCTTGACGACGACGGTCTCGCCGTCGATCGTGGCGTCCGCCCAGTGCCACTTGCGATCCTCGCCCGCCACCGCGAACCGTTGCAGTTTGCCGCCCTTGTCTTCCGCGGTCGGTTCCAGTCCCTCTTTCTTGCCGGCCATCAAACCGCTGCCGACATGGTCGAAGGTGAGTCGAATCGAGTCGCCCTCGACCTTGTGCCCTTTGAAAAGCGGACCGCTGGGCACCAGGTCCTGTTTACCGTACGTCTGGTGTAACGCCCATTGGGCGAGCCGCCAACCGACATCCTGCTTGTTGCGCGGGTGGATATCGTTGTCTTCGCCAATGTCGGTGATTACCGCCATGCCCGTGTGCTCGATGTCGAGCGCCTGCCGCTGCGCTTCGCGAAGCTGGGCCCATCCGTCGCCCCCGGCCGGATCGTCGTTCGGCTTCCTGAAATCGGCCAACTGAACCCAGTAGAACGCCAACTCAGGGTTGAACAGACGCCGCCAACCGTTCACCAGGGCGTGCTTCTTGTGGTAGTAGGACTTGCCTTCGTTGCCGTTGGATTCTCCCTGGTACCAGATCGCGCCGCGCATGGCGAAGGGGGCCAGCGGGTGAACCATGGCGTGGTAGATGGCCGAGGGAGAACGGCCGGTGACCTTGGTTTCGGCCGTGTACGCGTCCACCTGGTCGGCGATTGCCTTCAGTTCCGGGACACTATGAAAACCGGCCGGCGACGTCCACGGTTCGATCCTGGTACCTCCCCAGTTCGATCCGACCAGCCCGATGGGGACCTGCAACTCCCGCTGCAAGCGGCGGCCGAAGAAATAGCCGACGGCGGAAAATGCCTTGGCCGTTTCGGGTTGGCAAACCTGCCAACTCCCCGGACAGGTGTCTTTCGGCACCGGGGAGGTCAGATGCCCAGGCACATTGAAGAGTCGAATCTGGGGGTGGTCGGCCGCAGCAATCTCCTTGTCCGGATTCATGGCCAACCGCAACGGCCACTCCATGTTGGACTGCCCGGAGCAGATCCAGACTTCGCCAATTAATACATCCTGGATGTCGACCTGATTGGCGCCTTTCACCTGCAACGTCTGGCCTTCGGCATTGGCCTGCAACGCGTCGAGCGTCACTTGCCAGCGTCCTCCGTCATCCGCCTTGGTACTCTTGGTCTGTTCACCCAAGGCAACCGTCACGGACTCGCCCGGATCGGCCCAGCCCCAGACCGGTACGGGCAGATCGCGCTGCAAGACCATCGAGTCGCTGAAGATCGAAGCCAACTTTACATCGGCGGCCGCCGAGCCGACCAGGCCAAGAACAGTCAAAAACAGCAGCAGGCCTGACAGTCGTTGTCGGTAGTTCATCATTTCATTCGCCCTGGGGTGTGCAGGTTCCTGGAAAGACGGGTCGCACTTTGGCCGGAGCGGCGCGCCGAGCCGATCAAGGCGACTCGGGCGATGCAACCCGTCGAGCGTATGCGCGTGAAAAACGCGCGGGGCCGATTCACCGTAACGCCGGAACGCTTCTCGTCCCAAGCAGCCGTCCGCGCGTTCACAATATACTGAAACCGGCCCGCCAACGCGACAATGGCAGCCATGACCGGCAAGCTGCGGCACCCCTTCGTACGCCGGCTCGTCGCTCATGCAGCGCGACGACAAAACTCCGGCCAAGCGCGACTTCTGGCAGTTCCTGAATGCGACAAGCGTCACCTCCAGACGCGTCGACCCTGCCATCGCCCATCCCCGACCCGATGGCCAGGCGCCGCTCACCTTTTGCGACGCCCGCGCGGCTGCCCTAGATGGCTTGTACCAGGTTTCGCTTTACAAATGAGTCAAGTTGGAGCGACCAACGGGAGCGGACGAACATGCCGCGAGCGTCAGCTCGCTATTGGTCCGAGGCCCTGCCTCGCTAGAATGTCATCAGCCGCGGTCGTCGCCGGCGGACCGGAGTCCGTCGCCGTGGTCCCGCCTGCCGACTGCCAGGCAAGCCCTCGCCGGTCGCATCCTGATCCCCCTGCAATACCATGCCCAAAGGCTTATTGACCACTTGCCGACGCGCTGCTCCCCTCCTGCTGATCGCCTTCAGCAGCCTGTTTGGGCCGGCGTTCGCTGCCGCCGAACACGACGGAAAACTGCAGATTCTCTTGCTGGGCGACAGCACCACCGAGGGCAGCATTCCTCGGTTGATCAAACCGGGCGGACCACACTTGGAACAGGTCCTGGAACAACTGCTGGCCGCCGAGGGCGACTTGCCCCCCTGCCATGTGATCAATTCGAGCCTGAGCGGCGAATACATTCGTCGTTTGATCGATTCCGGCCGCTACGCCCGTGATGCCCAACAACTGCCCGGTCTGGACTTCATCCTGATCCGGTATGGGCTCAACGACCGAGCCAAACGGGAGGACTTTGCGACAAACTTCCCGCGGGATTTTCACGAACTGCTGCGCCGGTTGCGGACCGATCACCCGCAGGCACAGCTCATCCCGATGACCGTGATTCCCTTCTCCAGCGACGCGGTCAGCCAGGAAATCAACGACTTGATTCGCAAGGTTGCCAACGATGAAGGGCTGCCCGTTTTTGATATCTACCCGCGCTACGCGGCCGAGCTGAAGAAGGGCCCCAATATGCTCAACTACCGACGCTATCCGCTGGAAAGGGTCCCCGAAAAATACCACCCGCTGGTCAAGCCGTTTCTGATCCGCGACAGTGTGGTCGTGATGGCAAACGAGCTCGATCCGATCCTCGGCCACCTCCCCGGCTGGTACAACGACCGGCACCCGAACCTGAGCGGCTATAATGTGATCGCGGACGAGACGGCCAAGTACCTGGGACAACTCCTTCGAGCCCAAACCGAGAAGGCTGCGAGACGGTAGTCCGACGGCAATTCAGCGAGCCACCGCATGCATCTGAAACATTTGATCGTGTTGATCGTCGTTCTGTGCGGGATCATGTGTCGAACCGGCGCGTGGGCGGCCGACCGGCCGCTGATCGCGTCGATTTCCAAGCAAACGTTGTGGCGCAACCGTGATGGCCAGGGACGGACCTGGTTTCATCCCCGTGCGTGCATGCTGCCGGATGCGTCGGGCCAGCCGATTGCCCTGATGTGCCTCCAGGAGATTGGCGGCTCGGACTACTTCGGACCGGTCCATTGGTCCCAGTCCACGGACCTGGGACGTACCTGGACAGAGCCGCAACCGATCCCGGCCCTGGGTCGCGATCCGGTTGCCGGACGCAACGATGGGCTGATGGCCGGCGTTTGCGACGTCACACCCCAATACCATCCGGTCAGCGGGAAAGTGATTGCGCTGGGGCACGTCGTGTTCTACAAAGGAGACTACTTCGCTCGGAAAGAACAACTCTCCCGCTACCCGGTCTATGCCACTCGGTCCGCAGATGGGACCTGGTCGGGTCGCAAGATTCTCGCCTGGGACGATCCTCGCGGCAAACACATCTACACCAACAACTGCGGGCAGCGGGTCGTGCTGCCGAATGGCGACGTGCAGATGTCATTCACCTTCGGTCCGCAGGCAACGAATCGGATGGTGGCCGGCGTTCGTGCGATTTTCGACGGCGAACGCCTCAGCGTGCGCGAGGTCGGCCCGCCGCTGCACCACCCACATGGACGCGGACTGCTGGAGCCGAGCGTAACGCGATTCGACGACGCCTTCTGGATGACGATGCGGGCGGAAGACGGGCGGGGTTACGTCAGTGTCAGCCGCGATGGACTGCGATGGGAAGAGAAACGGGCCTGGAGTTGGGAGGACGGGACGCCGCTGGGAATGTCCACCACCCAGCAACACTGGCTGACCCACAGTGACGGACTCTTCCTTGTTTATACGAGGAAGGACGAGTCGAACCGCAACGTCCTGCGGTGGCGATCACCGTTGTGGGTCGCCCAGGTCGACCCGCAGCAACGGTGCCTGCTCAAAGACACCGAACAAGTCGTTCTGCCGCTGGTCGGTGACGGGGTCGACGACCCGGATACCGTCGCCTTAATGGGTAACTTCAACGTCACCAACGCCAGCCCGACGGAGTCGTGGGTCACCGTGGGTGAATGGATGCCGCGCAGCGGCTATCGAGGTGATGTGCTGTTGGCCAAGATCCGCTGGTCGAAACCCAACCTCCGACCGCTGTGGTGAAGCCGTCCGTTCGGGCGGCCATCGGCCATCGCTGCACTCGCCAACCAACGACAGACCCACCTTCCGACGAACCTGCCAACGGAAGCACCACGGACAGCCCCGCGCTCAGCCGCCGCCCTGGAGTGACGCGTCATGGAAACCTTCTCGGTCGTCTCGATCATCTGCCCTTCCTGCGGGACCGAATTGGAACCGACCGCGGATGTCTGCCAAGAGTGCGGGGCCAGCACGGCGAGCGACCGCCCGGATGGGAACCTCATGGATCGGCCGTGGATGCTGGCCATCGTCGTCTTGCACCTGGGGCTGATCGGCATTCCCCTCTATTGGCGCACCAAATACTCCATCCCGATCCGCCTCGCCATCATTGGGTTCTCCATCGTGTACACCATCTTCGTGGTTGTCGTCACGATTCGAGTCTTGCGATACGTGTACCACGCTTTCCAAGGATGATGCCGTCAGGCGCTTGAACCACAGGCTCGACGACCTGCCGGAGCGGATGGACATGTCGCGAGCGTCAGCCTGGATCAACCATCGGCCGCGAGCGTCAGCTCGCTATTGGTCCGAGGCCCTGCCTCGCTAGAATTCGATTTCCATCCGATCGTAACCGAGTTCGGTTTGGGGAAAAATGCGACGAGCGACAGCCAGATTGACTGGGTCGCGATCTTGAGAAAGCGGGTTGACGTGCGCCAGGACGAGCCGTCCGACGCCGGCCGCGGCGGCGACCTCGGCCACCGGTGTTGTACAACTGTGTCCCGTCACGCGCGCCAGTTCCTCCATCCCGTCAGGAAAGTTGCATTCGTGGACCAGCACATCGACGCCGCGAATCAGGTCGACGTAGGGCAAGTCGGCCGCGGCGGTCGTGTCCGTCACGTAGGCCAGCGACCGATCAGGCCAGTCGATGCGGTAGCCGACCGATCCGCCGGGGTGTTCGAGCGGAAAATAACGAAGCCGGCCGCCGGACGGCAGGACTTCCTCGTCCGTCAGCGGGAACGGCGTGTAGGGTGGCGGCACCGGAAACAACAGATCGCAGAAGAGGTGTTCCTGGATGGCTGCCAGCTTTTCGGTTTCCCCGTGCACGCGGACGGCCCGCATCTGTTTCTCGAACGTCACATCGAGGAGAAAGGTTAATCCGACGACGTGGTCCAAGTGAGCATGCGTGAGGTAGATATCCAGGGTATCCGTCTGCAGGTAGTCACGCACTCGAAACATCGATGTCCCGGCGTCGAAGACCACGCCCAGCTCGGGCAGCATCAGGCAGGCCGTGTCCCGCTGATCGTTCGGATGGTAGCCGGCCGTTCCTAACAGGAGCAGTTTCATGAATGCCTCACCGGAGCGCCAACCGTCCGTCGTCTGCGTGAGAGGGGGGAGACGGCACGGGAGAATTCATCGTACGTCAAATCAGCCCGGCGTGCACACTTGACCGCGATTATTGCTGGGGCCCAAACAGTTTTTCCAATCCTCGGTTGAGCCCCCGGTTGAGCTGATCCTGGAGCACCTGGGATGCCGCCCCGGTGACCGTTTGCTGCGTCATTTGTTGCAGCGCCGACTGGTCCAGCCGAGGCCGCGACAGGCTCCCTTGAATCGGGATCCGGATCGACTGGCCTTTCAGGCCGGCCAAATACCGGCTGCTGCCCAGCCATTCGTCACGGACATCGATCTCTGCCACCATCGCCAACGACTGATCCATGCCGACAGACCCACGCGTCCGGATCACGACGTCCTGAACGTTCATCTCCAGGCCGTCGTGGTGCACCCGATTGTCCAGCAGTTTGAAGTCGATCTCCTGGCCGGGCAGCGCGAGCCAGTTGTCGGATTGTGGAGCGATCGCCGTCAGCGGCTGGCCCTCCACCAGTGCCCGGACCTGGGTGCCCACCAGCAGCAACTGCCGAGCCAGCGGTCCCGGACCGATCTGCGCTTGGTGGACCGTCAGCTTGCCTTTGACGTCGGCCGAGCGGGGTGTGTCCAGCGGGACCGAGGCTCCGTCGAGCATCACGGTGAATGTGCCTTCCGCCGCCGTCGCATCCGCAACCAGCGGCGCGACGTACTTGAGCCAGCTTTGGCACATGCCGCGGGTGATCTTGACATTTTCGGCACCCGAACCATGGGCAAGCTGCAACACCATGGGCGAACGATTCATCAGCAGGCGGGGCATCAACCGCAGCGTCCCTTCGGCCAACGGAACTTCCAACGTCCGCGCCGTCGCCACACCGTCCGCCATATCAGTAACCAGCTCGCCGGGACCGATGGTAAAACCTTGCACTTCGGCCGACGTCCATGCCAGGCTGCCATGCGCCATCAGTTCGGTCAGAATCGAAGCGGCCTGGCGGGGGACCGAATTCGTCGAAACGGGAGTCTCCGTGGCCGCCATCAGCGGACCGCGAATCTTGAACGGCTTCGCGTCCCGGCCCTCAAGCATGACGAAGCTGCCCAATTGGGGACGCAACTTCTGCGTCACCCGCGCCAAGTCATAACCCACTTGTCCGGTCACGTCGAGATAACAGCGGCCAAACGGATCGGACAGCTTGCCCCGCGCCCCCAGGCTCAAAGCATCTCCGGCAACTTCGATCTTGTCGAGTCGAACCGTTTGATCCTGGTGGACGTAGCCCACCGTTCCGGCGACCTTCAGCAACGGTTCGGACCACAAGGACCGCCACGTCGACTGCGGACCGGGCGGGGTCGACGACGGGAGACCCGCAGACCGCTCGAGCGGGCGGGCATCCGCTGCGGAACGCGTTGCATACGAAAAGTCGGCGACGTCGGCCTGCAGCACGGCCGTTGTTAATCCGCCGGCGGTCGTCAACTGAATCTGCCCAACTGCCGACCCGGCGAGCTGGTCGCTGGGAGGCCGGTCGGGGTCCTTGGCCCATTGGGTCAGCCGAGCGAGATCGGCGCGAAACCCGGCGCGGCCTGCAACGACCGTCTCCTGGGGCAGCGATTGCACGCGCACCTCCTCCGCCTGAAAGGCCAACGAGGCGCTCGCATAGGTTGCCTGGGAAGCGACCAACTCCAGGTCGCGCAGATGGAGATTCGCTTGCGCTCGAAGCTGCACCTCGGGCTCGCGAATGTCGAGCCCTCCGCCGACCAGATGCAGTTGCTTGATCCGAATGTCCGAACTGTCGATCCGGACCTGTTGCGGCGAGCCGACGCCCTGCACCTTGGCATCGACGGTTCCCTCGACGGAGATGTCCGCTGCCGGCAACCAGGGCCGCAGCCGTGTCCGCCAAGACTGGAGCTGGCCTTGCAGTTCCGCGCGGAGGGGAAGCGGTGACGCGGCCGTCAGCGGAGCCACCGGCTGCGTGAGCTCGGCAATCAGCTGATCGCCGGAAGACTCAACACGGAGCGTCGCCTGCTGCAGGCCGCGTGTCCCGGCCGCGTCCTGCGTTCCCGTCGCTGCGACCTCAACACGTAGCTCCGCCTCGCGCCACGGCGGTAAGTCGCCGTGTGTTAGCTCGAAGTCGCTCGCCTCCGCCGTCGCCTGCAACGCAACCTGTCCGGGAGCCACCTGGTTCCAGCGCACATCGGTCTGCATCCGGCCTGCCAATCCGAGATCACCCACATCGACAAACCGGCTGACCTCCTTGAAGAACTGCGTCAAGTCACCTTGTGCCGCCAGCGTCCCTTGCTGCGGTGTACCGCTCGCATCCAGGCGAAAGAAGCTGGCCTGGCAGGTCAACTGGTCGACCTGCAGGTCATTTCCGGCCTGGCGGGCAACCAGGGCGACTTCCAGCGGCTCGTCGAAGCGAATCGGGAGCCCGTCGTGCGTGCCGGCCAACTCCGTCGCGGTGACCTGCGCATTCCATTGGCTGCCATTCCCGGATTGCGCCGCGGCGACGGAACCGGCAATCCGGCCCGACGTCAATTGGACCGAGTCACGGATCCGCATCGTGTTGGGGAGCATCTGGGCAATCCGCGCCACGTCGACGTCACCGGCCAACTGGTATTCGCCCCGCCGCCAAACGTCGGCCGCCATCCGGGACCAGTCTTCCAGCGGTGAGGCAGAGGTGGTCCCTTGACCCGTCGCCTGTAAGCTCGCCACATCCGACGCGATCACCAGATCCTTGACGCGCCAAGCGGTCGCTTGACGCGCGAGCTGACCATCCAACCTGACGCGTTGCAGGGCCACACGGTCGCTGCCGAGCCACTGCGGTGCGGCGAGCTGCAAATCGTCGACCCCCAGCGATTCCACGGAAATCGTTTCCCCCTCAGGATTCCACTCGACCGCAACGTCGCCGGCAAGGGCCCCGCCCAGACGGATCCCGGGCGCCACGCGCCGTATCACGGCCTCCACCGCGGCCAGATCAATCCGGCGAATCTCCGCCGTGAGATTGCCGCTTCCCATCGCACCTCCGCTGGTCGAACCCGCCTCCGACGCCGGCCGCCCACCCGCCTGCGGTTGCTGCCATCGAAAGTCGGCAACCACCGAACCACCCTGAGCGTCCTGGCCCGTCACGTTGGCTTCCACGTGGCCTGCCAACAACGCCTCCCGACCCTGGGAAGCAAGCGTCACGTTGATCCCCGCTGCTTCCCATTGTCGCTGCGTGGTTTCGTCCTTGGCCGTAACGGTCCCGTCGACAATTTCAAGCGTCACGTTGATCGGACCGGCAGCGGTTGACGGTTGATTGAGGAGCGGGGCGAGCGCATCCTCCAGGTTGCTCGTATTGCCGCGCAACACAAGGTGCAACTTGGGCTGGTCGATCCGAATCACACCCAGTTGACTGGGATCGAGCATTAGTGACAGGAGGGACTTCTGCGTGCGAGCCGCTGCCGCCACAAGCAGCGGGTCACCCTGCTCGTCCTGGGCCACAAGATCATTCACGACAATCGGCGACAGCCAGCCGGCCGAAATGGACCCGGTCGAGATCCGGCCGGCAAAGTCCTCCGTCGCTTGCTCGAGGAACGCCTGTTTGAGCGAACTGTTGACGGCGATCGTGGGCGCAAACCAAAGCAGCCCGCCGACGATCAGCAGCAACGACAACACGAACCGGCCGCGGCGACGGGGGCGCGGGGTGCGCCGGCGAAAGAAACCTGACACCATGATGACCTCACAAGACTCCGCGATAGGCAAACCAGGCCCAAGAGAATTCGGGCGGCGGATTCTAGTGAGGTCGTCTGGATACCGCCAGACCGTATTCTCGGTGCGCCTGCATCGCCAGCAGGCAACCGCTTGCCGCTAGTCCCGGGGTGGTTGGTCGGGGTTACTCATCAGCCGCTCGGCCGTTAGCCTCGGTTCCGTCCATCGCCAAGCGAACCAGAGGCGAGCGCATTCAGGCGGAGAGGCGCGCCGATTTGGGTAGGTTCACCACAAGCGATTGCAGCACAGTGACTTGCACCAAATGGATGTTCGTTCATGAATCATCCGGGCTAGAGCATGGCAAGCGGATTCTTGCGATTCTCAAGGGGAATTGCGACCGGGCGCTGCTGCCGGTGGGACTCGAAGACCGCCGCGATCATTTCGACCGTCGTGCGCCCTTCGTATACGCTGCACTCGGGCAGCCGATCCTCTTCAATCGCCGCCAACAAATCGTGGACGGCAAGCACATTGCCGGCATGGAGACCGCCCGGCTTGAGCGGTTCAGGCTGACCCGGTCCGGCCGACGAGACGGGAATCCACTTCGCGCCGGTTCGACCGGGCGACCACCGCGGATCGGGCAGGTAATGGACCGCCGGCAGGTACCCGGTGAGGATTTCAATGATCCCCTCGGAACCGTAGATCTGCAGCCCAAACCGGTTCCCCTTGCTCCCTTGATTGCGTTGCGAGCCAAAGTATGCGGTGACCCCCTGATCCATGCCGTACATCGCGGCGACCGTATCCCCGGCCAACGGCCCGATTCCCTCATTGCCCGCGGCGACATCCTCTTTGGTGATCGGCCGGTCATCCTGCAGCACCTGTCCGAAACACCAATTCGGCTCGCCGCCGAAGTGGTGCATCAGGTTCATCACGTGGCTGCCCAGCACCCAGAGGTCTTCGCCGCCGCCGCGCCGATCCTCCTTCCCGCGACCACGCAACTCCAAGACCTTGCCGATCTTGCCGTCAAGTATCATGTCGCGGACGACATGCAAGATCGGGCTGTAACGAGTCTGGTGCGCGATGGCCAGCTTGATCTTGTGCCGTTCGCACTTCGCGGCCATCTCGTCCGCCTCCTCCAGCGTCCGGCACATCGGCTTTTCCATGTAGACGTGCATCCCACGCTCCGCAGCGGCCACCACCATTTCGTGGTGCTGGTCGAGCCACCGCGGACAGACGGCGACGATATCCGGCTTGGTTTCGTCAAGCATCCGGCGATAGTCGGCAAAACCGAGCGGCGCCTTGAGGCGCTTGACCGCCGCCGCCCGCCCTCCCTCGTGCGGGTCGGAGACACCGACAACTTCACATTCGGGAAACTGAGACCAGACCGTATCGATCCCATGGCCCCAGTTGCCCTGGCCCGTATGCCCGATCACGCCAATGCGATATTTTGCCACCTGGGTGCTCCTTCTGCTGTGCGAAAGCGAGAGTCGGCATTGTGACGTCCATCCGTCGTCAACGCAAACATGGACGCCGACGCGGCGCGGTCACGGTCGCCGACCGGCCTGGATTGCAGTGAGGAACGCGGCACCATCGTTATCGTTGAGACACGGCTCGTACGCCGGGTCGTTACGCTACGTGCATCGTCGTTCTGAGGCGCAGGCTCGCTGGTCATCAATCGTTGGGCGTTGGCGCACGGTTCGTTTCGTTGATCGCCGAGCGAACCGGACGCAAACGTGTTCCGGCCGGGATGCCTGGTGCGTGACCTTGCCAGGTTTCCTGGCGCGCCGAGCATCACGGGGGACCGCGCCGAGCAATACGGCGGACCGTGCCGAGCATCACGGGGGTGGGAGACCTTCGGTCGGCGGTTTCGGCGGGGTCGGAGACCCGCGCCGAGCAATACGGCGGACCGTGCCGACGAGCATCACGGGGGTGGGAGACCTTCGGTCGGCGGTTTCGGCGGGGTCGGAGACCCGCGCCGAGCAATACGGGGGACCGCGCCGAGCAATACGACGGACCGTGCCGCGCCGTACAGCGGACCGTTAAAACAGGTCGCGGAGATTGAGGCTCGGCTGGTAATTGCCGGCCAGGCAAGCTTGCCAGGCCAGGGCGTCGGCCGGTTCGTGGCAGGTCGGGTAGGCCTGAACGCACAACGACGTCAGCGGCCCGTACGGCTCCCAGGCCTGGCGACGTTCCTCGCAGAATTGGCGCTCCAGTCGATCGCGAAGGTTCAGCGTTTCGCCGACATACAGCGGCTCGGAATCATCGCCGGTCAGCAAGTAGACGCCCGGTTTCGCAGGAATCTGCTCCAGCGGCAGATCCGTCACCGCCCATTTATCGCCCAACCGCTCGGGAGGCTCCAAGGTGGCACCGCGGGTACGCGCCTGCGGGATGGCGTTGCGTACCTTGATGGCCGCCCACCGATACTCTAGAGCGCTGAAGCCGGGCGACAGCCTGCTGGCGTGATCGTCGAATTCTGCGGCCAGCGCCGGGTTGCAGAGGATCTGTTCCAGACTGCCGACGTCGCTGCGATCCAGCATGACCTGGAGAGCGATTTCGCTGGCAAAGATGTAGGGATCGCAATCCTCCCAGCCAATCGACGTACGGTTGACGGTGGGAACGTGGGCCAGCTTGCCCGATGTTCGCAAGTGAAACAGGAGCCGGTTCCAGGTCTCCGCGCCACCGACGATTCCCAGCCGGCGGCAGGCCGCCTGGTACATGTCGTTGAGCTCGGGATCGCACACCACGCGATCGATCGAGTAACCGTCGTGCGACAGTTCGAACGCCGCCAGCGCGCCCCGGAGGGTCAAATCCAATTGGACGGCATTGTAGACGTCGTCGACATCGGGGTCGGCTTGGGGAGGTGCCGTCGTCGTCGCGGGACTGCCGTGATCGAACAGCTTCTGTTGTCGGGACGAACGACGACCGGCCGCTGCGGGCTGCCGGGACCCGTTCAACTGGCCGTTTCGTGAACCGGTCGCGGGGGCGCTGACCAGCGGTTCGGGGGATCCGTCCAATCGATCTCCGGCACGAACGGCCGCCACGCGCGCTTCTCCGTGCTGCGCGTAGTCTGCAGAAAGTTCGAAGCCGAGATAGCGGCGACCCAGCTTCTTGGCCACCGCCAGCGTTGTGGCACTGCCGGCGAACGGGTCCAGCACCAGGTCACCTTCCCGGGAACAGGTGCGAATGATCCGGCCCAGCAACTGCTCGGGCATCTGGCAACCATGAAACCCCTTACGTTCCTTGAACGTGCCGGCCACCCGGGGGAAATACCAGGTATCTTCGTCCGAGCCGAAACACCGGCTCAGATCCTGGGGACGCAGGGTGAAGGTGTTGTCCTCGTCGTGCGGTACGGCGACCTGTGCCGGCGACCAACCCTCGGGATCAACCTGTAAGATCCCGGACGCATCGCCGGGGCGGATGATCCAGGTATCATCCGGCAGCCGCCCCTTCGAGTTGGCCCGCTTATCGTTGTATACCAACTGCCGCGCCGAAGGGATGCGGTTGAACCGATCGGCCGCATCCAGCTCGCCTGTCTCCTTGTCCGGCAGGCCGTTGTGAAACGTGAAGTCCGCCGGGTCTTTCACAAAGTGGAACAGGTGCGCGTGGGAACGGCTGAACTTCATCGAGCAGTTCACGCCGAACGTGTAGTACCAGACGACCCAACTGCGGCAATGAAAGCCAACCCGTTGACTCTCGATCTTGAGTTCGGCGGCGAATTCGTCGCCAATCGCCAGCCAAAACGTGCCGTTGGCCTTCAACACGCGGTGCACGGCAGCGATCCAATCACGCGACCAGCCAATGTAGCGATCGGCGGCAAGCTGATCCTCGTAGACGTCGTAATCGTAGCCGATGTTGAAGGGCGGATCCGCGAAGGCCAGATCGATGCTTTCCGCCGGCAGGGCCTTCATCCCCTCGATGCAATCACCCGGCTGGATCGTGTTCTCTAATTCGACCATTCCCTGGATACTCCCGAATTCCCCGCAGCGGATGGCGAGCGCACAGCCGGCGCACCAACTGGGGTTGGCCGCGAAATGGAGGCATCAGTAACTTCCGGCAAGGAGCGGCCGAACCAACGCCGAATCCGTTCGTGCCCCGTTCTCGAGCCCTCGTTGGTTCGATCGCCGAGCAACCCGGGCCGGGCGGTGCCGCTGGAAACGCGCGACGCCTACGTCTCAAACACCCGCTGCATACGATTGATGAGGCGATCGATGCCGCCACCGAGAAACTCCTTCTTTTTCTCGCCGGCGACGTACAAGATCGTGTAAGGCAAGTCGTCGAGTCCGCTGATCCAGGGATTCTCTTTCTTGAACGCTCCCAACCCGGGACGGTCCAGTTCCAGTTTCCCGAACCGAGTCCCCTGCCAGCGTTCGTCGTCGGACAGGAACTGGTTGAGCTCCTCGGTCCAGGCCAGGCAAGCGGGACAATCCGTCTTGCCCAACATCAGCACGGCAGTTGGCGCGGCCAGAAAGTCGCGCCAACTGTCGCGTTCCAGGATTTCGAGCTGGCTCATGGATCACCCGACGAAGTCTTCGCCCTTGCTCCAGTCCGCGCCGCACAGACCGCCGCTCTGCAACGCCTGCACCGTCCGCAGAACTTCCTTGGGACTCCGCCCGGCCGACAGGTCGTTGATGGCGACCGAACGAATGACACCCTTGTCGTCAACGACGACCGTGGCCCGGTAAGCGATTCCGGCATCCTTCTTCAAGACGCCGAAAGCCTTGGATACGGCGTGGTTCGTATCGCCGATCACCGGGTGCGTGATCTCGTTGGGAAACGTTTCGCGATCCGCAAACCAGGCCTTGTGGCTGTAGAACGAATCGGTGCTGGCACCGATCACGGCGACCCCATCGTCAGCGAAATCTTCCAGCAACTCCTGGAACGACTTGATCTCGGTCGGGCAGACGAACGTGAAGTCCAACGGGTACCAGTACATTACGTACCACTTTCCGTTGTAATCCTCGCTGCTGATCTTCTTGTTTTCGCCGTTGACATACGCATCGCCGCTCCAGGCCGGAGCAGGTTTTCCAACCAAGCTCATCAAATTTCTCCCTTTTTCGCTTCGTGTCGTATTAATCGTGTGAAGTGGTTGCTGGGGTCGTCACGGAACCATCGATCGTTGCCGGAAAACTGCTGGCCTCGCGCTCGATTCCGCCAATCATATCGAATGGCGAATTCGCCGGGTAGGGCCGGAGAAGCCGCCGCCAAGCGACCGCGCGCCGGTGAGATGACGTGCGAATTCGCACAATTTGCCGCCAACCAGCGACCGCGTGAGCACCCGCGGCTGGCCCAGGTTTCGCCCCCGAACAAAGCAAAAGCTCGCAATTCGCACGGCCCCGGCCACGCGACGGGCAACGGAACCGTTGTCGGGCCCACGGCCTAACCATTGGCACGCTGTTTGCGGTCAAGTGTGGGTAGAGCTGGTCGGGTTCCCCAGGCGGGAAGTCGATCTCGGGCGTAGCAAGCTGGCAACGGCTTGCAACCGGCGCCCTCCGGGAACGTGGCGCGAATTACGGCCAAG
This sequence comes from bacterium, assembly GCA_030430075.1. Lineage (GTDB taxonomy): Bacteria > Planctomycetota > Planctomycetia > Pirellulales > Pirellulaceae > ARS98. The sequence continues at coordinate 26,269 of JAUIGN010000038.1, forward strand.
CTCCCTGGCAACCGCAGCCGCGTTGAGAACGTCGTGTTGCGTGGTTCCCAGATGCGAAGGAGGTGTGACATGTACGCCAAACAACACCATCTGTCGCTGGAACTCGAGCTGATTCGGTGGCTGGCCGTGCTGGCCCTGGCAGGCATTCTTGCCCTGGCGGTGGCTCGGGAGGCGACCGGCACTGGGATTGATCAGCCGCCCCTGATGCCTCCGACTCCGGTCACGGCCGAGCGTTAGCCCAGATCATTCATCAGCCGTCGAGCGTTAGCCCAGATCATTCATCAGCCGTCGGGCGTTAGCCCCGGTTGCGTTAATCGCAGAGGAAACCGGGCTGACAGGCGCCCGGACGGGAGCGCGCTCCGACTGACAGGCGCGGCGTGTTGGGCAGGCTTGCCACACATGACTGGGCTACAGCCGCTTGCCCTGAGCGGCTGTGGGTCTGGGCGGTTGTGGGTCGATGAATCATCCGGGGGGTCGCTGAATCATCCGGGTTACCGCCCCGCTTCCGGCTCGGCCGGCAATTCCATTGCCGGGTCGTGAAACCGGTAGCCGATTCCGCGGACCGTCTCGATCAGCGAGGCAGAGTCCCCCAGTTTCTTCCGCAGGGCCCGAATGTGAACGTCGATGGTCCGCTCCAGGACCAGCGTGTCCTCGAAGGCTGCGTCCAGTAAGTCGGATCGCGCGAAGGCCCGTCCCGGTTGGCGAATGAGGGTGTCGAGCAGCGCGAACTCGGTGCGGGTAAGTTCCAATTGCACTCCGTTGACGGAGGCGAAGTGCCGCAACCGGTCGACCGCCACTCCTTGGTGCGTAACCACGTGATCTTCGTCCGACTTGCGATTCTTGCGGCGCAACAGGGCTTTGATCCGTTCGGTCAGCACGCGCACGCTGAAGGGTTTGGTGACGTAGTCATCCGCGCCCATGGCGAGCCCGACCATTTGATCGACTTCTTCGGACTTGGCGGTCAACATCAGGACCAGGACATCTTGGGTCGACGAACTGCCCCGCAGCCGTCGGCAAACCTCCAGGCCGTCCATTACCGGCAGCATCAGGTCCAGCACAATCAGGTCCGGACATTTGCGCTGCGCCTGATTCAAACCGTCCTGGCCGTCGTGGGCCACGGCGACAGTACATCCCGCTTGCTCAATATTGTAAGCCAGGACTTCCAACAGCGAGCGGTCGTCTTCGACAATCAATACGTGGGGCTTCGGCATCCTGTTAACAATCAACTTCGGAGGGTAAGCGGTCTTGTCTATGGCGTGCGATCTCACCTTCCACCAGGTAGATCACGTCCTCGGCGATATTCGTCGCGTGGTCGGCAATCCGCTCGACGTGCCGGGACGCCGAGAAGAAGTGGAGTGCCGCTTCAATCATTTCGGGTTGGGTACGCATGGTGCGGTACATGTCGGCAATGACATTGCGATTCAGCGTATCGACTTCATCGTCGCCGGCGCAGACCTGGCGAGCAATCGTGACGTCCTGTTCGACAAACGCATCGAGAGCGCGGCGCACCATGCTGATCGCGGCCCGTGCCATGCGTTCCAGTTGGGGCGGAATCATGAACTCGGGATGGTCTGCCAGACTCTGCGCACGCTCGGCGACATTCACGGCCAGGTCGGCAATCCGTTCCAGGTCGTTGTTGATCTTGAGGATCGTCGCGGTTCGTCTCAGATCGACGGCCACCGGCTGGTGCAGCGCCAGGATCTTCAGACAATACTCTTCGATCCTGACTTCTCGTGCATTCACATTGGCGTCGCTGGCGATCACTTCGGCCGCCACGTCCGGCCGGGTTTCACGGAGCGCGCGGCACGCCTTCTCGATCATGTCCTCGACGTGCGAGGACTGGGTCAGCAGTTCGTGCTCTAACTGCTCCAAGTCGCGCTCCAGGTGCTTGCTCATGAACTTCAATCGGAGGAGACGTTGGTCGGATGGGCGAGCAGGCGCCGACGAGCTTCCGCGTCCCGGCCATCCCTTTCGTTCTACGTCAAACGGTCATGACATGCCACGCGAAATACTGGGCGACGTCCCGCAGATTGGCACTCGCTGGAGCACGACCTCGCTGCGAGCTATGCATTCTGACGAGCCAAATGAGAAGATTCGGTGAAGGGGCAGTGAAGGCGAAAAGAATTCTCGGAAATCGTTGACGGCGTGGCTGTCCAGCCAACCTGGAGGATGGATCACCCGATGGGCGCCCGCCCACGACGCCGTTGATCGCGGGGCGAACCGGACGCGAACGGGATCCGGCTGAGCGTGCCCGGCGCTGGGGGAAGTTTACCGCAAATGACTGTGGCACAGCCGCTTGCACCGCACCGGCGTTGGTTCACGGATGTGCCTCGCTAATCGGCCAACGGCAGGCGAACGGTAAACACGCTCCCTTGCCCAGGCGTGCTTTCGACGTGGGCGGAGCCGCCAAACGACTGGGACAAGTGCTTGACGATCGCCAGGCCCAGACCGGTCCCGCCCAGTTCCCGCGAGCGGGCTTTGTCGACGCGAAAAAACCGCTCGAACAATCGAGGCAAGTGCTCGGGCGCGATCCCCACGCCCGTATCGCGGACGTCGATGACAACCATCCGCTCGTCCCGCCGCCAGGCGATCGTGACCTGCCCCCCACTGGGCGTGTACTTGATGGCGTTGTCGACCAGGTTACCCAGGATCTGTTTGAGACCTTCCTCGTCGGCCCGGGCTTGCAGCGCCGTGTCCGCCGGCTGTTGGACCAAGGTCACTTGTTTGGCATCGGCCACCGGTTGGCAGCCCGCCAGGCAGGACTTCACAACCTCGGCCAGGCTCACCGGAACAATATCGAATGCCTGCTGCCCCGATTCGATCTTTGCCAGGCTGATCAGGTCGAGGATCAATTGGTGCAATCGTTCGGCCTGTTCTTCGATCCGGCAGATGAACCGGACGTTGTTTTCCGCATCGTTGATGGCCCCTTCGCGGAGCGTTTCCGAGTAAGCTTTGATCGAACTGAGGGGCGTCTTCAGCTCGTGCGAGACGTTGGCCACGAATTCCTGCCGCAGCGACTCCAGGCGCCTGAGTTCCGTGACGTCGTGAAATACCTGGACGACCAACGATGTCGTCGCACCGGGGAGGAGAATGGAACTCACGGAAATCGAACGCGTGTCGGGGTCGCCAAACTCGATCTCGAATTGCTCGACCTTGCCCTCCGCCCGGGTGTCGGCGACGGCCTGGCTGAGGACGTGATTCCTCACGCACTCCAATAGGGGCCGCCCTTCTGCCGTTTGCGTCTGAAAGCCGAGCATCCTGCCGGCGGCCGAATTGGCCAGCACGATGTGATCCCTATCATCGACCGCGATGACGCCATCCATCATGCCGCCCAACACCACGGCCAACCGGTGGCTGGTGTTGCGCAATTCGAGTTCGCGGCTCTTGCGGTGCTGCTGCATGCGGTTGAACGACCTGGCAAGTTCGCCGATCTCGTCGCGGCTGGCGATCGCGACCGGATGTTCGTCGTCCCCCCTGGCGATCGCCTCGGCCGCCTTGGTGAGCGTCGTGATCGGACGCAGGAGTTGGGCCACGACCGCGTAGGTGATCACGCCGACCGCCGCATTGACGACGGCGGCCAGCAGCCAGACGAGCCGTTCCAGGGCGGCCAGGTTACGACGGACCTGCGTGGTCGCCAAGGCCGTCCGTACAACACCGGTCGCTTCGCCCCGTTCGTTCTCCGCTCGGACCGCATGGTAGAGCATCGGCTGGCCAAGCGTTGGGCTGAGGCGGGAGGAGGCGCCCCAGCCCTGCCGGTTCGCCTGCACGATTTCCGGACGCCGGCCGTGATTCTCCATCACGGCAACCTGGCGGGCATCGGTCCGCTCCGAGTCAGCCAGGACCACGCCATCACCGTCGATCAACGTGATCCGCGTGCCGATCTTCTGGCCAAGCTGGCGGATGTAGGTCTGCAAGCTCTCCGACGGCCCTTCCGCCCACAACGGGCGGACGCCATGCTCGGTGAGGACGGCCGAATCGCTTAACCGCTTGGTAACCTGGCCGACAATCTGCCGCTCTTGCCACTGCGAGACGACCAGGACGAAGACGATTGTGGCCACCAGGGAAAGCGCAGCGTAGGCGGCAAACAGCTTCCAGAAAAGACGCGACGACCACATCGGGCGGAACCTTCAACCGGGAGTTACGCGGGATCGCCGCCGCTGGGAAAGCGTTCCTGCAACGATTGCACATTCATTCCCTCTTCGCGAATTGCCTCCATCGCCTTGACCGCCGCCTCGGCCGCCTGAATGGTGGTGATGCAGGGGACGCCGTGCTGGACCGAAGCGGCCCGAATCTTGCCTTCGTCCGTCCTGGCCCCCTTTCCATTGGGCGTATTGAGGATCAGCGACACGTCTTCGTTCTTGAGATGGTCGATCAGGTTCGGATGGCCTTCCGCCAGTTTCTTCACCAGCTCGACCGGAATCCCTTCCTCCCCCAACCGCCGCGCGGTGCCCCCGGTCGCCAGGAGCCGAAAGCCGAGCTCGGTCAGTCGTTGGGCCAACCCCACCACCTGGTCCTTGTGCCGTGCGGCGACGCTGATGAAGATCCGGCCCGACTCGGGCAGCACCAGTCCACTGGCCAGTTGGGCCTTGGCGAAGGCGATCGAAAACCGCTCGCTGATGCCCATCACTTCGCCCGTGCTTCGCATCTCCGGTCCCAGGACAATGTCCACGCCGACAAATTTGCGAAACGGAAAGACGCTCTCCTTGACCGAGACGTGGGACGGAATCGGTTCGCTGGTGACGCCCAGTTCGGCGAGCTTGGCGCCGGCCATCACTTTGGCGGCGATCTTGGCGACGGGGACTCCGGTCGCCTTGGCCACAAACGGGACCGTCCGGCTGGCGCGCGGATTCACCTCCAGCACGTAAACGTTCATCGCCCCGTTCTCGCGCTTGACCGCATACTGGACATTCATCAGCCCGACCACTTTCAGCCGCCTGGCCATAGCCTTGGTCGCGCGGCGGATTTCATCGACCACCGGTCCGGGCAGACTGTAAGGTGGAATCGCGCAAGCAGAATCGCCCGAATGGACACCCGCCTCTTCGATGTGCTCCATGATCCCCATGACGACCACTTCCTCGCCATCGCTGACCGCATCGACATCCACTTCCGTGGCGTCTTCCAGGAAACGGTCAATCAGCACCGGCTGTCCCAACGAAGCCAGAAAGGCTTCGGCCACGTAGCGGTCGAACTGCTGTTTGTCGTAGCAAATCTCCATGGCCCGGCCGCCGAGGACAAAGCTGGGGCGAACGATCGACGGGAAACCGACCTTGGCCGCTTCGTCATTCGCCTCATTCATGTTCTTGGCGATCCCGTTGGCCGGCTGTTTCAAACCCAGCTCGAACAGCAGTTGTTGGAATTTCTCCCGGTCTTCTGCATCCTCAATCGTGTCGACGCTGGTCCCGATAATCGGCACGCCGGCCGTCTTCAGCGCCCTGGCCAGATTCAAGGGCGTCTGTCCGCCGAACTGAACGATCACCCCGTCCGGCGCGATCGCGTCGTAGATGTTCAATACATCTTCCGCGGTCAGCGGCTCGAAGAATAACAGGTCGCTAGTGTCGTAATCGGTGCTGACCGTTTCCGGATTCGAGTTCACCATGATCGACTCGATGCCCATCTCGCGCAATGCAAAACTGGCGTGGCAGCAGCAGTAGTCGAATTCGATCCCCTGCCCGATGCGGTTGGGTCCGCCACCCAGAATCATGATCCGCTGGCGGTCCTGCTTGGGGGGCGTCTCGTCTTCGTCTTCGTAGGACGAATAGTAATACGGCGTGTAGGCCTCGAATTCGGCAGCACACGTATCGACCGATTTGAAGACGGCCCGCACGCCCCGCGCCTTTCGCTGCGCGCGAATCTCCATCTCGTTGCTGTCCCACAACGTGGCCAATTGGCGGTCGGAGAAACCCAACTGCTTGGCCCGCCGCAACTGTTCGTCGGAAACATCGTTGATGTCGCCGAAGCGGCCCAGCTCGTCCTCGAACTCAACAAGCTCCGCCAGTTGATCCAGGAACCAGGGATCAATCGCAGACAGCCCGTGAATCTCCTCGCAAGTCATGCCGCCCTTGAGCGCGTATCGCAAATACCAGATCCGCTCTTCGTTGGGAGTCGAAAGCTTGGCCCGGATGTCGTCGCGGGACGGTTGCGCGTCGGTCCCCCACAGGTCTCTGCCGTCACAACCGAAGCCGAAGCTGCCGACCTCCAGACCCCGCAAGGCTTTCTGAAACGACTCCTTGAACGTTCGCCCGATCGCCATCGTCTCGCCGACGCTCTTCATCTGAGTGGTCAACGTCGCGTCCGCTTCGGGAAACTTCTCGAAGGCAAAGCGGGGAATCTTGGTCACCACATAGTCGATCGTGGGCTCGAAACAGGCCGTCGTTTTCCGCGTGATGTCGTTGCGCAGCTCGTGCAGGCTATAGCCGACCGCCAGCTTGGCCGCGATCTTGGCGATCGGAAACCCGGTCGCCTTCGAGGCCAGCGCGCTGGAGCGGCTGACGCGCGGGTTCATTTCAATCACGATCATCCGGCCATCGGCCGGGTTCGTCGCGAACTGGATGTTCGACCCGCCCGTCTCAACGCCGATCTCACGGATCACCGCCAGGCTGGCGTCCCGCATCCGCTGGTATTCCTTGTCGCTCAACGTCTGCGCCGGCGCGACGGTAATCGAGTCTCCCGTGTGGACGCCGCACGGATCGAAGTTCTCGATGGCACAAATGATGACGACGTTGTCATCCTTGTCCCGCATCACTTCCATCTCGTACTCTTTCCAGCCGATGATCGACTCTTCGACCAGCACCTCGGTCACGGGAGACTGGTCAAGCCCCCGGCGGACCAACTGATCGAATTCGCCCCGGTTGTAGGCGATGGCGGAACCGGATCCGCCCATCGTGAAGCTGGGACGCACGACGCAAGGACATCCGATCTGGTCCAGCACGGCCCGCGCCTCCGAGATCGTCTTGACCGTTTCGCCGCGGCAGACGTCGAGCCCGATCTTTTGCATGGCCGCTTTGAACTGCTCGCGCTCTTCCGCCTTGGCAATCACTTTCGTATCCGCGCCGATCATCTCGACGCCGTACTTCTCCAGCACGCCGTGCTGCTGCAGGTCCATGGCCAGGTTGAGGGCTGTTTGGCCGCCCAACGTCGGCAGGAGGGCATCCGGCCGTTCACGCTCGATCACCTTGGCCGCAATCTCCCAAGTGAGCGGCTCGATGTAGGTCCGGTCCGCCGTGTTCGGATCCGTCATGATGGTCGCCGGATTCGAATTGATCAGAACCACTTCATAACCTTCTTCGCGGAGCGCTTTACAGGCCTGGGTCCCGGAATAGTCGAACTCGCAGGCCTGACCGATCACGATGGGACCGGAACCGATCAGCAGAATTTTCTTGATGTCGTTGCGACGGGGCACGAAAGGTCCTTCCAGGGAAAAAGCGAGGGCGGGGCGACTGCGGGGCCTGGGTTCTGTGGCTAAAATCTCTCGAAATTAACACCGGGACGACGCACCGACAAGGGACCATGGTGAGGACGCCGTGAGATACTTCGACGCGAGAAACTTCGACGCGCGGACTGAGCCTCGGCCCGCCGGCGGCGAACCCGGACCGGAAAACGCCGGCAGCCGATTCCAGCCAGACCACCCGGCACAACCGGAACTTGTCCGCCCACCGGCCAGCCCGGCGAATTCTGTAGCCTACAGTTGAATAGCCGGTCCGCAGCAGTAACTGGGGCCGCGGTGATTGTGGTTCCGCGACGGTTGCTGTGGCACGGTTGTGGGCAGACGCTACCGTGGCGCTCGGCGGACACTGTCGTGGCGGGCGATTAGGGTTGTGCGCGGGCGATTAGGGTTGTGCGCGGGCGATTAGGGTTGTGCGCGGGTCTCAGACCCCGCACCCCACCCGACCGCCAGGTCTCCCACCGCGCAAACAGCTCGCAATCCAGGGTAGCCAGGGGGCGGGAGACCTTCGGTCGACGGTTTCGGCGGGGTCAGAGACCCGCGCCGAGCAGGTAGAAGACCCGCGCCGAGCAGGTAGAAGACCCGCGTCGAACAGGTAGAAGACCCGCGTCGAATCGTATTTACGCGATACACGTCAGAGCCATATCGTCGTGTCGGCGGCCCTAATCGGCCCGTCCGTTACGACTCCACCCGGACCGACCGGGTAATCAGCACAGTCCTGCCCAAAGATTGCGCAGCGTGGAAAACCGCACGTTGACACTTTGATGTAAGGCATTTAGCATGAATGGGTTGTGAGTTTCGAGCGGTTCCAGGCAGTGTGAAACTATCAGAGGCAATCGACGTTGGCCACTCCTTCCAGATCCGGCGTGTTCGGAGCCGCGACTGATCGACGGGTCGAACAATTCACCGAAAGCGTGAGTTTTGACCACCGTCTTTATCAGCAAGACATTCAGGGGTCGATCGCGCATAGCCGGATGTTGGCGGCGCAGCAGGTGATTTCGTCCGACGAGCAGCAGCAGATCGAAACCACCCTGACAGAGATCGGCGAGGAGATTGCTGAGAACCGTTTCGCGCTCCGCATCGAGCTTGAAGATATCCACATGCACATCGAACAGGCGCTCATTGATCGCCTGGGCGACACCGGTCGAAAACTGCATACGGGCCGCAGCCGTAACGACCAGGTTTCTACCGATTTCCGGCTCTGGGTTCGCGACGCGATCGACAAGCTTGACGCGCAGCTCGCCGCAGTGCAGCGGGCCTTCGTCACGCGGTGCGAGCAGGACATGGATGTGACGCTGCCGGCCTACACGCATCTGCAGCGGGCCCAGCCTGTGCTGGCACCCCATTATTGGCTGGCCTATTGCGAGAAACTGCACCGCGACCGCGACCGGCTCCGCGACTGCCGCCGCCGTGTCAACGTGTGCACGCTGGGAACGGCTGCCGTGGCCGGCACGACGCTTCCCATCGATCGCCAGGATGTGGCCGGCCGATTGGGATTCGACGGGATTTCCGCCAACAGCATCGACTCGTCAAGCGACCGCGACTTCGTGTTGGAGACCGCCTTCTGCCTGGCGATGATTGCCGAGCATCTCAGTACGTGGGCGGAAGAGTGGATCCTCTGGTCGACCGTCGAATACCGGTTTATCAAGCTGCCGCACGAATTCTGCACCGGGTCATCGATCATGCCACAGAAGATCAACCCGGACGTGCTCGAGTTGATCCGGGGCAAGACGGCGCGGGTGATCGGCAGCCTGCAGACCTTGCTGGTGCTCGTCAAAGGCCTGCCCCTGGCTTACAACCGCGACCTCCAGGAAGACAAGCCGGCCTTGTTTGACGCCGTGGATACGGTGACCTCCTGCCTGGAGTTGGCGGCACCGATGGTCGCGGGTGCCGAACTGCAGCGGGAATCGATCGCCGCCCGGCTCGACCGTGGCTACCTGGATGCGACCACCTTGATGGAGTACCTGATCAAGTGTGGCGTTCCGCATCGCAACGCGCATCACCTGGTGGGTGACCTGGTTCGCCAGGCCACCGACCGCGATGTGCCGCTTGCCGGTCTGCCGGCGGAAGTTTACGACGCCGCGCATGCGGGGCTCAGCGAACATGTGTATGACGTCCTGGGCGTGGACAAGGCGGTGGCAGCATTCTGCAGCTATGGCTCGACCGCGCCCCATGAAGTTGCCAAACAAGTCACCTTATGGAGAGAGCGACTGTCAATCACGGAGGGATCTCTCGCCTGACGTGGCTGGGCCACAGCCAAACAGAAAGCCCCCGCGTTAGGTGCGCTCCCGTTGGTCGCACATCAGACATCCGCGCATTGTGCGTGCCTGTTGCGACAAAAGACTCGAACGCCGCGATTTGCACCTTTGAGGCCTCACCTATGATGACGTCACCTTTCAAGCTTACGTTGGTTGCCCTTTGCCTCGCGGCACCTTCCCCCGTGTTCGCCCAGGACCCGTTTGGCGATCCGTTCGGAGGCGCGGCGGCGGCGGCAGCGCCGGCCGCCGCCAGTGGCACTCAGCCAGCCGACAAGGCGGACGAAGAAGAAGATCCGCTGGTGCGGAGTGTCGTGAATTCCAAACCATCGACACCGGTCGAGTTGCTGCGGGCGGTGGAAATCCTGATGGACTACGGTCGGCTGGATGTCGCCAAGCAGATGTTCGATCAGCTCAACGCGATGACCCTCACACCCAACCAGCTCGTCGATCTCCATAACCGGTTCCGTTCGGGCCTGTTCTTTCGCATGACGCGAGAACCGCGGCTTGGAGCGGCCGCTCCGACATTCGCCAAGAGCGTGCTGGATGCCGCCAAACGGGCGGCCCAGGATCGTGATCGTGTGGCCGCGCTGATCGGGCAGCTGTCCGATCCCGATCCGGCACGCCGCTACACGGCGACGGTCGACCTGCGAGAGGCGCAAGCGGCCGGGATCAACGGAATGTTGCAGGTCTTGGCGGATGCCGGCCGCGCGAGCGAGCACCGGGCCATCCGCGATGCCCTGGTCAGCGTGCTGACTCCGGCTGCCGAGGTGCGGTTGCGCAACGAATCGCTGCCGTTGACGGACCTGGTCGTTCAGGCCGCCACCACGTCGGACCCCGCCTTGCAAGTCCAGGTGATGACCGTCCTGGGGCGGCTGGCCGCCCGCGAAGCCACGCCGCTGCTGCTTCGCCCGGCCCTCGATCAGGAACGAACCGATCCCGGGCCGCGCGTGGCTCGGCAGGCACTCCTGAATATTGTCGGCGCCTTGCCGACACGACACGAAGCGGAGATCTACCTGGAACGGCGGGCGCGGCGTTATCTGGACGATCAGCGGGCGGCCGCCCAGGGCGTCCAGGGCAGCACGCGGTTGTGGGTCTGGGACGACGCCAACCACGTCGGCACGTCCCGGGAATTCGACTTGGAACACGCAGCCCTCGTGAAGGCACGCCGGACATCCCGCGAGCTGCATCTGCTGAACCCCGATACGGCACGGTACCGCCGACTTTACCTGGCCACCGCACTGCAGACCGAGAAGACATTGGGCGGACTGTCGTCGCCGCTCCCCCGGGACGACGGGACGGCGTTCGCCCAGATGGCTGCCCGCGGCGTTCAAGAAACGCTGGAGGTCTTCGAATTCGCACTGGCCAACGATCAGATTGGCGGGGCGATGGGGGCGGTGGAAGTGCTCGGCGACATTGGCGACCCAACGCTGGTAGCGACCGCCGATGGGCGGCCCAGCCGCCTGGCCGCGATGCTCCTGCACGAGAACCGGCGCCTCCGATTTGCGGCGGCCCAGGCAATTCTCAAACTGGATCCGCAAAGCCCCTACCCGGGCTCGAGCTTCCTGGCGGAGACGCTCGCCTACCTGGCCAGCAGCGGCAGCCAGCGGCGCGTGCTGGTGGCCCATCCGCGGATCGACTACGGCCAATTTGTTGTGGGCCTGCTGCGCCACCTGGGCTTCGCGGCCGACACGGCTCAAACCGGCATGCAGACGATCAAGCTGGCGCACGCCTCACCCGACTACCAGTTTATTCTGGTGAGCGACGCGATCGACGGACCGGCCGTTTCCGAATTGCTTCAGCAACTGCGACGTGATCCACGCACCCGCAGCCTGCCGATCGGTGTCATGAGCCGACAGACGTCGGCGCGGCGCATGGAACACCTGGTGCAGGATGACCCACTGACGATCTCGTTTCCGCGGCTGCATTCACCGGAGAGTACGCGGATCCAGACCCGGCGCCTGCTGGAGCGTGCCGGCCGGGGACGATTGGATTCGGAAGAACGGTTGCAGCACGCCCAATTCGCGCTCACCGAAATCGCTCGACTGGCCGGCCAACCGGAGACCTACGGCTTCTACGACCTGATCCGGCATGAATCCGCGGTCCGCGAGGCGCTGGCGAACAGCTTCCTGACCGACCAGGCGGCGACCGCCTTGGGGCTGCTGGCCACTCCGGAAGCGCAGCGTACGCTGCTGGAATTGGTCAATCAACGAGCCCGGCCCATCTTCGCTCGGCAGGCCGCCGGCCAGGCCTTCGCGGCATCGGTCCAGCGTCGAGGCATTCTACTGACGCGTGGAGAGATCCTCGCCCAGTACGATCGCTACAACGAAAGTGCCACGGCCGATGTCGAAACGCAACAGCTCCTGGGTTCCATACTCGATGCGATCGAGGCACCCACGCAATCCCAACCAGATGCCGAACCCGGTATCGCAACCGAGGAATGATCGTGGCGTCTCCGGCGCTTGAGATCAACGGTTATCGCCCCTGATGTCCTCCTTCGGCCAGCTCAACAATTCGGAAACGCTCGGCCCACCGATCACCGGGATCATCGGATCCGGTCCGGCGATGCAGGAGGTCTACCGGATTACGCGGCGCGTGGCGCGCAGCAACGCCTCCGTCCTGCTGCTGGGAGAAACGGGGACCGGCAAGGAGCTGATTGCCAACGCCATTCATCAGTTGAGCGACCGGCACGGGCGGCCGTTCGTGAAAGTCAATTGCGGCGCGCTCAGCGAAAGTCTCCTGGAAAGTGAACTCTTCGGGCACGTGCGGGGCTCCTTCACCGGGGCCGTCAACAACCGCACCGGCCGCTTCGAGGCCGCCCATACCGGCACCATCTTTCTGGACGAAATCAACTCGACCACCATGCACCTGCAGGTCAAGTTGCTGCGTGTGCTGCAGGAACGGGAATTCGAGCGGGTTGGTGATACGCAGACGGTACGGGTCGACACCCGAGTGATCGCCGCCAGCAACCGAAACCTGATGGACCAGGTGGAAGCGGAGAAGTTTCGCGAGGACCTCTACTGGCGGCTCAACGTGGTCCCCATCCCGATCCCGCCGCTACGTGACCGCCGCGAAGACATCCCGGAACTGGTAGCCCACTTTCTGAACGCCTACAGCGAAGCCAACGACCGCTTCGTCGTGCATATCGATCCGCAGGCCATGCAGGCCATGCAGGACTACCATTGGCCCGGCAACGTGCGGGAATTGCAGAATTATGTCGAACGGGCCGTGGTGATGGCCGAATCGGACGAGCTTGCCTTGAGCCTGCTGCCGGAGGTCGTCCGCGGCGGAAAAGAACAACGGGCTTCCCAGCTCCGTGGTGCCGACATGGAATCGCTGACGTACGAAATGGTTCAACAAGGGCTGGCCAACGCCGGGCCGAGCGAAGACAGCCTGCACAACAAGATCGTCAACCGGCTGGAACGCGAACTCATCGCGCAGGTCATGCTCTCCTGCAATAACGTTCAAACCAAAGCGGCCGCCAAGTTGGGGATCAACCGCAATACGCTCCATAAGAAGCTCAAGGAACACAACCTCGAACTTTGAGCTCCATCCGCTCGGAGCGCGCTCGCGCGCTCGGCGCGGGTCTCCGACCCCGCCGAAACCGCCGACCGAAGGTCTCCACCCGCCCACACACGTCATGCACAGCATGACCTACGGAAGCTCGACGCGCGCGCTCGGCGCGGGTCTCCGACCCCGCCGAAACCGCCGACCGAAGGTCTCCCCCGCCAGATACCTCCCAACCAACGGCACCTTCCGCAGCTCAGACCCGACCTCGCGCAACAATCGTCCCACACAGACCACAACGTTCACTCACAATTCGCAGTCACAATTTCCAGGATCTGGGACTCGCGGCGCTGCAGCAGGGCCCCCTGCCTGGCGACCAGGCGAGGATAGACGTAGAGCGCGATGGGAAGTTCGACCAGCGACACGATCAAGAAGCAGGGGAACCAGCGTCCACCGGCGAACTTGTCGAGCAACAATTCGACAGTCAATGCGGCAACGGCCGGGGCTAAGACCAGTGGCATCAACATCATCGAAGCCATGTGCACCATCACCGGCCAGAACTTCGGCTGGACCGGCTTGAGCGATCCGGCGGCAACCGCCATCGGCGCGTAGATCGACGTCAGGTTGCCGATCAAACAGAGAAACAGGACGGCTGGGACCAGTTGAATCAACGTGGCCACCAGGTGCGTCGGCGAGAGCGGCCGGAAGATCTGCAAGCCAGCGATCAGGACGGCCGACATCACGAGCGGGACTGGGAGGATCGTCAGGTTCTTGCCCAGCAGAATGTCCCGCCGGGGGATCGGCATCAAGACGAAGGCCCGGAACCCGCTGCGGTCATTCCCAAAGACATTCACCAGCAACTGCAACATGCCGAACATGGTCAGGATGATCACGCCGATCGCCTGGAAAGGGGTCGCCTCATCCGGCATCTCGCGCATCGGTCCCAGCACGAACATGGTGCCGAAAATGAGTGCGATGAGAAGCGGCGAGAGGAGCGCCATCTTCGCTTCCGGCGCGCGGACCATGTTCCGCCAGCCGGCCAGAGCGACGGCCGACACCTGCCCCGAGCATCCAGGCAAGTTGCGTTCCAGAAACGGGGCGTACGTGATCGGCTCGTCCGCCGTCGAGTTGGCGGTGCGGCGCGGCCGATTCCCACGGACCTGGCCGGTATAGAGCCGCATCGTTGCGCGGTGCGAGCGCCACAGACTGAGGCTCCCCAGCAGGATCAGACCCAGCGACCCAGCGAGCCCCGGCCAAGGATTCCCCACCGCGGCCGCCTTGGCACCGTAGGGCAGCCAGCCCACAGGAAGGATCAGGTTGGCCAGCGTCAGATTCTCCGTCAGCCGATTCCAGCGGAGGGCTTTGGCGCGACGCTTCCGCGCCACGATGTCGTCCAGCAGCTCTTCCAGTCGGCGCCCGTACTCTGCCTGGTCAATCTCACCCGACTCCAATTGGCGGTTGAGTTCCGTCTTGGCCGGTTCTTCCGCCTTGGCACCCTGACGGCGTTGCTGCTGAAACGCCAGGTTGGCCAGATTCGGTAACTGGGTCATCGCGATAAAGATCAGGGTCACCGCCGCCACGATTGTTCGTCGTCTGCGTTTGTTCTGCATTAACGTCGCCATCCAACCGCGAAACTGGTACGTCAAGGCAGTGACAACCAGCACGAAGCCGAACAGCAGGGGAAACAGCAGCAACATGATCGGGCCGTGGGTTATCACGGACGCCAGACAGAGCCCCAGCATGGCCGGCAAAAAGAGGACGATGGCCAGGCTGACCAGGGAACTGGTGTAGTTGAGCAGAAACGCGCCGGTCGGCGAGATCGGAAAGTGAAGCAGTTTGTCGAGTGAGAGAAACTCGGTCCGCTGCAGTTCCGTCACGACCCCCATGGACCACAAGAACAGAAACGAGGCGATGATCAGGTCCCAGATCAACATGAATTGGTCCGGTTCCGCCCGCCCCAGCATCAGCGAACCCGCCACCAGCGCCACGAAGAAGGCCACCACGGCGGTGACCAGGGCGGCGACCACCAGGCCGACCGTCAGGAAGGCGTTGACCACGCCGGCACGCCGCCATTGATTGTAGCTCAACCGCCACCGGAGCCAGACGATCAGGGTCAGGTGCTGCCAGTTCACGTCGCGTGATCCTCGCCGGCGGGCGGCGTAGTCGCGGTCGGCGATTCGACCGAACCTCCCGCCGGACCTTCTTCCAGCCAGCTCAATCGCTGCGAAGCACCTTCGGTCGTACCGACCTTCTCGAGAAAACGCTGCTCCAACGAGCTGCCTTGCCGCAAGGCTTCCAGCGATGTTTGTTCGACCAGCTTGCCGCCGGCAATGATCCCCACATGCGTGCAGATCCGTTCCACGATCTCCAACACGTGCGAGGTGATGAAGATCGTCGAGCCGCGAGAAACGAAATTCGCCAGCAGATCGCGGATGACGCGTGACGTCACCGCGTCGACGCCTTCGAACGGTTCATCCAGAAACAACAGCTCCGGATTCGGCAGGAGGGCCGCGGCCAGTGCTAGCTTCTTCTTCATCCCGTGGGAGTATTCGAAGGTCAGCTTCTTTCCTACGTGTTCGAGATCCAACACGTTCAGCAGCTCCGTGGCCCGCTGCCGGATCACGTCCGTGGGCAGTAAATGCATGCGGCCAATAAATGTCAGGTACTCGTGGGCCGTCAGGTTATCAAACAGCGCCAGGTCCTCGGGAACGACACCGATCTGCTTCTTGATTTCGATCGCTTCGGCGGCGTTCCACGGGTCCTTGCCCAACAATGACACCCGGCCGGAACTGGGGGCCAGGATTCCCGTCAGCATCTTGATGGTGGTCGATTTGCCCGCTCCATTAGGCCCCAGGAATCCGTACAGGTTGCCCCGTTCCACCTGGAGTTCTACACCGTCGACCGCACAGAAGTCGTCGAAATAGCGTGTCAATCCGGTCGTTTCAATGGCCAGGTTCATCCGCGCCGTTGTCCGTCGTTTTGCTGGGGTGCCATGGTGCATCGCATCCAAAGAGAAGCCGTCCTATTCTAGCCGCCGCTGTGCGGCAAGGGAGCCACCGCCGAAAAACGGGGCGAGTCGCCTGACGGCCGGCCCGGTGCATCGATCGGCTGGTTGCCGCCCGGTGCGGCTCGCGTCCTGCCGGCGCACCTGCGAGGCGTAAGGCACGTTCTTGCGAGGGGAATATTGGTCTTTTTGGAAAAGCCGAACCGGACTACAGTTCCCCTCGCCTCAGGTCGCTAGGTCGTTGTTTGTCCGCGCTGATTACTCCCAAACCATGGTCATTCCGGTATGAAATTCCTCGAAAATCTCGTCCTGAAATCCGGCAAACTCCGTTCTATTGACGGCGATCTGTGCATTGATCGTGAAGTCTTCGACACGTTCCTGGCAGCGCCCTGGGACCTCCTGCCGGGATTCGAAGGGCCGCCGAACTACCAACTTCCGAAGAACGGCCGCGGCAAGGATCATCCACGCTATGGGCGCTTTGTTTACGCGCTGGCCCGTCATTACCAGCCCCAGCACATCGTGGAAGTGGGAACGTTCGCCGGCGGAACGGCCGTGGGATTCGCGACCGCGATCAATCAGAACGGCCAGGGGCAGCTCCATTGTGTCGACCAGGACTCGTACAGCAACGGGACCTTTCCGCAGGTTGTCAAGCGGAACCTGGCACGTGTCGGGTTCCCGGAATCCAAACTGCAACTCTGCAGCGGTGACTCCAAGGAATGGCTGCCCAAGCTGGCAGACACGCTGAGAGGGCAGGTGGAAATCGTTCTCGTCGATGGAGACCATACGTACGACGGTGCCCTGATCGATTTGCGAAACGCCTTGCCGCTGGTCAAGCCGGGCGGTTTCATCCTCGTTCATGACGTCGATCGCCGGCGGAAGATGGACGAAGCCACGGCCGAACATCCCCACCCCGTCTACGAGGCGTTCCACCAGGTCGCCGCGGAGGAGCGGTTGAACTGGTGCATCCTCAAGTTCATCCGCAAGCATCTCGGCATCCTGCAAGTGCCTGCCGAACAGCAAGGCAGCACACCGCGGGAACAGGCTGCATGATCAGGGTTCCCAAGCCGCTCAAACGCCTCCAGTGGAAGTTGCGAATGCTGCAATGGCAAGTCCATCGGCAGTTTCAAGATTCGGTGACGCTGGAGACGAAACAGGGTGTGTTCGAATTACCGCTCGCTGCCAACGAAGCGGTCAGCCGGCATCTGTACGTGCGCCGCGAATTCGAACTGGATTGGGTCGAGTCATCATTGGCGTTTCTCCGGCGCCGGAACCTGTGTCCGGCCAGGGGCCAGGGAACGGTGCTGGACATCGGGGCCAACAACGGGGTCATCGCGATCGGGATGCTCGCGGCAAACGAGTTTGCGCATGCCGTGGCGATCGAACCTGATCCCACGAACTTTGCTTTCCTGTGTGGGAATGTCGCGGCGAATGGCTTGCAAGATCGCGTCACGTGCCTGAATTTCGCTGTCTCCGACCGGCGGTCGGTGCTTGAATTCGAGTTGAGTGACGATAACTTCGGGGACCATCGCGTCCGCCGCTGCCGGCCGCCGGCCGATGCCTGCGAACTCTTTAATGAATCGGGCCGTGACCTCATCCGCGTGCCCGCCGATACGGTCGACCACCTGCTGTCCGGAGTTGCTCACGAATGGGCCGAACCGGTTGCCCTGGTCTGGATCGACGTCCAGGGCTACGAAGGCTACGTCTTCCAGGGTGCCACCGAACTGCTTGCGGGCGACATTCCGGTCGTGGCCGAATTGTGGCCCTACGGCATTGATCGCTCGGGAATCGGCATCGACCGATATGCCGAAATCGCCGCCGGCCTGTGGGCGGCCTTTTGGACCGAACGACGAGGCGGCTTCGGCCGAGGAAGATTCAACCGTCACCCGATCTCCGAGCTGCCGGACTACATGGCGCACCTCGGACGCACCGCCCGGCACGCCAACGTGATCTACACCCGCTGACGCGCGGGCGGGCTCATGCCCGGCAGGGGTCTCCGCCATGCCCGGCGGGGGTCCCCTCCGTGCTCGGCGCGGGTCCCCTCCGTGCTCGGCGCGGGTCCCCTCCGTGCTCGGCGCGGGTCTCCCGACCCCGCCGAAACCGCCGACCGAAGGTCTCCCCTCCACACACAAACCTCATGCAGAGCATGACCTTCGGTCTGTCATCCACGGCATGTTATTTGGACCACGAGTCACCCACGCCGCAAGCGACGATTTGGACCACGTGCCTGACTCAGATAGAATCGGATCACTTGCCGGAACAGCCGGCTGTTGCTTGCTCGACGCCTGTCCCCACCCCTGATGGGTTGTATCGCCATGAAGTCTCCCTCGTCACCGTCCAGGAGCGGCCATTCGACCTACCGACCGTGCCTCTTGCTGTTGACGCTCGGCGTCGCCCTCACCGCCGCTGGTTGCACACCGCGCCAGATCAAGTCCTTGATCGATTCCGCCCAGGGGTCTTCCGAGTCCAACCGGAACGCGGCTCCGGAAATGGACGAAACCGGGCCGCCGGTCGCCGCCGAGGTAACCCCGGGCGGGGCGGCGGGAGAACCGGCCGACGCAGCCCCGCCGAGTGATTCCTTTTATGTCGACCCCGGAACGGGCCTGGATGTCGAACTCTTGGCCGGCTTCCGGATGACGCCTCCGGAAACGTTCAACGTCATCGAAGAAGAGGAAGGGAGCGACTTTCACGCGACCTACAAACATTTTCGCTGGTCCCGGCTATCCGGCGGCGCCTGGTTCATCGTGACTTTTCTGAGTGGCCTTGATTACGAAGGACCGCGGGCCCCCAAGGTGCTGGACAAACGGGCGGTGGCGGGTCGGATCAAGACCGCGTTCGCTCGGATCGATGCAAACCATCAGTTACGCAGCAATGGCTCGCAAGTCGAACAGTTGGCCGGCTTGGCGACCATGCGAACCAACGTTATCGGGCAAGTCAACGGCCAAGAGGCAATTGGCCATCTGTACGCCCTGTACGACGGCAAACACCTCATTGAGATCGTGGCTTTAGCGACCGTGCCGCATCGGGACGCGCTTAAGATCTGTCGCGAATCGGCCAATTCCTTGAGCCGCAATCTGCCCCGGGACCGTTGAGCCATAACACCACCGGGCCAGCAGCAATGTCTGGGGACCCGGCACCGACGGCAGGGACATCCGCCGGCGGCCTCTTTCGGCTGCCAAGCCGCCGATTCTACGGGCGTCTTGGGGCAAATTTGCCCGGTTACCCAATAGAGAATCCACACGGCGCTGGTAGAATTGAACGCGGAGGGAACGGGACGGCCGCCGTGCCGCTCGTGTTGCCTTTCCTGCGCACGCCATGCGCCGGCGCGGATCGAAGGCGAAGAAATACCATAACCGTTGTTCCCGCATTCCTTAGAGCGCCCCAAGTGAGGGGGCGGCCGCCTCGCAGGGCGCGAGCCAGCATGTGATCCGCGCCTGCAAGTCGCTCCTGAAGCAAATGCGCTGTGAGTCCATGCCGCTTCGTTAGACTCTCACATTATTGAAATTGGAGACCTTCGGTCGGCCGTTTCGGCGGGGTCGGAGACCCGCGCCGAGCATTGCGGAGACCCGCGCCGAGCATTGCGGTGACCCGCGCGAGCATTGCGGAGACCCGCGCGAGCGTTGCGGAGGCCCGCGCCAAACAACCGTTCGTTCCAGCATCACAACGCATGTTCTCGATTTACGACATCACCATCACCTGCTTCGCAGCCAGTTACGCGGTCTGCCTGGCCCTGGAAGCATCCCGGTTGCTGTTCCAGGCCCGCAGCCGTCACGTGATGCTGGTCGGGATGACGAGTGCCGGACTGTTTGCGCATGCGACCTACCTGGTCGCCGAGCTACGGGGGCAGATGACGGCGGCCAACGTCGCACCGCTCTCCAACTGGCACGACTTCTGCCTGCTGGCTGCGCTGGTTCTGGCAGGGGCCTATTTGGGTCTTACGGTACGACGCCCCCAGAACAACCTGGGCCTGTTCGTGCTCCCACCCGTGCTGGGCCTGATCGGGCTCGCCGTGCTCTTCAAGAGCAGCGCTTCCTTCTCCCGGGGCGATGCCCTGATCGTGTGGCGCATGATCCACGGCCTGACGCTGATGTTGGGCACGGTTGCCGTAACCCTGGGCTTCACCACCGGGCTGATGTATCTGCTCCAATCGTACCGATTGAAACATAAGTTGTTACCTCCTCGGGGCCTTCGCTTGCCCAGCCTGGAGTGGCTGCAACGCTTTAATGCCGAATCGCTGGTGGTTTCCACCGGCATGCTGGCCGTCGGGTTAATCTCCGGGGTGATCCTGAACCTGCTCCGGCGTTCCACCTCCGCCGGCGTGTCCTGGACCGACCCCGTGGTCCTCTCCTCCGGTCTCCTGTTTACCTGGCTGGCCTGCATGACGGTCTTCGAGTCGATTTACAAGCCGGCCCGTCAAGGTCGCAAAGTCGCTTATCTCACGATGGCCAGTTTCCTGTTTCTGCTGTTGGCCTTGGGGCTGGTTTTGGTCGGCGAGCACGCCAGCACCCCACCGCCGGAAGATGGAGTCAGCCAGCCTCATCTTCAGACGGGCTCGCAGGTCGCCGGCCGGCCCCCGGCCGGCCCTGGGTGGCAGGGAGGCACGTCGTGAAACTTCAGGTCACAGGGTGTAGCCACCATACGTCGAGCGTCGAAATGCGGGAGCGGCTGGCCTTCAGCCCCGGCCAGCAGCGGGAAGCGCTGCTCCGGCTGCGCCGTCAATTCCCCCAAGCGGAAGCGGTTCTGCTTTCCACCTGCAATCGCGTCGAACTCTACCTGGCCGCGGAAGAGGCCGTCCGCTGCCCGACGCATCACCAGGTGGTCGAATTCCTGGCCGAGTTTCACGGATTGGATCCAGCCACGTTTTTCGACGAGTTATTCGAACGGACCGGGGAGGACGCGGTCCGCCACCTGTTTACCGTGGCCGCCAGCCTGGACAGCATGGTCGTCGGTGAAGGGCAGATCCTGCCTCAGGTGAAGAGCGCCTACGATCAAGCCACCGCCGGTGAAACCACCGGGCCGTTAACGCACACCGCATTTCAGGCGGCGATCCGCGTCGCGCGTCGAATTGCCCGCGACACGTCGATCAACCAACGCCGCGTCAGCATTCCCAGCGTGGCGGTGGCCGACTTTGCCAAGACCTTCTTCGAACGCTTCGACGACAAGCGGGTCCTGGTGATCGGGGCGGGCGAAATGGCGGAAGAGACCCTGCGGTACCTGATCGACGAAGGCGCCGCCGAAATCTCCATCGTCAACCGCAGCCGCGAGCGGGCGGATCGACTCGCCCACAACATCACCGGTACCGTTCGCCCCTGGGAGGAACTCGAGTCGCAACTCTGTGACGCCGATCTGGTCGTCAGTACGACCGGCGCCAGCGAACCGATCATCGACGCAGAGCGCTTCGCCCCAATCCACCGCGACCGGTCGCAACGGCCGCTCTTTATCCTCGATCTGGCCGTGCCACGCGACTTCGCCGTGGAAGTGGGTGTATTCTCGGACGTCTACCTCTACTCGATCGACGACCTCAGCAAGACCTGCGAAGCCAACAAGGCAGCACGCGAAAAAGAATGGCCAAAGGCCGAACGGATGATCGAGGAGGAGACGGCCCGCTTCATGGCGGAACTGAACCACCGAGCGACTGGGCCGGTCATCAAGCGGTTGCGAGCTCAGGCCGACAACATCAAGAACGACGAACTGAAACGGCTCTTCAACAAGCTGACAGACCTGGATGACCGCAGTCGGCAGGACATCGAACAGGCCTTCAATCGGCTCGTCAACAAGGTCCTGCATCCACCCCTGGAATCGTTACGCGACGAAGCCCAGCAGGGATCGCCGCATGGCCTGCTGGATGCCATGAAGCGGCTGTTTCAGATCAAAGATTGACGTGCAGATCAAAGACCGACGGCTGGACGACGACGGACCAGTTCATCAATCGCTTCCCCCGCACCACCAAGCGACCCGCATCGCCAGATAACCAGCGTGGCCAGACAACCGCTGCCCCGGATCAATCATCGGCCGTTGGGCATCGGCCGTTGGGCATCAGCCGTTGGGCGTTAGCCCCGGTTCCGTCGAGACCTGCACAACCGCGACGCACACGCATTCCGGCCGGGATGCGCGCCGCTGTGGGCAAGTTCCTCACAACCGATTACGGCATCATGCCTTGCCCTGACGCGGACCACTGCCTACGACGCTAAGTCGCAATCCCGACCGGGTGGACGCAGCCGGCGCCGAACCGATTACCAGTCTTCGTCATCGTCGTCGTCCTCGCCCCAGTCATCGTCGTCGTCAAGATCGTCGTCGTCCAGGTCCTCGTCGTCATCCAGCTCCTCGTCGATGTCATCATCGAGGTCATCGTCGTCATCGACTTCTTCCCACGAGTCGTCATCGTCATCGTCGTCATCGTCGCCGTAGTCATCGTCTTCATCGTCATCGTCATCGTAGGCATCGTCGTCTAGATCGTCATCATCATCCAGATCATCGTCGTCATCGTCGTAATCGTCGTCGTCATAATCGTCGTCATCCATGTTTTTGGTATCAGGGACAGCCACCGGTTGCCGAGTGTCCTGGGGATCGAGTTCTTCGTCGGTCACCGCCGGGTCTGCAATCGTCACGCTCACGTTCGTCTCCTCCATCTCGCAATCTAGAGCACGTTGGGTCGTTGTTTCAGGATTAGATGCTATGCTCGCCGGCTCTTCAACACGCGTTTCAGCAACCCGTGGCAATCGGTCGAGACTTTTCAGTCCGAACAGTTGCAGGAAGCGTTTCGTCGTTCCGTACAAATAAGGTCGGCCAAGTTCGTCACTGCGGCCAGTAATCCGGACCAAATCGCGTTCCATCAGTTGGCGCAGAATCTCGCCGCAACTGACGCCCCGAATCGCTTCAATCTCCGCGCGGGGCGTCGGCTGCTGGTAGGCGATCACCGCGAGGGTCTCTTGCGCGGGCGGTGACAAACGGGTCTCTTCTGGAACATGTTCCAGCCGCCGCAACCAGGGACCGTACGCCGGCCGCGTCAAGAGCTGGTATCCTCCGGCAATCTCTTCGATGCGGAAGGCCCGTTCGAGGTCGTCGTAGCGGGCGTTCAGCCGCTTCACCAAGGTCCGGGCCTCGGTCGCGTCGGCAAGACTGGCGAATTTAGACAATTTTCGGCTGGACAGGGGCTCTCTCGCCAGGAAGAGAATCGCTTCAACTCGCCGCAGTCGCTCGGACATGTCCTCTTCGGACGCGGCGACAGACGGCGACGTGCACGCTGGATGTTCGCAACCAAGGGTCCGCCAGATCGCATGGGGCCGTTGGCAAAGCCGAGGTGCCAGGGCAACCGACCGACTTCGCATGGCGTTACGTTGCAGTGCCACGGAAAGACTGTTCTGAGGGAGTCTCAACGCTTTCTTCCTTGGGAACGGTGACTCCCACAGTATGCCGAACCACGAGGACCTCGCAACCCCGTCCAGGCCCGACCCGGCCGGCCGCCAGATCGCCGCCGGCCAGATCAGGCAGGCAGTCCTGCCGAACATGCCTATCAACGCCCCGATGAGTCGTCCGCTTCTGTCGAACGCCTGGTTGCCGGTCGGCAGGTATCATGATGCGCCGTACGCCGTGTTGCTTGCCAAACCTGATCCCAAGGGTGAAGATAGTCTTGGGGGTCCGGCTGGACAGGACGCGATACGCCCTGCGGCAACCTGGCCAAGAATCTTGTCGGAACGTCTCATCGGCAATCTCCGACACGTCCCGACCGCAGAACCCGGCACGTCCCGACCGCAGAACACCGAAGTCACAGTTGACGTGTACCTCATCGAGGTGGTAGTCCCATGAATCGTCCTGCTCCCCGCCGTAGCACCCGTCGCGGGAACAAATGGGCCGTCCGGATTACGATTGCCGGGTTGAGCGTCATTCTGCTGTTGGCGGTCTTGACCTACGTCACCGTGGTGTTGGGACTGGTTGAGGGTGAAGAAATTGCGACCGAGACGTTTCGCCGCCGCACGTTCAGCTACTACCAACTCCCTGTCATCCAACTCCAGGTTTCCGGGATCCACCGCCAAGATTCAACCGGCGACGTAGAGAACTACCTGATCGATAACAAGCTGATCCAAGTTGCCTCACCCACGTCGCAACCGGACGATTCACTTCGTTGGGATCTCGTCAATGCGCACCGCTTCCGCACGGTCTTCAGCCGAGGTGAAGCGGAGATCCTCTGCAACTACCTCGACGCCACCACCGACGACGACAAGCACGTCTGGGTGGAATGGTCCAAAGCGCATCCCAACCTTGCCAAGGTAATCTGGCCGGCCGTCGTTACCGTGGCGCAACACGAGTTGTACATCTTCGTTCCTGAGTTGCTCGAACTGGCCACCAACGCCACGGACGCCCAGGCACTTGCGGACGACGTGCAGGAGCTCTTGACCAATCAGTACCTGCGGGTCGCCGCCACCCAGCAACAGTTGGAACGGCACGAATTGGCAATCGAGCTCTATTCGCACGCATTGAACCAGTCTCCCCAACATCTCGCGGCGTTGCAGGGACGGGCAGAGTCCTACGCGGCGGTGGGAAAACAACAACAGGCGGACGCGGATCGCGCTCGGGCCCGTGAACTGCAATAGCAGTCGCCTCGTATCTCCTCGACTGCCGACATCGCATGCCTCACCTGTACCTCGATAACAACGCCACCACGCCGCTCCACCCGGAAGTTGCTGCGGCCATGAGTGCAGCGTATCAGGCCCAGTACGCCAACGCGGCCAGTCAGCATGGTCCCGGCCAGCGAGCACGTCGGATCATCGAGGATGCCCGTGAAGGGATCGCGGGAATTCTGGGCGCGTCGGTCGCGGCAGCGGCAGCAGATCAGGTGATCTTCACCAGTGGCGGCACCGAAGCAAACAATCTCGCCCTCCGCGGCTTGGGTCTGGCCGACCGCCGTCGGTTGCTGATCTCAGCGACCGCCCACCCCAGCGTCACCGAGGTCGCTCGACAGATGGCCCGTGAAGGACTCGAAGTCGTCCCGGCACGCGTCGATCGGCAGGGGCAACTCATCTGGGACGCTTTCGAACCGCAGGTCGGAGATCAGACCCGGCTGGTTAGCATTCTCTGGGGGAACAATGAGACGGGCGTTCTGCAGGCGATCGAGCCGATTGCCGTTTTGTGCCGCGATCGGCAGGTTCCACTCCATGTTGATGCGGTGCAAGTCGCCGCCAAACTGCCCGTAGATTTCCGGGAGCTCGGCGCCACCTCGATCAGCCTGGCGGCCCACAAGTTTCACGGCCCACGAGGAATCGGTGCTTTGGTCGTACGCCATGGGACGACGCTGGAACCTCAACTACGGGGTGGGTTCCAGCAACTGGGTCTGCGGCCTGGGACGGAACCGGTCGAACTTGTTGTGGGAATGTTCGTTGCACTTCAGATTTGGCAACGAGACGCGGTTGCCCGGCGTCGCCATCTGGAACGGCTCCGTGACCAGTTCGAATCGGAACTGCGGTCCGCCGAACCAGCAATTGTGATCCACGGAGCGGCCACCCGTCGCCTCCCGCACACGACCTCGGCGTCTTTTGTCGGAGTCGACCGTCAACCGCTGGCAATGGCCTTGGACCTGGCCGGCGTCGCCTGTTCGACCGGGTCCGCGTGTGCGAGCGGGTCGAGCGAACCGTCTCCGGTGCTACAGGCGATGGGCCTGGATCAAGGACTTGTCGACAGTGCCCTGCGGTTTAGCGTCGGGGCCCTCAACACGTCGGCAGAGATCACCTCGGCCGTTCGCCGCATCCTCCAGGTATATCGAGACTTGCGGCACAAAAATGGGGTCCGAAAAGTCATCGCGGGTCCTCGCCAGCCGTTTTCCAAAGGGGTATAATTCGGGCTGGCTTCTCCCGCGTCCCACGCACCCTACGCCCGACGGATTCGCTTGTGGTAAGCAATCTGTTTTCCATTCGCTTCGACGACCCGGATATCCCTGCAGCCGAAGTTGCTCTGCCAGGTCGTGAGGAACCGGTACGCGATTACCTGGCCGGTCCCGAAAACGGGCTGCTCGCCCACGTGCTTGCCGACAACTTCGCCCCGGACTGTCACCAGCAACCGCTCGTCCTGTTTGGTCCTGGCGGCGTCGGCAAGACCCACGTACTGCGGGGCATCGTCGACCGCCAGCAGGGTCGAAATCGGCATGCCCGCGTGAAATGGCAAACCGGATCCGATTTTTGTCGCGAACTCGCACAAGCACACGAACTCGACGCACTGGCAGACCTTCGCCAGGAGCTGCGTGAACTCGATCTCTTCGCCTTGGATGACGTGCATCGGTTGGTCGAGAAACCCTACGCGCAACAGGAATTGCTGACACTGCTGGATATCCTCCAGGACCGGGGTGCGACAACCGTTCTGACTTCGCGTCTCCCGCCTGCCGAATTGCCTTTTCCAGCCGGGCTGCGAAGCCGCCTCGGCGGCGGCCTCACCGTTCCGATCCGGTTTCCCGAGTTGCCGACCCGGTCGGCGTTTGTCCGACAAGTGGCCAGGGAACTGGCAATGGATCTGCCCGAACCGATTGTGGATGTTATTGCCCGTACCGGGCCGGCCTCCATTCCAGAGCTACGCGGTCTGATGTTGCAACTCAACCAGGCACACCTGCATGAAGAGCGGCCTTTCGATACTCAATTGGTCGCAGACGTCGCCAGGCGACGGGCCGGCGAGGCCGTTCCGACCGTTCGCGAAATTATCAGAAAGGTTGCCCGCTACTTCGGTTTGACAGTCGCCGAACTCACCGGTCCATCTCGCCGGCAAACCACCGTACTGGCCCGCGACACGGCCATTTTTCTCACCCGACATCTTCGCCAGGACAGCTTCGAACAGATCGGCAACTACTTCGGTGGCCGCGATCATTCGACGATCATGCACGCCTTCCAAAAAATCACGAAGAAGCGAAACGATACACTTGTGAACGGGGCTATTGATGAAATCGTGAAACGACTGGGCATGCAACACCACAAGTTGTAAGTCGAAGCAAGCCGTTGCGAGCCAACTTCGAAGTTCGAACTCTGCCGCATCGACATGACAAGCGCCCGCCCAATTCAACCGTGGAAAAGATGTCGACCATCGGTCATCAGGTGACACTGTCTGGCAAGCAAATCGACCAACCCTGACGACCGCCGGCTTGAATCCGACACGTGGCTTCAATCGGCAACAGGAACACAACCAAAGAACGACAGGTTTTCAGACGTGCCTGAAGTGCGCAACGTTTGACCGGGTAAGGAACTTCAACACGGCAACCGCAGATAGCGACACCCTGGACTGAAGATTCTTACTACTCCTGGTTAAAAAATAAAGTTAAAGGAAAGAAATCACCCGATGAAGATCAGTTGCAAACGGGAACAGTTGTTGGCCGGCTTTCAAACGGCAGCCACGGTCGCTCCCGCTCGGAGCCCCAAAACCATACTCCGCAATGTCAAACTGGAAGTGACCGAAGACAGTGCGACGTTGATGGCGACCGACATGGAAGTTGGCGTGCGGATCGAAGTCATGGGGATCGATGTGCAGACTCCCGGGAGCGTGCTGCTTCCGGTCAGCCAGTTTGGTTCGATCCTCCGGGAGAGCAGTGATGAAACGCTCAACCTTGTCGCGGATACACAAGGGACCATCATTTCCGGGGATCGTAGTGAATTTAAGCTGTCGGGAGAGTCGCCAGATGAGTTTCCTAGCGTTGCGGGATTTGATGCGGAATCGTACCACGAAGTCCCCGCACGGCTATTCAAGGAATTGGTCCGCCGCACACTGTTTGCGACCGACGCAGAGAGCAGCCGATACGCGCTCGGTGGCGTGTTGCTGGAGTTGACCGACGACAACATCATCGCGGTTGCCACGGATGGTCGACGGTTGGCAAAGATGGAAGGACCCGCCAGGAAGGTTGGCAACCACGGCATGGCGGACACGATGACGATTGTGCCCAGCCGGGCGATGCAGTTAATCGAACGCGCCTTGGGCGACACGGACGCGGAGATCAAAGTCGCCGCACAGGCAAACGATATCCTGGTGCAGAGCGAGCGAGCGACCGTGTTTTCACGGCTCGTCGATGGGAGGTTTCCCAAATGGCGGGAAGTCTTCCCGGATCGGGAAGATTCGACCAGGTTTGAAATTGCCGTGGGTCCGTTCTATTCGGCGGTCCGCCAGGCGGCGATTGTCAGTAGTGAAGAGAGCCGGGGCGTTGATTTCACTTTCGGCGAAGGCAATTTGATCATGTCCGGGCTGACCGCTGAAGTCGGGCGATCGCGAGTTGAATTGCCGATCCCGTACACGGGGGAACCGATCACGGTCACCCTGGATCACCGCTTCGTGGCCGATTTTCTCAAAGTCCTCGATGGCGATCGAACGGTCACGGTGGACATCCAGGGAAGCGATGCGGCGGCCCTCTTCCTGACCGATGACGGGTACGGATACGTCGTCATGCCGCTGGCACGAGAAAAGTAGCGGCCTGAAAGCGGGCTCGCAGTTTGAACAAGGACGATGGGGCCTGACATACGATCGGCCGGCGGCCAGTGGACCATCTTCACGCAAGGAGTAACAGCCAACCATGGAACGGGCGGACGCGGCAGACCTGGAGCACTTGCAGAACGAAATCAAGGACCGTCAGCGTTTTCCGCGCCGAGCGAAACCGATCGGTGAAGTCCTCAGTCGACTCATGTCGCGTCGTGGATACGCCCAGGTTCAGCAATCGATGGATCTGCAGGCGGCCGTTGCGGAAGCCGTCGGGAAGTCGCTTGCCGGGCATTGCCGGCCCGGAAAACTCAGCCGTGGCGTCCTGGAGATCCACGTTCGGAATTCGGCCGTCATGCAGGAGCTGACGTTTCAGAAAAAGCAGGTCCTGAGAAAGTTGGGCCAGGTAGTTGAAAAGATCCGAGACCTCAAGTTTCGCGTTGGGCAATTCGATTGAAGGCCCGCGACAGGTCCGCCATTGCAGAAACCATCAAATCAAAGACAGCATGGCCCGACGACGGCCCGGTCGGACAACGGAGTGCCGCAGGGGGCCCGGGGCTTTGAGTTTCATAGGCTGCGGAAGGAATTATGAGCGAAGAACAAGAGAAGCCAACACGCGTGAGCAAATCGCCGGAAGCGAATTCGAATTACACGCCAGCCGACTTACAGCATCTGTCGGATCTCGAGCACGTGCGGATGCGGCCGGCTATGTACATCGGTGATACGACGTCGCGTGGTCTGCACCACCTGGTGTACGAAGTCGTTGATAATTCGATCGACGAAGCCATGGCCAAGTTTGCCACCCACCTGTCCGTAACGGTCAACGCCGACGGATCGGTGACGGTGGAAGATGATGGTCGCGGGATCCCGGTCGACCGGCACGACCAGTTGTCCGAGGAAGTGGGGCGGGATGTTTCGACCCTGGAAGGCGTGATGACCGTCCTGAAGTTTGGCGGAAAATTCGAGAAAGGCGCCTACCAGACATCGGGCGGTTTGCACGGTGTCGGCGTCACCGTGGTCAACTTCCTTTCACAATGGTGCGCCGTGGAGGTTTCGCGTGACGGGCACGTCTATCAGCAGGAGTACGAGCGGGGACTCCCGTTGGGCGAAGTTCGACGCGTGGGGGCGACCAAGAAGGTCGGGACGAAGACGACCTTCAAGCCGGATGGGACGATCTTCCAGACGACCAAGTTTGAATACGATACGCTGCTCAAACGACTTCAAGAGCTGGCTTTTCTGAACAGCGGCGTCCGGATCAAGTTCTTTGACGAGCGTGTCGGGCAGGGTGACGAATTCTACTACGAGCGGGGAATCTTGGAGTTTGTCGAGTTCCTCAATCGGGCCAGCGAGGTCTTGCACAAGGACGTCATCTCCATTGCCGGAGAAGCAGACGATGTAGGTTTTGAGATCGCCGTGCAGTATTCGGGCGAGTTTACCGAGAACGTCCATTCGTATGTGAACAACATTCATACGATCGAAGGAGGCACGCACGTTTCCGGATTTCGTTCGGCCTTGACGCGTTCGCTGAACAATTACGGCAAGAAGGAAGGCTTGTTCAAGGATCTCACACCCAGCGGAGACGACTTTCGCGAAGGCTTGACTGCGGTAATCTCGACACGTGTTCCGCATCCCCAGTTTGAAGGTCAGACCAAGACCAAGTTGGGTAATAGCGACGTGGAAGGGGTCATCAACACGGCGGTTGGCGAAGCGCTGGGAAAATATCTGGAGGAGAATCCCAAGGTTGCCAAGGTGATCGTGCGTAAAGGTGTTCTGGCGGCGGAAGCGCGTGAGGCGGCGCGGAAAGCGCGGGATATCTTGCGGAAGCGAAAGGGTGCCTTGAGCGGTGGCGGATTGCCGGGGAAGCTGCGGGACTGCATCAGCCGTGAGATGGAAGCGTGCGAACTGTACCTGGTCGAAGGTGATTCGGCCGGCGGCAGTGCCGAAGGTGGTCGGTTGCGGGACTACCAGGCAATTCTGCCGCTGCGTGGAAAGATTATCAACGCGTACAAGGCGCGTGAAGACAAGGTGCTGGCCAACGAAGAAGTGCAGAGCATGATTCAGGCGATCGGCAGCGGGATCGGGGAGGAGCAGGATTGCAGCAAGCGGCGATACGGCAAAGTCATCATCATGACGGACGCCGACGTTGACGGTTCGCACATCCGTACGCTGTTGCTTTGTTTCTTCTACCGTCAGATGTACGATCTTGTCTCCAGCGGCCATGTCTACGTGGCGCAGCCGCCTCTGTTCCGGGTCAAGGCGAAGAAAGACACCTACTACGTCCAATCGGACGAAGAGATGAAGACACAGTTACTGGAACGCGGCCAGGAGGGCGCAGTCTTCATCGACGGTGACCGGCAGATTGAGGGCGACATGATGCTCAAGCTGTGCGGCGCTCTGGCTTCGATGGAGGAAGCGTTGCTGGCCCTGGAACGGCGGGGAATCAGTTTGAAGCAGCACACGGAACTGATCGACCCGGAGACGGGCAAGCTGCCGATGTACCATGTGTTTCTGGGTCATCAAGATTTCTGGTTTGCTTCGAGGAGCAAGTTGGACGACTTCTTACGCGAGCAAGAAGCGGCAGCCGGGAAAGAGCTTTCGGTGGGCGATGAGGAACCGGGTGCGGGCAACGGTACGGCGGGGGCCGAAAAGAATGGCGAAGAGAACGGCCAGTCGGGCCCCAAGCTGCATATCACGGAACTCCACGAAGTCCGCACATTGAACTCGGGCCTGGCCATCTTGGAAGAGCTTGGTTTTTCCATTCAATCGCTGATCCCCGAGGATCGCACGGGCATCCAGGACGCCCGTTACCAACTCCGCCGCGGCGACCACGAGCAACCGTTGGAAGACCTCAGAGGCTTGCTGCCAAGCGTGCGCGCTGCGGGGGAGAAGGGCCTCCATGTAACCCGTTTCAAAGGCCTGGGCGAAATGAACGCCGAGGAATTACGCGAAACGACGCTCGACCCGACAAACCGCACCTTGATCCAAGTCAGCATGCGTGACGCCAGCGCTGCCGACGAGATGTTTCGCGTCTTGATGGGCGACAAAGTGGAACCTCGTCGCGAGTTCATCGAGAAGCATGCCCTGGAAGTTCGCAACCTGGATGTGTAGGGCGTGTTGCTGGGTTTTGACATATTCGCGTCGTGGGAGCTTGTTGGTTTTTGACAAACCAAATCAGACAGATGAGGTTAATGCTTAGGTGTTATCACATTCATGTCGTAACGATTGGGTCGTCATTTGGGTAAAGTTGATCCGGTCAGATGTCCCCCCATCTCCGTTTCTACAGAGGCCAAAGAGGATTTGAGAGGAACCCGTAGGGTTGGTTCCTCACGCCTCAAGACTCTCAGAATCTTTTGGTTAACGGGCCTCGAACCGGGTGGGGTTCGGGCGGGTTGCGTAGCCCCACTACCGTGCCATTTGCTGCCTTGAGTGGGAGTCGCTTGCGCGCGTAGGTCTCGCAGACCTGAGTCAATTGCGCTTTCAGTGTTGCCTGCTCAGGTCTTCTTGACCTCGGTCATTTTGTGGATTGCGAAGGTATCAGATTGACGGCGCGCTGACGGCCGACTTGGGTCGGACGCTTGAGTCAAAATGTTGGCAGCTCGGCGTGTCGGACCGAGGCACGCAAGTCTGCCAGAGATTCTAGGCGCGCCCGGCTCGCGTTGCATTCCAGGTAGCGTGGCACGGGCCGGGCGCACGGCCACCTTGAATCACGATTCGCAACGGTGTCAAATACGTCAACGTTGACGAGATTTAGAGATTGTCAGACCGACAAGGAGGTTCCCACCAGGGATCTGGCGACCGTCTGCCGAGAAACGAACCCATCTTTGACTCAGTAGCCCCGCGTTCCATGTCCCGAAAGTCCATACCACCCTCAACGGAGTTAAGTGTACTTCAGCGCTCCCGGCGGAGGTGCGCTCTCTGTTGGGGGTTCGAACACGACCTCGCCGTAAAGAGAGTCCAAATCGCGCACGTTGATCACGATGCGTCGAATACCGATGAAAACAATCTAGTCGCGCTCTGCCAGACGCATCACGACGACTACGACACGATCCCGCGGCAAACTAGACGCTTGACGCCAGCTGAACTCCTGCGTTACCGCGATGAACTCTATGACCTCTTGGACAAGAGGAAGCGAGTCGTGGTATCGGAATTCGTCGAACCTGATGGAAGCAGAGAAAAGTCGACGACTGACGCTCAGCGACTTGGTCTGATCGTCGATGCCTTCGATGAAGATTTGATGCGTGAAAAGCCTAACGGCCTTGGACTGTCCGCTCTCGCTCAGCGCTTCGTTGAAGTTGATGGGGACTTTCCCGCCGCACGCGAGGCGATTATGAGTCTACTCCGACTCATCCAACGCGAACCTGTTGATCGCGCCACTGGGGCGATAGTGTTTCTCCTGGGTCAAAATGGGCTCCCTATGGCTTCGCCATTGGTGTCGCTTGCGAGAGCACTGCTTCACGCAGCCAGTGTCGATGGCATGCATTTCGTCGCCTTGGTCGACATGGCTACAAATTGGGCGGTTCACGGAGAGCGACGAAGTTTTGCCGGTCGATCGATTACAGATGCGCCCCAAGCTAACGCAGCTCTTGTGGCCGCCTGCCTTCTTGGTATCGGAAGAGGGGCTGTAGGCCCTTGTGACGAATGGGTACAAGACACTGCAGTCAAAAGGCTCGCACATCTCGTGTCGCAGATTACTATTGTTTACGCATTGCAGGGTTACGAGTTTCCAGAGATGATCGAAAGGATCTACCAGGGACACCACGGAAGAGCAGCTCCTGGCCCCGGTTTCATCGGTCCCGATGGACCGATTGAAGACTACGAGCGTGGAAAATGCCCCCCCGACATTTGGTTCACCGCTATGAACATGGTCGCACGCCTGTCCAAAACTCATTTCGAGCGAGCCATTGCTGAAATTCCCTCGACATTGTTCGACTGGGAATCGCTCTTTGATGTCGCTGACAATGGCGAGGCACGCGCGGTCGAAGACGCCAAGAATATGGCGGATTTGTGGACTACTGAATGGCACGGCTCCATTGTCAGCGGGCGTATTCACGTACGTACTGAGCGTGAACTTGCAGAAGTTGTTGCTCACGTTCGCCAACGGAAGACGACTGCGGAGCGGGCACTTGCCAACCTGAGGCGATGCCTGCACGATGAACGACGATTGCTGTTTCGGAAGCTGTCAGAGGAATAAGAAACGCCGAAGTGATACACGCCACGCCCGTGTGGCAAGTTCAGGGGTTCGCGAACTGAGCCCCGTTGTTTCATTTTCGCATCGTAGGAGATCCGCATCGGGCTCCCGGAACGCCCTCAATTGGACGCTCTCCTCATCCGGATTGACTCCAAAACATCCACCGTTTTGTCACTGAAATGGAGCTTCGGAGAACCGGGGCGCGGTGGCGCTTCGGTCACATCGCCCAAGATGGCTTGAATTCGTAAGACAATGGCCCTCGGCGTGTCGGACCGAGGCAGGTTCAATGCCTCTTCCCAACCGGCGAGGACCCGCCGCTGAATGCCGGCTTCTGTTGCGGGAATCCCTGAGCTGGAGCGCCTTTGCCGAGGCCAGTTTGTGCGGCTAGAATCGAGAGAAGGAGGACTAAGGTGGATATTTACACCGACACAATTCGTGACCTACCAGCGGTCGACAAATTGCGACTGATTGAGCGTATCTGGGATGATCTTGCCGCTAGTGATGAGCCCATTCCGCTTCCGGAATGGGCAATTTCGGAGGCGGCTCGACGCCGCGATGAGATGCTAGAGAACCCGAAACTCGGGTATACCCACGACGAAGTCTGGAAGCGGATCGACGACTCGCGACATGGCTAGGTTTGTTCGCTACCATCCCGGCTTTGAGGTTGACGTACTGTCTGCTGCTCAATGGTACGACGAACGGCAGCAAGAACTTGGACGCGATTTTGTGGCTCGCGTGAGGAAGGCGGCACTCGAGTTGATCAAAGATCCGCACCGCCGAAGTTCAGTAGATTACGGTGTGCGGTACTGGCCGGTCGAACGCTTTCCCTACGTGGTCTTCTACGACTTCACTGATACAGAAATCATCTTGCTTGGCGTGATGCATACTTCGCAAGAACCCGACAAGTGGCGAGCACGCCGCGGATAACCTCTGCATTGCATGGCGGCAGTCAGCGATCCTGGTCTCTAACTCGTAGACGCAAGCGAACGGGCGTATCTCGATAACCACAAGTCTCAACAGACGCAGTTCGGTCACATCGCCCGAGGTGGGCTGAATTCGGAATACGATTGCCTTCCGCGTGTCGGACCGATGCGTGTTTGCCGTGACAACATGAGGGCTTTGGTAAGATCCCCCGACGCCCTGGTCCGTACGGTCGCTGGCCTCCGATTAGAGTGTGCGGAACAGTGATGGTTGTGCATTGGCCCTGCCCCAGCGCATCTTTGGCGACTTCAGTTCTCCGAAGTGCGGCTCTTGTGGTAGGATGGTTGCCTGGGCCAGAAGTTTAAAGAAGGAGTCGAGCAACGCCGTGAGCACTACTGTTGACGCACCGCTAGAGTGGGTTGAGTCCGTGGGCAATCTGCGGCTGCCGTCGAAGGCAGATCAGCGATTGCAGGAGTTGATGAACCGCAACAACGATGGACTTCTGACGGAAGTCGAACGCGCCGAGATGGAATCGCTGGTTGAGCTCAGCGAACGCCTTTCGTTAGTGCGAGCCGAAGCGCTTCATTTGCTCGGACATAAACCTGAATGACATCTTGGAGTCAGATTACATAGCAAGTAGAGCGACGCGCCGCTGGGCGATGCGAGTACTGTCGGATGCACCATTCGCTGCAAGGCGCGACGTTTCACGTCGAGCATATCATCCCGCGTTCGCTTGGTGGGCTATCAGAGACCGACAACCTCGCCTGGGCTTGTCCCAGCTGCAATTTGCATAAGTCGAATCGCGTAGAGGTCCCGGCTGTCGGCAAATTGGAATCGGTACTTCTGTTCAACCCCCGCAGAGATCGATGGACAGACCACTTTCGGTGGGATGGCTACCAGATCATCGGGCTCACGCAAATTGGGCGGGCTACGATTGAAGCCCTTTTGCTCAACCACGAACGGAGAATCAGGATTCGCCAAGCTGAGGAATTGTTCGCCCTCTTTCCGCCCAACGATCAACAGTAGCAAACGTCGGAAGAGTATCTCCAACTCTGAAGCTCGACCATGGCGTTGGTCGGCGGCAGTTGAGCGCAGGGGTGAGCACGAGAACGCGGCGACGCCGAACGCTGCGGACGCTGCCGCGAAGCGACCGAGCGCGAAGAAAGTGACCGCGGCCGCCGGGAGGGTGAATTGGTCAGCAAAGACGTCGAGAAGGTCACGTTTGTTTTCAAAATGGAAAGAGTCCAGCGCGTCTGGAAAGCAAACGAGGCACCAGCTTCGGAGAAGTCGGTAGCGAGACACTGCCCTGGCCTGGTGAATGGCTCAAGAAGGCCAGATAAACTTTGCGAAGGACTTCCCAGACCTGTTGGATCATTGCGGATCTGAACAAGACGGCTTGTCATCGTGTGCGCGGATCGACACAGACGATCCTGGCAGACAATAGGTAACAACCTGGAGAACACTGATGCGAATTCTGATCTGTGCGATGCTCCTATCGAGTTTGGTATCCACTGCGGCAGCCCAGACACGCGAGGAGATTGTTCGCGGCGACCGTGAGAGGGTCGAGGCCGCCGGGTTCTGGATTTACAACAATCTGCCGAAGGCCTTCGCCGAGGCGAAGCGAACAGGCAAGCCGATCGTTGTCGTTCTGCGGTGTTTGCCTTGTCATGAGTGTGTGAAGCTGGACGACGAACTGGTTGATACGCACCCGGAGATCCGACCGCTGCTCGAACAGTTCGTCTGCGCCAGGCAGGTCTCGACGAACGGACTCGACCTGAGCCTCTTTCAATATGATACCGATCAGTCGTTCGCGGTGTTCTTCCTGAATGCGGATAAGACGATCTACGGTCGCTTTGGCACCCGATCGCACCGCACAGAATGGCTCGGCGATGTC
The DNA here is from genome assembly GCA_030430075.1 of bacterium. Classification (GTDB taxonomy): domain Bacteria; phylum Planctomycetota; class Planctomycetia; order Pirellulales; family Pirellulaceae; genus ARS98. The sequence continues at coordinate 62,908 of JAUIGN010000038.1, forward strand.
TCGCTGGAAGGACTGTCGAAGGCGCTGCGGAAAACGCTTGATCTGCATCGAGACTACGACGCTGTCAAGGGTTCGCTGACCGGCAAGCGAGGCGGGCCGATGGAAGTGGCGTCTCCCGAGCTCTATCCGTCGCTGAAAGGCAAGTTCACGGACAAGTTGAATTACGAAGGCGACGTCGTCAAGAGCTGCATTCACTGCCATCAGATCGGCGACGCGCAACGCGAGTTCTACTGGCGGGCCCAGAAACCGATCCCGGATAAAGTGCTTTGGCCTTACCCGCATCCGAAGTCAATCGGGCTCATTCTCGATCCGGATGAACTGGCGACGGTGAAGGAAGTGCGGCGGGGTACACCCGCGGCCGCGGCAGGACTGACCCGCGGCGACGTGATTCGGTCGTTCGACGGCCAGCCGATGCTGTCGATTGCCGATGTGCAGTGGGTCCTGCACAACGTCGATCCCGCCGGCGGAAGGGTCAGGATGTCCGTCGAGCGGAATGGTCGGAGACGGGATCTGACGTTGGCTCTCGCAGACGGATGGCGGCGAGAAGGCGACCTGTCCTGGCGAGTCACGTCGTGGGGCCTGCGCCGCATCGCGGCCGGCGGTATGTTGCTGGAGCCCCTGTCCGACGATGGCCGACGTGAATTGTCGCTTTCCCCTGACGCCATGGCACTGGGCGTACGACATCTTGGTACCGGCGGCCCGCACGGAGCAGCCCACCGCGCTGGGGTCAGAAAAGGCGATGTCCTGATCGCCTTCGGCGGTCGCAAGGACCTGAAGAAAGAACAGGATGTTCATGCCTACGTCCTCGCGTCAACGAAGCCGGGTGACTCGCTGCCGATCACGGTTCTCCGAGAACGACGCACTCTGACGTTTGAGCTACCCATCCAGGAATAGGCGGAGTCAACAAGCGAACCAGAGGAAATTCACCGCCCGATCTTCGGTGCCTTTGAGGCGAGTGTTGCGGTCATCCACGATTGCTGGTTTTTGACATAAAGGTTGGTCAGGAAACCGAACAGAGAAGTCATCTCGAACCGGCCAACGTCTTCAGGATCTGGTAACCCGCTCAGCGGGCGAGTGTGCCGACCATGGCACGCTTGTGTCGACGGACAAGAACACACATGCCATCCGGTCGCGAAGCGACGCTGCGTTTGTTGAGCGAAGGCAACACGGACAGGATCATTCAATGGACACCACAACATTGATCAATGAAGTCCGCGACAGCGGCTACTGCGTGATTGAAGGTGTTGTCCCGGAAGATCGGTGTGTGGACATCCGCCGTCGTCTGCTGGCGGTTGTGGACTGTCACCGGCGGTCGTCCTCACCCGGGCGAATCGGATTCGTCCCCAGTGTCATCAATCATGACCAGTCCTTTGCGAACGATCTGGCGAATCCCCGATTGATGCAAATCGCGACGGCACTGCTGGGGCATGACCTGCGCATTTCTTTTACTTCGGTCATCGTCAACGAGCCGGGCAACGAACGCGGCGGCTGGCACGCCGATTGGCCGTTTAACCAGAACAACGCCGGCCACATTGAAGCACCTTACCCTGACGCAGTGTTTCACCTGACGACCTTGTGGATGATCTCGCCTTTCAGCGAAGACAACGGGGGAACCCTCGTCGTACCCGGAAGTCATCGGCGACGTTCGAATCCAACGCATTCTGACCACGATGTCGATGTCGGCGAGTCGCTCGCGACGGAAGTCAACGTTGCTGGTCCCATCGGCAGCGTATTGCTGTTCGACAGTCGCTTATGGCACTCCACGGCACCCAACCGAACCGATGATCCGCGAGTTGCCCTGGCCGTGCGATACGCTCCATGGTGGCTGAACCTTGAAGTCCTCAGGCCGGAATCCAACGAACGTCGTTGGCTATGCGAGCAGACAGGTAAGAACGAAAACGAAGTGCCGCCGATCGATCGAGACGTCTTCGCACAACTGCCCGACAACGTACAACCTCTCTACCGACACTGGGTCAAGACGCAACGATAAAACAGCCGGTTTCCGATTCCACTTTCATTCGGAGTCAATCAACTCCGAGACGGAGCGATGTCGATGAACTATGGGGAATGCAAAGAAGCGTACCAGCGTGACGGTTTTGTGATTGTGAGGCAGTTTCTGCCGCCGGGTGAATTCGCGGAGCTGACCGGGAACCTTGATCGTTATATCCGCGACATCGTTCCATCGCTGCCCGATGGCGACGCGTTCTACCAGGACCGCGATCGGCCGGAAACGCTCAAACAGATGCAGCACATGGATCACGATCCGTACTTCTCCAATTATCGAACCAACGCCCGTTGGCTCGAACTGGCTCAGGCTCTGCTTGGCGAGCCGGTTGAGGTGAACGCTCCGCAATGGTTCAACAAGCCGCCGGGGACCGAACATCCGACACCGCCGCACCAGGACAACTACTATTTCTGCCTCGAACCCCCAAACGTACTCACCATGTGGCTGGCGCTCGACCGCGTCGATGAGGAAAACGGCTGCCTGCGCTATCTGCCCGGTTCGCATCATCAGGGTATCCGACCGCACGACGCCTCCGATGTGCTGGGATTCTCACAGGGAATTTCCGACTTCGGACCTGATGACGAAGCTCGCGAGATGATGGTCCGACTGGAGCCCGGCGACTTGACCGTTCATCACGGCGAAACAATTCACCGGGCCGACCCGAACCGGTCGGCCAACCGTTCTCGGCGTGCGTTTGCGATGGTCGTCCGGGGCGAAAGTTGCCGCCGCAACGAGGAGCGGTACTCACAATACTTGGCCGCCATGAAATCGCAGCACGAAGCCAAGGGCCTGCGCACGTCGTAGGCAACAAGCAGGGAAAGGGGACAGGTCCACCGGAAGGATCAACCAATGAGGATTGCGATTCTCCACGGTCCGCGGGATCCGGGCATTGAAGGGCGGCGGCTTGATACGATTGATGCTTGCGCAGCAAATGGACCAGGACGACTAACGGGAGTCCGCAGATTTCTCGGCCGCGCGTTGTTTGCCGAAGGCTCATTTGCCGCGCAGCCGTCAAAAAAAGCCATGCGCCGGACCAGGTCTGGGACGTAACGAAGATTTCGGCTGCCAAGATCGCCACGGAGTGCGGGAACGATGAGGGTGCAGAGCAGGTTCCTGCCGCGGCGGGCTAAGTTCACTACAAACGATTGCGACACCGCGGCTCTCAATGGATGGTTGTTCGTTCATGAGTAATTCGGGCTATCAGCGGGCGACGTCGAGGCTCGGCGTGATCATTCCCTGGCAAGAGAGTTAGAGGCTGCTCGTGGAAGGTCTACACTGGATCGACGGGATCGTGGTTGCATCGTACGGACTGGGGATGCTCGCACTGGGCGCTTATTACAGCTACCACCAAAAGAGTTCCGACGAGTACTTCGTCGGCGATCGGGCGATGAACCCGTTTCTGATCGGTGTGTCGATTTTCGTGACGGTCTTCAGCACGATCTCGTTTCTGTCGACACCCGGCGAAATCATCAAGCATGGCCCGGTCATGCTCACTGGAGCGCTGGCGATTCCGATCGTCTATGCGATCGTCGGCTATCTGATGGTTCCAGTGTACATGCGACACCAGGCGACCAGTGCGTACGAGCTCTTGGAAGCCCGCCTTGGCGTCACGGCGCGCTGTCTGGGAGCGACACTGTTCATGCTGCTGAGACTGACGTGGATGGCAACGCTAATCTTCTTCGCGGCGCAAGCCATGATGAAGATGCTGGGGCTGGGTCCCGACTGGCTTCCCGTCGTGACTTTTGTGACGGGCGCGATCGCCGTCAGTTATTCGTCGGTTGGCGGGTTGCGAGCTGTCGTCATCACCGACCTCCTGCAGTTCCTGCTCCTCTTTGGCGGTGCTTCGCTCGTCGTTGCGATCATTACCTATCGTATGGGAGGTCTTGGCTGGTTCCCGACAAGCTGGAATCCAGGTTGGGACACCCAGCCGCTGATCGGAATGCCAACAGAAAGAGTCACCGTGTTGACTTCCATCCTGCACGGAACGTTCTGGTGGATCTGCACCGCCGGCAGCGACCAGACCGCGATCCAGCGATTCATGGCGACGGGCGATGCAGCGGCGGCGCGGCGTTCGTTCCTGATCAATTCTGTGGCAGGACTTGGCGTCAGCTTGCTGTTGGCTCTCGTTGGCTTCTCGCTGCTCGCGTATTACCAGGACGATCCGGAACGACTGCTTGGCTCGACAATTGAGAACGACTCCGATCTCCTCTTCCCGCTGTTCATTTCGCATCACTTGCCGCTCGGCTTGTCCGGGCTTGTTGTATCCGGCATGTTCGCTGCGGCGATGTCGAGCGTCGATTCGGGTGTGAATTCGATCACCGCGGTGGTGATGACGGACTTCGTCGAGCGTTTTCGCACGCAGAAGCTGGGCGAGAAAGCGCGAACGCGCGCCTCGCGGCTGATGGCTTTGGGAATCGGACTGTTCGTGGTCACAGCCAGTTCGCTGCTGGAATATGTTCCAGGGAATTTCCTGGAAGTGTCGCAGCGAACCTTGGGCTTGTTCGTGTCGCCGCTGTTCGCCTTGTTTTTTGTTGGCCTGTTCGTCAAAGGTGCTTCGGAACAGGGAGCCATCGCTGCAGCGGCGGTTGCCTTGTTGACCGCCGCCGCAGTTTCTTACTGGGAGCAGATCACAGGTCTGCCGGCGATCAGCTTTCAGTGGATTCTTCCGAGTTCCGTTACCGCGGCTGCCATCACGGGATGGCTGTTGAGGAAGAGAAGCGGAGCGACTGGCGACTGACAGATCCTTGTGGGCGATCGTTCAAGGAGCGTGATATGACTTCGCAACCGATCCAGGCCATCGACGTTCATGCCCATTTCGGCGACTGCCGGCGCGACGGTTCGCCGCCCATGGTCGACGAGTTCGCGACAGGCGACTCGGCGACCGTCGTGGCTCGCGCGCGACAAGCCAACGTCCGCACGACTATCGCCTCACCGCTCTCAGGTTTGCTGCCGCGAGGCCGAGCCGATGCGGTGGCCGGCAACATCGAGGCGGCCAAGGTCGCGGCGGAGACCGACGGGCTGTTGCAGTACGTCATCGCGCATCCCTTGCAAACCCGGACGTTTCGCCAGACGGATGAAATGCTCGCGCAAGCGCAGTGCGTCGGCATCAAGATCCATCCTGAAGAGCACGTTTACCATATCCGCGAGCACGGCGAAGCACTCTTTGAACTCGCGGCCAAACACGGTGCGGTCATGCTGGCCCACAGCGGTGACCGGAATAGTCTGCCCAAGGATTTTGTCGAGTTTGCCAATGCCTATCCGAACGTGCGACTGATCCTGGCGCATCTTGGCAACGGGGGTGGTGCATCCGGGGATCCGACGTCGCAGGTTCGCGCGATTCAAGCTTGTCGTCACGACAACGTCTTTGTCGACACATCCAGTGCGCGTTCGATCCTGCCAAAGCTCGTCGAATGGGCCGTCCGGGAAATCGGTTCACGGCGGATTCTGTTCGGCACCGATGCGCCGCTTTATTCGACGGCGATGCAGCGAGCCCGCATCGACTCGGCCGACCTTCCCGAGGAAGACAAGCGCAACATCCTGTGCGACAATGCGATGCGGCTGTTTGGAACGGTGTAGCCCTACTTCTTGGTTCGTTGCTGTCTTTCGTCAAAGGCAACACCGCCAGGGCCGGTCTCACGCCACGATCTCGTTGATGACGCGGCCACGAACGTCAGTCAGGCGGAAGTCCCGACCGGAGTAGCGGTACACCAGTCGTTCGTGGTCGATTCCCAACAAGTGAAGGATCGTGGCGTGCAGGTCGTGCACGTGAACCTTATCGCGAATCGCACGAAAGCCGAAGTCGTCAGTCGTTCCGTGGATCGTCCCGCCTCGAATCCCACCACCGGCCAACCACCACGTGAATCCAAACTGGTTGTGATCGCGTCCGTTCTTGCCTTGTGTGGTGGGCGTGCGGCCGAACTCACCGCCCCAAGTGACGAGAGTCTCGTCCAGCAAGCCACGGCGTTTGAGGTCTCCGAGCAGGGCGGCGACGGGTTGGTCGATGTCGCCGCAAAGCTGGCGATGTCGCTTATCGTTGTCGCCGTGCGTGTCCCACGGTTGGCCACTTCCGTAATAAAGCTGAACGAAGCGGACGCCCCGTTCGCTGAGGCGGCGAGCCATCAGACACGCTCGGGCGAAGCGACTACTCCCGTATTCGGTGCGCACCGAGTCGGGCTCCCGCGACACGTCGAACGCATCGAGTGCTTCTGACTGCATTCGATAGGCCAACTCCATACTGCGAATTCGCGTGTCGAGATCGTCGGCCTCGGTGCGCTCATCCCGGTGGCGGACGTTGATCCGACGAATCAGGTCGAGTTGTTCGCTCATGGCCTCCTGATCGAGCGACGTGTTTCTTAGGTGCGGGATCAACTGTTCTGGCTGGGGCTTCGAGTGGTTCAGGTGCGTCCCCTGAAACCGGCCGGGCAGGAAAGCGTTACTCCAGAGCTTCGGGCCGAGGACCGGTTTGCCCGGGCAAAGCACGACGAAGCCGGGCAGGTTCTCGTTCTCCGTTCCCAATCCGTAGGTCGTCCAGGAGCCGAGACTGGGGCGTGTTGGCGTTAGCGTCCCGAGATTCATCATGCACAGCGCAGGCGCGTGATTCGGGAAATCGGTGTGTAGGGATCGGACGATCGCCATCTCGTCGACGAACGCCGCCGTCCGCGGCAGCAGTTCGGATACCGGAATCCCCGATTCGCCGTACTGTCGAAATGCAAAGGGCGAAGGCATCAGCCCGCCTTGGGCAACGAGCCGCTCTGCCCGAAACGACTCGGCGATATCGTCCGGCAGGTCTCCCGAGTGTTCGGCGAGCATCGGTTTCGGATCGAACGTGTCCACCTGCGACGGTCCGCCGCCCATGAACAGAGATATCACGCGCTTGGCTCGCGGCGCGAAGTGTGGCCCGCGCTCGGCAGTGGAATCCGCGCGAGCCGACGACTCGAGCAAGCTCGAGAGTCCTAACAGGCCCATCCCACATCCAGCCGTACGCAGCAGTTCGCGACGTGAGGGCGCCATTGAATTCATAACAGGCTCCGTTTCCGGTCTTGGTGTCGTGGGCGTATCATCGCAGCTTGGCAGGGGCCGCCCAGCCGCGTTTCTCTTTTCACTTAATCAACGTACTGAAATTCGTTACTCGCCAGTAAGGCCTGCACGTAACGAGTCCAACGTTCCGCGCTATTCGGCTCGGCGGCAAGGAAATCCAAGGCCACGCGGTGATCTTCGTCGGTCGCAGGTCGTGTAAAAAGCCGTTCGTGAAGCGCGTCGACGCGGGCCGCGACCGTCGAGTGCTCGTCGAGCAGATCCGCAGCCAGTGCCGCTGCCGCATTTCGCACGAAGGGCGCATTGAGCACGAACAATTGCTGTAGCGGTGTCGTCGTCACGGAACGGCCGGCACTGTGAATGGTGGGATCGGGGAAGTCGAAGTTGGCCAATGTTGTGGCGAGTTCGTGTCGTGACACCTTTCCGTAAATCGTGCGACGGGTGAACTGCGCATCGTCCACGTTGCTGGACGGACCACCGATGCGGCCATCCATCCGCCCCGCGACGGAGAGAATCGTGTCCCGCAGCGGTTCGACCTCGAGACGACGGCGCGGGAATCGCGTCAGGAGCCGGCCATCGGGGTCGACGCGTTGGCTGTCCTCCGCAGCGGTCGACGATTGCCGGTAAGTTGCCGAGGTCACGATCTCGCGATGCAACCACTTGAGCGACCAGCCATTCTCGACGAACCGCACGGCGAGGTCGTCGAGTAGCTCGGGATGGGTCGGACGTTCGCCGAGTGCGCCGAAGTTGCTTGGACTGGGGACGAGGCCCCGGCCGAAATGAAACTGCCAGATTCGATTCACGATTACGCGGGCCGTCAGCGGATTCTCCGGCGAGGCAATCGCGTGGGCTAATTCCAGTCGTCCACTTCCTCGCTCGAAGCGTGCGGGACCATCTTCGCAGAGAACTTCGACGAATCTCCGCGGAACGACGGCACCGTGCTTGCCCGCATTGCCGCGAACGAAGATCGGAAGATCGCGCGGACGGTTTGGGTACACCGCGAGTTTGACGCGTGTTCCGTCTGTGTCCTCGACGAGAATCGTCTCCTCGGTGAGGATGTGAGCGACGGGAAGCTCGAAGTACGGCGTCTTTTTAAGCTCTGCAATCTCCTCACGCTGCTCTTGGAGTTTGATCGTTTCCTCCGCCGTCGCGTCCTGTTTCGGGTTCTTCTTCTTGCGGGCCGCGATCTCCTTCTCCAGCTTCGCGATTTCGGCTTCCAATTGCTTCACACGCTCCCGCGCGGGTTCCGAGGCATCAACGAGCGACTGAGCGACGATCGGCCCGGTCGTCTGCCGACTGGAGGCAAACACGCCGGCGAGCGCGTAGTAGTCGGCCGTGCGAATCGGGTCGTACTTGTGGTCGTGGCATCGAGCACAAGCGAGCGTGAGCCCCAGCAATCCTCGGCCAACGACGTCGACACGATCTTCCCAGTCGTCGGCGTACCGATTCTGGATGACAAGTCGTGAGAGCTGGACTTCCTTGTGGTTCTGCGGGCCGAGGCCGAATAGACCGAGCGCGGGGAGATCGTCCGGGCCGGTTTCCGGCAGAAGATCGGTGGCGAGCTGGCGAACCAGGAACTCGTCGTAAGGGACATCGTCGTTAAGCGCGGACACGACCCAGTCGCGGTACCGCCACGCATTGGGATAAGGACCGTTGTGCGGACCCATGTTCGTGTTGTCCTCGGCATAGCGGACGACGTCCAACCAGTGCCGGCCCCACCGTTCTCCGTAACGAGGTGACGCAAGCAATCGGTCGACCAGCCGTTCGTACGCATCCGGTGACTCGTCGTTTACGAACTCCTTCACGTCACCAGGCGTTGGAGGAAGCCCGATCAAGTCGAAGGTCACGCGGCGCTGCAGTGTGCGTCGTTCGGCTGCTGCTGCCGGAGTCGCCTCGGCTGACTCCATCTTCCGGAGCACGAAGGCGTCCAATGGTCGTCGCGGCCAGCCGGTGTGTTGGACCATCGGCATGGCGTGTCGGCGCGGGCGGCGGAACGACCAGAATTGTCGAGCCTCCGTGAAGTCGATCATCGTCTCGACGACCTTGCCGTCGTCAGTCCGTGGATCGGGCGCGCCCATGGCAACCCACTTCTCGAAGTTTGCGATCACCTCGGGCGACAGTTTCCCGGAGGGAGGCATCTCCGAGACTTCACTGCCAGTGTACCTCAAAGCGAGGATCAGCCGGCTCTCGTCCGGCTTACCCGCAACGATCGCCGGACCACTTTCTCCACCCTGGCGTAAGCCGTTCCGCGAATCGACGCGGAACTTCGCTTCGATGGCCTTCGCATCGGCAGAGTGACACTCGTAGCACTGCTTCACGAGCACAGGCCGGATACGGGACTCAAAGAACGCGTTGGCCTCCGGCGACACGTCGTCCGCAACGCCGACGTCAACAGCGAAGAACGTGGTGAAAGCAATTCCAACGGCGAGAAGCGACCGGCCGTGGCTGAACGACTTCGAAAGACGCGACTGCAGATCTTGGAACATTAGGCTACGTAGATCTTGAAGGTGGGTATGTTGTAGGCGGGGGATCGTCGAGAGTCTGCAGTAAGCGTTACAAACTCTGACTCCACACCAGTTTAAAAGCGAAAGCCGCCAAATCAAAGGGAGCCTGCAAATCATCGGGCATGAATCGTGCCATCGCGCGCCGGCAGGCCGGGAACCGAAAGGGGAGCGCCATGCCGATGTGGGGCACCCGGAAAAAGGGGTACGCGCCGTTGGAGTGGATAGGCTCTTCGGGAGCGGGGCCGGCCGTTTCGAGCCAATCGCATCCGCTTCATCTGCGAATGGGGAGCCCCAGAGAAATCGTCGAGGGCGCCGCAGTTACCGCGAGACGGTGCGAGCGACCCCTCCGCTGTCGGTGGAATGCATCTCGGCGAGTTGATCGCCGCGGCAATTTGCCTGCTGAACGACGCCGGAGTTCCTTCGCTCGCCCCGACGGGCCCTTAAGTTGCTTTGATACAACAAGTTACAATGACGCAAGAGTTCTCGTGGAATGCATCATGGCCGCTGTTCGCTTGAGTAGATATTGGCTGGTAGATATTGGCTGACTGGATCACGCGAGGCATGCCCGACATAGCACCTGAACCCACACAACCCAAGAACTGGCGGGGGCTGGCAAGCGTCAGCGGCGCTTTCGCCGGGGCAGGAATGGCAGAGGGGGCGAGACAGTCGGTTCGCGTCGAACACGTGTCGATTGGGCGATTGGCAATTCTGATCGCTTGCGCGTTGGTTGGCGGCGCCACCGTTGGTTACCGCATCGCCAATCGGAAGTCGAAGTCTGACTGCTAGCGAGGCAGGGCCTCGGACCAATAGCGAGCTGACGCTCGCGGCATGTTCGTCCGCTCCCGTTGGTCGCTCAAACTTGACTCTTTTGTAAAGCGAAACCTGATACAAGCCATCTAGCCCAGTCCGAGGGTCGCCAGACTGTTGCGGTGGATCACCGCTTCGATCGAGTCCGTACTTAACCGCGGAAGTGAAGTACCGTCCAGTTGGTCATTGAGAGCGCGTAGTCCAGAGATGGAAGCGGCGACTGTTGTGAATGGGTAATCCGTGCCGAAAAGGACTTTGTCCCAGACGCCGTATTCCTGAACCAGCATCAGGCTGTGGTAAAGTTGAAATGGCCGATAATGCAATGCGCTCACGTCGGCATACGCATTGGGATGCTTGCGGATCACGGCGACACACTCGTGTTCATAGGGGTGGCCGAGGTGTGCCATGATGATTTTGACTTCAGGAAATCGAGTTGCAACGGGGTCAAGGTGGCGTGGTAAGGTACACTCGAGCGGCGCTTGGGCCACAAATGTCGTGCCGGTGTGCAACAACACGGGCAACGCGTGTTGACGGGCATAGGACCACAGCGGATCAAGCCGCTCATCATCGGGACGAAAGCCTGCGTACATTGGCAAGAGCTTGATGCCGACGAGCCCGAGCTCTTGATGGCTCTCTTGCATCTCACGTTCCCAGCCGGCTTGCGTTGGATCGAGTGATTGGAAACCGATCAGTTTTTCACGATGTGACGCAACGTATTCGGCCACGTAGCGGTCATCAACCCACAATCCACTCAGCCGCGCCTTGCCCCCGAAGACGATCGTGCGGTCTGCTTGAGCCCCTGTGGCCGCGTATTCGTCGTAGCGAACGGTCAAGTCAACCTCGACACCCGCGCGAGCTCGTTTCGCCTGATGGCGGAACTGATCACTAAAATGGTCGGGATATTGCCATGCATGGCTGTGAACGTCGATGATCATTTCGACCTCCAGGTTGATGCTGTGGAACAGGCTGACGACCGCCCAGCGTATCAGCATCACGGATCTTGGAGTCTGAAGCAACACGATCGACTCGTCGTGCTCACTCCCGGACCGGCCTCGCAGGTGAGCCGATAGGCTGCGAATTTCGATCCTGAGCGGAATGCAATGTGAAGATCGCGCGAGCTTTTGCACATCCACTTGAGTACGTTGGAGAATCCGGTACGTTCAACACCAGGTTGATTCGGGTCAGACGGCACGTTGCTAATGGAAGGTTAAAGGCTATGAAGGTTGTTCGCCTGTTGTTGCTCACGGTGCTGCTGTCGGCGGTCGCGCCCGCGTTTGCCGAACAGGACTGGCCGATGTGGCGAGGGGATGCGGCTCGGTCGGCCGCAGTGAAGAATTCGCTGCCATCCGACTTCCAGCTGCAGTGGGTTCGGCGATTTACGCCGCGCGAGCAGGCCTGGGATGACCCTCTCAACCTGGATCTGATGACCTATGATCGTGTGTTCGAGCCGATCGTATTCGAGGGACTCGTCTGCATCGGGTTCAACGAACAGGATAAGCTCGTTGCACTGGACGTAAAGACCGGCAAGAAGGTTTGGACGTACTACGCGGAAGGGCCGGTGCGATTGCCTCCGGTGGGCTGGAACGGAAAGATCTTCTTCTGTAGCGACGACGGATTTCTATACTGCGTGAACGCGCGCGACGGATCCCTTGCCTGGAGATTTCACGGTGCCCCCAACAAACAGCACGCCATCGGAAACCAGCGGCTGACATCGGCTTGGCCTGCGCGTGGCGGCCCGGTGGTTTACGATGGCACCGTCTATTTCGCCGCGAGCATCTGGCCCTTCATGGGCACGTTCATCTATGCACTCGATGCGTCCAGCGGCGATATCGTATGGGTCAACGATCGTACTGGAGCTCAGTACATCAAGCAGCCTCATAGCGCTCCGTCGTTTGCCGGAGTCGCGCCGCAGGGAGCGATGGCGGCGACGAAAGACCTGCTGATCGTTCCCGGTGGCCGCAGCGTTCCGGCGGTGTTCGATCGGCACACGGGTGAACTGAAATACTTCGAAATCAATGCCGGCGGCAAGGGCACAGGCGGCTCGTTCGTTACGGCAGATGCTTTGCACTATTACGTTCACACGCGTGAAAAAGGTACGCGCGCCTTCAATCTGCAAACGGGAGCAAAGACGGCCTTCGCTCCTAACGAACCCGTGCTGGCCGATGGCCTGCTGTATTCAGCCGAAACGATCGACGACACGTCGGTCATTCGAGCGTACGATGTCAGCAACGACGACAACCGGGCTCGTGAACCGCTGTGGGAGGTCGCAGCGGCCGGTGCGAATGAATTGATACTGGCCGACGATACCCTGGTCGCAGCAGCCGGCCGCACGATCACACTGGTCCGGATTCCAACGAAGGGCAACGCACTGAAGGCAGCCCGCATGGTTCGCTCATTCGTAGTGGATGCGCTTCGTGCAGATGAATCCGTTGCAAGACTGCTGGTAGCAGCAGAGCGCCTGTTCGTCGTCGGCGACGCAGGAACCGTGTGTTCGCTGGGAGCCGGAAGCTTGCCGCCTTCCACTCCCATCACGATCGCCGATGCGACGCCGGATGCAGAAGAGAACGACCCGCCGCCAGGAGTCGCGACTTCGCTGCTGAATCTCGGACAGGCGGAAGGATATGCTTTCTGGTTTGGACGCGCCGACGCACCGGAAGTGTTGGATATCGTCGAGAACTCTCCGTTTGAACAGCTCGCTGTGGTGGATCATGACCAACAGAGAGTTGACAAACTTCGCAAGATGCTGGATGACCGCGGGCTGCTTGGCCGAGTGACCGCTCACGTTGCCCGGCCAACCGATTTTCGAGCACCGAAGTATGTCGGCCACATGGTCTTCATGACAAGCGAAGTCGCGGCTGCAAACGACGCGGTTTCTGCGCTCTACGACTCGGTTCGCCCGTACGGTGGAACGCTGGTTGTTGTCGATACCGGCAAGGAGACTGCCACCTTGCAGGCGCGAGTTGAACAGCTGCGACTCGACAACGCTGAATGCAAACAGGTCACCTATCCCGGGCCGACGTCTGATTCTGCGTCCGGCGGCTCCACGAAGGACGCGTTGGTCGTCACCCGAGTTGGAGCGCTTCCCGGTTCGGCTGATTGGACGCATCAATACGGCGACATCGCCAACACGGTAAAGTCGAATGACCGTCGAGTCAAACTGCCTCTGGGCATTCTTTGGTTCGGCGGCAGCAGCAACATGGACGTGTTGCCACGTCACGGTCACGGTCCCCCGGAACAAGTGGTGGGCGGACGGTTGGTCATCCAGGGCATGAACAGCCTCAGCGCTCGCGATGTTTACACGGGACGAGTTCTTTGGAAACGTGAATTCGAGGACCTTGGCACGTATGACGTCTACTACGATGTAACGTACGAAGACACTCCACTCAATCCTAAATACAACCAGGTGCATATACCCGGCGCCAACGGGCGGGGAACCAACTATGTCGTGACCGACGATCGCATCTATCTACTCGTCGGAGCGACCTGCCTGATGCTGGACCCAGCCACCGGGAAAGACGTCGGCAAGATCGAACTGCCAAAGAATGACGACGGCTCCCGGCCGGAATGGGGATACCTGGGTGTTTACGAAAACATCCTTCTCGGCGGCCTCGGCTTTGCCAACTATCGCGAACGACATCACCTTGAATTCGCGTCGGACGGTCAACTGAAACGCAACCGAGCTGGATTTGGTTCGAAGAGCTTCGATCGCTCGGCCAGCCGGGGCCTTGTCGCGTTCAACCGGCATACCGGCGAACAGCTCTGGCGAGTCGACGCCAGCCACAGCTTCTGGCACAACGGCGTTGTTGCCGGCGGCGGCAGAGTCTACTGCCTCGACAAGAATCCAACTCAGATCGAAGAAGCCATACGTCGCCGAGGCCGCAGTCTCCCGGATAGCTATCGCATTGTCTGTCTCGACGCCGCAGACGGCAGTACGAAGTGGGAGGTGAAGGAAGGCGTCTTCGGCACGTGGTTGGGATATTCGCAGAAACACGACCTGCTGCTGCAGGCGGGGGCGCGGGCGAGCGATCGACTTTACGCAGAGGTTGGGCAAGGGATGCGCGTGTACAGGGCGGACACCGGCCGACTTCACTGGAAGAAAGATGACTTGAAGTACGCGGGGCCATGCATTCTTCACAACGATCTGATTATCACGAACGCGAATTCGTATGCGGAGTCTGCCGGGGCATTTTCGATTACGACGGGCGATCAGCAGATGGTCAAGCATCCACTGACGGGTGAAGTCACACCATGGAAGATGACCCGCGCTTATGGTTGCAACAATATCATTGCCAGCGAGAACCTGCTGACGTTTCGTTCGGGGGCCGCCGGCTATTATGATCTCACGACCAATTCCGGCACGGGCAACCTTGGAGGCTTCAAGTCGGGTTGCACCTCGAACCTCGTCGTTGCCAACGGAGTTCTCAACGCGCCCGACTACACCCGCACCTGCAGTTGTTCGTACCAGAATCAGACGTCGCTTGCCCTCGTGCACATGCCGGAAATGGAAGTCTGGAGCGTCAATACACTCGCGAGCGCATCGCTGGACGAGACATTGGACGCAAGCGGCGCTTTGATTTCGTCAGTCGGCTTCAACTTTGGAGCGCCGGGAGACCGTCGTGACGGCGAGGGCATGCTGTGGCTTGAATATCCTCCGAAAGCAGGTGCGTCGCCTCCCCTGACCGTGGAGTTCAATCCCGATGCGAGCATTTTCAGCCAGCATTCCGCGTCTCGCAGCGGTGATCCGCGTGCGTGGATCTCGGCTTCCGGCATCGACAACCTGACCGACGTGAAACTCGGATTAACGCTCGCTGAGAAGGTTGACTTGGCGAAAGGGCTGCCAGTATCTCACGCAGAGGACGATGCCGAAGAGTCGCATGCCGGGGACGTCAGTCTTTCCAGCAGCGATCTTGAGCTGACGGATGACGATGGCGACCAGACGATCGGTCTGCGATTTACCGGCGTGCCGCTCGCCGCCAACTCTGGAAACCGGATCAAGGAAGCGTACTTGCAGTTCACCGCTGATGAAGCGTCAGACGTCCCGACATCCCTGTGGATCTCCGGAGTCCTTTCTCCCGACAGCGAGCGTTTTGCCAGCTCCACCAATGACGTCACAGCGCGGGATCGCACAAAGGAGCAGGTCACCTGGAATCCTCCCGCATGGAACAAGGTCGGCGAGGCCGGCGCTGCTCAGAGGTCTCCCGATCTGTCGCGAATCGTGCAGGAAATCGTTGCTCAACCGGCTTGGAAATCTGGCAACGCGATGGCGTTCATCATCGGCGGCGAAGGTAAACGCGTCGCCGTCTCCAGTCGCGGCTCAAACAAGGATGCGCCCAAGCTCGTTGTCATTGCCGACTTGCCAGCCACGGACACGGCCAGCGCAACGGAAGCGGAATACGAAGTCGAGCTGATCTTCGCCACCCCTCGAGGATCAACCGAGCCGCGCGCGTTCGACGTCTACGCACAGAACGAACTTGTCGCACCCAGCGTGACCATCAAACCCTTCGTCGATGGACAGCCTAACGTGCCAACCGTCGTCGTGCTCCCCAGGATCGCCATCGGCGAAGCGCTGAACCTGCGATTCGACTCGAAGAATGGCGGAGCTTCGTTGTCCGGCGTGGCCCTGAGGAGGTTGCCGCCGAAATCGGATTGAGGGCTCAACAACGTCCACCGGTTGGCGGCGCGAGTTCGCGACAGCGAAGTCGGAACGGCCTTGGGCCAGAATCGAATGGTCGCATGGGACAGCAGGCATGCGTTTCGAGAACAGGCCAGTCAAGCGCCAACGCCGGGTAAGAACGGTACTTTCTGATTGGGCCGCACAGCCTGTCAAGACGGCTACTGCCTGGCGCGCAGTCCTCGTTCGCCGAGATGGTTCTGCCCTGCCCTCGGTGAGCAGGATGCGTGGTGGCGGCACGCCCTGCATCTGCCTGGCCGAATTGTCGCGGGGGGCGACGTTGTCGCGAATCAGGAAGCTCCGGCGTCTTCTTCGAGCCGGGGAAAGCGTGAGCGATAGATGATTCGTTCCCACAACCGTGGAGAACGTAGATTCGCATCGTGCGAGTCAACAACCCGTTCTTTCCCTTTTCTCGTGCGGAGCCGCAAACGGCCGTCTGCTTCCACCTCAGCCACGACCCAGAATTTATCGACGACATAGCTATAGTCGTCACCCGCGGGTTGGGGTCGCACGTCCTTCGCCCGGGGGCCGGGATGCGTCGAATGCTTGGTCAGTCGGTAGATCACCCGGTCTCCGATCTTGAACACTTCGTGACTCCTGTCCGGCGCCTTGCCAACGCTTGTCTGGTCCGAGCACGCTGACGGCCCGGGAAATCCCGCCGACTCCTGTCGCATACTAACAGGTTCTTCCGGAAACTTAATGGGTGATTTTGGATGGTAGGAGGTCTAGTTTGCCGCAGTAGAAGAGGATTCGTGTGCGGTAGTTTTCAAACGCTCGGAATCCTCTGGCTTGGGACTTGATGGATT
>JAUIGN010000006.1 GCA_030430075.1 bacterium
ACTCACTCCGTTGCAGGCCCAGATTGCCAAGTGGTTCGGCTTCGCGCCTACACAGTACGGCGCCTGAAGCCCGTTGCCGCCGTCAGGAAATTCGCAGAAAATGATCCCCGATAGTGCGGAAAGTGCGCTCAAACTGCTTGGCAGCATGCCTCAGGTTCGCTCTTTTCTTGGCATGTTTTCGCTGTTCCGCTTGGAGTGCCAAACAGTTAGCCAGGCGCCGGAACGTGTAGATACGGCGATGTTGTGATCGACGTTTGTCCTCCTGCGACGCAGCCTTACGATCGAATGCGTCCCAGTAACGCAAGGTTTCGGCATACAGTTTGATGGCCCTGGCGATGCGATTGTCTTCGTGTGCGAGCACTGCCTGTTGGTGCGTGAGACTCGCCCTTAGATCCAGTGGCAGTCCGGAGATTCTCTTAGCACGCAGAAAGACAGCAGCCGCTCGCTCGCGGTTCGCCCGCAATCGCTCAAGGATGCCTTCATGTAACCAACACAGTACTGTCAGGTCGTCGGGTGCTTGGTCAGGCAAACTTCTTCTCTCGGATATCTGCTTAAGACTGTCGATCACCGCGTCAATTTCTTTTTTGGGGGGTTCGGCGTTACTCTTCGGGGCTTCACGAAACAGTGTTTCCAAATGGCGAGCACGAAGCACGGTGTGTATCGACTGAAGTCTATCTAATTCTCTGCCAGCGGCATCGATCAATTCTTTCATTTCCTTGTCAGATTCACTGCAGTCGTAGTCCATCATGACTGCCGCAGCGAGCAATTGACAGGCTGATACGGTTGAATGAGATTTTCGAGAACTGAGAATGTCCTTTATTATGGGGGGAACGAAACGGGTCGATTCGAACTGAGTCTTTAAGTCGTGCGATGTGACAGCGCTTGCCAGCTGGGCGGCTTCTTTGCCGTTAGGATTTCCAGCTGCGTGGTAATAGAACTCCTCGACGCGCTCCTTAGCTACGGCCATCTTTCGCGTGATGGTCGCGGGACTCGTGTCAAGATACTTTGCCATCAACCGCTGTCCGTACAGCGTTGCCTTGCCATCCACGAGCGGTGTGACGTGGCGAGCGTAATTCTCGTCCAACTGATTGAGAATGCGAATCACGCGGACTGCCAATTCGGGTAAGACCTCGGGGCAATGCTGTGCAAGGTAGACCACTTCCCCTGTTTTGCACCATTCGTGGGCTTCGGGGCGACGTTTTGGGGCCTCCCCATTGTCTGCAAACTCATTGACGTCCGCATTGTAGCTCCGAACGCTGAGCGAGTTCGGTCTGCTTACTTCTCGAACAAGCGCAGTCAATTCGGCTAAGGCGTTGCTTGGCTCATCGACCGCGAAACCTTCTTCACCTTCTTCAGGAAAGAACTTTGCGATGACCTCACCGACCGCATTTTCTGCATCGCCCGTCGGTCCTGTGACCGAGCGAGCGGCAAGAAGAAGTTCCTCGCGAAGCTCGCCATGGACGCATTCCTCAGCAATCTTCTTGTAATTTCCGTCACTGGCCAGCTTTGACAGCCTTTCTTTCAACGTCGACATTTGGGGCTCCCTTAGCATCGAATCATCCCCCGGGCAACAAGCTGAGGCTATTTCAGCAAGTAACACACGTGTTTCTCGATTCTACTGTCAAGTGTTTCATAATGTGCAACACGTGGGCGGTTAGGTAGAGGCCGCCTTTGTTCGGCGACCGTTACTTTCTTGATGGCTTTTTTGAGGGCACCATGCCATGCCAACGCCAAGCGACTTTCAGTTCGACCAACAGACAGCCAGTCAGCCACGATTCGGGCAACACTACCGGCGAGCCATTGAAGCTCATGCCGCCAACGACCTGCCGGGAGCTCTCAAATGGATCTCGCTGGCCGTAAAACATGGCGGCAATAGCGACGCCAACGTGCAGCACACGCATGGTGTCATCCTGCGATACTTGCATCGAGTGGCTGATGCAGCAGCTGCATTTGAAGCTGCTTTACGACTCGACACTTCAAAACATGTGGCTCGGTTTGGACTCGGTGAATGCCTCGTAACACTTCAGCAGTACGAGGATGCGATACCGGTGCTGGAGCCGCTACTGACGACTCCATTGGGGAGCAAGGCCTTAAATTCACTCGCCATTTGCTTCCTGCAAACCGGCTACGTGCTCAAAGCAATCGAGCACTTTGAGCTGGCGTGTGCCGCCAACCCACGTTCACCTGCATTTCGCGCATTGATAAGCCTGTCACAGAATATCGGACAAGCGATACGGCTTGCTGGCCCAGAGGACGACGTCTCGCTCATTATCAGCAAACTCGAAAGTATCTAGGGTCGCTGACCTGCGTCCCAACACGCTGCAGCGTTAAGAATATTCGAGGAGCAAGCTATGCCATTCTTTCAGTGGTTTCGACGTAAACACCGCGACAAGCGGCAGCCTTCGGGCAATCGCGTGTCTCCAAAGAAGCCACCGGCTCCAACGGTGGCCGTGTTGCCTGCAGTCGACATGAGAAACTTGGAGGACTTCTTCAGAAACGATTTTGCTTTCGTAGGTCTTATGGACGCAACCGATTTTCGATTCGTGGTGAAATGCCGATCATGCGGATATCTGCAAGTGCCGGGGCAGCTCAGTTTCTTGTGCAGCAATTGCCATCAACTGGTGGAAGTACAGTACGAAACTGGATCGGTACCATGCAGTTCCTGCTCTGGTCGCGGACAATATGTCACGGGTGGTGGCCACTATCAAGCAACTGTGCCGATCCCAGGATTTTCGGGTGGAGAGTACCCGGTGTACATCACGCCTTGCTCGGATTGCCACGGCAGTGGGAAAGTGACGCCAACACAAATTCTGCTGACAATGTCTGAGACGATTGGCTGTGGCTATTGCCCGTTGCCGGGGGTCGATGTGCCGACCCACTGCCTGTGCAAGGGGCTCGGTCGGCTGGGGCGGCTTGAGTCGAAGTCTGTCGCCAGTGGTGCTGCTAGTGAGCCTAAAGCAACCTATCTCACCAAGCAGCAGCAAGCAGACGAAGCACGGAAGAAAGCGCAATGCGAGCGAGAAGAAGAGGTGATTCGATCGAGCCTCAAAAAGAGCTGAGCGGGAAAGACGGATTTTCGGTTAGGGCTCCTTGCCCGCCTTATCCGCACGGCTGATCTCAACGGTGACCTTGGCGCGCCCCAGTCGTACTCGCGTGACGGCTTAGAAGCAGCCTGTTACTTATGGTTGCATTTTAAAGACGCTCTCGTGTCGCCATCATCGAACCTTCTTGAACCGATTGGCAACCATGACTCGACTCGAACCTTCTGCACAAATCTGCTCAGGAAGGCAAGCAAGGATCGGACGGAGTTCGACGCCTCACAAACTCTTCGCAGAACGGAACTGATGCCGGAAGGTACCCAGCCGCCGCTATCTGCTCCAATGTATCGCCTGTTTGAACTGACCGAATTGTACTTCATCGTTTGCGTAAGTCGTTCACATCAAAAGAGAAACAGCTCGCCACAAATCAACGTGACGAGCTGTTTTGATTTCAAGTCGGGGCGCCCAGATTCGAACTGGGGACCTCCTGCTCCCAAAGCAGGCGCGCTAGCCAGGCTGCGCTACGCCCCGGCATCGAGTGCCGAGAAATCGGTGTCGCGAACGACGCCGATCCGTCTCACAAGTGGCTCATGCTAACCTGCCCTGCTCCGGCTGGCAATCGGCCTGATTCCAATTCCGGGGCAGGCAGGGAATGCCGAGCCACGGCCTCTTCAGACGGGTGATTCTCACGGGCCGGCGTCGGTCAGGCGACTTCCCGCTGGTCTGCCTGGTGGCCCTGCTCCGGTGCTTCGGCGGAACCGTTGAGCAGCGCTCGCAGGCGGTCGAACTCGTCGTGATCCGAAAAGTGCACCACGATCCGTCCGCGGCCCTTTTTCGTCTGGCGGATCTCGATCTTCGTACCCAACGCGATGCGTAACTCCTGTTCCAAGGACGCAACCTGGTCGCTCTCGGTTCGCTTCGACTTGCTTTTTCTCTCGCCGGACATCTCCAGGATGTTGTCATCCACCTCGCTGACCGCGTCACTGACACGCCGTTCCGTCTCGCGTACGCTCCACCCCTCGCTGCGGATTTGACCGCAAAACTGAATTTGCTCGGCCTCTTCCCCCAACGGCAAGAGTGCTCGGGCGTGCCCCGCGGAGATGTCGCTGGTTCGGACGGCGTCCAGCACCTCGGACGGCAACTCCAACAATCGCATCAGATTCGCAATCGTCGACCGATCGATCTTCAGCCGCCGGGCGAGGTCGTCCTGCGTGCAATGGTGCTCGTCCAGATAGCGTTTGAACGACAGCGCCTTTTCGATGGCGTTCAGATCCTTTCGCTGCAGGTTCTCGACGATTGCCAGTTCCGCGACCAACCGGTCGTCGGCGTCCTTGATCCGTGCCGGCACCTGGGCCCAGCCAGCCTGGATCGCGGCCCGCAAGCGGCGTTCGCCGGAAATCAACTGGTAACGCTCGCCAATCCGCCGCACCAGAATCGGCTGCAGCATATCGTGTTCTTTGAGACTCTCAGAAAGCGAGGCGATTTCGGACTGACCGAATTCGCGTCGCGGCTGAAAGGGGTTGTCGTCGATGTCGTAGACATTCAGCAGGAAGATGTCCGAAATCGGGCCGTCCCCCCCGCCACTCGACCCCTCGTCGGCCGCTGCAGCCGATTCGACGGGAGCCGATTCGCCGCCCGTCTGCGCTGTGCCATCCTGCGGCTGGTCGAATTGCAGCGATGGCTCGCCATGATGGTCATCGATTTGAGGTGGCAATCCGCCATGCGATTCGTCCATCTGCGGCATGCCATCGTTCGGCTCGTTCGGCGTCCCCAGTAATGCGGCCAGTCCTCGCCCAAGTCTGCGGTCCTTCGTCACGATGAATTGCCTCCTTGCAATGCGCGAAACACTTGGCACTCGAGCAACCCGCTCGGGACACGATACTCATGCGAGCGGCGGTCCGCCGAGTTGCCCTAGTGGATGAAGCTACAATATGAGCCTTGGATCGACTTCCCTGCCGAACCATGGTTCAACGTGGTGACCGTGAAACACGCGAACGACCTTGATCGTCTGACATCACGGTACCCTGGTGGATGACTTTTCGGAATGATCAGTTCGCCCGCGTGAGTCGATCCAAATCGAAAACGGCGTGGTCCAACCGCCGGCGATTGTGGGATTGTCGATTCGGCCACCGTCACAGGGAGAATCTTAGCGATCAACGGCCGTCCGGCGGACCCCATTTTTTTTGAATCGTGATCGCCCGCCGGTTACGTGGAACGATCGGCAAACCGTTGAACTGGCATGTTCCCATCCGAGCCGTTGCTCACGACACCGACGGCAGCCCAACCTGGGAAGTTTCACGTGAAACGCTACAAAGCCCCCAGGTGTCCAGGGTGTCGCAGAAGCCCGGTTCTTCTCTCGTGTCACATTTGACGCATCTCGACTGTTTCACGTGAAACGTCCGCTCGACGTGATTCGCCTGTTTCGCGCCAGATGTCCGTCTGTCACGACCTGCCCGTTTCACGTGAAACATCCACGCAGCGTGACCCACCCGTTTCACGTGAAACGGCGTCCCTACTTGATCGGCCCGAAATGCGAGGAGCGTTTGGTCGTCCAATCCGGAGTATGCGATACATCCCCGTTTCACGTGAAACGACAAGCGGTTCCGTGTCCGTTCAGGAGGTCGCTGACGAGGCAGGCACCGGGGCCGACCGGAGGCAGACGCGACCCCATCCAGTCCGGATTGCTTTCCGTCTCGCAACGTGGCGAACGCATTGATACTCCGCACGATCGTGAAGCGACCACGGTACTTCAATTGAACGGTATGGGGTTGGGCGCTGACGCGGCTGAGATGCGCGGCGCTGTGGGAAAGTCCGCCACAGACGATTGCGGTACAACGGACGGTGATGATTGGTTGTTCGCTGTTGAATCGTCTGCGCTGGGGCGGAGGAAATGGGAGACCTTCGGTCGGCGGTTTCGGCGGGGTCGGAGACCCGCGCCGAGCAGGAATGGGAGGCCCGCGCCGAGCAGGAATGGGAGGCCTGCGCCGAGCAGGAATGGGAGGCCTGCGCCGAGCAGGAATGGGAGACCTTCGGTCGGCGGTTTCGGCGGGGTCGGAGACCCGCGCCGAGCAGGAATGGGAGGCCCGCGCCGAGCAGGAATGGGAGACCTGCGCCGGGCAGGAATGGGAGGTCTGCGCCGGGCAGGAATGGGAGACCCGCGCCGAGCAGGGGCAACCGGCGCTGCGCAGATGGCGGAGGCCGTACCAAGCCATTCAGCCGGTGCGGTCAAGCCAAGGGGTTGATGACGAGTCCGCTCAGCAGCTTCGGAAAGAAGTAGGTGCTTTTGGCCGGCATACGCTCGCCATGTTCGCTGATCTGGCGAATGTGGTCGAGCGTGGCGGGCATGACCAGGGCGGCGAGCGGGAAAGGGTTTCCGTCGGCGTCACCCGTCTTTAGCGCCTCGATCACTTCGTCGACCAGGTGGACATACTTGGGTTTGGGAAGATCCGTGGCGCCGACCATGGTCTCGATCGCCAACCGGTGCAGGATGCTGACCCCCAGGCCTTGCCAATCCGAACTGTGGTCGCCGGCAACCTCGGCCAAACGCCGGGCGCCCTGGTCGGTCAACCGCGCCTTGGTCCAACGCTGGTCCTTGCTGGTGAAGAAAGCGAGTTCGCGCTGGTCGTCCGCCTGCTCGATGGCGGCCCACAGGGCCTGGGCCTGCTCAGGTCCTTCGCCTCCCGGTTCCGTGTCGAACGCATCGCCCAGCTTGGAGGCTAGTTCAGACGCTGTCAGCGGAGGCACTCCGCGGAACAGCCGGTGCGTGGGAAGCACGATCATGCCCGGATCGTTCATGCCCACGCACATCGTCATGACGTAGTTGGCCGGATGGTGATCTGGCAGGTCGCTCTGCTGCGCAAGCTGGTCACGGTAGTTGCAAGCGGTTTCGTAACGATGGTGGCCATCGGCGACAAACATCGGTTTGGGGCCCATCACCGCAGCCAGTTGCGAAATCACCTGGACATCCGACACCGGCCACAGTCGGTGCACGATCCCCAAGTGATCGGTTGCTTCCAACGGCGCAACACCGACAATGGCGTCTTCCAGTAAGGATTGGGCCGCGTTCTCGGCGTCAGGGTAAATGCCGAAGATCTGACTCAGGTTGGCCTGGCAAGCGGTGATCAGCTTGAGCCGGTCCGCTTTGGCTGCTGCATGCGTCTCTTCATGAGGATAGATCGTCCCCTCGCCGAACCGTTCGAGCCGCATTCGGGCCATGAAACCTCGCCGGGTGAATTCTTCACCGGCATACGAAAACACCTGGTGGTAAACGTAGACCGCCGGATCCGGATCGGCATGGAGAACACCTTCGGCCTGCCAGTTCTTCAGAAAGCGGGCGGCCCGTGCGTACCGATCATGGTGCGCATCGTCACCCGGCTCATCCCGGTTGAGTATCAGTCGAATCACATTGGCCGGGTGTCGCTGGTACAGTTGATCCTGGAGTTCGGGACCGATCACATCGTAGGGCGGGGCAATCACATCGCTGAGTGATCCGACGTGGCCGAGGTCGTACCGCAGTCCGCGAAACGCTTCAATGTGTGGCATGGATAATAGTCCTTCGTGGCAGGCTCGAAATGGCGGATCCGGACGTTGTGCAGTTGCCCGCCTGGCGGATGAGGTGGGCGACGACTCACACGTCGCGCGGCTCGTCGGTGGTTGGGTATCCCGATCGTCCCACGAAAGCGAGCGGCCTGCGGTGACGACGGAGCACAGGGATCGATCCGACGGTCGGGAACGAAGGGACGAGCGGAGCAAGGATCATAACAAAAAAGCCGCTGGGGAAAACCCAGCGGCTTGCTTCGGCGGCGGTGCCTTGCGACGTGGACGCACCAACCAGGAAATCAAAAGACTGCGTGCCGCCACGGCACGACAAATCAATACCGGTAATGCTCCGGCTTATACGGTCCGTCGATCGGCAGCCCGAGGTATTCCGCCTGCTTCGGCGTCAACTCGGTCAACTTGGCGCCGAGGTGGTCGAGGTGCAAGCGGGCAACCTCTTCATCCAGCGCCTTCGGGAGTGTGAAGACACCGACCTCATACTTGTCGTGGTTCTGCCAGAGCTCGATCTGAGCCAACACCTGGTTCGTGAATGAATTGCTCATCACGAACGACGGATGACCGGTCGCACAGCCGAGGTTAACCAACCGCCCTTGAGCCAGCAGCAAGATCGAATGGCCGTCCGGGAAGGTGTAGCGGTCGACGGGACCACCGATCTCCTGGTCGTCCTTGATCCGTTCGCACTGGATCGTCTTGCTTTCCGTCAGGTAGGCGACGTCGATTTCGATGTCGAAATGCCCGATGTTGCAAACGATCGCATCGTCGCGCATCTTCTCCATGTGTTCGCCGCGGATGACATCGCAGCACCCCGTGGTCGTCACGAAGATGTGACCCTGGGCTGCGGCATCTTCCATCGTGACAACTTCGTATCCTTCCATGGCCGCCTGGAGCGCATTGATCGGATCAATCTCGGTTACAAGCACACGCGCCCCGAGCCCGTCCAAGGACTCGGCACATCCCTTGCCGACGTCGCCGAATCCACAGACCACCACCGTCTTGCCGGCAACCATCACGTCCGTGGCACGCTTGATTCCATCCGCCAGCGACTCGCGGCAACCGTACTTGTTGTCGAATTTGCTCTTCGTCACCGAGTCATTCACGTTGATCACGGGAACCCGCAGTTCGTTGTTGGAGAGCATTCGCTCGACGGCGTGGATCCCGGTCGTCGTCTCCTCGCTGATCCCGCGGATGTCGCCGAGCAGTTCGGGGAACCGCTTGTGCACAATCGACGTCAGGTCGCCGCCGTCGTCCAGGATCATGTTGAGCGGCTTGCCATCTGGGAAGACGAGCGTCTGTTCGATGCACCACTCGTATTCCTCTTCCGTCTCGCCTTTCCAGGCGTAAACAGGGATCCCCGCCTTGGCCATTGCGGCGGCCGCATGGTCTTGCGTGGAGAAAATGTTGCAACTACTCCAGCTCACTTCCGCGCCGAGCTCAATCAGGGTTTCCATGAGGACGGCGGTCTGGATCGTCATGTGCAGGCAACCGGCGATACGGGCACCGGCGAGCGGCTTGCTGGCACCGTATTTTTTCCGCAAAGCCATCAGGCCGGGCATTTCATTTTCGGCCAGCATGATCTCCCTGCGGCCGAGCTCAGCGAGTCCCAAATCCTTGACTTTGTGGGGTAACTTCTGTTCAACCTGCGACACGTTTGCTCTCCTTGTTGGGCGGCAACTGGACGTATGGGCGAGCTCCCGGGATGCTCCACTCGGGGCTCGGCGGGGCGACACGGCCATCAGTGCTTGTCGTCTCCACGATTCATTCTGTTGCCATAATAGGTCGAACCCCCTCGCACCGACAACCCGTGCGACGCCCCAACTTCCCACGTTTTACAGACTTGTGAGGTCGCCGACTGGGGCAGGGGACGGTGGTTGGCCCCATGCCGGGATGGCGGCCAGCGGTCGCGTCAAGCGTTTTCGTGTGCTTGAGCGAACGCCTTCTTGGCAGACGTGCAGAAGGCACGAACCAGCAAGACATCCTTCGAGCCGGGTGCCGATTCGACACCGCTGGCCACGTCGACCGCATCGGGGTGCGCCGTCCCGATGGCGTCCGCCACGTTGAACGGAGTCAGCCCGCCGGCCAGGACCAGCGGCGTCTCCCCCAGGATCGCTCGGTTCTCCGCCACGGCCGTCCAGTCAATCGCCTGACCCGTGCCGCCGTATTCGCCCGGTTGGTGCGCATCGAGCAACACGGCGGCCGGCGGTCGTCCCAGCGCGCGGCAGGCTTCCAGGTAGGCAATGATGGGCGTGAAACCTTCCGGTCCGCAGCGGAAGGCCCGAATTACGTTCGTCGACGCCACCCCGGCCAACGCTTCCGGCGGCTCATCGCCATGGAGTTGCACGTAGTCGAGCTGCAGGCGCGAGGCAATCTCGTCGACTTCCGCTATCGGCAGGTTGACGAATACGCCGACTTTGGCCACCGAGTGCGGCACTGCTTGGACGACCTGAACGGCCGCCTCCGGGTCGACATAACGTGTGCTCTTGGCATAGAAATTCAGCCCGATCGCGTCGGCACCCGCCAGCGAAGCATATCGCGCATCCTTTACGGACGTAATGCCGCAAATCTTTATCTGAAACAAGATTACGTTCCGAGTGCGGGCGGGAATGGACGAGCAGCGAGGTGCGGCGAGAGGCAACCTTCCATTATAGGAGCCAATCAACAATTGTCTGCACGCGGCGAACGCGACGATCCGGATATTAACCAGCAGCCGACGGTTATCGACCGCCATTTCCGGCGATTCCAAATATCAGGGCGCTCCGGCTTAAGTCGCATGGTTGACTTTGCCGATTTCAACGAAGAGTCGGGTTGTGCCGCCCTCCCTAATCCATTGCCGCTTGTAGACAACATTTATCAGCCAAGGACCAGGTCCATGTACGAATCTTTCTTTGACCTCTCCTCTCGACCCTTCCCCGCCGCCCCCGTGGTGGAACAGTACTTTCCGACAGCCGTCGTCGAGCAAGCGCGGCAAACGCTGATCCGCATCGTTGACCGCGCCGAAGGGCCCGGTTTGGTCATCGGTCAGCCCGGCCTGGGAAAGACGCTGCTGCTCCGCATGCTGGACCATCACTTCCAGAACATCTTTCATTGCATCCACCTGGCCAGCGCGGCGATCGAAAGCCGTAAGGACCTGTTGCAAAACGTGCTGTTTGAACTCAACCTGCCCTACCGCGACATGGAAGAGGGTGAACTGCGTCTCTCGCTGCTCGACTTCCTGCGTCCCAGCGAAAGTTGCCCGCATGGCGTGCTGTTGCTGGTCGACGAAGCGCACACGCTGCCGCTCCAGCTCTTGGACGAAATCCGCATGATCACCAACCTGGTCCGCGACGGCCAACCTCGTGTCCGACTCGTGTTGGCCGGTGACAACCAATTGGACGATGTCTTTGCCGACCCGCGGCTCGACTCCTTCAACCAACGCATCGCGGCCCGCTGTTACCTGGAGCCGTTGAACCAAGAGCAGACGGGTGAGTACATCGCGGCACAAGTCACCACCAGCGGCGGCGATCCCGCACGGATCTTCACACCGGATGCCTTGGTGGCGGTGTACCGAGCATCCGGCGGCATTCCACGCCTGGTCAACCAGGTCTGCGACCACGCCCTGGTCATGGCCAGTCTGGGAGGCTACCACCAGTTGGATGCCGCCGGCATCGAGGAGGCCTGGTCGGACTTGCAGCAACTTCCGGGACCATGGACCGACTCGCCTGCTGCAACCAGCTCGAACGGCGACTCGATCGTCGAGTTTGGTTCGCTGGACCAGGACGAGCCACAGGCCGCGCCGGCGGAGGACCACCGGCCGGAGCCGGCCGTGGACGCGTCGGCGTTGCTTGGGGATGCCGCGCCGGCCGAAGCAACCGGCCGACCAGCGAATGACGGCGAGTGTGAGCAAATTGAAACGTCGTCCACATCCGGTCTCTGCGAAGTCGCCAATCCGAGCGACAACGCTGCGGATCCCGCGGACACGTCGGATGGGCACGCCGATGTGCCGCTCCAGGCGAACGAATCGGTGACCGCAGAAGCAGACGCCGGGCAGCCTGAGCCAACACCGAACGAATACTACACCGAGAGCGTGGTTCAGGTGGGTTGGGTCCCCGACGCGGCAGCCACGGTCGATCCTGCGGCGAACCCCCCGGCAACATCGGGAGTTGACGAGCACACCATTCAAGCGACACTGGCGGATGTTACGGCCGAGCCGCAGGGCGAGCAACCGGCCGAGCCTGGTTGCGGAGCCGATGCGGCGATCGAACCAGAATTCGCCGATCCGTTTGGCCACGATTTTGACGAGGAAGAGTTGGTCGTCGATCGGTACGCCGTGCGGGCGGCCAGTGTTTTCGCCGGCTTCCCGAAAGTCGAGAGTGAAGAAGGCAGGGCCTTGGCCGCACTGATCGACCAGCAACCGTCACCCCAGCTTTCTGTCGTCGACGCAAATTCGATGCAAGAAGATGAGCAGCCGGGTGGCGACGAAGATGCCGAGGTCCAGGCGACCGCAGCGGATTCCATTGAACAACATCGCGCGTCTGACACGCCCGCTACGATGAAGGACACGTCACCGGCCACCGGTGCGGTGCGTGGGCTGGCCGAGGAAGCTGAGGCCGCTGGCCTGGCGACCAACGTCTTCGATACCGGTTCGCTTTCGGATTGGTTGTTTGATTCCGAAGCGCCGGGGGTCGTGATCAGCGGCGACGGGCCGGACGACGGGGCAGCGACCGTCGGCGATCAGCCGGCAGCAGCGGGGCACGTTGCCAAAAACGGCGTCACCGAGCAGTCCACCGCGCCGCTGGCCAACCCCGCAGCACTCGACGGCGATGCAGACGCGGTTGCCGAGCCCGACGCTGTCGAAGAGGGACTGCCGGAAGCGGCGCCGGCCGCCGGCGCGTATGCCGCCGCCGAACCGCAGACCCCTTTCCTGCAGATGCACGAAGGCCCGGCCTGCACCGATGACCGGGACATGATCGTCGTCGACGAGGATCGGAACGAGGGTGTGTTTCTGACCCAGTCCGGAGACGACCTGGCGCGTCGCGTCGAGTATCAGCAGTTGTTTTCGCAATTGCGCGAAGGTTGATCGAATTGATGGGTGGAGCCCCTGATGCCGTGTGCGATCATCTCCAGTCGCACACGGCGCAAGGGGCCGCTGCTGCTTGACGTATTCCCGTACTTTCGGAATCCGCATTTCCGTAGGTCATGCTCTGCGTGACATTCCGTGCTGATGTGATCCAATTGCGAAGGTACTGGCGTTGGCCCACGGTTCCATTGACCGCCGAGCAAACACGACGCCAACGCGTTCCAGCTGAGATGCGCGGCGCCTTGGTTAGGATCACCACAAACGGCTAAGAAACAGCGGCATGCGCTGGATTGATATTCGTCTCGTAGGACTCGAAAAAGGCGTCACCATGCCAACATCTCTTGTCACAGGCGGGGCCGGCTTTATCGGTTCGCACATCGTGGACGCCCTCCTGGAACGGGGAGACACGGTACGCATCCTGGACAACTTCTGCACCGGCTTTCGCGCCAACGTGGCCGCGGATGCCGAACTGGTCGAAGCAGATCTGTGCGACGCCGGTGCCGTGGCCCGTGCACTGAAGGGGGTCGACGTGGTCTACCACCAGGGCGCGTTGGCCTCGGTCCCACTCAGCATCGAACGTCCGTTGGACACACATGCGGCATGCGTGACGGGAACCCTGACGTTGCTCGATCAAGCCGTGCGGCAAGGTGTACGGCGCGTCGTCTATGCCGCCTCGAGTGCCGCGTACGGTGACCGGCCTTTTTCCGCGAAGCGAGAGACCGATCTGCCGATGATCTTGTCATCGTATGCGGCTGCGAAGCTGGCCGGCGAACTTTACTGCCAGGCGTTTTATCACACGCACGGGTTGGAAACGGTTTGCCTCCGTTACTTCAATGTCTTCGGGCCGCGCCAGGATCCCGGCAGCCCGTACTCGGCCGTGATCCCCCTTTTCTTGACCGCCATGCTGTCCGGCAAGTCGCCGACGGTCTTCGGCGACGGCCTGCAGTCGCGCGACTTCACCTTCGTCAAGAACATTGTGCACGGAAACTTGCTGGCCGCCGAGGTGGAAGCGGCTGCGGGCCGCACATTCAACATCGCCGATGGCCGGCAAACGAATCTGCTCCACTTGATTCGCCTGCTGAACGAATTGCTGGCGACGGATGTGGTGCCGCAGCACGAGCCGCCTCGGCCGGGCGACGTCCGCGAAAGTCTGGCCGACATCACACAAGCCCGCTCGGTGCTGGGGTACGAACCCCAGGTCGACTTCGAGACCGGGCTGCGGCAATCGATCGACTATTACCGCTCGATCGCCTCGCAGTAGTCGGCGTGAACCGCGACCTCCGTTTCGGCGGCAACCGCGACCTGCGGCGATCGCTCGGCGATCTGTTTGGCCCGGCGGGGCGCGCGACGCGAGACGGCAGGGCGTGCCGCGAGCGGCGACCGGATCCAGTAGGTCAACGCAATCAAGGCCACGATGGTCGCTACGCTAGAAAACATCACTGGGTAGGCTGGTAATTCGAACTTCCGGGCCACGTGGAGCAGGCCACCCACCGCCGGTGCTCCAACCAGCGCTCCCACGTCGAACATGCCCAGCATGAGCGTCGTTCCCAGGCCGCGGTAACGCTCCGGGAAAGCCGTGCTGCCGCCGGCGACCACGGAGGGAAACAATAGCGCATGGGCGACGCCCGCCACGCTCCCGGGGATCATTAGCTGCCAGGTCGAGCGGACCGTCAGGTAGAGCAACATGCTGGTGGCCAGCGCGCCAAGGCCCCACATCACCCAGAAACGGTTACCCCGCAGGGCGAGCTGCCGCCGCGACAACATCCGCACCACAAACGCGGTCGTGGCATACGTCGCGAAGAAAACCCCGATCTGGGAGACTCCGATCTCCGCGGCGTAGGTGCGGAGAAAGGTATTCGGTAGCGAAACCCCGGCGCCCACTGCCGTCGCGACCAGCAGGATGACCCCAGGATGGTAACGGCGCATCAATGCGAAGAGGTTCGGCGAGCGTCTGATGGCCGGCACCTTCTGCCCCCGCGTGGCACCCCAGGCCGCCACAAAGGCGATGCCCACCAATGCGCCGGCAACCAGGAAGAGACGATTGAGCTGGAAACGTTCCAGTTGGTCTCCGTAACAGATCCAGTCCGCCAGCTGCGGGCCGACCAGGACGCCAATGAAGCCCGAGGTCCCCAGGGTACCGATGATTTCAGCCATCCGTTCCGGGGGCACGCGGCGGGAAATGTAGGTTATCGAAGCCCCGAAAATTCCCGCCACGCTGGTCTGCATGAGGATCCGCAGCCCAAAAATCGCCGGGCCGCCGGCCGATTGCACCAGGCAATGCGCCAACAAACTGAGCCCCAGGAACGCCAGGGACCAGAGCCAGATCGTGCGGGCTCCCAGCCGATCAATGCCAATTCCCTGGGCGCAGCGCATGACGAGACTGCCCACCATCCCCACACCAACAATCAGCCCCAGCCGCCCTTCGGCACCGCCCAGATGGGTCACGAAGTCCGCGTAGCGGACGAGGATGCTCAGGGCGATCATGGTCAGGGCGTTCGCCAGATAGGCCAACCAAAAAACCTGGCCGTAAACGCGCTGTGATGGGGGTTCCGGCGCGGACATGCGTGACTTTGCGGGTGGGGGGAATCAAAACATCTGGAGGAGGGCGGCCCAATTATACCGCAGCCGCAAACCGATCGTGAAGGGCCGCAGCGCCCCGCCGTGATGGCGTGAAACACGTGGTACACTTGTGTCTCTGGGACACCCTCCCTGGCCAAAGGTTCATTCCGCCCGACTGCTTGTGAACAACCCACCCCGCACACTGGTCGTTGTCGCCACGTACAACGAAATTGAGAATCTCCCCCGGCTGGTCGACCAGATTTTCGAGCACGCCGCGGACGTGGATATCCTCGTGATTGACGACAACAGTCCCGACGGGACGGGCCGCTGGTGCGATGATCGGGCAGCCGAGGACGATCGTCTGCGCTGTTTGCACCGCCCCGGGAAACTGGGGCTGGGCACGGCGACGCTGGCCGGCTTCCGGGCGGCCATCGAGCAGGATTACGACTTCGTCCTCACCATGGATGCGGATTTCAGTCACAACCCCAGGTATTTGCCGTCAATGCGCGAGCGGATCGGGGTCGAGCCGGAGACGGGCGATCTGCCGACCGACGTTGTGATCGGTTCACGCTATGTCGCCGGCGGAGGCATCGACGGCTGGCCCTGGCACCGGCGGATTATGAGCCGGATGGTTAACACCTACGCCAAGCTCTTGCTGGGGCTTTCCGTCGGCGATTGCAGCGGCGCATTCCGCTGCTACCGATGTGCAACCCTTGCCCAGTTGGATTTCGCTACAATCCGCTCGCGCGGTTATTCCTACCTGGAAGAAATCCTCTGGCTGCTCAAACGCCGCGGGGCCCGTTTCGAAGAAGTGCCGATCGTGTTTGTGGACCGGGTGCTGGGGCAGACCAAGATCAACTGGCGCGAAGCGGTCATGGCCATCATGATCATCGGCGGGCTGGGCGTGCGCGGTCTGTTGGGTATGTGAGTTGGCGGTTCCAATCGGATTCACCAACCGCGCCGGTCACGCCACGACTTCACGGATGACGTGACCGTGCACGTCGGTCAATCGGCGTTCGAGGCCGTTGTGGTAAAAGGTCAAGCGCGTGTGGTCGAGCCCCAACAGGTGCAGGATCGTGGCGTGAAAATCGTGGACGGTCGCCACGTTCTCGACAGCCTCGTAGCCGAACTCGTCGGTCGCTCCATGCGTGAACGGGGCCTTCACACCAGCTCCCGCTAACCAGACCGTGAAGCCGTTGGGATTGTGATCGCGGCCGGACGCGCCTTTCTGAAACGTGGGCATGCGTCCAAATTCCGTGCACCACACGACCAGCGTCTCCTCCAAGAGCCCCCGCTGTTTGAGATCTTCCAGCAACGCCGCGACCGGCTGGTCGAGTACGGGGCCATGCTTGCTGTACTGCGGCTCCAGCGACTTGTGCCCGTCCCAGTTGCTGACACCCTCGCCCCCCGTCTGGTACGCGCCGTTGAACAATTGCACGAAGCGGACCCCCTTCTCGACCAGCCGACGCGCCAGGATGCAGTTCCGCGCGAAGGCCGCTTTGAGCCCGTTCTCCGGATCGTCGGCACCGTACAACTTCAACATCGATGCCGGTTCGTTTGCCAGGTCGCTGACCTCCGGCACGCTCAACTGCATCCGCGCCGCCAGCTCGTAGCTGGAAACCCGCGCCGCCAGTTGAGTGTCGCCCGGATACCTTTCCAGGTGCGCTTCATTGAGCCTCTTGAGAAAGCCCAGCGTCGCCTGGTCGGTCTCGGCGGAAACGGAAGCGGGTCGAGCCAGGTTGCGAATCGGCCGCGAGGCATTGAAGTCGGTGCCCTGGAAGGCGGCCGGCAGGAAACCGGGGCCCCAGTTGTTGACACTGGACTGGGGTGTTCCACGAGGGTCGGGGATCGCCACGTAGGCCGGGAGCTCCTGCGATTCTGATCCGAGTGCGTACGTGATCCACGCCCCGATGCTGGGGAAACCGTCGAGCGTGAAGCCGGTCGACATCACATTCTCGCCCGGACCGTGCGTATTGGTCTTGGTGGTCATCGAGTGGATAAAGCAGATGTCATCCGCCAGTTCGCCCAACCGGGGTACCAGCTCGGAGACCATCTTGCCCGATTCGCCGCGCGGCTTGAACTCCCATGGGCTGCGCGTCAAATTGCCCTGCTGGCCCTGGAAGGTGATCAGCTTGTCGCCGCCAGGCAACGGCTGACCATGACGTTCAATCAACGCCGGCTTGTAGTCGAAGGTATCCAGTTGGCTGCAGGCGCCGCTGCAAAACACCACGATCACATTCTTGGCTCGCGCGGCGGTCGGCGCCGGTCGGGCAGCATGCGGATGGCGCGGATCAATGACCGGGCGAATCGGCCCTTCGCCTGCGGCTCGCAACAGCCCGTCTTCGGCCAGCAACCGAGTCAAGGCGATACTACCCAAACCCGTGCCCAAGTGACTGAGGAACGTGCGGCGGCCCAGCAAATTCGATTTCCACATGGCAAGTCGACTCGTTTCGTAACGCGAAGGTGACGGGTGGTGGATCATGGGTGACTGGTAAGACGTGACAGGTAACAGGTGAAACGTACCAAGTGCATGACAGCATGTGGTCCGGCAGTATGCAGGAACGTGTCATGGACAACGTCGCACACGACTCTCCCGCGGACCGGCGCAACGTTCACCGGGCGACCGGAATCTCGAAGTAACTCGGTTCTTCTCCCCGTTCCTTCAACGCGTCTATCCGGGATCATCCATCAGCCGTTGGGCGTTAGCCCCGGTTCCGTTGGTCGCAGAGCAAACCGGACGCTATCGTGGTCCCGCTGGGATGCGTGGTCCATGGGGTACGTTCACTGCGAATTGCTGTGCACCGGTAACTTGCACGGAAAGGTTCGTGGTACATGAATGATCCGGGATCGCGGTCGAGGAATGGGAGACCTTCGGTCGGCGGTTTCGGCGGGGTCGGAGACCCGCGCCGAGCACATGTCGGAGACCCGCGCCGAGCAGGGATCGGCGGCCCATGTTGAATCATTGAGCACAGGTCTCCTACGGCACAAACAGGAATTCGTTGGCATTCAACAGGGCCCGGCAGAAGGCCGTCAGGCCGTGCATATCGACAAAGCGGACGGCAGCTTCCATTTCCGGTGGACTCGGTCGGCGGGAAAAGACCAGCGCAAAGGCGCGCTCGACCTGCGGCGCGATTCCCGGGCCGGCTTCTCGGTCGAGCCGCTTCGCCAGCCGTTGGCTTTGGTCCATGGTAAACAGGCTGTTGAACAGATTGAGTGCCTGCAGTGGCGTCGTTGAACGGCTGCGGCGCGGTACGGCCTGGCTGGCATCCGGGCAATCGAACGCGCCGAAGACCGAGTCCTGCTCCTGCCGGACCTTCGTCATGTAGACCATCCGCCGCCAATCGGCTGGGCCGTACGACTTCTTTGGAAAGTAGTGCCGGACGTTCTCCAGTTCAACTTCGAATGCGCTGAACCCCGGCCCCCCCATGCGTAAATCGAGTACGCCACTGACCAGCAGCATGTTGTCCCGAATCGCTTCGGCCTCCAGCCGGCGGGGTGGAAAACGCCACAACAACCGGCTGGCAGCGTCTACCGACAAGCCGTCCTCCCGCGGGTGGCTCGACTGACAAAACGTGTTCGAGAGCAGAATCACGCGGTGTAATTGCTTGATCGACCACTGGCCTTCAATCGCCTCGCTGGCCAACCAGTCGAGCAATTCCGGATGGGTTGGCCGCGTCCCGTTGACGCCGAGGTCGTTGGGCGTGTCAACGATGCCGGTCCCGAAATGGTAATGCCAGAGTCGATTTACGAGGCTGCGTGCCGTCAGCCGGTTGTCTTCGGCGATCCATTCCGCCAGCTTGATTCGCCGCCGTTGTTCGGGCGTGTCTTGGTCGAGTCCCAGATCACCAAAGTGCTCCGGCGCATTGGCCACGACCTCCTCACGTTTGGCCGTCGGTTCTCCGCGATACAGGCGATGCGTGGGGCCCGGCTGGCGGAAGGTGCCTGCGTACACGGTCGGCGTTGTCGCCAGTTCCTCAAGGCGTCGTTCGGCCTGCTCCAAGTCATTCAGCCAGCGCCGCCCCGCCGTGGCCGTCTCCCGATCGAAGCCAGCGAAGCGGTACGTCACGGCCTGCTCGCCCGCCGAATCGTGCGGCAGACGATCGGCCGACCCGGCGATCTCGACCCATTCGCCGGACTCGGTTGCCGCCTCAATCGTGTACTCGGTAGGCACCCGATCGCTGTACTTGCCATCACGGTCACGCCCCCAGGTGATGCGGTCGATGGTGGCTGTCTCTGCGAATTCAATCTGCACCCAGCCACCACCGTCTTCGTTGGAGATCCAACTGTGCGAATTCCCGAACTTGCCGTCGTTGATATGCTCGAGTTGATGGATCGGATAGCCGGGCAGCGCACTGGAACAGGTCGCCCGTGCCCCCTCGGCCGCAGCCGCCACATTCACCTCGCCGGCGAACACCTGCAGCTCGTCCAGGCAGGGCTGACTCTGGTTGGTTGCCTGAATGGTGAAGCGGACCCGGCGGGTTGCCAGCGGCTGAAATCGTTCTTCGTTTTGCCGGGCGTTGACGGCCGGTCGCAGCCGAGGTGGTTCCGCGGCAGCAGCGACCGGTGCGTTCGCCGCCAGTGCTTCCAGGGCCAGCACGTCGGCCGTGATCGCCTCGCCTGTCTGGCCTGCGACGAGCGCCACCGCGCTGTTTGCCGTGAGTTGATGGACGCCCGCATCCAGGAAACCGCTCCAAAGAGACTTTCCAGGCGGCGGGCTTTCAGAACGGGCGAAACGCTGCTGGTCGACGACGGCGATGACGTGCTGATCGGAGATCGTCGACAGGTCGCCGTCATCATCCAGCACATAGTTGGCGTCTTGCGTGTGAGACTCCCATCCGCAACCCCAGGACAGCCAGATGCGATGCCGGCCCGTCGTCCGCGGCCGGTAGACGGCGACCGCTTCCCTCGGCTGATTCTTCCACCAGGTGTACTGTCCACCGCTGAGGTTTGGTGAGCGATCTGGGGCACCGGGGTCATCGGCGTGGCCCCGTTCGTTGCCGGCCGGGTTCGTGCCTTGGCCTTCCGGAGTGTGCAGCGGTTCGAGACCGCGTCCCGCGTCGCCGCCGTTCTGAGCATCATCCAGGAGCACGAAGCCGGTCCGGGCGGGCGGAATAAAGGGGGCCAACTTCCGCCGCAGATCAAGGACTTCGCGTTCAACGGCCGCCCGTTGTTCCCGCCTGGAAGCGGAGAGTGACGTTGGCCGGTCACCATGTTCGACACCCGCAAAGACAGCTTGCATGGCGTAGTAGTCCCGCTGCGTCACCGGGTCGAACTTGTGATTGTGACAGCGGGCGCAACCCAGGGTCAGGCCGACAAACGTTGTGCCCGTGGTGTTGATCATGTCGGCCAACTCATCCTGCCGCTGCATCAGCGTGAGATTCACGTCCTGGCTCTTGACCAGGTCATAGGGGCCGGCAACCAGAAATCCGGTCGCGGCATCTTCGCCATACGCATCGCCGGCCAGTTGCTCCCGGACGAACTGATCGTAGGGCTTGTCCGCGTTGAAGGCTTCAATGACGTAGTCCCGGTACCGCCAGGCGTGGGGCCGCTCCCGGTTCGTTTCGAACCCGTGGGTCTCGCCGAATCGCACCACGTCCAGCCAATGCCGAGCCCACCGCTCGCCGTAGCGGGGGCTGGCCAGGAGTCGGTCGACCAGCCGCTCGTAGGCTCCCGCAGCGTTGTCCTCGACAAACCGGGCGACAGCTTCCGGGTCCGGCAGCACTCCCAACACAACCAGGTAGAGCCGCCGGATGAGCATGACGCGATCGGCCCGCGGCGACGGCCCGAGCCCGTTCGCAGCGAGCCGCGCCAGAACGAAGGCGTCGATCGGGTTCCTGACCCACGGCTCGTCCTGTCCCGGGGGAATCGGGCGCGTGAGAGGCCGGAACGAC
Organism: bacterium; assembly: GCA_030430075.1. Lineage (GTDB taxonomy): Bacteria > Planctomycetota > Planctomycetia > Pirellulales > Pirellulaceae > ARS98. The sequence goes on from JAUIGN010000006.1 coordinate 21,099, forward strand.
CAATGCTCGATCTCCCGCTTGATCGCCTCGCCGGCGGGCATTCTGGCACCCTGGTCGATCCAGGTTCGGAGCCGTGCGACGTCGTCCGCCGACAGCCGCGGTCCTGCGGGCGGCATGATCAGGTCGTCGTTTTCGCCGGATACGACGCTCACCAGAAAACTGGTGTCGCCGGACCCGGGGACGATTGACGGTTCGCCAAAATCGCCTCCCCGCAGCAAGGATGCACGGACATCGACGCGGAGTCCGCTCTCCTGCTTTTCCGGGCCGTGGCAGGCGATGCAGTGCCGGGCAAAGATCGACGCAATCTCGCCTTCATAAGTGACGCGAGGCCGATGGTCGTCGCCCGCGTTGGGCGGACCATCATCCGCCGCGAGCAACGGGGTGACGGCTAGCCAGACGCACGCCACAACGATCGGCCACCGAGCCATTCCAGGAGAGGGTCGAGTCAACGGTCGCGACAGCATGAAAGCAGAACCGGCGGGAGTGAGTTGGGAGGGACTTACAAGCGATCCGCCACCGCTGGCGGTGGAACTCATTCTAGCATAGAGACCCGTGGTGCTGGGCTTGCATCGCGGATTGCCGGGCGGCGGCATGCACAGCATGCCGTACTCGCGTTCGCGATTCTCGTTGTCAGCTTCCTGCATTCCTGTAGGTCATGCTTAGCATGACGTTCTTCTGCCTCGGTGGTTGGCGGTCCGCCTGCGGATTTCGCGCTCTGCGTCGCCGGCAGACGCTGGTCTTGGGTCAGGTCGAGCCATAAAATACGCGGCAAAGCCGTTCGCGCCCCGTGGTGCCAGGATCCAACGTCGAGAAACGTGAATGCCGTACCTGATCGCTCAAGGGGCCGCTCCGTCGCAGCGTTGGAAGCGTCGTCTCACGGTCGGGCGGCGATGCCTGCTGGGTCGCGGCGACCACGGGTGGCAAGTCACTTGGGACGATCGGATCTCGACGCGGCATGCCGAACTGGAATTCTCGGCAGGCCGCCTGCAGGTCACGCGGCTCAGCAGCGCCAAGAATCCAATCTTCTTTCACGGCACTGCCTGCGATTCGTTCTCACTGGCGCCGGGCGAGCACTTTGTCATTGGAACCACTTCGTTCTCGCTTGCCGAGGAAGAGGTCGACGTCACGCTCGACACACCGCCGCCGATCCGCGAGCAGGTCTTTTCGCGCGACGACCTCTTGCAGGTCGAGTATCGCCGCGCCGGCCAACGGCTGGAGACGCTCGGCCGGTTGCCGCAGATTATTTCCGGCGCCGCCGACGATGACGAACTGTGTGCCCAGTTGGTCAACGTCCTCCTGACGTCGATCCGGCAGGCAAGCCTGGTCGCCGTGGTGACAGTGGTCCCGGATAGAGAACGCTGCGGGAAGGTTGCGATTCGCCACTGGGATTCGCGCGACATGAATGCCGGCCGTTTTGCACCTAGCGAGCGGCTGATTCGCGCCGCCGTGTCGCGATCGGCGAGCATTGTTCATCTCTGGGGACAGGCGGTGCGGACGGCGGACGCTGCGTTTACGCAGAGTGACGAAACGGATTGGGCCTACTGTACGCCGATTGTCGGCCCGCAATCGGAAGGGTGGGCCATCTATGTCGCCGGCCGCCAGTCGGCGACAGGAGGGGAACACGACCGTGTCCATTCGCCGGAAGATCTACAAGACGATGTCAAGTTTACGGAGCTGGCCGCCAGCACGCTGGGCAGCCTACGCGCGCTCCGGCAACTCGAACGCCAAAAGGCCTCGCTCAGCCAGTTCATCTCGCCCGTCGTGTTGAACAGTGTGGCGGACCAGGAGCCGGAGCGTTCGCTGGCACCTCGGCCCTGTGACGTGACGGTTCTGTTCTGCGACCTCCGCGGCTTCTCTTTGAAGTCCGAACAGTCTTCGGAGAACTTGTTGGGGCTCTTGCAGCGGGTGAGTATGGCGCTGGGTGTGATGACGCGTCACATTCTGGAGCAGGGCGGCGTGGTCGGAGACTTCCACGGCGATGCGGCGATGGGGTTTTGGGGGTGGCCCTTGGCCCAGGAAGACCGCGTGGCGCGCGCCTGCCGCGCGGCACTGCGGATCCGCCGCGAGTTTGCTGCCGCGGCGGACAACGAAGCCGACCCGCTGCATGACTTTCGCGCCGGGATCGGCATCGCATCCGGTGATGCCGTGGCGGGAAAGATCGGCACGGTCGACCAGGTGAAGGTGACCGTGTTTGGGCCGGTTGTCAACCTCGCTTCGCGGCTCGAAGGAATGACGAAGTTGCTCCGTGCGCCGATCCTGATCGACGAAGCGACAGCGGCCGGAGCGCGCCGCCAATTGACGCCGCAGGTCGGGCGAGTTCGTCGCGTGGCTCGCGTGATGCCGTGGGGCATCGAAACGCCACTTGAAGTCAGCGAACTGCTGCCGCCGCAGGACGAATACCCGGACCTCTCGGACGCCGACATCGCCACCTACGAAACGGCCCTCAACGCCCTGCAAGCGGAAGATTGGGAGCGCGCATTCGCGCTCCTCCACGAGGTTCCGGCGGACGACCGCGTGAAGGACTTCCTGACCGTCTTTATTGCCCAGAACAACCGCCTGCCACCCAAGAACTGGGACGGCGTGATTCGCATGACGGCCAAGTGAAAGGGGCCGGCAAGGGGGTGGCCGAACTCAATCTGTTACGCCAGGAGCTGCTGGACGACGTGGCCGTGGACGTCGGTCAGGCGGTAGTCGCGTCCCTGGAAACGGTACGTCAGCCGTTCATGATCGAAGCCCAGCAGATGCATGATGGTGGCCTGGAGGTCGTGGATGTGGACCTTGTCTCGAGCCACGCTGAAGCCCAGGTCGTCGGAAGCCCCATGGGCGAATCCGCCTTTGACACCGCCGCCTGCCAGCCACATCGAGTAACAATCAGGGAAATGGTCACGGCCCAGAACGTCGCCCCCCGCGGTGCGCCCTTCGCGAAACGGCGTCCGCCCGAATTCGCCGCCGCAGACGATCAAGGTCTCGTCGAGCAGTCCGCGCTGGCGGAGGTCTTTGATCAGAGCCGCAATTGGACGGTCCATGGTGGCACATTTCTTCGTCAGCCCGTCGCGAATATCTTCGCGCGGGCTTGTTCCATGAAAATCCCAGCCCCAATCGAATAGCTGCACGTAGCGGACACCCTGTTCCACCAGCCGCCGCGCGAGCAGGCAATTGTTGGCGAAACTGGCACCGCCCGGTGATGCGCCGTAGGCGTCCAACGTCTCTTTCGATTCGCGGTTGATATCCATCACTTCAGGCACCGACGTCTGCATTCGAAAGGCCAGCTCGTATTGGGCAATCCTGGTCCGTGTTTCCGGGTGCCCCAGCTCTTCGGCCTGCAGTTCGTTGAGCGTCCGTAACGTGTCGAGGCTCATCCGCCGCACGGACCGGTCCATCCCGGCCGGGTCGGAAGCGTACAGGACCGGGTCGCCTTTGGACCGGCATTGAACGCCCTGAAAGACTGAAGGGAGAAAGCCGCTGCCGTAGGAATTGCGACCTCCATTCGGCTGGACGCCGCTGGAAATCAGGACCACGAACCCAGGCAGGTTTTCGTTCTCCGATCCCAGGCCATACGTCGCCCAGGCACCCAGCGAGGGCCGTCCCGGGCGGGGCGAGCCGGTGTAGACGAGCAGTTCGGCCGGCGCGTGATTGAACTGGTCCGTGTTCATCGAGCGAATGACACACATCTCGTCCGCGACTTCGTGCAGATGCGGAATGGCGTCGGACAGTTCCAGGCCCGATTCGCCTCGCGGGGCGAAGGTGCGAGGCGTACCCAGCAACTTCGGGGTGCCGGAGGTAAACGCAAACCGTTTCCCCTCCAGGAACTCTTGCGGACAATCTTCGCCATTGTGTTTGACCAGTTCCGGCTTGTAGTCGTAAAGGTCAAGGTGGGGTGGCGAGCCGGTCAGGTGGAGGTAGATCACGCGCTTCGCTCGCGGTTCAAAGTGCGGCTTGCGGGGCGCGAGCGGCCCGTCATGCTGCGGTGCCGCAACCCCGTCGGCATTCACCAGCGAAGCCAACGCCAGGGCACCGATGCCCGCCGACGAGTCCCGCAGGAAATGGCGGCGGGTTTGCTGGGTCAGACGTTGAAGTTCGGGATGCACGTCATCATCTCCAATGGCGGGAAGGCGCGAGTGGGGGTCTTGATTGAGTGGGTTTGCGGACTGCGGCGCGCCGGATCGAAATCGGCGGCACGAGCTGCGCGTCGACGAAACCGGCGTGTCATGCTCCGGTTCCTATCCAATGGGCAAGGGAAGTCGATCGAACCGGGGATCAGTTCCTCGAGCCGGTGCTTTCGATTTATTCCGGCCCTATCGTTTCATCAGCATCTCATCCATATTCAGCAGCACATTGCCGACGACCGTCATGGCGGCGACTTCGGTCAGGTCCAGCTCTTCCGGGACTGGGCCGAGCGGATCCGTCGCCAGCGAGCGGGCCTTGTCCGGCGTCGACGCCAGTTCTTCCTTGGCGGTTTGGAACAGCGTGCTCAGGGCGTCCATCTCTCGATCCGTTGGATGCCTCGCCACGCAGCGCCGAAATCCGTGCCTGATTCTCTCTTCCGGTGTGTCGCCGGCGGCGATCATCCGTCGAGCCAGTGCCTGAGCCGCTTCGACGTATACGGGATCGTTGAGCGTGACCAGCGCCTGCAACGGCGTGTTAGTGCGGTCGCGGCGAATGATGCAGACTTCGCGGTTCGGCGCGTCGAACGTGGCCATCGAAGGATAAGGGTTGGAGCGGCGCCAGGTCGTGTAGATACCCCGCCGATGTCGGTCTTCGCCGCCGCTGGTCTTCCAGTCGATGCCGCTGCCGAAGGCGGCGTTCAGCCCGATATTCGGCTGAGGAGGCCGCACGGGCGGACCGTGCATCTTGGTGCTCAACAGGCCCGCCGCAAATAAGGCCTGGTCCCGGATCATCTCCGCGGACAAACGGAAACGAGGACCGCGTGCCAAGAGTCTGTTCTCCGGATCACGCTCGTAGGCCTCCGGTGATACGTGCGCCGACTGCCGATAGGCTGCGGACGTCACGATCGAGCGCAACAAGTGCTTGGTGTCCCAGCCGCTGGCGATCAACTCGGTGGCCAGCCAGTCCAGCAGTCGCGGGTGCGACGGCGGATCGCCCTGCATACCAAACTCTTCACTTGTCCGGACGATGCCGACGCCGAAGATCGCTTCCCAGTAGCGGTTGGCAATGACGCGGGCGGTGAGCGGATTCGCCGGATCGACGAGCCAACGGGCCAGGGTCATTCGGTCCGGCGCTTCGGGCCCCGCATGCCGAGGAAAGGCGGCCGGCAAGCCGGGCGTCACTTCGGCACCTTTTACCAGGTAGTTGCCGCGCAACTGAACGTGCGTCTTGCGGCCCTTATCCGCCGGCAACTCCTGCATGATGGGGACCGTGGTGATCGGCTTGAGTGCGGCCAGCTCCTTTTTTGCCGTTTCCAGGGCCTGGCTGCGCTGCTGCTCGTGCACGTGATCGGCCAGCATCCTCCGCTGCTGATCGGTTCGCTGGTCGGCTGCCGTGTTCAAAGCAGCCAACACGCCTGACGGGAGTTCGGCAAACGGAGTCAACTCTGCCGAGTGCGTGGCGGACAGGCGGAACCGGCCAATCAGGTGATTGGCGTGTTTTGATCGCTGGGCGATGGTGATCGCAAGTCTGCTCCCGGCCGGAACTTCGACCGGCGATTCGGCCTCGAGCGTCAACCGGTGCGACTGGCCCGTCGCGCCGCCCACCGCCCAACCGGCCTGATCGGGCTGCTTCGGCTGAATCACGTTGGCCGCCTCGAAGCCGGCCTGCGCGAAGTCGGCGTAGGCCGCCTTGAAGGGAATCCCCACCGTCCCGTTCGGTGAAAGCTCGACACGCGGGTTCGGCGCCGTGGTGACGGTCTCCGTCCAGACGGCGTTGCGGTCGGCATCGAGTACGACAACGCGAAAATGGCTTAACCGGGTATGCAGGCTGTTATCGGTGCGATTCCAAATCACGAGGCGATCAACGGGGCCGCTCGCTCCCAAGTCGACTTCCCACCAGGGGTCGCGTTCGGTGCCGGTGTGCGTGGTCGTACCGGCTTGGAAATTGCCGTCGGTCTTGCCATCGATGGCCAGTTCGGCAGGCCCCTTGAAGGCCGTCGAGCTCTGCGTCGCCTGACCTTGCAGGGCCACGTTCAGGCCATTTCGAAAGACCTCGACTTCGGCCAGGGAAAGGATCTTATCCTCACCCAGGTTTTCGATCCGCACAAACCGGCCGCGCTGCGGATCGCTCGTCGATCGTTCGATCTGCGCCGTTACGTGGGTGATCACGAAATTGCCGCCGGCCAGTCCGGGCCCCTTTCCCGGGAGCTCTTCTGCGGCGAGCGCTTCCAGCCGGATTGCGTTGATCCGCTGCGCCTCGCCAATTGGTATGTTGATCGTGTAGGTGTCTTTTTCGATCGCTTCGTTCGCTTGGATCGTGCCGTCCTCGCCGACGGTTGCCGGCAACCGTGACGCGCGTTCGATCGAGGCGGGGCGGAGGACATTCCATGCCGGACGCTCGGGCAAAGCCGCTTCCCACTTTTCAACGTCTGCCGGTGAAGCTCCCGGGGAGGCGGTGGAACCGTCCTGCAGACGGGTGAGCTGCGCTTCGAGTTCCTGCCGGCGGGCGCGGAGTGCCGGCGTCCAGACCTGGTGCAGCGGGCTCTCGTCGCGGCGGTCGGCATCCGCCGAGTTGTTGAAGATCGCGAAGAGTCGAAAAAACTCTTCCTGAGAGATCGGATCGTACTTGTGATTATGGCACTGGCAGCAACCAATGGTGGTTCCCATCCAAACCGCCATGGTCGTATTGACTCGATCCACGATCGCCACGTTGCGAAACTCTTCGTCATTCGTTCCGCCCTCGTTGTTCGTCAACGTATTCCGGTGAAAGGCGGTCGCAATCAGTTGCTCGTCGGTCGGCGCAGGGAGGAGATCGCCGGCGAGTTGTTCGATGGTGAACTGGTCGAAGGGCCGGTTTTCGTTCAACGCCCGGATCACGTAATCGCGATAGGCCCAGATCGTTCGCGGAGGATCGTCCGCGTAACCGGCCGAGTCGGCGTAGCGGGCCAGGTCGAGCCACTTGCGGGCCCAGTGTTCGCCAAACGATTGTTTCTCCAGCAGGCGATCGACCAGATTCTCGTAGGCCCGCGGGTCGGTATCCGCCACAAACTGATCGACTTCCTGGATGGTAGGCGGTAAGCCGGTGAGGTCGAGCGACAGGCGGCGGACCAGGGCAAAGCGGTCCGCGGGCGGCAGCATGGTGAGGCCATCACGTTCCAGACGTTCGAGAATGAATGCATCGATCGGATGCTTGGCGCCGCGCGGGTCGGCCACCTGGGGAACGGCCGGCCGTTCGGGTCGAATGTACGACCAGTGGCGGGCGTAGCCGGCGCCTTCACGGATCCACTGGGTGAGCGTCGCGACCTCATCCGCGGAAAGCGGTTTGCCGGTCTCCATGGGCGGCATCCGCTCGGCGCCATCATCGGTCGTAATCCGGCGAATCATCTCGCTCTGCTCGGGATGCTCGGGAACGATCGCAACCTCTCCCGAATCGCCTTCGACCAGGGCGCCCTCCCTGAGATCAAATCGAATGCCCCCCTGGCGTTCCGCATCGTCCGGACCATGACAGGTGAAGCATCGATCGGAGAGAATTCTACGGACGTCGCGATTGAAGTCGACCCGAGGTTCGGCCGCGCGGGCCAGCGGGGGCCGCATCGCGGCGAGCCAGGCTGCAACGCAGGCGACGAGGACCAGCGGGGTGAACAATCGTCGGGCGGGACGTCGGATGGGCATGGTCGCGTCTGGGGAGTGAGAGATCGCGGTGGGACAACGTTCCCATATTTTTGTTGCTATCCACACCTCTGTCAAAGGCCGGACGGCGATCCCGCCGCCTCTCTCCCGGCAGTAAGGCCCGCAGCGAGCATGCGGTCTTGCCAGGCATCGTGTCCGCAGCCATCGCGGGGCCGATCGACGGCTGCATGACGGATCGCTCGGCCGCTCGCCTAAACGTCGTCGGCAGCCAGCAGTTTGGTGAGATGCTCGGCCACACAAAGGGGCAGCACGTCGGTGTTGTAGCCGCCTTCGAGGAGACTCACGAGGCGGCCTTCCGCGTGGGTCGAGGCGACCTCCAAGAGGGTGTCCGTCAGCACGCCGAAGTCTTCGACCTCGAGGCCCAGCGAGCCGATCGGGTCCAGGCGATGGCTGTCGAAACCCGCGCTGATCAAGACCAGTTGGGGGCGAATTCGCTGCGCGAAGTCGTGCAATTCGGCGGCAAAGCCCTGCAGATAGTCTTTCCGAGAAATGCCGAACGTGACGGGCAAGTTTCGCGTGAATCCCAGTCCCGGGCCGTGGCCCGTTTCGTCACTGGCACCGGTCCCCGGGTAAAACGGATAGCGATGGACCGAGAGAAATCCCACTTGCGGGTCCTCCCAAAAGGAGGCCTGGGTACCGTTTCCGTGGTGGACATCCCAGTCGACGATGAGGACGCGGTCCAGGTCCAATTCCGCTGTCGCCAACCGGGCGGCGATGGCGACATTGTTAAACAAACAGAAACCCATGGCGGAACCGGCCAGCGCGTGATGGCCGGGTGGTCGGATCAGGCAGAGGGCCCGCTGGGCATTTCCGCCGACCACCTGGCGGACGGCGTCGCAGGCAGAACCAGCAGCCTGCAGGGCGACGTCATACGACCGCTCCGAAACGACCGTATCGGCTTCGATTTGCCCCCCGCCATTCGCGGAGAACTTGCGTACCTGTTCGGCATAATCGGAACGGTGGACGCGATGCAGGTCTTCCAGGCGGGCCGGACTGACCGGGCGAATTTGGCACTTGGCTGCCAACCCACGCTCGCTCAGGTGGGCCGTGACGCGGCGAAGGCGTTCGGCACACTCCGGGTGCGGTCCGGTGTCGTGCTCCAGAAAACAAGGGTCGCTGTACAAAAGTGTCATCGCCGTAGGCCCTTCCAGGTTGGCTCCAATCTACGCATTTCAGGGAATTCGTCAAATCGTTTGGCAGTAAGAAGTTGACATTGGGCCGGGACCACGAGTAGTCTGGAATGAGGGTCTTCGTTGGTGGCCGCAGCGGGCATTGCCAGCTCGGTTGTGGCGCGGGTACCCACCGTCCGCGGTGCCCCTTGATCGCCTTGAGAACATCGGCGGTGCCGAAACGAAGACCGTTTCGTCGCGGCGAGGTCCAGGGTCGCCGGCGCGGAGACAACTCATCATACGCACGACTTGCCGCTCGCAGGGTGGTGGAGTCGAGAGGTTCGGAAAACTCGCGAGGCGCGGTCGACGTTCGTGCGGCCACATCGCGGAAGGGAAGACGAACAAGGAGCTACCCATGTTGAAACTTCGGATCGATTCCTGTCCACGATGTTGGATTGCTGGCGGCTTGCTGGCAAGCTGCCTGACAATGCTCGCCGCTCCCACTGCCGCGCTCGCCCAGACCCGCTACGGGTCGATGCCCGTCTATTCGAAGATGGACGAACGGGATGCGGTGAATTACTCGTCCAAGTTCTTCAACAGCATTTTGAACGATAAACGGCGTATCTTGATCGGGACCATGCCGTACGCCGACCCGGCCAACCAAAAGAAGATCCGCGGCTGGTACATGAGTTACCTGATCCCGTCGATGACGCAACTTGATGCACTCGACAAGCTTCCTGAAAAGCGGATCGAAGTGCTCAAAGACCTGAGAAGTATCCGCAGTCCCGAGGTTCATAAGGCGGTCTTGGAGATCATCTACGGCGGTGTCAAGTCGATCACGGAGCCTTCGTTCAAGGCCCGCGACGGCAGCCAGGTCGCCTTGCATTCGGCCGTGCGCTACAACGCCATGCTACTCTTGGGCGAGCTTAATGCGAGTGAGGCCAAGGGCACCCAGCAGCCGTTCCCCCATCCGTATCCGCCGGCATTTGGGCATCTGGTCAGGACGGCCCTGGTCGATCAGAAGCAACCTGACTACCTGAAGATGGCCGCGATGATCGGCATTTTGCGACATGCCAAATTGCTGGCCAGCCCGAAGACCCCACAGATTGCGGCAAACACGCGCACCAAGTTGATTGAATTGCTGGTCGAGATTGCCAACCAGAAGACACCACCGGCCTCCATCAATCGCAGCCCGGCAGGTCACACGTGGTTCCGCCGCCGCGCGATCGAGATCGCGGGCGTGCTGGGCGGGCTTGAATTGTCTCAGACCAGCGCTTCGGCCTATGCGGCGTTGGAAGCCATTGTTGCCGATCGCGATGAAGCCCCCTCGCTTCGCTGCACGGCGGCCGAAACGTTGGGACTGACATCCGCCAAGGCCAAGATCAACAGCTTGCAGACCACCGAAAAACTGGGGTCCCTGGCGACGCAGATCTGCCGGCGCGAACTCGCCTGGATCGATGCCGAACTGGCGAAGAAGCCGAAAGCCATGACAACCGGCGACGGGATGGGCATGCCCGGGATGGGGATGCCTGGCATGGGGATGCCGGGAATGGGCATGCCAGGGATGGGGATGCCCGGCATGGAGGGCGGCGGCATGGGGATGCCTGGAATGGAAGGTGGCGGGATGGGCATGCCCGGCATGGAAGGCGGCGGCATGGGAATGCCCGGTATGGAAGGTCCCGGCATGGGTGGCTTAGGCATGGGCGGCCCCGGTATGGATGGCGAGATGGGTGGCTACGGAATGGGCGGCGAGATGGGTGGATTCGGCATGCCCGGCTCGACCCAAGCCGTCCAAGACCCGCGCATTGACCTGGCCCGCCGGCGGCTCAAGTATCAGCTCGTCAGCGTGAATCGAGGGCTCCGTGGCGTCAGCAAGGTGACGGTACCAAACGATCAAAACCTGCAGCGAAGGAAGATCCTTGACCGGTTTGCCGCCATCATGGCCGCCACGGACCTGGTCAACCTGGAGGTCGACCAACCGAAGTCGCTCGATACGCTGGCCAAACGAGTTCGCTCGGCCATGACCGACCTGGAGGCGATCACCGGCGGCCCGCCGGTCGAAGCGGATGAGGAAGCCGATACGCCGGCGATCAGCGCTCAGCCGGAACTGGGGGCGGGACCGGCCGCTGCAGGCCCCACTGGGGCTGGCCCTGTTCCAACTGGCCCGGGAGCTGTACCGGCCGCACCAGGCCCGGGAGCGGCTGGGCCAGGACCCGCGACAGGTCCGGGAGTTGTTCCAGGCGCGGCAGCACCGGGACCCGCAGCAGGCCCGGGCGCCATTCCCAAAGGCCCAGCAGCCGCCGGCCCCGCGTCGGCTCCTGCGGCCGGTCCGGGGGCTGTGCCTGGGTCGTAGCAACGGCGGAACGTGAATGTTCCGCAAGCCGCAATCGCCGCCTGCCGATGGAATGTCGAGCGGGTTGCGCCGAGACGGTCACTGCCGCGGCGATGGCGAGGTTTTCCTGCGGGGTCGACCGGCGAGCGTGGGGCCGGTTCAGGACGCCTTCTCTTCGCGTTGGCTTCGATCGCGAGTCGCGATCGCCACGATATCCTCCTTGGCCGCAAAGAATGCCGCGACGACCTTGGCATCCCACTGCCGACCCGTCCCCTCGCGAAACACCTGGTCAACTTGATCCTCTGACATGCCGCGACGATACGGCCGGTCACTGGTCATCGCGTCGTAGGCATCGGCGACGGCCATGATCCGAGCGATCAGCGGTGTTTCTTCACCTTTGAGGCCGTGGGGATAGCCGCCTCCGTCCCATTGTTCATGGTGGTGGAGGACGGCTGGCAGGACATCGGCCAGTTGCTTGAGATCGGCCAGGATGCGATAGCCCATCTCCGGGTGGCGTTTGACGTGTTCGAATTCGTCATCGGTCAACCGCTCGGTCTTGCGGAGCACGTTATCGTCGATGCCGATCTTGCCGACGTCGTGTAACAACCCTGCCAGGCAGATCGTGTTGAGCGCCTTCGGGCTGCAGCGCAGTTCCAGCGCGATCCGAACCGCGACGCGCGAGACCCGGTCACTGTGACCGCTGGTGTAGGGGTCCTTTGCATCAATTGCTGAAACCAGCGCCCGTACGACACTCGCGACAAACTCGGCCTGCTCACGATAGAGCAGCCGGTTGCTGCTATGGATTGCCAGCAGCGCGGCCAGCGAGTTCATGAGCTGGGTGTCATCGCTGCTGAACTCCGACCCGTTCCGGTGATTGAAAGCGGCCAGCCAGCCAAACTGTTTGTTCCCTTCGGTCAACGGCACAATCATCAATTGCCGAATGCCGGCAAACGGCCACGTTGCCTGGTTGGTGATTCCATCGCCGGCAAGGTAGGTCGACCCGCCATCCTGCAATCCGACCTGTGCGATCAACTCCACGAACTCCTCGCTGTCGATCGGGCACCTGCCGGCTGTCTGGAACTCGGGACTCCGCGCGGCTCGACCAGCATCCGGCCCGTCGCCCGCAACCGGCAGGTATTGCACGGCGAAGCCCTCCGCCGGCAGACATTCGCTGAGCCAGGTGGTTGCCAGGCGGCTGATTTCACGTTCGGTGTTCGAAATGCGGAGATGCTGCGCAAGCGCGTGGACGAGACGGAATTCGTCGCCACGATGGTCAGTGCGGCTCAAAGTCGGTTGATCGTGATCCGGAAGGGACCGACCGTGCGGTCGGCGGCCCAGCGTACCGCGGACCGCTTCGGCCAAACGGAGGAGTGCCCCGGCGGACCAACGCTCCTGGCTGGGGAGCCAAGACCGTAATTGGTCAACGGACACGTCCAGCAGCCTGGCGGCGGCCGCCAGGTTCTCGCCGGGCCCCACGTCTCGCGTCATGAACCAGGCGGTGGCGACGACGTGTTTCTGCAGCTCGGACCCGAAAGGAATGGCCAGCGCCAGCAAGCCGTCCTCCTCGACCAGAAAGCATGCCTGCTGGCGACGATCGACGGCGCCCACCAGACCGGCGAAGATGAGTCGATCGCCGACCGGCTGCCCTTCACTGCCGTGCAGCAACTGACCGGTGCCTGCATCCCACAGCGAAAACTGGCAACCGAAAAAGGACTGCAGTTCAGCGACGAGTTCGCACCAGGGTGTTGCGGCAGCGAGATCGGTAACTGCGGATTCCGACGAGCGACTCATAGACAACTTCCCAAAGGTAGCTACCGCCGCCCGACGGCGGCAGCGACAGGTGGATGGCCGAAGTCGACCTTGCGACGCCGCCGGGCAAAGCAAGCGATCGCTTTGCCCAAATTCGAATCGCTTCGCGCCATCGGTCCCGATGCGCGAAGTGTGCGGACTCTAGAACGTAGGCCACCCCGGGAGAGATGCAATCCGGTCCGGTCTTCAACCGGGCGTCAGCCGCAGACCGGGCGCGTCGGCGAGCGGATCAACGGTTGCAACCGTTACCACTGGAACGAGTACCGGACGGACCGCGGTTGGGCTCACGAGTGGTGATCGGGAGACTGGCTGTTGCGTTGCCGATAGCGGTGGCTGACACGCTGCAACAAGAGCTGCTCTTCCGCGGAGAGATCGTCCATACCTCGTTCGTGGAGACGGGCCAGGATCCCGTCGACACGGCGCTCCTCCTCCAATTCGACTTCCGCCTGTCGCTGCTGTTTGGCGAGTCGACGTTGGTTGAGCCATCGTTTGAAGTGACCTTCCTGGGGAGGGTGCGGCCGGCGACTCTGTTCGAGGCTCATGTAGCCCTGCGAGAAGTCATAGCCGAATAGATCGTCCTCGACTTCGACGTCCTCCTGGCGTTCCTCTTCGTGCTTGGCACTGAAGTAGAGAAAGATCGACAGCAGGGCGAGCGAAAACCAGAGCGGTATCCGCTGCGGTGCCGCCTCCGCACTGCTGCTGGCCAACCGCCCCTGCACCGCAGCAAAGATCAACAAGCCGAGTGCCGCGAATTTGGCCAGGGTCGACACGAACAGCGCGGCGCGACGCGGGCTGGCATCAGGCCACCACCCCATCAAGGCCGCCCGCAGTGCCCTGCCGCCGTCGAACGGAAACGCCGGCAGGAGGTTGGCCAGCATCAGCACCCAGTTGATCCAGAAGGTGAGCTTCAGCATGTCGACCAGGCCGGACTGCGCAATCAGGTCCTGCGGTGCCAATGGGTGGAGCAACCCCAGCACGGCGCCCGGCGCCACGATCTGCAGGATTGTGCCGCTGACCAGACAGATCATGAAGTTGACCAGCGGTCCCGCGAGATGCATCAGGCATTCCGCATAGGGATCCGGAGGCGGCCGCATCGATGTCAGTCCGCCGAGTGGTCCGATTACGATCTCGTCACCCGCGCCGCCGGTCCGAATCGCCACGAAGTAGTGGCCGCACTCGTGGAGCATCACGCTGACCAGCAGAATGACCAGGCTGCCGACCGCGATCCACATCAAGTCGGACGCCCCCGGGGCCTGGCTGGCTTGCCAGGCAAAGAACAGCGTGCAGACGGCGAAGAGCAGAAAAAACATGTGGATCCGCACATGATTACCGCCCCAACGGCCCAGTCCGATGCTCCATGATGAGTGACTGCGCATGAGCGTTCTGCGACTTCGCCTTGAATCCGGGCCCGCCAAAACCTGCAACTCCTGATTTTATCACTCGCGCCGGACTGCTTCAACGCAAATCGACGGTCCCCGTCCCTCCCGCCTGGCCGTGTTGCCGCCAACCCAGCCCCCAGAGGCATCGCCCGGTCCGCCGGGGGCTCTGGTTGTTCTCCCCGGGAAGCTGCGACACAATCGGGCCGGTTGCCTCGCCGTCTCACGCCATGGAGAACCTGCCGGATGCCGATCGAAGCTACGGAACTGCTCAAGACGGATCGATTTCGCGTCGAAGACGTTACTCAACAATTGCCCGGGGGACGCCTCCACCATCGCCAGATCGTGCGCCATCCGGGCGCGGTGACCATCCTGCCGATGGTCGATCAGGAACACGTTTGTTTGATCAGCAACTATCGGGTCTCGGTGGATGCGACGCTGATCGAATTGCCGGCCGGGACCCGCGAGCCGGATGAATCGCCGCAGCGGACAGCGCACCGCGAATTGATTGAGGAAACAGGTTACGAAGCCGGTCAGATGACGCCGATGCGGGACTTTCTACTCTCCCCGGGCATTCTTGATGAGCGGATGCATCTGTTTCTGGCAACCGAGCTGCGTGAGGTTGGCGCGGCGCGCGAGGAAGGAGAGCTGATCGAGAATCTGGTGGTCCCGTTTGCCACCGCGTTGGAGATGGTCGAGAAGGGGCAGATCCAGGACGCCAAGACGATCGTCGGCCTGTTGTCCTACGAGGCGTTTCACCGCAACCGGTAGCCCGGATCCATCGTGAACGAATCGCGGCTCGGGGCACGTCGCCATGTCGCAATCGGCTGCAATGAACCGGCCGACAGCGCTGCGGATCTCAGCCGGCATGCGCCGGCGTTCGGTTCGCTCGGCGATCAACGCAACCAGGGCGAACGCCAAACGGCGGATGAATGAACCACGTGCGCCGAATTGCGCCGGAGTCCCTGCGGCGTGTTGTCGGTCGGTGCCGGCCGTCAGACGGCGGTTGGCATTTCGGCCGTGGGGTGCTCGACAAGCGCTTTGGCGATCGTGAAATAGAAACAGCTCCCCTGTCCAGGTTCGGATTCGGCCCAGATCTTGCCGCCGTGCCGTTCCAGAATCCGCTTGCAGATCGCCAGACCGATTCCGGAGCCGGGCAATTCGTGTTCTGCGTAGAGTCGCTGGAACATCACGAAAATCCGTTCCCGAAACTTGGGGTCGAATCCCACGCCATTGTCTTGGACACGAAACTGCCAGGCATCGGGTAGCTCGGTGGCTTCGATGCGGATCTGGGGCGTGGCGTCACCACGGTAGTGGATCGCATTGTCGATCAGGTTCTGAAACACCTGCATGAGTTGCGACGAGTCAGCCAGAACGGAGGGCATTTCACCGATTTCGATGTGAGCTCCGGAAGATTCGATGGCCGAGCGAACGTTTTCGATGGCATTCTGCAGGGGGACGGCGGCATCAATCGGCTCAAACTCCTGGGCCGCGGTTGTGACGCGCGAAAAGGTCAGCAGGTCGTTCAACAGGTTCCGCATCCGACGCGTCGCATCGACCGTACTGTTGAGAAACTCGACGGCTTCTTCCTTCAGGTCACTGCTGTACCGGCGTTGCAGCAAGTCGCAGTAGCTGGCGATCGTCCGCAGCGGTGATTGCAGGTCGTGCGAAACGCTGTAGGCGAACTGTTCCAGGTCGCGGTTGCTCCGCTCCAGGTCCGCGGCGTATCGATTCCGATCTTCTTCGGTCTGCTTCAGCGACGTGACATCGCCAAAGAACACCTGGGTGCCCACGGTCTGCCCTGCTTCATCGTGGATGGGAAGCTGAATCGTCTGCAAGTAGCAAACACGATCGTCGGACCAACGCAGTGTCTCGATCGATTCGCAACGTTCGCCCGTCCGGATCACCCGTTGCTCGGACTGCTCGAGTTTCTCGGCCAACTCGGCCGGCAGAAGATCGGCGTCGGTGCGCCCGACCAGCAACTCTTCCGGGCTGTCCAGCAGGCGACAAAAGGCCTGGTTGACAAACGTATACCGGCCTTGCAGGTCCTTGCGGCAGACGGAGATCGGCAAGTGGTCGACCAGCGAGCGGTAAAGGCCTTCCGACTGCGCCAGTTCGGCCGAACGTTCCCGCACACGCTGTTCGAGTTCGTCATGCGACTGCTTCAAGACGGCTTCCGCCCGCTTGCGCTGAGTCAGGTCGATGGAGGTTGTCTGGATCGCCGGCTCGTTTCCCCATTGGATCGCCGTGCTGAAATTCTCCAGGCAGATCAGTGAACCGTCCTTGCGTACTCCCTGGGATTCGTATCGCCTCGATTCGTTTTCGTCGACACGGAGGTCCGCCACGTGCGCTTCCACTTCGACCAGGTCCGATTCGGCGATCAACGGCGCGATGCTGGGCATCTCCATAATGTCCCGTGACGTGTAGCCGTGGAGATGCGCCCAGGCGTCGTTCACGAATACCGGCACGAACTTGCGATGGATCAAGACGCCCTGCACCGAGCCTTCGATCAAACGCCGGAAACGCTGGTCGGCGGCCGAGCGTTCGGCATTGATTGCGTCGGCATGCAATTGGGCGTTCTCAATGACGATCCCAATATGTCGAGCGACACCGGCCAGCAACTCGAGGTCTTCCTGTGAGAACTGCCGTGATCCGTCGACCACCTCCAGTTGGATGATGCCGCGGACCTCACCCAACCCGTCCAAGAGCGGGGCGCTGATCATGGAACGAAGTTGCAGCGCCCGGACGCTCGGGCTCCGCACGAAACGCTCGTCGTTGGCCACATCCATGCTGAGCACGGCTTTTTTGGAATTGACCAGGTAATCGATGACGGTCTGGCTGATGCGAATTCCGTCCAGAGCCTGGTTCAAGTGCCGTTCGGCAACCGGATAGAAGCGCTTCCGCTCTGTGTCGCGCAGCAGGACAAAACCGTTCTGCGCGTGGGGCAACGCCTGAAACAAGGCGTCGATGATCCGCGGCAGGGCGACTTCCACGTCGAGTGTATTTGCCAGCTGGTCGATAATTGCCAGCACGGTCCGCAGCTTGCCAAACCGTTCGTCGGTGGTTTCTTCGTCGAGCAGCACGTCGTACGAACTGTCACAGCCTACGTCCACCGTCGAATGAATATCAGGTGAGGCCGTTTCGTCGCCGCTGATCAAGTTGACGCTGCTGCGACCGCTGCCGGACCCGTCACCCTCGAAAATGAACTCGAAGGCAGCGATCGCGATCCGGTCAAACTCCCGCAGTTCGTGGCGGCCTTTTGGGCCGGTCGGAATCTGCCGCCCATTGACCCAAACACCGTTGCGGCTGTCCAGATCTTCGATGAAGGTCGTGTCGTCGCGCAATTCGATCCGAGCATGACGGCGGCTGACGGCGTAGTGCTCGAGAACGACCTGGCACTTGCGCGGGTCACGGCCCATGATCGTCGTGCCTCGCTCCAGCGCACAGATTCGCCCCGGTTCCAGACCTTTTGTCGCTCGCAAAACGGCCATAACGCGTCCCAGGTACTATCGAACGAAGATATTCCAGAACGATCGCGAAGCAGATCGGGAAGATGAGAAGAGCTCTCCCCCTAGTCTAACCTGGGCAAAGGCTCCCGATCTACTCCATTTCCGGCTGTGGGCGGGGCCCCCAGACCAGCGAGCGGCAAACGCGCTCACAATCGTGTCGCCCCATCCAGAACGGAAATGACTGCCCGCCCTCTCGCACACTCCTAATTTATCGCTTTACCCCCCACATGCAAGTGATTCGTAAGGAACGGCAAATTAACTTCGCCGTGAACTGGCCCTCTCCCGGCTGATTCGTAGGCGAACAACACTGCAGCGCAAGCCGCCGCGTCGCGGTCGATGGCGGCGAACTTGCTCAATACTCCTTGCATCTCAGCCCGCTGGCGTGTGCCTCCGGGTCGCTTGACGATCAACGGCCCCGTGTTGACGCCCGGCGGAGGATGACGAGCAAGGCTGCGTCTCAGACCGACGAGGCGGAGCGCATAAAAACACGGCGTGCGAAACTTGAATCAACGGCCAGGATGGTAACGAAATAATAAAGATAATTCAATGTATTTGTTGAACAATGTGCGGCATTGAACAGGTCGCCAAATGACGCGATGTTCCGACATCCCCATGGCACGTTCCTGCCGGCTACCAGGTCACTTCGCGCCGGACACTCCATGAGCGACCGACATGACCGGCGAATCGGTTCGGCGCAGGATTCCGCCCCCCCCCGAGAACAATCGGCGATCGACACCGCTCCATTCCCGTCGTGTTAGCGGCTCGCAGGAGACCGTGTCGACCTGGATTTCGGCAGGTTGGCGGCCGCCCCTTTGTTCTGGTTGCGGTAGAGGGTAGACGCGAGCAACTCCGGCGAACCGGGCTCGGCCAGCGACCGCTCGTAGTGCCACTGGCGATCCTGCGGAACGTGATGGTCGTGCAACGGCCAGGCGTCAAACGGCTGGTAGCCCAGATCACGGGCCAGCTTGCTGGAATCGAGGGTCACGTTGCCGGCCCGCGGCGGCATCGGCCCTGCCTCGAGCCGCGGGCAGCCGATCAACAGGTCAGGATCGTAGCCGCCCAGCCGGTTGACGATCTGAGCAATCTCGTACAGGCTCAGCCGCCGCGGGCCGCCCGCGTGGTAGATCCCCGACAGGCGGTTGCCGAGCATCGTGGTCATCAAGTCGTTGAGGCAGTCGGTGTAGGTCGGCGTGCGGACTTCATCGTAGTAGAGCGTGGCCGGCTTTGATTTCGCGAACCGGGATTGGATCCAATCGATGGCCCCGGCGTGGCCGTTGAAGCTGATGCCCATCGGCAGGGAGATGCGCAGGATCGCCGCCTCCGGGGCGTGCTCCAACAGATAGCGTTCGGCCTCCACCATCGTCCGGCCGTAAACGGTGACCGGGTCGGTTGCATCATCTTCGACGTGACCCCCGTCACAGGTTCCCGAGAAGACCAGGTCGATGGAGAAATGTACCAACCGCAACCTGGCCTTGCCCATCGCTCGGACCAGATTCTGTACTCCGCCGACATTGACCCGCCAGGCCATCTCCGGATCCAATTCACACGACTTCAACGCGCACGATCCCTCGCAGTTGACCACCGCCTTGAACTGGTGTCGGTCGAACAGCCGCGACCAGGCCCGTTCGTCCATGCTGTCGCAGCCGATGATGCCCGGTCCCGAGAGGGGCCAGTTGTCTGCCCGCCGCACGCCGAACACCTGTCCCGGAAAACGGTTCCGAAAATAATGGAATGCGTTGTAGCCGGCGACCCCGGCGATGCCGGTCACCAACAACGGAAGGAAGTTCGCTGCCGGAGGTGGAGTTGTCGGGTTGGTCCGAGCGGCCGGAAGCGGACCGGTCGGCAAAGGAGAGTTCATTTTCTTTCCTGTCTTGGAACACCGTCTTGGTGGTGGCCTGCGGGATGCACAGCTCAACCGATGTCCGCCGGCGGTCGCCGGCAGCCGACTTGTCTGCGACCCGACCACGAACCGGCCAGTGATTACTCGACGACCGCCAACTGGTCCGTTGCCCAAACGGCCAGTTGCTCGCGAAAGATCTTCGCATTGTGACGAATATCGACGGGCAGGCCAGGGTGCAGTAAGACGTGCTCGATCCCTTGCGTCATTTCGTTGTCCGCCAGCCGCTGCCGAACATCTCGAATCAACGCCTGGCATTCCGCGTCGGTTTCGGGCCGATGTTCGGGCCAGGCCTCCACGATGATCACCGGCGTCTGTTGCGGTGCCGTCCCGACCCCGACCAGGGCCGATCGGTAGACGTGCGAGTGCCCGTTGGCGATCGCTTCGCAACGGATCGTGAACAGCGTGCCCGTCGTGGTTTGCACGCGGTGGGCTTTGCGCCCGCAAAACCAGAAGCGATCACGTTCATCCAGGTATCCGACGTCGCCCATCCGATGCCAGACGGCCGCGTTGCTGTTCCCTGCGATCTTGTGCAATGGATTCGCCTCGCGGCGGGTAACGTATTCGCGTGTGACCACCGGCCCGCTCACGATCAGCTCGCCGATTTCTCCCGCCGGCAGTTCGTCGACCTGCTCCAGCCGCTCGATCGCGTCGTCGCGGATGCGAATCACCTTCCAGCGGATGCCGGGAAACCGCTGACCGACGCAGGTCCCGGCGCCGGTCTCGCTGCGGCCGCTGGTTTCTTCCAGGATTTCGGTTGCGGAAATCGTGGCCACTGGTAACGCTTCCGTCGCGCCGTACGGCGTATGGATTTCGCCATCCGGGGCGATCGCGGCCCGCATCCGCCGCAACACGTGCGGCGGTACCGGCGCGCCGGCGGAGAGAACGCGGCGAAGCGTTGGGATTTGGACCCCCTGGGATTCGCAATGCCGACCGACCGTATTGAGCAGCGCAGGGGACCCGAACGCCTGAGTTACCTGCCAGTCATGGGCTGCCTCAATGATGTTTCGCGGTTCGGCTTCGGCAGGCCGAGTAAAATCCATATCGGGAATCACCGTGGTGACCCCCATGGCGGCGTTGAACAGGGCGAACAACGGAAAGCCGGGCAAGTCGATTTCACCGGGCTGAATCCCGTAGGCGTCGCGAATCTCGTCGACCTGCCGGTCGAAGTTTCCGTGCCGATAGTGGACACCCTTGGGCGGGCCGGTGCTGCCGGTCGTGAAGATGATCGCGGCTGGATCGTCGGCGTTGGTGGTCGCGCCGCCGAATTCGGGACCCGCTTGCCGGCGGAGGCCGGCCAGGGTTGGACCGCCCCAGAACCAGCGCCGTCCGACGGTGACATTCAGGCGGGCCCGGCCGAACCGGTGCCGCATCAGGCAGCGAATCGCCTGCGCCATAGAGATCGCCACGAAGCCCTCCGGCTCGGCGTCCTGCAGGCAACGCACCAGGTTGTTGCGGCCCATCCCCGGATCGATCAGGATCGTCACGGCGCCGGATTTAAAGAGGGCAAAGACGAGTGCGATAAAGTCGATGCCGGGACGGACCAGCAGGACCAAGCGCGTACCATGCTGCACGCCCATTCGCTGGAGACCGGCGGCGATGCGATCGGTGTCCTCATCCAGTTCGCGAAATGAGGTTTGCCGATAGATCCGCTTTCCCTGGCGATCGCGGCCCAGCGGTTCAACGACGGCCACGCCGTCCGGGTCGCGGTGTGCCGTTGCCGTCAGACGCATGCCCACGTTGACGATTGCCGCTTCGCCAGCCGGCCGGTTGTTCTCGGACATGAACCACACTCCGTGACGTCTCTTAACCATCGGGGGACGCAGTTGAACGCGCGTCCTCGCGCCCCGCGCAGCGCGCCGCGAGATAGCCCAAGACGCGGGCCCCGATGTCGGTCTGTAAAGTCTCTGCCAGGGCTTTCCAGCCTGGTACGGCGTTCACCTCCAGGACCCAGCGCCGCCCGTCCTTGCCGTCCAGCACATCGACTCCGGCAATTTCGGCACCGACGGCGGACGCCGCAACCCTGGCGAGCTCGGAGAGCCCGTCGTCGACGATCAGCGGTTCCGTCGTGGCACCGCGGCTGACATTGGTCCGCCAGTCCGTCGGATTCCGCCGCCGCATCCCGTAGATCTGATCGCCGATCAAGAAGACGCGGAGGTCACAACCATCATGATCGATATATTGCTGCAGGTAGATTACCGCATTGACCTGCAGGAGGGCTTTTGTTGTCCGCACCATGACGTCGGGATCCGTGATCCGGCAAATGCCCCGGCCCTCGCCGCCGAACAGGGGTTTGATCACGACGTCCTGCCCCAGCCGCTCGAACGCCTCCATCGACTCGTCCAGTGCCTGGCAGACCATGGTCGGCGGAACCGGAAGCGAGGCGGCCTGGAGTTTGGCCAGCGCCAGGTACTTGTCGACCGCCGCCTCGATGGCCCGCGGCGAATTGACCACCTTGGTTCCGGTTGCTTGCAACCGCGCCAGCGCGTCCATCCGAAACACGACCTGCTCCAACGATCCGGGCGGCATCGTGCGAACCAGGACCGCGTCATAATCGGCCAGGTTTCGTCCGCGGCTGCACACTTCGGTTGTCTGCCGGTTGAGGGCCGCATGGATGACATCGAAAGCGACTTGATCGATTCGGTGCGCGCCGGCGGCAGCCCGACGAAGATCCTTGAGGTACCAGCTATTACCATGTGCCAGGACGGCCAGATGCATGTTCGCCCTGCCTCGCTCAACTCTCGAACGACTGCCGAAGCACATCCGGTAGCACATTCCCAAACTGGTAGTTCCGCCCGCTTTCCACGTTGACCAGCCGGACCACGGCCGGGCTGAAGAGGAGCGGATCGATCTTGTAAAAGTCCCGCTCGTAGCGTGCGAAGATCTCTGCGAATGGTTGCCCGTGATCGGTCGAGGCGGCACTCGGAATCCGTGGCCCCAATTCGCAGAGGCTCTCATCGTCGCCGGTGACCCAAAGCGTCACGGCGCCCCCGTACAGCACCGCGTCATTGGTCCGACCGATTCCCTGCATGTCGTCGCCGGCGACCGGCGGCAGGGGGGCCGCGCCGAATCCTGACACAACCCGTTGCAGATCGAATCCCAATTCATGCATCTTGTGCAGTGCCGTCTCGACACTGCGGGCCACGACCTGGATCGTACCGGCCAGGCTCGCGGTGGGGGCGACCAGCAGCGTCAAGTTTTCACTCTCGATGCCACAGTCGTTGGCGATGTGCTGGCAGACATCGGCGGCCGGCAGCTTGCCCGCTTCGAGCACTCCGACGGCCAGGTCGCCAGATTCGCGGTAGCCGATCTCATCGAACAGTTTCTCACGACCGCGCCGGGCACGCATCGGCCCCGACCCCATCGCGAAGAAGTCCGTCCCGGCGATCTGCCAGCCTGCGTACTGCGACGCCATGCAGGCGGCCAGCGGTTGGTCCGTCTGGATCGATACGGCGGGCCCGGGCCAGACGGAGGGATCGCCGGGGACAACGTCTACCTTGCCCATACCGGCCAAGCAAATTTCCGCCAGGGCAATCCCCGCGCCCAGGCTCCCCGTCGTGTGGACGCCGCAGTCGACTAACTGCGCACCCGACTCTTCGCACGTGACGGCCACGCGAAAACGAGACGCTTGATCGAGGAGTGGTTGGCAACGGTGCCTGGCCTGCTGATTCAGTTTCACGCTCCCATCATGGCCGATCGCCGGCGGCCTGGCAACGGCCGGCATGGCCGGTTGGGTACCGCGTAACGCGCGCCGTTGGACCGCGCCCTCCGGGCAGCCAGGGCGTGCAGCGACCCGGTGCGGAATCACGTAACAACCGGCCGGCTCGAGTCGCCGCAGGCGGGCCGTCCACCACCGTCTGGGATGGCGGTCGCGCGTCGTTTGTCAGCAGCCTCCGGCGTGCGTACAATGCGGCCCCCGCTCACATAGGAATGTCCGCTTGCCCAGCCTGACGATCGAAAACTACGTCAAGTCGATATACCAGATTTGCGTCCGTCAACGGGGCGAACCGGCCGCCACGGGACAGATTGCGACGTCACTGGGCGTTTCGCCAGGTACCGTTACCAGCATGCTGAAGACCATCAGCGAAAGTGGGCTGGCGGAATACACGCCGTACGAAGGTGTCTGCTTGACCGATGCCGGGCGGGCGTTGGCCCTCCGCGTCTTGCGTCGGCATCGGTTGATCGAGCTCTTTCTTGCTCAGACACTGGAGCTGTCCTGGGACGAAGTCCACGAGGAGGCAGAGAACATGGAGCACGCGGTCAGCGACCGGCTGGTGGACCGGATCGACGCCTACCTCGGCTTTCCCGCCGCCGATCCGCACGGCGACCCGATTCCCAAGGCGGACGGCACGGTGAACTCGGCCCCAGGGGACAGCCTGGCCGAATGGAAAGTGGGTCACGAATTCCGCCTCGTCCGCGTGTTGGACCAGTCGCCCGATTTTCTCCGTTATCTGAGCGACCAGGGGATGCCGTTGGGGACTTCCGGGAAAGTCGACGAAAATTGCCATGCGGCCGGCACCGTCGCCGTCAGGATCGGTGACAAGCGGCTCACGCTTTCTCGCGCAGTGGCGGAAAAACTGCTGGTCGCCGCGGCTCGACAGCCGGTCGGCTAGGGAATTCTTCGCACATAAGCCCTGGCGAGCGGGAGCTTGGTGATGCTGTGGCGAAGCCGAGTGGCAACGTCGTGCCGGCAGATTTCCCAACGATGCCGGACCGCGGTTGCTGGGGGGGCAGTTGGAGGTGGTGCGTTTCCGCCGGTAATTTGCGCCGGGGGATTGGAGACCTTCGGTCGGCGGTTTCGGCGGGGTCGGAGACCCGCGCCGAGCATGGGAGGAGACCCGCGCCGAGCACGGATGGAGACCGGCGCCGAGCACGGATGGAGACCCGCGCCGAGCATGGGAGGAGACCCGCGCCGAGCATGGAAGGAGACCCGCGCCGAGCGAGGTTAGAGACCGGCGCGGTGCGGGGGGCGGGGACGTCCCTTTGACTTCGCGCGATCCAGGACGTACAACGAAGTGGGGGATCGAACGCGATTCTGTCGACAAGTGGCTCTCGCGAAGGGGAGCCGTGAACCGGGTCAGGCCTTAACCGGAGCAGCCCTAAGCGGGGTACTCTTGTGCGAGAGCCTCTTGTCGGCAGACCGCCTTCGTCCTGTAACACTCATTTCGCAGTTCCCCCGTTCTCGCATTCGTGATGGTTCATCATGGCCGATGCTCCGCCCCCCGTGGGGTCAACCGTCTCTTCCCCTCCGGCGGATGCCGCTGACGCCACCGGCGAATATGTCGTCGTCGCCCGCCGCTATCGGCCCCAAACGTTCACTGATCTCGTCGGGCAGGGGCAGGTCACCCAGGCTCTGGGCAATGCGATTACAACCAACCGCGTCGGGCACGCCTACCTGTTCACGGGGGCCCGCGGTGTCGGCAAGACGTCTACCGCCCGCATTCTGGCCAAAGCGCTGAACTGCGTGGCGGGTCCCACGACGACTCCCTGCAATGCGTGTGATGCCTGCCAGTCGATCGCCCGTGGCGAGGATGTCGATGTTCTGGAGATCGACGGTGCCAGCAATCGGGGGATCGACGAGATTCGCCAACTGCGATCCAACGTCAACATTCGTCCCAGTCGCTCGCGCTTCAAGATCTACATCATCGATGAAGTGCACATGCTGACAACGGCTGCGTTCAATGCGTTGCTGAAGACGCTGGAAGAACCTCCCGAACACGTCAAGTTCGTGTTTTGCACGACGGATCCAGAGAAGATCCCCATCACCGTCCTGTCGCGCTGCCAGCGATTTGACTTTCCGCCCGTCGAGGCCGAAGCGATTGTGGAGCGGCTGCGAGATATTCTTGCCGCGGAGGGAATGACGGCCGACGAGGAAGTCTTGCAGTTGCTGGCACGTCGGGCCGCAGGATCGATGCGGGATAGCCAGTCGTTGCTGGAGCAGCTACTTTCATTTTGCGACCAGCACGTGACGGCCGCCGATGTGCACGCCATGCTTGGTACCGCCCCGGCCGGACGGCTTGCCGAGTTGGCCAAACACCTTATCGCACGCGACGCTGCGGCCGCCTTGGCCGCCGTGGAGACGGCGGTCGGCGAGGGGATCGATGTGGGACAATTTGCCGAACAACTGTTGGGTTACTTCCGTGACATGATGGCGGCGGTCGTTGGCTGTGAACCGGATCTGATGCTCCACAGCGCAGCCGCCGATTATCCGGATCTCCGCGCGGCCGGCGAACAACTGGGCCTGCCCTCGATCCTGGCGGTCGTCCAGATCCTCGATCAGGCCGTCACCAAGATGCGGCAGAGTACCCACGTTCGCACGCTGCTCGAGGTCGCCCTGGTTCAGATCACGAGTCTCGCCGAGCTCGATGAACTGGCCGCCGTCGTCCAACAGTTGCGTTCAGGCGCCATGCCGACGGCCCCTGCCGGCCAGCGCAACCCGGGCGCTCGAACCGCCGGTGCCCCGGAGGCTCGACGAACCTCGACTGCCGGCAGCGTTCCTCCCCCACCGCCGCAGGCCAGCGACGCTCCGGATCAAAAAAAAACTAGATCGGCAGCCGAGGGAGGCGACCGGCCGCGGGCTGCGAATGGGCAGAACTGCGTCAAATTGGACGCATCTTCGGCCGAATCGGTATGGAAAGAAGCACTGGCCCTGCTTGGAGATATGACCGCTGACTACGGCGGATTCTACGATTCCGTAGCAACTTCTGCGCCAAACAATCTAGTCGTCCGCTTCCAAGCAGGATATACTCTTCAGAAGGAAAGCCTGGAGCGGCCGGAACGGAAGAACCGCGTCGAGCAGGCGTTGGCGGAAGTGACCGGTCAGCCGGTGCACGTGCAGTTTGAGTTGCTGCCCGGAGAGGTCGCTCCGACCAAGAAGACGAATTCGGCATCTTCGCTGCGGCAGTTTCGGCGCGACATTGAAAAGCACCCCATGGTCCACGCGGCGATCGAACTGTTTGACGCGGAAATTGATCGAGTGGATCGACCGCGATCGTCCGGTCCAGCCTCGCGGTAAGGCAACGATTTCGAGGAAACGCAATGTTCAAGGGACTGGGAAACATGGCTTCCATGCTCCGCCAGGCACAGCAAATGGGCGGCAAGATGGAAGAGATGACGGCGCAGTTGAAATCGCGGCGAGTTACCGGCGCTGCCGGGGGCGGCATGGTCGAAGTTGAGGCCAACGGGTTGGGCGAGGTCTTGCAGGTCCGCATCGAGCCGGCGCTCACCGACCGCGAGATGATCGAAGACCTGTTGCCTGCCGCCGTCAACCAGGCCGCGGCGAAAGCCAAGGCGTTGCACATGGAGATGATGCGGGAACTGACCGGGGGAATGGACCTGCCCGGCCTGGATGACATGATCTCTCAACTAGGGGGTGGTGACCTGCCGCCGGCCAACTGAGTCCGCGGCGGAGTGGGAAACGGGGCCGGCAAGAAGAGGCCTGTTCCACAAGCCGGTTGGCGAAGCGGAGTGAAACGTCCCCCGCACGAAGCACTGGCAGGACCGTTGCCGCCGCTCGGATTCCACACGTTTTCGCAGCCAACTCCCAGATGATTGGATCGACCAACCGCCAACCCCCGGAATCCGGCTTGTCGTCGCTTGAGAAAAAGGTAAGTTTTCGTCGCCATCGCGAATTGCCCCCGGGCGCTGTCCTGACCCCTGCTCTTACGCTGAGTTTTCCCAACCACCATGCGTCTCTCATTCGGTCTCGAAACCCGACAGGTCCAAACCCAGAAGATGGCGCCGCGGATGATCCAGTCAATGGAGATTCTGCAGTTGCCCCTGTTGGCGCTTCAGGAACGGATCGAGCAGGAGCTGATCGAAAATCCGGTTTTGGAAACGCAGGAGGAGACCCCGGCCAGTGACGACGTCGACGACGACATCGAGAGCCCCGACGCTCCGGCCGAGACCGAACGCGAACTGGTGGTCGATGAGAAATCGGACAACGTCGAAGACTTCGAACGCCTGTTGGACCTGGATCGTGAAGTCCCCGACTACTTTGACGAGCGGCCACGCTCGTCGTCGAATCGCATTGAAGAGGATGCGAATCGCAAGCACGACGCGATGGCCAACGTGGAATCCCGCCACGAGACGCTCAACGACTACCTCATGCATCAGTTGGGGGAGCTCGATCTGGATCCGGCACTGGAGATGATGTGTACGCGGATCATCTCCAGCCTGGACGCCAAGGATGGGGGATATTTGCGGTGTAGCCTGCCTGACCTGTTGCCTGCCGACGCCGACGCCGGTCAGCAGGAACTGGCGGAGAACGCACTGGAGATTGTCCAGCAGTTTGACCCACCGGGGATCGCCGCGCGGGATCTGCGCGAATGCTTAATGCTGCAATTGACACCGGACTTGCCGTTCTACACCGAACTGCGGACCCTGATCACGGGCCACCTGGAGGATCTTCGCGACAACCGGCTGCCCGCCATTCAGAAGGCAACCGGTTATTCCATCGAGCGGATTCATGAGGTTTGGGAACAGCTCAAGAAGCTCAATCCCAAGCCGGGTGCGGCCTTCGCCGAAACCTTTGTCGCCACGGCAACCCCGGATGTGCGTGTGGAACGTACGGAGGACGGCAAGTACAAGGTCATCGTCGACGACGATCGGACGCCCAGCTTGTACATCAGCGATTATTATCGACGGCGGCTGCAGAGCGGTGACGCCACTCCGGAGGAACGCGAATACATCAAACGCAAGGTCAATGCGGCCCAGTGGCTGATCGAATCCATCCAACAGCGGCGAAACACGCTGACCCGCGTCGCTCAGGCGATCGTCGACTATCAGGTCAAGTTTCTGGAGGAAGGGCCGGAGGCGATCGAGCCGCTCAAGATGCAACAGATTGCCGATCAGGTCGGCGTTCACGTGACCACGGTCAGCCGTGCCGTGGACGACAAATGGCTGCAGACGCCTCGCGGAATCCTGGCCCTGAGGCGGTTCTTCGTGGGCGGTACGCAGACCGCCGAAGGAGACGAAGTCGCCTGGGATACGATCCGTCTCAAACTTCAGGAAGTGATCGACAACGAAGATAAGAAGAAACCCTACAGCGACGATCATCTGGTCGAGGAACTGGCCAAGCACGGCTTGCAGGTTGCCCGGCGAACCATCACCAAGTATCGCCAGAAAATGGGAATCCCCAGCTCGCGGCAACGGCGGGATTGGACCAAGAAGTAGGGGTGTTCGATTCCGCGCGGCGGTCTGCCGGGGGGACGGCGCCGCGCAGCACGGGACGGCGCCGCGCAGCACGGGACGGCGCGGCCCGCGCGCTAAGGCGCATACCGTCAGAGCCCCGTCACCAGAAACTGCCCCGTGTCGCGTGTCGTGTCGGGGCCGGGACGAGCCGCCGGCCTCTGTTCGAATGCACGCGGCCGCAAATGTCTGCCTCCGCGCGGGTCGCCGGCGGGGCTGCGAAAATCGCTATAAACTATACGTTCACCTTGGTTTAGCCGTTGTTGATCGGGGCGAGGGCCGTCTCACTGCGGTTGGCCGGCCGGTGGCCCTGATATCATTGAAGGAGGCGTGCGCGCCGACGTTGGGTTGTCTTGTTGGAAAGGAACCGAGCCATGTCGATCAGCCCCGATGCCAATTCAGAACACGTGCCCGCTGACAACGGCGAGCACCATGCGTCGTTTGCCGAGACGGCGCTCAAGCTGGGCGGCAAGAGCGAGGAAGAAGCGCGGCGGACCGGTGCGATTGACGAGGCCGACGATCAAGTCGAGGCGCTGTTCAAACCCGAGTACCAAACGGTGCACAGCCCGGCTCACCGGGCCGTCTGGGAACGCGGCATCCCTGTCGAATTGTTCGAGGCCAATCCGGTCGAAACTCCTGCCGACATCCAGCAGGTCATGGACGATTCCGTCGAGCTCGTACGGCGTCACCGCGAAGACGGGACGATCCTGGATGCCCAGGGGAAGATCACCAACCAGATCCTCGACGAACTGGCGGGTGTCGGTTACTGGGGTCTGTTGGTCGATCGGGAATACGGCGGACGCGGCACCCCGTTTCGCAGTTTCGCCCCCTTTCTGACTCGGATGGCCATGGAAGACCCGACGATTGCCGGCCTGGCCTCGGTCCATGGATGCATCGGCGCGGTCGATCCGGTGCGGACGTTTGGCACGCCGGAGCAGAAGGCCCGTTTCCTGCCCGGGTTGGCCAGCGGCCAACGGCTCTCGGCATTCGCTTTGACGGAGCCATGCGCCGGCTCGGACTTGACGGCGTTGCGGACTCGAGCCGTCCTCGACGGCGACCGCTACCTGGTGACCGGCGAGAAGCTGTTCATCACCAATGTGGTTCCGGGCCGGACGATCGGCCTGGTCTGTTTGATCGACGATCAGCCGTCCGTTCTGATATGCGAGTTGCCGGAGGAAGAGACGGAGCAGTTTCAACTCAAGAAGTACGGGCTTTATGCGCTCAAGCATACCTATAACCAGGGCATTCTTTTCCAGAATTTTTCCGTCCCTGCGGAAAACCGGTTGCAGCCGGTGCGCGGCAGCGGCCTGACCATCGCCTACCACGGACTCAATCTGGGGCGTATCGCCCTCTGCGCCAATGCGGCCGGAACGATGCGGCTGATGCTGGCCAGCATGTTGCCGTGGGGTAAGTTTCGCAAGACGTATGGCGAGTCGATTGCGAGCCGCGAATTGGTGCAGCGACGGCTGGCCCGGATGGCGGGCCTGATTGTCGCCTGCGATGCCCTGGTGGCGTGGTGTTCCAGCCTCATCGACGATGGTTATCGGGGAGAGATGGAGTGCATCGTGGCCAAGATCTTCGGCAGCGAGGCGCAGAAGGAAGCAGCCATCGAGCTGCACATGAAGACGCACGGCGGCCGCTCGTTCCTGCATGGCCACATGTTTGGCGACAACGCACTGGAATACCTGGCGCCCTGCATTTACGAAGGCGAAGGCGAGATGCTCGGCATGGCGTTCTTCAAGTCGCTCGTCAAACACCACGGCACGACGTACTTCGAGGCGATCGGCAAAGCGCTGCAGGCGGCCGGGATCCGGAAACCCAACCCGCTGAACCCGGCGCATGCCTGGGCCTTGAAGGGAGTGCTCGGCCCCTATGCGGGATGGGTCCTGGGTCAGTATTTCGTCCCCAAGGGGGCGCCCTCGTTGCCGCCGATGCCGGCCGGCCTCCGCCAGCATGCCGACTTTGCCGCGCGGGAATTGCAGCGCCGGCCTTTGGAGATCAGCGGTGTAATGCGCAAACACCAGTTGAAACTGGCGGATCGGCAATGCCGGATGGCCGAGCTCTCCGGCCGCGTGCAGGCGCTGGTCGTGATGCTGTGCACCAGCCTCTACGCGGCCCGGCAGGAAGACGAAGTTGTGCGCGCCGCCGCCGACCTGGTTTGTCAGGACCTGCGCCGCGAACTCTCGGGGAGCCGACCCAGCGATCGGTATTTTCGTGCGGCCACCTCGTTGGGACAGACCATCGTCGACGGCGGATTCGCCTCGATCGAGAATGTCCCTGTCGACGAAATCTTGATGCCCTACGAGGCGAGCTGACCTGATGGGTGCCTGCCTGCCGTCGGCCCGAGGCCCTGCCTCGCTAGATGGCTTGTATCAGGTTTAGCCTTACCAATGAGTCAAGTTTGAGCGACCAACGGGAGCGGACGAACATGCCGCGAGCGTCAGCTCGCCGTCGGTCCGAGGCCCTGCCTCGCTAGTAATTGGGCGTCGGCGGACGGTATTCGCCGAGGTCGACGTTGCGGAACCAATCGATGGTCTTGGCCAGTCCTTCACGCAATTCGACGTTCGGCTCCCATGCCAACTTTTCGCGGGCCAGCGTGATGTCGGGCTGCCGTCGCGTTGGATCGTCCGCCGGTAATGGCTCGAAGACGAGCTTCGATTTCGAGCCGGTCAGCTCAATCGTCAGCTCGGCAAGTTCCCGGATCGTGAATTCGTGGGGATTCCCCAGGTTGACCGGTCCGCTGAAATCATCGGGGCCTTCCATCATCCGCACGATGCCTTCGATCAGATCATCGCAGTAGCAAAACGAACGCGTCTGTTGGCCGTCGCCGTAAATGGCAATGTCTTCGTTGGCCAGGGCCTGACGAATGAAATTCGAGACCACCCGTCCGTCGAATGGGTGCATCCGCGGGCCGTAGGTGTTGAAGATCCGGACCAGCCGAATGTCGACCCGATTCATCCTTTGATAGTCCATGAACAGCGTCTCAGCTGCCCGTTTGCCTTCGTCGTAGCAGGCCCGCGGACCAAGGGGGTTGACGCTGCCGCGATAGGATTCCGGCTGGGGGTGGACTTCCGGATCGCCGTACACCTCGCTGGTCGACGCTTGCAGAATCCGTGCCCGGCAGCGGAGCGCCATCCCCAGCATGTTGATGGCCCCCATCACCGACGTCTTCATCGTCTTGATGGGATTGAACTGGTAATGACCGGGGGCGGCCGGGCAGGCCAGGTTGTAGATGCGGTCCACTTCGAGCCAGATCGGCTGGGTCACGTCGTGACGAATCAGCTCGAAATTGCGCTTCCCCAGCAGGTGCGACACGTTGGTCTTCTGGCTGGTGAAAAAGTTGTCGAGACAAATGACGTCATGCCCTTCATCGACGAGCCGATCGCAGAGATGGGAGCCCAGGAAGCCAGCTCCCCCCGTAATTAGTATTCGCCTGACTTTGCTCACCTGTTCTGTGTCCTTCTGTGATGCGGCCCGGAACGTGACGGATTGTGACTCGGAGTCGCCGTGACTTTACGTGATCCCGGCGGACGGGCAACCCCGGGATGCGAACAAGGCCCGTTTGCGGCAACCCGGATGAATCATCAGCCGTTGCCCATTCGCCGCCGTTCCGTTGATCGCCGTGCAATCCGGCCGCGAACGCATTCCGGCTGAGTTGCCCGGCGGTTCGGGTGATCTCACCGCAAACGATTGCGAGGCAATGGCTTGCACTGAATCGTTGTTCCTGCATGAATCATCGCGGGGCAGTCCCGCAGAGGCTGCCGGGAAGCTCGCTCCCTCTCTTCCACCTTAGTTCGCTGCCGCCGCACTGGCGACAAGCATCGGGCACCTTGGCCGTGAATTTTTCAATTGCGGTGGACACGAGCAGGTGCCGCCGCTAACCTCCCGCCGCGCTCGGCAACTTGCGCGCACCAGTTCCGTCATTCCACTTCGGCCACATGGGTATCCAAATGGCGCTCCGCCCCCTGATTCTGTTCGTGCTGGCATTCGCCCTCGGTTCGTATCTCGCAACCGCCCGGGGCGACGACTTTCGCGTCGAGACTCGGGTCTATCTCGAAAAAGAGGTGGAACCTGCCTTTGAAACGTTGACCGTTTTTTCTGGTGACGTAGTCTACGACTTCGTCCTCAGTCAGGGATCCGCGGCCGCCGAAACGACCATGGTGACGGTCTTTGATCAACGGCGCGGCCGGATCGTGTTGCTGGACGGCGAACGGAAGATCCAGACGGAACTGACGACCCAATGGTTGTCCGAATTCACGACGAAGATGCGTGAGGGGCGCGATCAGAACGAACAGGGCGGGGCCCTGTTTCGCCCTGTGTTTTCCGTCACGCACGAAGAGTCGGCACATCAGATCACGATGACAAGCGACGGTCTGACGTACCGAGTCACCGGGGAAATGCCCAAGGATTCAACGGCCGCCAAGCGCTATCGCAGCTTTGCCGACTGGTTCGCTCGCTTGAATGCGGCTCGCGGTGGGATTCCGCCATTTGGCCGTATTGAGCTCAACCGCATCCTGAACGAGGAAGGCCTGCTGCCGGTCCGTATCGAAAGAACACTGGTCCGCGGTCGCAAAAAGTCGCAAGTCCACAGCGAACACGCGTCCAACTGGACGCTCTCCAACACCGATCGACGCCGGATTGATCAGGCTGGACAGATGATGGCCGAACTGCCGTCGGTGTCGCCGCTCAAGTTCTGGGGCGTGAAGACCGAAGTCGCGACCGCCCGGTAACCGCCAACCCACCGGCGCCGTGGGTGCGCCGAGCGTAGCGCGAGGGGCGGACCCGACGCTGGAGTCTCTTTGGCAATTGCCCGCTTGGCCACGATCTGCGGGGCGGCGCAGTAAGATCTTCCGCGCCTCAGGGGTGCGGCCGCGCGGGTGGTCACCGGTGACCGGTTTCTGAGAAAGTTGCCGATGACCGGGACCTGAGACTCGGAATTGCTGGCATTCGCCGGATCGCTGCGTTAGAGTCTTACCTTGGGACATGCACGCACGGTGCGGGCATGTTTCGGGAGCGACCGGCGGGAGCGCACCGGATGTTGGTACGCTCCCTGGTTGGTTGTGGCCCTGCCGCGTCAGGATCGGGCCACGCATCAATGGCAATTCCTACCCCATGCTCTACCGCGAGGCCTCCGGCACCATGCTCAGATCACGATCTTTGTCCTTCGTTCTCTTGTTCGGTCTTGTTGTCACGCCCACGCTGGCGGCCGAGTTGGCTGTCGAGCAGACGGAGGATGGAGTGACCGTGACGGTCGACGGCAAGCTGTTTACCCGCTATCTGATGAAGTCCGGCGCCAAACCAATTCTGTGGCCGGTGATGGGGCCAACCGGCAAAGAAATGACGCGGGCCTATCCGATGCGCAAGGCGGGCCCCGATGAGCGGGACGACCACGTCCATCACCGCTCGTTCTGGTTCACTCACGGCGACGTCAACGGCGTTGACTTCTGGGCTGAAACGCCCGGCCATGGGAACATCGTCCATCGTGAGTTTGTCGAAGTTACCGGAGGCGACAAGGCGACCATCGTGACCAAGAACGATTGGGTCGGACCGGACGGCAAGAAGATCTGCGAAGACGTGCGCCGGCTGACGTTCGGGGCGGATCGCGATTCGCGGTGGGTCGACTTCGATGTGACCGTTACGGCCAGTGAAGGGGAGGTCAAGTTCGGCGATACCAAAGAAGGAAGCTTCGGCGTGCGGGTGGCAGGGCCGATGAAGGTAACCTCCAAGAAAGGGGGGACCATCATCAACAGCAATGGGCAGCGGGACGCGGGCGCCTGGGGGAAGGCGGCCAAGTGGGTTGACTACTCAGGTCCGGTCGCGGGCGAAACTGTCGGCGTTGCAATTCTCAACCATCCGTCCAGCTTTCGTTATCCGACCTACTGGCATGTGAGAACCTACGGCCTGTTTACGGCCAACCCGTTCGGCCTGCATCACTTCAAGGGCTCGAACGATGTGGACGGATCGCACACCTTGAAGAAGGGCGAGTCGTTTACGTTACGGCATCGGGTTCTTTTCCATCGGGGCGACGCCCAAGAAGGGCGGGTCAGTGAGGCTTTTGCGGACTATGCGAGTCAGGACAAAGCGGGCTAATTTGTGCCGGTATATTTTGCGCGAACTTCTCCCCTTTCGCGGCAAAGCTATTTACCCCATTTAGCCGATAGTAACTCCTGCCGTTAGTCGCCCTAGACTTCCCCTGCTACCCACATCGCTGCGATTCTGCGCGCAGCGTTTTCTTGTTGAGGAGTTGCAATTCGCATGTACGGAGACTCCATTCTGATCCAGAACCTGGATGCGTTGCGCACGTTCGTTCACGAGATGATTTGCCATCAGAATGAATTGGAAGCGCACGTTTTTCCGACCACGGAACGTATTCTCGTTCGACGCGGCTTGCCGTGCGGCATTTTCTTTTGCCTGCACGGCCCTCGCAGCGTAAAGCTCACCGCCATCTGGGAAACCGATCGCAATTCGATCCTCTTCTACGGTTCCAACGGTGAACGGCTGCACAAGATCCACCTGAAAGGCGCCCCGGCTCTCCAGCCCATGGTGGCCTGAGCCTCATCGCATTTTCTGCCCGGACAGGTGTTGACCTGGTTGGTATACATAATTACACTCATATCTATACAAACGATCATCATACATGGAGGTATTGCGATGTTGGTGTTGTCAAGGAGGGAACGCGAGCGTGTGCGGCTCGGAGAATCAATTGTCGTGACCGTTGTCCGCGTCTCGGGAGACAAGGTCAGGCTGGGGATCGAGGCACCGGCGGACGTGCTGGTGCTACGGGACGAACTAGATCCTCAGGCACCGGTGGAGGTCGAGGTGGAGGTCGCGCCTTCGGCGACCCTCGGCAGCACGCCCGATCGAAAGCCCGGCAATGCCGTCGAGGCAGCCGCGACCCAGTCAGCCGCGACCCAGTCAGCCGCGCCGCTGGTCTCGATTGCCAAGTGATGCGACGCGGCAGCTGAAATGTGATTGGCCGACCGATCTGGAATCGCGCTTGCTCGTCGCAGGTCTCCAACCCCGCTCGTCGCAGGTCTCCAACCCTGCTCGGCGCGGGTCTCTGACCCCGCCGAAACGGCTGACCGAAGGTCTCCCATTCCCATTCCCATTCCCATTCCCATTCCCGCTCCCATTCCCGCTCCCATTCCCATTCCCATTCCCATTCCCATTCCCATTCCCATTCCCATTGCAAGAAACGTATCATCGAATTTGTCGAGAATGGTTGCCGCACGTACCCAATACCGTTCCATTGCAGTTCGTAAGTCGTTGATTCACACCGATGCTCGCGGGCAGATCGGGGATGCCAGGTGGGATCATTAACCCGTTGTCAGTCAACACGTTGAGGATGCATTGACCGGATTGGAATTGAACGACATTGGAGCTACGTGATCAGCTGCATGACGAACTGTGGCAGGGAAAACTCGGCCCCCTCACCTTCGGCCCCCTCACCTTCGGCCCTGGACACGCTGGGGGCGAGGGTGACAGTGTGGTCGGTGCGGCATGACACAATTCAGTGCAAGTTATGGTGCCACAGTTGATGGTGCCACAGTCGTTTGCGGCGAACTTTCCCAACAGCACCGCGCGTATCAGCCGGAACGGGGTAGTGTCCGAATTTGTGCTGCGATCAAAGCAACCGGGGCTAACGCCCATCGGCTGATGAAGAATTCGCACCAAACCTGCATCCATTCTCACCAAATCGTGAATGCCCTCGGAAAGTCGATGCTAGCTGGATGGCTTGTCGCGGGCGGCAGCGGGTTGGGATGAGTCATGCACGATGAACAATTGTCAGAACGGCCGGCGTTTCTCGCCGGCCGTTCGGCGTTTCTTGGCTTTCCCGTGCTCTGGCAGCTCGCCCCCACATCTCCACACTCGGAGATCCCTCGTGCCACCGGTACCTCGTGCCACCGGTAACAATACGCGGGCGACCGTGCGCCCCTGCATCAGAGGGTCTCGAACGGCTGGCGTGAATCGCTTGCGGCGGACCTTGATTTCGACAGAAAAGCAGGTCGGTGATTGACGTGCCATTTTGAGCTGGCTATCATCTCTCTTGATTAATCGAAATAGATTGATTCGATGGCTTGGATCGTCCGAACATTGCTTCAACCGCATGTTGGATGACGGTTAGCGCGAGTTGTCGGGTCATTCTAGATGTTCCGCGAGCGGAACCCCGCCTTAATCTCCCGCCTGATTTTCGATTGCCGCCGATGCTGTTCGATTTTCGTACTCAGGATTGAATTGCGCGGTCAAACCCGGCCCCTATTTGATGGAGAAACGTCAATGGCCTGTAAGGGAAATCCACTTAGTCGTCGTAGCTTCTTGACTGTTGGTGCAGTTGGCGGGATGGGCCTGACCTTGGCTGACCTGCTGTCGGTCCGAGAAGCCCGCGCCGACCTCAAACACTACGATTTCATCGAAGCCAAAGCCAAGAGTTGCATCCACGTCTATTTGCCTGGCGGGATGGCACACCAGGAGTCGTTTGATCCGAAGCCGTTCTCGCCGATCGAGTATCGGGGCGAGATGGGGACGATCAAGACGAATACCGGAGAAGTCGTCAGCGAAGCGATTCCTCAGTTGGCCAAGATTGCCGACAAGATCGCCATCATTCGTTCGATGTCGCACGGCGAGGCGGCACACGAGCGGGGCACGCACAATATGTTCACCGGGTATCGGCCCAGTCCGGCACTCACGTTCCCCAGTTTTGGTAGCATCATCAGCCATCAGTATGGCCCCCGTGAGAACCTGCCGCCCTACGTCTGTGTGCCGAATCAGCCCAATGAATATGCGGGAACCGGCTACCTGAGTTCGTCGTTCGCGCCGTTCAGCCTCGGTTCGGATCCGGCCTCGGGTGGATTCAAGGTGCGTGATCTGAATCTTCCTAACGGTGTCGATAACGATCGATTCGCTCGTCGTCGGTCGGCCCTGGAGGCAGTCAACTACTACTTCCAGCAGCGAGACAAGTCGGACAACGTGGGTGCCATGAGCACGTTCTACGAGCGGGCTTACAGCATGATCAGCTCGAAGAAGGCGCGTGAAGCGTTTGACATCAACAAAGAAGATGGCAAGCTCCGCGATGCATACGGTCGGAACACGGCCGGTCAGCGCCTGTTGATGGCCCGCCGGTTGGTCGAAGCGGGTGTCCGCATGGTGACCCTGACCTACGGTGGCTGGGACATGCACAGCAACATCACGCGCAGCATGAAAAGCCAGATGCCGGCCCTCGATCAAGGCTTGGCGATGCTCGTCAAAGACCTCGATCAGCGGGGCCTGCTGGACAGCACCCTGATCATGGTCTCCAGCGAATTCGGTCGGACGCCGAAGATCAACGCCACGGCTGGACGCGATCACTGGCCCAAGGTGTTCAGTGTGATGATGGCCGGCGGCGGTGTCAAAGGTGGCACGATCTACGGTTCGTCGAATGCGATTGCTTCCGAGCCGGAAGACGATCCGGTTGGACCGGAAGCCCTGGCGTCGACCATGTATCACCAGATGGGCATCATCTCCGACAAGGAGATCATGGCGCCCGGTGACCGGCCCATCGAAATCGTCAACGGCGGGACGGTCTTGAAGGGCTTAATCAGCTAGGACGAGAAAGCTGGATGGCGGTTCGGCGGAGATTTTTCTCCGCCGAACCGTGCCATTCCTGCTCTCCGCTGATTACAATTGATTCACATCTGACTCGCCTCGTACGCCCACCCCACCCTCCCTCCTGACCTGCTTGAGGTTGTCATGAGTCGCCTTGCGAATGTATTTCTTGCGGCAGTTTGCGGTCTTGCCGTCTCCGTCTCCCTGTCGTCGGTCGCCACCGCCGTTCAGCCATCGTTGGGAGCGATCACCCCATACGGAATTCAACGCGGAACGGACATCGAGGTTCAGTTCAGCGGTGCCCGCCTGGGCGAGGCCGAGAACCTGCTCCTCTATTCGCCGGGGATCACGGTCAACAAGATCGAGAAGGTCAACGACAACGCTGTCAAGGCCGCGCTCACCGTGGCTCCCGAGTGTCGGATGGGCATCCATGCGGTGCGTGTGCAGACCCGCATGGGGGTTAGCAACCTCCGCACGTTTTCCGTGGGCGCCCTGCCGACGATCGACGAGAAAGAGCCGAACAGCGAATTCACCGAACCGCAGCCGGTTGCCATGAATTCCTCCGTTAGCGGCGTCGTGCAAAACGAAGACGTCGACTATTTCGTCGTCGAAGCGAAGAAGGGCCAGCGGATCGTCGCCGAGCTGGAGGGGATTCGCTTGGGCAATAACGTGCTCTTCGATCCCTACCTGGCCATCTTGAACGAAGCGCGATTTGAACTTTCGCGAAGCGACGATGCGGCCCTTTTGCGACAAGATTGCCTGTGTGCGATCGTGGCACCCGAAGACGGTAAGTACATCGTTCAAATTCGTGAAAGCGCATACGGTGGAAACGGTAATTGCAAGTACCGGTTGCACGTCGGTTCGTTTCCTCGGCCGACCAGCGTACTGCCGGCCGGTGGGCGGCCTGGTGAAACGTTGGAGGTTCGTTGGATCGGCGACCCTGCCGGCGACTTTACCGAGAAGATCACCCTGCCCAACGAAGTTAATGACGACTACGGGCTGTTTGCCAAGGACGACCACGGCGTCGCCCCGTCCCCCAATAGAATCCGTGTCGTTGACCTGCAGAATACGCTCGAGGCCGAACCGAACAACGGTCGCGAGCAGGCCACTCCCGCCGTCGGCCCTGGTGCACTGAACGGCATCCTGGCCGAACCTGGCGACGTCGACTACTACAAATTCACCGCCAAGAAGGGCCAGCAGCTCGACGTGCGTGTGCATGCCCGTAAGACCCTTCGCTCGCCCCTCGATTCCGTGCTCTACATTCAAAACGACAAAGGGGGCAATGTCGCCAGCAACGACGACAGCGGTGGTCCTGACAGCTATGTTCGCTTCAACCCGCCCGCGGACGGCGAGTACTTTGTGTTGATCCGGGATCACCTGGACGCGGGTGGGCCCGATTATGCTTATCGGGTAGAGCTTTCTCCGGTTGAACGGGTAACCACGGTTTCATTGCCGGAAAAACAGCGTTATGTACCCACGACGATGACGGTCCACCGGGGTAACCGCACGGCCATGATGGTTAACGCATCGCGGGCCAACTGGGGCGGCGAGCTGCAGCTTCAAGTCGAAGGGATGCCGCCTGGCATGGCGTTAGTTGCTCCCGTCATGCCGGCCAACCGCTCCACGGTCCCCGTCGTGTTCACGGCGGAGGCCGACGCCCCGACTGGTGGCGCCCTGGCCGACCTGATCGGGACACCCGTCGACGAGAAGTTGCAGGTCCCTAGCAAGTTCTACCAGCGTACGATGTTGGTGCGGGGCCGGAACAACCGCGACGTCTGGGGTCACGATTCCGACCGCGTCGCGATCTCGCTGGCCGATGAAGCCCCGTTCAAGATCGAGATTGTGCAGCCCAAGGTTCCTATCGTTCGCAATGGAAACATGGGGCTCAAGATCGTAGCCACGCGAAAGGAAGGCTACGAGGCGGCGATCCGCGTCCGTATGTTGTACAACCCTCCCGGAATCGGTTCGTCCGGCTCGATCTCGATTCCCCAGGGTAAGAACGAAGCCGTCATTCCGGTGACCGCCAACAACGGCGCGGCGATCGGCAAGTGGCCGATTGCGGTCCGCGCGACGGCCGCCCATGCGGGTGGTACGATCGAGACGTCCAGTCAGATGGCCGAATTGGAGATTGCCGATTCCTTCTTCGGATTCGCGTTCACAAAGGCTGCTGGAGAGTTGGGGCAGGAGACCGCGCTGGTTGTCAACATCGAGAAGAAGGCCGACTTCACGGAGCCTTGTAAGGTCGAGCTGTTGGGTCTCCCCGCGAAGACGTCGACGGCGGCCCCGGTCACGATCACGAAAGATTCGACGGAGATGATCTTTCCGATCAAGATTGAAAACGACGCCAAGCCCAATACCTACAAGTCGCTGGTATGCCGCGCGACGATCGAACGAGACGGCGAGCTGATCACGCACACCTTGGGTGGTGGTGAGCTGCGAGTCGACAAACCGATCCCACCGAAGGTGACCGCGAAGCCGAAGCCCAAACCGGCTGCCACGCCGGCCCCCAAGCCGGTGGTCGCGAAGGCGGCTCCGAAGAAGCCCCTTTCGCGGCTTGAACAACTGCGCAAGGCGCGGCGGGAAGCTGCGGGCGGAGGCGGCGAATAGCCCTTCCCGACAAAGACCTCGGTCACCCACCGCTCGCAGCCTGCCGCATTGAACTGCGTGCGTGGTCGGTGATTTCACGCCACTCGATTCAGCTATCACGTAGCGAGCGTAAGACAAGGAGAACACCATGAGACTTGGTGCAAGTTTGCGACGGACGTTGTGCGGATTCTTTTTAGTCGCCGCCATCTCGGCCTGCGCTACCCTCGCCGGAGCCGCCGAGGTGACCGGGATCGCCGTCTATCCCCCCGATATTACGCTCCAGACCAAGCTGGATAGCCAGCAGTTTATCGTCGTCGCCACCCGGGACGACGGAGTGACCCTCGATATCACCGAAGCCGCCGCCGTGCAACTGGCCGAGGACGGTGTTGGCCGGCTGGAGGGGACCAAGGTCTATCCAGTCAAGGATGGGGATACCACGCTCAAGGTCGAGTACGCCGGCCATCAAGTCTCGGCCACGGTCAACGTGAAGGATGCGGCCGCCGACCGGCCCGTCAGCTTCCATTTGGACATCATGCCGATTTTCATGCGAGCGGGCTGCAACACGGGCAGTTGTCACGGCGCCGCCAGCGGCAAGGACGGTTTTAATCTCTCACTTTTCGGCTTCGATCCACGCGGCGACTACGAGCGAATCACACGTGAAATCGGCTTCCGCCGCATCAATCTGGCCGTTCCGGAAGCCAGCCTGCTGATTGAGAAGTCGATCGGTACGGTCCCGCACACCGGCGGGAAACGGTTCGAGGCCGATTCGGCGTACAACCAGATGCTGCTCAAATGGTTGGATGCCGGCGCCCCGCAGGATGCGGGAACGCCGCCGCATGTGACCGAGATGGACGTCTATCCGCCGGCCGCCGTGATCGAAGGGCGCGACAGCCAGCAGCAGTTTATTGCCCGCGCCCACTACAGCGATGGGACGACGCGGGACGTTACTGACTTGGCCGTGTTCCTCAGCAGCAATGATACATCCGCACCGATCAGCGAAGGTGGACTCGTCACCGCTGCGGACCGGGGTGAAGCGTTCGTGATGGCCCGCTTTGAAACCAAGACCGTCGGCAGCCAGGTCTTGGTGCTGCCCAAGGATCTGGTCTACACCCCCCCAGAGATCACGGGCAACTACATCGACCAGTTGGTGGGCGACAAGCTCCGCAAGATCCGCATCATGCCCAGCGAGATCTGCAGCGACGAAGAGTTCATTCGCCGCGTGACGATCGACATTGCCGGTCTCTTGCCGACCGAGCAAGAGTACCTGGCCTTCATGGCCGACAAGTCACCCGACAAACGGGCCAAGTTGATCGACACGCTGCTCGACCGGAAAGAGTTCTCGGAAATCTGGGCCATGAAGTGGTCCGAACTGCTGATGGTCAAGACGACCAACCAGGTCAGCAAGAAGTCGATGTACCTGTACAGCAGTTGGCTGACCGACCAGATCGCCAGCAACGTGCCGCTCAACGAGATGGTTACGGAACTCCTGGGAGCCTCCGGCGGGACGTTCAAGAATCCGGCTGCCAACTACTACCAGATTGAACGGGACACCCTGAAGACCGCCGAGAATGTGGCCCAAGTGTTCATGGGGATTCGTACCCAGTGTGCTCAATGCCACAACCACCCGTTTGATCGTTGGACGATGGACGATTACTACAGTTTCGCCGCCTTCTTCTCGCAGATCGGCCGCAAGACGGGCGAAGACTACCGCGAGCAGATTATCTTCAATAGCGGCCGCGGCGATGTTCGCCACAAAGTTGGTAATCGCGTGATGAAGCCCAAGTTTCTGGGGGGAGTCGAGCCGGATTTGAATGGCGCTGACCGCCGTGTGGTGATGGCCAGGTGGCTCACCTCGCCGGAGAACCCTTACTTCTCCACCAGCGTCGCCAACCGCGTCTGGGCACACTTCTTCGGCCGCGGGATCGTCGAGCCGGTCGACGACATCCGTGTCAGCAACCCTCCCAGCAACCCGCAACTGTTCAACACGCTGGGCGCGAAGCTGGTCGAGTACAACTACGATTTCAAGCAACTCGTTCGCGACATCTGTAACTCGGAGACCTACCAACGCAGCAGCGTCCGCAATCCCAGTAATGAGAAAGACACCCGGAACTTTGCCTTTGCCAGCGTGCGGCGGATCATTGCCGAGTCGTTGTTGGATTGCACGAGTCAAGTGACGGAGACCAAGGACAAGTTTCCCGGTCTCCCCCTGGGTTCGCGGGCAGTTCAGATCGCCGATGGCGGAACGAGCACCTACTTTCTGACGACGTTCGGGCGTGCCAAGCGTGAAACGGTCTGCACGTGCGAGGTCAGCCAGGACCCATCGCTGTCGCAGGCACTGCACATGCTGAACGGCGACACGGCGGGTGGCAAGATCGCCAGTGGCGGCCTGGTCAAAAAACTGCTCGACGAAGGCAAGAAGCCCGAGCAAGTGATCGAGTCGCTCTTCATTCGCTGCTTGTCGCGTCGCCCGGTCGGCGAGGAAATGCAGCGTTTGATGGCGGTCGTGGCCGAATCCGCGTCACCTCAAGCAGGACTTGAGGATGTGTTCTGGGCGATCCTGAATTCGCGCGAATTTGTCTTCAACCACTAACTTAACGGTATCGACGGAAGACGGGCACGCCTGCAGGTCCAGGCGCCCCGTCATGGTTTGCCGCAACCGCGGCGACTACGGCGACCGGTTGAGCCCGGGCCCGCCGCCAACCGAACTCCTGCAACCTGAATCGCAAGGAATTCCCGGCCATGAAACGCTCGACTTCGTTCATTGCAACGTTCTCTGCCGCCCTGATGCTCGTCGGCAGCCTGTCACATGGTGACGACGCCAAGCCTGCCGACAGCAAGGCCAAGATCACGTACGACGACAACGTGCGACAGATCTTCCGCGAGCATTGCTTCAGTTGCCACAATCAGAATCAGACCAAGGGCGGTCTGGCGCTGGATACGTTTTCGGCCACGATGGAAGGTGGCAGCAGCGGCGAGATCGTGCTGGCAGGTGACCTGGAGAGTTCGCGGTTGTGGGCCCTGGTCTCCCACGCGGAAGAACCTTACATGCCGCCGGAGCAGGACAAGCTGCCGGCGGAGAAGCTGACGGCGATCCAGAAGTGGATTGAGGGTGGAGCACTTGAGAATAAGGGCTCCAAGGTGGTCATCAAGAAGAAGAAGTCATTTGCACTGGCCGCGACGTCGACCGGCAAGCCAACAGGCCCGGCCGCCGTTCCGCAGGGGCTTCTCAAGCAACCGGTCGTCTATAGCGAACGGGCCGCTGCCGTGACTGCGATTGCCTCCAGCCCCTGGGCGCCGGTGGTGGCCGTAGCCGGTCAGAAGCAAGTCGTGATGTATGACTCGAATACGGCC
The DNA here is from genome assembly GCA_030430075.1 of bacterium. Lineage (GTDB taxonomy): Bacteria > Planctomycetota > Planctomycetia > Pirellulales > Pirellulaceae > ARS98. Next base: position 65,635 of record JAUIGN010000006.1, read on the forward strand.
CAGGTGCTCGGCGTTTTGCCGTTTCCCGAAGGGACCCCCTACGTGCTGCGGTTCAGCCGCAATGGCGACGTGCTGGTCGTTGGCGGGGGACGCGGTGGGCACTCGGGTTGTGTCGTCCTGTTTGATGTCCGGAGCGGAAAACGGCTCCTCAAGGTGGGCGACGAGCTCGATGCCGTGCTGGCAGCTGATATCAACAACGACCATTCGTTGATCGCCCTGGGCGGACCGCAACGGATGCTGCGCGTCTACTCGACCGACACCGGGGAGCTCGTGTATGAGGTCAAGAAACACACGGACTGGATTTACGCAGTCGAGTTCAGCCCGGATGGCGTGTTGCTGGCATCGGCCGACCGCTCGAACGGACTGTTTGTCTGGGAAGCGGACACTGGCCGGCGCTACCTCGATCTGCGCGGGCACCGCGGGGCGATCTGTGACCTGAGTTGGCGGCCGGACTCGAACGTGTTGGCCAGTTGCAGCATGGACGCCTCGGTTCGCCTGTGGGAAATGAATAACGGCAACCAGATTAAGACGTGGAACGCCCATGGCGGCGGCACGATGTCGGTTGAGTACACGCACGATGGGAGGATCGCCACGACGGGCGCCGACAAGACGGCCAAGATGTGGGACGGCAATGGGGGCGCCCAGCGTACGTTCCCCGCGTTCACGGAATCCGGCTTGGAAGTCGCGTTCACCCACGATGGCAAACGGGTGATTGCCGGCGACTGGAACGGTCTGGTCAAGATGTGGGAAGCTGCCGACGGCAAAGACGTGGCCTCGCTTCCGCCGAACCCGCCGACCTTGGCGATGGTTGCAGCCAATGCGGCCAAACAGGCGGCGGCCGACCAGGAAGCCGCGACGAAGGCTGCCGCAGCCTTGGCGGCTGCCGAGAAGGTTGATGCCGTGAAGACAAAGGCTGCCAGCGATGCGGCTGCCGCGTACCAGGCGGCCGTCGCTGCGGCAACGAAGGCAGCCGCAGACAAAGAGGCAGCCACCAAGGCGGTGGCAACGGCCGCCCAGGCAGCAACGGCCGCTCAGGCCACGTTGGTCGCCGCCACGGCGGCCAACAAGAAAGCGTCCGAAGAGAAGATTGCTGCAGAGAAAGATCTGGCAGGCAAGACCGCGGCTGCCAAGGCTGCTGCTGAGAAGAGCAATGCGGCGAATGCCGCTGCGACGGCGGCCAATGCCGCCCGGGATAAGGCCGCCGAGGCCGCCAAGCAACAGACGGCCGCCGCCACCAGCGCCGCGGCGAACGCCGCGGCTGCCCAGACGCTCGCCGACCGTCTCGAGAAGGATCGTCAAGCGGCCGCTGCCATGTTGGCCGCCGAGAAAGACGCGGCCAAGCAGATGCTGGCCAACGCGACGTTGGCAGTTGCCACGGCGGCTGCCGAGGCGGCGCGGGCCAAGCTGAAAGAGTTTACCGACATGGCAAGCAAAGCGGAAACAGCTCGCGCGGCTGCCGTGAAGGTTGCCGACGAGATGCAGGCCAAAGCCGAGGCTGCGGCGAAAGCGGCGACTGCCGCGGCTGAAGCGAGCAAGACGAGCGAAGCGGCCAGGGTGGCTGCCGAGCAACTGGTGAAGACAAAACAGGCAGCCGCGACGGCCGCTACGGAAACGCTGAAGGCGGCAACGGCGGCCAACACGAAGGCCGTGGCCGAAAAGCAGGCGGCCGACAAGACCCTCGTCGAGAAGACGGCGGCCGCCACCGCGGCCACCGCCAAGGTCGCGCCGGCCAAGGCGGGCGCAGATAAAGCACAGGCCGATAAGGTCGCTTACGATAAACAATTGGCGACCGTCAAGGCTGCGGCGGAAGCCTCACAGCAGAAAGCGGCTGCCTCCAAGGGGGCTGCCGAGCAGGCGGCGGCCGATCAGGCGGCCTTCGCCGCGACCGGACCGCGACTGGCCGCCGCTGCGGAGAGTGCACAAGAGGCCGCCGCACTGGCGGAAGCGGCCGCTGTCGAAGCGGAGAATAAGCGTAAGGCGATGGACACTCAAGCGCAGGATCAAGTCGCCATCATGGCCGGGGTTGCCAAGGAGATCGCAGATCTCCAAGCCCGACTTGAGAAGCTCAAGACCGATCACGAAGCCGTCAAGGCTGCCCTGGCGGCCCAGGTGACCGCTTCCGCCGCCGCCTTGGAAGAGGCGGGCAAAGCACTGGCGAAAGCCGAGCAGACGCAGGCAGAGAAGGCGGCCTTCGAGGCGGCGTTCGCGAACAAGGAATAGGCCTGCAACTCCATTGCTCACCGGTGCGACCTGCACTCGGTTGCCTGTTCGATTCGTCGGCTCACGAGGAAGATCGTGGGCCGACGCTGGTGAACCTGCGATGTGGCGTGCTCACCAGATATCCGAACTAGCGGAAGAGCCGACGCCAGCCCGCACGGTCGGGAGGTTGCGGATCGCCGGGGTCAGTCGCCGTCGGTCGTCAGGAAGACCTCATGCACCTGTAGAACGCTCGGACCGCGAAACATCTCTTTGGGCGGCCGGTTGGCGTGTGCCTCGGCAAACGCGTCGCTCTTGGTCCAAGCGGTGAAGTCATCCAGGCTCCGCCACCAGGTCTTGACTTCGTAATAGCCTTCTTGGTCCGGGTCGTCCACAAAGCCACCTTGCTCGTGGTCAAACCGGACCGGACGAGGCCGATGGACTTCGTTGCGAACGAATCCAGGAGCCTGGTCGACGAGATGCACTCGATTGCGAAAGCGGTCTTCAAAGTCGATTTCATGCCCGCTTGCCACGGGGATCCGATTCGTTACCACGATCATCGTCATGCCTTTCCGCCGTTGTCTGTTGTCTGTTTGTCCTGCCAATGTTGTGGTATTTTGAGTCGCTGGCAAGGCCTTGTAATTTTCCGCCCATCATACACTGACCGCTGCGTTGCGGAGAGAAGAGTCGAAATGATTACCGTTGGCATGAACTATCACGTCATTGAAGGCAAGCAGCAAGACTTTGAAGAGAAGTTTGCCGGGGTGATTGCCGCCCTGGAAGCGGCCGAAGGCCACACCAGCTCGACGCTTTGGAAAGACGTAAGCGACGATGCCTCCTACCTGATCACCAGCGAATGGTCTGACGAGCAGGCATTCCAGTCCTTTATTCGCAGCGACGCTTTTCGTGCGGTCACGAATTGGGGCAAGGAGCAGATCCTCTCAGGCCGCCCCCAGCACAAGGTCTACAAGCACTAGCGAGGCAGGGCCTCGGACCAATCGCGAGCTGACGCTCGCGGCACATTCGTCCGCGCCCGTTGGTCGCTCAACCTTGACTCATCGTTAAGCCTGAGCGTGATACAAGCTTACAGGCCTGGAGGGGCCATCAGCCGTTGGGCGTCCGTCCTGGTCCCGCGGATGGCTGCGGAAGCCGGACGGTGCCCCGGATCATTCATCAGCCGTTGGGCGTTAGCCCCGGTTCCGTCGAGAGCTGGACAAACCGGACGCGCGTTCTGGCTGATTTGCGCTGCGTTTTGGGCAATTTCGTCACAAGCGATTGCGAATTCGGAGCGATCGGCACGCCAAGTCAGGCGTCAAGCGACGGCAAGGCACAGAGTGTTGACTATGTCGTTTCGATAGCTACCGTCTGGCGACAACCGCTACGGAGGGGGCGTTGCCTGTGATTGCATTTTGTTGGCAATAACCTCCGTTGCCCGTACCGTTGTTCACTCCTGGGCAACTTGCTGCTGCGGGGGGAGGACTTGGACGGGACGCGAAGGGCGGGCGAGCCGCCGAGGGGGAGATCCTTCGACAACGATCCACTCCTGATCGGCTGCCAGTTCATCAATGGCCTGGATCGCGCCGGAAGGCCAGCGAATCTGCACGTTGGTTGCGGACTCGGCCGAGCCAAGCCCGAACAGGAGCTGTCGCTGGTTGCTGACCAGATAGCCGTCTCCGCCCACCAGTTGTCTCATCCAACGCTGCCCGCCCGCTTCCAGAGTCACCGTGGCCCCGATGGCGTCACGGTTGCTTTCTTTGCCCCGCAATTGGATGGCAACGAAGCGGCCCGTCTGCTCGGTCGTGTTGGTGAGCAACGCGGCGGGGGCATCCAAGTGAGAGATGCAGGCGTCGTCCCGTCCATCCCGGTTCCAGTCCAGGATCGCCAGAGCCCGACCAAAGTAGCGTTCCTGAAAATAGGGCCCCAGCCCTTCGGCCGCCAATTCGGCGAACTCTCCCTGGCCCAGGTTGCGGAGATACTGGGGCGGCATGCGGTCCGGGTCGCCGTGGGCAAACGTGAGGTCGATGTGGCCGTTGGTGACAAGGAGGTCCGGCCAGCCGTCGAGTTCCCCGTCGAGGAACTGCGTGCCGAAGCCCAACATGTTGAACCCGCAGTCCCGTAAATTGGCCAGCCGCGTCGTGTCTTGGAAATTGTGATCCGCGGATTGCGAGTAGAGGACGTTCGATTCGCCGTAGAAGTTGGTGACAAAGAGGTCCAGCAACCCATTGGCATCCGGGTCACCGGCCGCGACCCCCATGCAGGCCTGCAGCTTGCCAATCTCGTCGAATCCCAAGCCGGAGAGAATCCCCTGTTCCTCAAACGCGAGTGGGTTACCGGGGCCCGCCGTTTCGTTGCGAAAGTAGAAATTGGCCGAGGTGTCATTTCCGACGAAGATATTCAGCCGTCCCCGGTTTTCGAAGTCGGCCGCGACGACGCCCAGCCCCTTGCCATCCGTCGCGACAACGCCGCTCTGCTGCGTGACGTTGCGGAAACGGCCGTCGCCCAGATTGGCATACAGTTGGTCCTGGTCGGCGGTCAGCAAGGTCGGCGCGCAAGTCCGCGGCTGCCCCTCATGTTTGCACTTGAGCCGGAGGACTTCGTCCTTGAGCGCATAGTTGGCCGCGTAAATCTCCGGCAGTGCATCGCCGTCCAGATCGGCCATCAAGCAACTGGTTGTCCAGCGGTCGCCGCCTGCGCCCGCCTGCTCGGTCACCTCGACAAACTGACCGTCTCCCAGGTTCTCAAAGAGCCGATTAACGCCGAAGTTGGCGACATACAGGTCGGGGAAGCCGTCGCAGTTGTAGTCGCCGACGGCGATCCCCTGACCGTAGCCCGGATCGTTGACGCCGGTTACCTCGGAGACGTCCTCAAACCGGCCGTTGCCCAGATTTCGATACAGGCGATTTGTGTGTTCGGTCTGTCCGGATTGAATCGGGAAACGGCCGCTCTGGACGAAATAGAGGTCCTGCCAGCCATCCTGGTCGTAGTCAATGACGCCCACGCCGCCGCCGGTCGCTTGGAGGATGTGAACCAGGCCGACCGTTGCCGTGGTGCCGTTAAAGTAGTCGAAGTCAACGCCCGCCTCTGCGGCCTGATCGGTAAAACGAATGGTTCCGGCGACCGGTGCCGAACCCCGTTTCACTTGCCGGCCGCTCGCACCGGTTGACCAATCCGGGAGCGGGAAATCGTTGTGGTCGAGCCGGCTGAGGACATTCTCGGACGGCAGCGTCAAGGTGTCGCCACTGGGAAGCTGGCCGCTCAGCGCAATCGACTTCTCGCGGGCCCAATCCTCGTGACCCAGTTCCCAGTGCTTCAACATCTCACACCATCCGGCAGCTTCCAGCGGTCGCCCCAGGAGTTCCAGGATCTCGATCGCCTTGACGGCGAGTTCCACGTTGTAGCCGTGACGCAGTTCCATCAACAGGTAATTCAGTTGTGCCAGCCGCTGCGACCGGAGAGCCAGTTGTTCGGCGATCGCGGGATGTCCGGCGTCTCCGAGCAATTGGGAGAGTTGGAAGACGGCACCCTTGTGGTCGGAGTCCCGGCTGGCGGCTTCCAGGAAGCAGCGGACGGCGGCTTTCGTCTGTCCGTTCCGTCGAGCCCACAGGCCCCGCACATACCAGATCTCCGGGTGTGAATCGGCCATCGGTGGGAGATTGGCCTGCCAATCCAGGAATTCGTCATCGGTACCCTGGTCGACCAGGATGTTACCTAGCCGTGCTTTCGCTTCCACGCACTCGGGTTGATTGGCCAGGATCCGCTGCAACACGGACCGCGCTTCTCCGAGCCGGCTCTTGACCATGGCATCCCGCACGCGGGCGATCAGGACCGTTTGGTTGTCGGCCTCCCTCCGCAGGCAGTTTTCCACAAACTGGTAGTCCTGCAGGAACATCGTGTCGAACGCGCCGACCATCAGGATGTTGTCTTTGGCGACGTTGCCGTTGAGCAGCACGCGCCGGATGAAGGGTGCCGACTCCCAGGTCCTCCCCTGGCTCTGCAGGAGCACGGCCAGCTTCTTGTTGGCCCGACTGTGACCGGGGTCATGAGCCAGAGCGGCCCGCAGGTTGCGCTCGGCCTGCACAGCGCGGCCGGTCGCCATCAGACGTTCGGCGCCCCGCACGAGCGCATGCACGGCGGCCTGGGTCCCGTCATCCTCGACCCGTTCAAAGTAGGCAATCGCCCGTTCGTCGTCCATCTGCCGGGTCGCCGCCTCTCCAGCGATCAGGAGGGCCTGCGGAGATCGGGGCGCCGTCTGGAGTACTTCATTGGCGAGCCGTTCCGCTTCGGCGTACCGGTCACGCATGAGTGCCGACGCGGCCCGCCGCAGCGTGGCTTCCGGCCCGGTCTTCCACAGGGAGGGGCCGCAACAGGCGATCGCACCCAAGAGGGTGCCGGCGACCAGAAAGCGGCGGAGGCGGAGATCCCAGGCCGCGGCTTGTAAATCCGGCGTCATCAACGAGCCCTCAATTCGGCTCCCAACTGTACGGGTGACCAACTCACTTGCGGTGGTCTTGGATCAAGCCCCAAACGAGGAACGTCAACCCCAGCGTCAAGAGGACGAGGCTGGCAGGCACCAATACCTCGCTCGCCGCCGCCTGGTGCGGAAAACCAATCAAGTACGTATGAGCGAATGCCTGCTCGGCGGCGAGCAGGAGGACCGCACCTGTCAGCATGCGCATGTCAGCGACGAGCCTCAGAAAAGTTGGCCTGCACGAGCGTGTGCCGGCGACGACGTGATGGTGGGGAACACGAGCGACGGAGCTGCCAGCCGAGTGACCGTATTGGCCAGCGAACCTGGCTGCGCTAACCGCCAAAGATTCGCTCAACCATTGCCGGCTCAACCGCTTCGTTACCGCGATGGACACATGGGCATGTTTGGTCGAGGCGAAAAAAACATTCCGCCCGCCCGACATGCGAGCGAACGGAACATTGGAAAGATTCGCCTTCAAAATCCTTGCAGGTCGGTCAAGATTTCCGATGAAAATCAGCGTCGCGGTTCCACCCGAGGCGGTAGAAAGACCCTGCGAGCGCTTCGCCCGCACAGGTTCATTTCTCTAAACGACGCCAATCCCAGCCGGTTACCTCGACAGATTCTTACGGCAACTCCGCCGTTTGTCCGTCGTTTCGGCTGCAAATCCGCATCAGGGTTTCCAGGTTAACGGTTTCGGCCACGAACCGCACCGAGCCGTCGGCCAAAGCTGCTTGGACACCACCCGGGTGGGCGGCGTAAATGCCGTTGTTTGGACCATCGTTGTTACCCGTGCCGGGCAGCGTGTTGTCCTTCGTGTTCGGCGGATAGCGGACGGTGGTGATGTTAAACTTGCGGTCGTTGGCACCGGGGCTACCCATCAACCACCCATGGTTGCTGTTCACCTGCACACGGGTGCTGTTGGCTTCCTCGAAAAAGTCGCCACATTCGCTGATTGCCAAGGTGTTCGACGTGCCATCGGTCACCTCGGCGAACTTGACGACCGCCATACCGTTCGGCTTACCGCCCCAGCCATGGCCGATCAGGATGCCGCTGTTGCTGGTGACGCCGTTGCCGGTAACCGATCCACAGCAGTTGCAGCAGTTACGCTGCTGCGATCCACCGTTACGAAACGGGTTAACAAATTGCGCGGGTTGACCGCGCGAGTTGCCGTTCGCGGCACCCGAAATCCCGGTGTACTGGGGCTTTGTGTGGTTGTAGTTGGTGCCGACCTGGCCTAGCTCAGGCAGGGGGCTGGACGGGCAAAGAAACGACTGAATCTTGACTCCGTTGTACGTCTGGCCATTGACGTTCCCGGCACTCACGCCGTTATGGGCCCAACCTGGGTGATCACCGCCGATGAACAACTTGTCGTGCATCGTGGATTGCTCGATAAACGGCAGGATATGGGCGAACCAGGAGAACCCCCACTGATTATTCGACCGGCCACCGACACCGTGGGCACCCGGCGGAAACGACTTGTAGGTGTCGTGATAGTTGTGAAGTGAGAGGCCCAATTGCTTGAGGTTGTTGCCGCAGCTCATCCGACGGGCAGCTTCCCGAGCGGCTTGGACGGCGGGTAGCAAGAGGGCCACCAGGATACCAATGATGGCAATGACCACCAGCAACTCGACGAGCGTGAATCCGCCCCGTCGAGATTGCCCCGATGTAGATCGATGAATCACAATAAGAACTCCTTACCTGGTGCAACTACAAAAAAATGAGACTAACTCAATTAAAACCGATAGACGACCCCGAAGCAAGCTTTCTCCACCAGGTGCAGGATCAGGGTTGGAACGTACGACCACCCCCAAATCGACGGTCGGGAGCTGACGTTGCTGGTGGATTTCAGGTACGCTAAGGCTTGGCCACGTTCCAATCTTGGGGGGGGGGGCGTGATGAGGGAATGACCCTCGAAATACGGACAACCCGGATGACCATGCCAAGAGCCAAACCTGGGCAGGCCTCCGGAGGCGCATTGCGTGAATCGGAGTTGACCCCTTCTTATCGACCCTGGAGACGGCCATCCGCCAACCGTTGTGGGAATAGATTGCGTCAACAGTGGATCAAGTTGTTGACGGGGTGCGTTCTATCCCACGCCATGAGCTGAGAGCCTGACGTGTCGCAACGTACAGGCTCGCCTGGCAAGGTTCGTAGCGACAAGTGGCCTCGCTGGGGCAATTTCGAAAAACTTGTTTTACTCCCACCGGATTCTTAAGGAGATTGAAGTGAATTACTTGTTGCGTTTTGGGATCATGGCGCTCGGCTTGTTCCTGTTCGTCGGTTGCAGTCCCGAGGTCCCCGAGTCGACGGAAGCAGAAACCAAAGAGCTGTACAATAGCGCCGAATACGAGGCCGAAATGATGGGGACGATGGGTGGCGACACGAGTGGCGGTGCCGCAGAACCTGCCGGCGGCGATGCAGCCCCCGAATAGCACACCCCCGCAGCCGGCCTGTTGCGTCAACCGCTAGGGTCGGTTGCGGCAGCAGGAAAGAAAATCGTTAGGCAACCACCTGAAACGCCGGCCAGACACAGGCCCCGTTGTCGGTGGTTGCCTCCTGGTTTCGTTTCTTGCGAGTTGCCGATCGCCTTGTTCGGCGTGATGCTTGCGCCGCAGTCAGCTCAGGAGCGGGGTGCCCAGCAGCGGGGTGCCCAGGAGCGGGGCATCCATGCCTTTGCGAATGTCGCTAACCCGGATCATTGTTGAACGAACAGTTATTCAGGGGGGCGTTGTATCGCAGTCGTTTGTGATGAACATGCCCGCAGCGCCACGCATGTCAGCGAGAACCCGTTCGCGTCCGGTTTGTGTCCGTTGCGACGGAACCGGGGTTACCGCGCAAGGGCTGATGAGCAGTCCGCGCTAACGTCCGACGGTTGATTTGAAGGTCTGCCGCACGCCAGCATCGCCGCCCCCGTCGAAACCGCGATCGGATTTCAGGTTGACCTCGTCGCGACACTCTGGTACTGCAACCGGTTTACTGGACGGGCCGAGCACAGCGAGGTGGGTCGTGCACGAATCGGGAATGGTGGCGTTGCGGGCCGCAGTATTCTGCTGGGGCGCTTTGTGGATCGCCCCGCTTGCCGCACATCCTCCGCGGACAGAAAGCCCGCTCACCGTCGCTTCGATCGGCTACCAGTTGGATCACCCGGGCGTCCGCCACGTGGCGACGGTCGACGGCCAAATGGAAGCGAGCGAACGGTTGCCCCCACGCCTTTCGACGGCCGACGCTCGACCTGTTGTCGAGCCGCCGCTCACTGTGGACGAGGCGCTGGCGGCCGAGGGTGAGGTGCTGGTCCCACCGCCCGATGTTAGCCAGCCAAAATTAGATGCGGCGGCAACCACCGAATGGCTGGTGGAGCAAGCGGCAGTTCCGCCCATCCCCGAACAGCCGATGGTCGGCTTTGAACTGCACCGCGACGCAGCCACCTGGCTCGTCGGCAACGGCGATGATTTTGGATTCTACAGCTTGGAGGGCGTTTCCACGCTCAACCTTGGTCGGCTCGAAGGGACCTTCAGCGGGTATGCGGTCCATTTCGTCGGTGGTCCAATTCAGACCGACATGCCGCCCCGGCTCTTCGAGCTGTTCGTTGGGTACCGTGCCATCGGTGACCTGAGCGCGCGGTGGGGCTACGACGTCACGGTCAGTCCAGGGATTTATACTGACTTCGAGGGGCACGCGCACCAAGGATGGCGGATACGGGGGCTCGGGTTGGCCACCTACCGCTGGTCGGCCGCAACAACGGTCGTGCTGGGGGTCGCATGCCTGGACCGTGAGAACCTCGATGTGCTTCCGGTCGGCGGATTGGTGATTCAGCCGAATTCGTTCACCAGATGGGAACTCGTCTTTCCCGAGCCCCGGGTGTCGACCACGGTCCACCTGGGTAACCAGGAGCGGCCCTCCCGCCTCTATTTGCGTGGCCAGTTGGGAGGTGGATCCTGGGCGATCGAACGCGATTCAGATGCTGCCGACATCGCCACCTATCAAGACTTGCGCGCCTTCGTCGGCATCAGCTCGGAAGACGAAGACGGGCAGAGCACGTTTATGGAAATCGGCTATGTCTTCGACCGTCGCCTGGAGTACCGATCCGGCATCGGCGACATGCCCTTCGACGACACAATCATGTTTCGATCCGGCGTGCGTTATTGAGCCGCCTGCTGCACCTCGGCCGAGCGGAGTTTGGTGGCGGCTTCGTGAGCCAACAAGGCGCGCTTGCGCGGACGGCCCCAGCGGTAGTCGCCAATGACGCCGGTCTCTCGAATCACGCGGTGACAGGGAATCAAGTAGGCCAACCGATTCTGCCCGATGGCCGTTCCGACCGCCCGCGCTGCGGACGGGGCTCCCAGCGTTTTGGCCAGACGTCCGTAGCTGGTGACCGATCCCGGGGGGATCTCCAGTAACGCCTGCCAGACGCGCACCTGGAACGGTGTTCCCCGGACAAATAACGACAAGGGCGGTCGATCGACCGCCGCAGCGGGCTCGGTGAAAATCGTCGCGATCATCTCCGAGGCTTCTCTGGTCCAGGTGAGTTGGGCATTCGGCCACTGTGATTGAAGCGTTTGCGCCGCCAGCTCGGCGTCGGTCGATGCGACAAACGATAGATGGCAGACGCCCCTTGGGCCGATGCCCAGGCAGCAACGTCCGAAGGGGGACTCTCCGAAACCCGCCGCGATGGTCCAGCCCTTGCCACCGGTCTTCAGCTCGCCTGGCGACGCTGCGGCCAGCTTCACGCACACATCGTGCAATCGGCCGGGTCCGGACAGGCCGGCGTGGAGGGCCGCATCGAGCACGCTGTCGCCGGCCGCCAACGATTCCCTGGCGTGGGCCAGGGTCAAGCATTGCAAGAAGGTCTTCGGCGTCACGCCTGCCCAGCGTTTGAAGAGTCGCTGAACGTGAAACGGGCTGAGCCCCACTTGGTCGGCAAGTTCGTCCAACGACGGTTGCTCGCGCTGGTGCCGATCCAGATAGTCAATCACCCGGGCAATGCGGTCGTAGTCATTCATGACCCGTGATTTTACGCTGGCAGTTGCCGACAGCCACCCGATTCTTGCGGTGGTGGTTCTTGCGGTGGTGCGGGAGGGTGGTCGGTTGAGGTTGCGGGTTGAGGTTGGAGACCCACGCGGGACGTGGGTCGGGGGGCGGCGGGGTCGGAGACCCGCGCCGAACCGTCTCGCCCGGGCTGAACCGTCTCGCCCGCGCCGAACCGTCTCGCCCGGGCTGAACTGTCTCGCCCGCGCCGAACCGTCTCGCCTGCACCGAACCGTCTCACCCGTCGCGAATCGTCTTACTTGTCGCGAATCGCCTTGCCCGTCGCGAATCGTCTTACTCACGGCTTACACCGTGACTCGCGGTGAAGGTGGCGGGAATCAGGCGAGTAGTTCGTCGATCACATGGCCGTGGACATCGGTCAGGCGGCGTTGGATGCCGTTGTGGTAGTAGGTCAGCCGGGTGTGATCGAGCCCCAGGAGATGGAGCGCGGTCGCGTGCAAATCGTAGCAATAGGTCGGCTTGTCGACAGCCCGATAGCCAAGTTCGTCTGTTGCGCCATAGCCGACTCCGCCCCGCGTGCCGCCGCCAGCCAGCCAGGCGGTAAACGCGCCGGCATTGTGGTCGCGGCCCGCCCCTAGCTTGCCTTGCGCCGCCGGCTGCCTGCCAAACTCGGTGGTGCAGAGGACCAGGGTCTCGTCGAGCAGTCCCCGTTGTTGCAGGTCGGTCAGCAAGCCGGCCGCACCCGTATCCAACACCCGGCCCCAGTGGCCGTGGTCGCGGAGGACGTTTTCATGCGAGTCCCAATTGGGGCGAATCTTCTTCGCCGTCGTATTCTCTGCACCGCAATACAACTGAACAAAGCGAACTCCGCGTTCGACTAGCCGGCGGGAGAGGAGACACTGTCGACCAAAGTCGTTGGTCAGCGGATCGTCCAGGCCATACAGTTGCTGCGTCGCGGCCGATTCCCGCTCGATGTCCATCACCTCCGGCGCGCTCAGTTGCAGGCGGGCGGCCAACTCATACGCTGCCATCCTGGCATCCAAGTCGCTGTTTCCGGGCCTGGCCGTTGCATGACGCCGGTTCAGCTTCGCCAGCAGATCGAGGCTGGCCCGGTCGGTCGCGGGGGTGATCCCGTCGGCTTCCGGCGGCGGAAACAGATCCTCGATCGGCTGTCGCCCGGATCGCGAATCAAGGGTCGTCGCCTGGTGCCTGGCGGGTAGGAAACCGGCCCCCCAATTGATAATTCCCCCGGGCGGCAGGCCGCTGGGATCCGGCAATACCACGAACGCCGGCAGGTCGTCGTTTTCGCTGCCCAGTCCATAAGTGATCCAGGACCCCATGCTGGGAAATCCAGGGAGCGTGAAGCCGGTGTTCATCATGAAGCAAGCCGGCCCATGCAGGGCAGACTTGCTTTGCATCGAGTAAACAAACGCCAGCTTGTCTGCGTGCCCGGCCAGGTGCGGGAAGAGATCTGAAAACCAGTGGCCCGCGTCGCCATGTTGGCGGAATGGCCAGAAACTCGGTTGGCAATTACCCGGCTTCGACGCGAAAAACTGTAGCTTGCCATCCGGGTCGAACGGTTGGCCGGCCCGTTTCACCAAGGCCGGTTTGTGGTCGAACGTGTCGACCTGGCTCATTCCCCCGGGACAAAAAATCTGAATCACCGCCCTGGCACGCGGTGGATGGTGAACGGTCGCCACTCGAGCATCCGCCAGCGCTGCGCGATGCATCAGGTCCTGCATCGCAACCCAGCCGATGCCGCCGCCCACGTACCGTAGCCAGTCACGACGAAGATAGACCGGTTGTGTCATGTCCTGACCACTCCCGTACCTCATTGACCGGCGCCGGTCTCCGCCATCAGCGTGGTCACGATCCCTTCGAGATGTTCATACGGGTGATATCCGACGAGCTGCAGCCGAACGGTGCCTTCCGTGTCGATAAAGAGTGTCGTGGGAAAGCCCTGAAAACTCGGGACACGGCGCTGCGTCTCCTCGTCTCCAAGCAGGCACGGGTACGTGATGCCAAAGACCTTGGCGAATTCGTTGATGTCGGCGGCCGCCTCCTCCGGTTCGGCCCGTTCGTAGTTGATCCCGACGATCTCCAATCCGTCCGCCCCATAGGTTTCCAACAGTTCGATGAAGTGGGGGATCTCCTGGCGGCAAGGCGGGCACCACGTGCCCCAGAAGTCGACAATCAAGACCTTGCCGCGGAAGTCGGCCAGTTTGACGGTTTCGCCCTTTGTCGAAACCAGCTCGAAATCGAAATCGTAAGGCTGATGGCTGGCGAGCTGCGCGGCGATGGCTTCGCGACGGACCTGGTTGTACGCTTCCCGTCGCGGTGTGACCGATTCCGTAAACAAGGAAGTCTCGCGCAATTCGTCGAAGTCTGCTTCGCCATCGATCAGCCGATAGTTGTCGAAGCCGGCCGCAAACGACTTTTCCAGGGCCGCCACGGCTGCGGCATGATCTTCCTGCGCCGCGTGGGCGCGGGCCGCATTGTAATAGACCTGACGTGCGAACTGCCGCTCCCGCTCGCCGCCCGCCGATGGAAAGTCGTCGACCCGTTGCAGGTACTCGGCGGATTTAAGGTAGAAGGCATCGCCCGCCTCGCGGTCGCCGTCCTCCTCTTCCACCTCGACGCCCCGGCGTTGGGCCAATTGGGCCGCCATGAAGAGCGCGTCCTGGTCTTCCGGTTTTAGCTCCAAAGCCCGTTCGGCGAATCGGTACGCTTCATCGAACTTTCCGTTTTGTACGGACTGCTCGACCGAGTGGATCAGGCTCTCAAACGTGGCGACGCCAGCCGTCTCGTCGGCTCCGGCTGCGTTCGCCCCGCGGGCGTTGCCGCCCGTCGAGTTCGCCGCCGTCTCTGTCGCGGGCCCGTCATCGGCCGCGGTGCCGGAAGGGCGATCCGTTCCACTGCAGCCTGTCAGCACGGCCAACGCAAGCACCGCAGGGAGTCGTACATTCATCTTCAAATCCTTGGGGGATGGGGAGCGATCAGGACGTATTGACGGCTGCGCGGCAAATGAGCCTTCGGCAAGCAACGCGCGGCCGAGATATCTGCGGACTCCCGTTAGTCGTCCTGGTCCATTTGCTGCGCACGCATCAATAATGTATCCCAGGTTGACAAAGAACGCCATTGACGATGAAGCGGGCGGGAGGCCGGCAATTCCGGACGCCAACGGTTCGCCGTCGGGGGTGGTCCCGTTCGCCCGGATTCGCCGCGGGCGCCGAGCGAAAGGCGGCTCGATCACCGCCTTCCGTCACGCGTCCCGGCTTGTTGACCTCCGCCCCGATTTCCATCATGATCACCCGCCGGTTTCGGCCATCGTGGCCGCGGCCCTGGTCGACACAAGCGACAAGATGCAGGAATTGTTCATGGACTCGATTGAGCTATACATCGCGGAATTCATCGGCACCATGATCCTGATTGTGCTCGGCAACGGCGTGGTCGCCAATGTCCTTCTGAGCCAGACGAAGGGTCACGGGGCAGGCTGGGTCGCGATCACCGCAGGATGGGGGTTCGCCGTCTACGTCGGAGTCCTTACGGTGGGAGAAATCAGCGGTGCGCATTTGAATCCAGCGGTTACGATCGGCATTGCCGCGGCACAAGCGGGCGACTTCGAGTGGAGTTGGGTGCCAGGGTACATCACGGCACAGATGCTTGGTGCGATTGTCGGCGCGATGATCGTTTACCTGCTCTACAAGTCCCACTACGACGCAACCGACGATCCGGAGGCGATCCGCGGGACCTTCTGCAATACGCCGAGCATCCGGAATCTTCCGCTGAACACGGTTTGTGAAACCGTTGCGACCTTCGTGCTCGTCTATGCCGTGCTGCGGATGAGCGATCCGACGGTGACGATGGCCGACGGCACCTCCGCACCCGTCGGTTTGGGATCGATTGGTGCGCTGCGCGTCGGCCTGGTGGTTTTCGCCATCGGATTGTCTTTGGGAGGGCCGACCGGCTACGCCATCAACCCGGCCCGCGACCTGGGGCCCAGGATCGCTCATGCCATGCTGCCAATCTCCAGCAAAGGCGGAAGTGATTGGGGCTATGCGGCGATTCCCGTAATCGGTCCGATCCTGGGCGGCTTGCTGGCGGCAGCCCTCTACCTGGCGTTCTAAATACGGGACCGCGGCCGATTGGGTCTCGGCAACGCAGGTCTGGCCGGTTGTCAACATGCAACTCGAGGGACACGACCATGGCGCGGCAACTCCTCCTGGTCAGCAGTTCACAGTCTCATCCGCACGGATATCTGGACCATTGCGAAGCGGAGTTGCGATCGCTCTTCGCCGGCGTTCGCGAGGTTGTGTTTGTTCCCTACGCGCGGCCGGCGGGGAAGACCCATGACGAGTACACCGCCGTGGCTCGGGATCGGTTTCAAACGATCGGAATCGAACTCCGGGGACTGCATGAATTCGCGCATCCACCAGAGGCGCTCGCCCGGGCGGCCGGTGTGTTCATCGGTGGTGGCAACACGTTTGTCTTGTTGCGGGACCTCCTGCAATTCGAGTTGCTCGACATCCTGCGTCGGCGAATCGCCGACGGGATGCCCTACATGGGAACGTCTGCCGGCTCGAACGTGGCAGGGATCTCCATCGGCACTTCGAACGACATGCCGATTGTGGCGCCGCCGACGTTCGAGGCCATTGGTGCCGTTCCGTTCAACCTGAATCCGCACTTCCCAGCCGCGCCCCCGGATCCGACCCACCGCGGAGAGACGCGGGAAGATCGATTGGCCGAGTTTCACGTGTTCAATGTGCAGCCCGTCGTCGCCCTGCACGAAGACGGGATGTTGCGCGTCGACGGGAACACGATCACCCTGCACGGCGAACGAGAGGCGCTGATCTTCCGGCCTGACCAGGCGGTTCAGCGAATCCGGCCGGGCCAGACGCTGCCAACGGATCTGCTGCCAGGTTGAGATTGCCGTGAAGGGAAGGCAGGGGCGACCGCGCTGCCTTGCGCTGCGCATGGTCGTGTGCCCGTGCGCACCGAAGGTCGTGGACGATCCGGTTGCGCTTCGTCGTTGGTGTTTGGGGGGCTTGGACGGTTGGAAGTGGGAGGTTGGAAGTGGGGGGTTGGAAGTGGGGGGTTGGAAGTGGGGGGTTGGAAGTGGGGGGGGACGGGGAGGGGAGGTCGATGTGGAGGTAGGAAATGGAGACCTTCGGTCGGCGGTTTCGGCGGGGTCGGAGACCCGCGCCGAGCGTGGGGGCGGAGACCCGCGCCGAGCGTGGGGGCGGAGACCCGCGCTGAGCGTGGGGGCGGAGATGCGCGCCGAGCGTGGGGGAGAAGACCCGTGCCGAGCGTGGGGGCGGAGATCTGCGCCGAGCGCGGGGGAGAAGACCCGTGCCGAGCAGGGGAAACGCGATCCGCGCCGAAGGGCAGCGGAGCCCGGCG
Source organism: bacterium (assembly GCA_030430075.1). Taxonomy (GTDB): domain Bacteria; phylum Planctomycetota; class Planctomycetia; order Pirellulales; family Pirellulaceae; genus ARS98. The sequence goes on from JAUIGN010000006.1 coordinate 82,685, forward strand.
CCGAGCTGTTGGATCAGGGGCTCAGACGAGTTCCCGCAGCGGTTGGACACCGTCATCGACCAGGTACTGAGGTCGGCCGCGGAGGTCGAACTCGCGGACGGCGCTCAGGTTGAGCCCGATATTCTGGTACAACGTCGCCAGCACTTCCTGGAACGTCACCGGGCGATCTTCGGCGTACTCGCCGAGCCGGTTCGTGCTGCCGATCACCTGTCCGGCGCGGATGCCGCCACCGGCCAGCATGGCGCACGAGACCTTGGGCCAGTGATCGCGGCCCGCGTTGCCGTTGATCTTGGGTGTCCGACCGAATTCACCCCAGCAGACAACCGAGACGTCACGCAGCATCCCCCGTTGGTCCAGGTCTTCGATCAAGGCGGAGAGTGCCTGGTCAAGCATGGGCATGTCCTGGCGTGCGCGGGCGAAGTTGCCGCCGTGCCAGTCCCACCGGCTGAAGTTCAGCGATACCACACGGGCGCCGGCTTCTACCAGGCGTCGAGCGATAAGGAAGTTCTCGTTCATTTTTGGGGCGCCGTCGGCCCGGAAGACCGGATCACCCTTGCCGTACCGCTCGACCAGTTTCGGATCTTCCTTCGTATAGTCCAGTGCTTCGGCCAGTTGCGACGAGGTAAGAATGCCAATCGCCTGTTGCGTGAAAGCATCCAGACCGTCCATGGCACCGCTGTTGTCGCATTCGCGGCGGAGGCCGTCCAGCGTCCCCAGCAGGGACTTGCGATCGGTCAAGCGATCAAGGGTGATGTCCTTGAGCACCATGTTCTCACGCGACTCGACCGTCCCGCTCTTGTCGTCACCGCCCATCAAGCGGAACGGTGAATGTTTGACGCCCAGGAAGCCGCCATCGCCCGGGTCTCCCCAGGGCTGATGACGCGTCTTGTAGAACAGGCTCAAATGTGGTGGCACCGTGGGGCTGACCGGGCCCTGCAGTTTCGACACCCAGGCGCCTAGCGAAGGCCAGCCGCCCGCCGGCGGGTTGGTCGTGTGACGACCCGTGATTGCCTGTGTCGCGTAGTGGCTTCCGCTGGCCCCCACAATCGAACGAATCGGTACGAACTTGTCCATCATCGAGGCAATCCGAGGGAACAGTTCGCCAATCTCGATTCCCGGCACATTGGTCGCAATCGGTTGGAACTCGCCCCGAATCTCACTGGGCGCATCAACCTTGATGTCCCACATGTCTTGATGCGGCGGCCCCCCCGGTAGAAATACATTGATGATCGCCTTGTGTGACCTGGTCACTCCGGCGGCTGCCTCCGCGGCGAGGATTTGCGGAAGCGACAAGCTACCCATCACCATGCCGCCGATCTTGATAAAGTCACGTCGCGAAACTCCGTCGCAGAACTGGCTCGATCGACTGGCTTGGCCTCGAATGGTCAGCATGGTTGATTCCTTACTCGACTGCAGGAGGGTAAACGTTCCGCTCGGGTCGCCCGGACATTTCGGCTCGTCCAGACAGCGACACGACGGGGTAGGCGTGTTCGGTTATCAGACCGCTTGCCGTGCAGCTTCATCCGTCACACCCACAACAAACCTGCTCGCTGCGAGCTGACAAACGGCGCGACACGAAAACCACCAGCGGTGCCACGTCTCTATCATCTTCGGCCCGCTGATGATGATCCTATCAAAATTCGTCGATTTGTCTAGCCAAAACGGGGCTGTGATACGCTCGAAAGAGGGGGGTGTGCTGTGCTGTGGTTGCTGCCCCGATCATGGGTCTCAATTGGTTGCCGCGCACGAACGCGGAGATCCATGAACGGACAATCAACCATTCACGGCCGGCGATTCTGCCGCAATGGCTTGTGATGAAATTGCCCACAGCGCCGCGCATCTCAGCCGGGGCGCGTTCGTGTCCGGATCGTATAGCATGCAGCCGAACCGGGGCAAACGCCTGACGGCTGATGAAGACCCCGCGCTGACGCCCAACGGTTGACGAAAATCGGGGTCTGGGTGCGGATCGTTCTGCGATCAACGAAACCGTGCAGGCGCAAAGGGCCGATGTTGCATGCGGCCGAGGCATGCTCTGAAGATCGGGAGACGCTGGGAGGTGTCAGGTGGCAGACGTCCCTGCGAAAGGCGGAGAAACGATCTGGTCCTGACCTGCGTTTGCATTCATGATGAAAGGATGGGGCGGGGAGGATGCGGCGGGGGAAAATTCGGGGCCGAGCGGTCGTGTGCAGGGCGGTCCTGATGGCCGGCATCGGAGTGAACTGAATCATGCATGAATCGGCCGCAGAACCCGAGGTATTGCTGCGTCTCGACTCGATCGGGCGCACGTTTCTGATGGGAGACGTTGCGGTCGAAGTCCTCAAAGGGATCACCTTGGAGGTTCCGCGGGGCCAATTCCTGGCGGTGGTCGGGCCGAGCGGTTCCGGCAAGACCACGATCTTGAACCTGATCGGCGGCCTGGACTCACCGACGACCGGCCGGCTTTACTATGGAACCCGCGACCTCACGACAGCCACTCCGAGCGAATTGACCCGCTATCGGCGCAACGAGATCGGCTTCGTGTTTCAGTTCTACAACCTGGTGCCCAACCTGACGGCCCGGGAGAACATCCTCGTGGCAACGGAGATCAGCGCCGATCCGCTTGATGTCGACGAGACGATCGAGCTGGTGGGCCTCACCGATCGTGCTCACCATTTTCCGTCGCAGCTTTCCGGGGGCGAGCAGCAGCGGGTGGCGATTGCGCGGGCGGTCGCCAAGAACCCGGAGATCCTCTTGTGTGACGAGCCGACCGGGGCACTCGATTTTGCCACCGGCAAGAAGGTGCTGCGGCTGCTGGTCGATCTGAATTCCAAGCTTGGCAAGACGGTGATTGTCATCACGCACAATTCTGCTTTGGCGCAGGTGGCGGACCGCGTGACCTACCTGCGGTCCGGCGGCATTTCGGAAGATCATATGAACCAGAAGCCGATTCCGCCGGAAGAGGTGACCTGGTGAGAACGCTCAACCGGAAGTTGCTCCGCGAGATGCGTCATTCGGCTGCCCTCCTGTTGCTGGTCGCCAGCATCATCGCTGTCGGAATTACATGCTATGTCGCACTCCAGTCCGCGTACCACAACCTCGATCAGGCTCGGCACCGCTACTACCGGCAGTGCCGGATGGCCGATTTCTGGATCGACTTGAAGAAGATGCCCGTCGCGGCGCTCGACGGTCTCTATCGCATCAAGGGCATTCGCGAATTGCAAACGCGGATCGGTTCGCTGGCCACGGTCGACCTGCCGGACAAGATCGTTCCCATCAACGCGCAAGTGATTTCGTTGCCCGATCGACGGACGGCGGTTATCAACGACATTGTCATCCGGCACGGCGACTATTTCGGCGAGGGGCGGCGCAACGAAGTGATCGTGAGCGAAAAGTTTGCGGTCGCCAACGCGATTCAGACCGGTTCGACGATCCACCTTCTCCTGAACAATCGGCGGCAGGAACTGGTGGTCGTGGGCACGGCGATTAGCAGCGAATTCACCTATCTGGTCAGCCCGGGGTCGCTGGTTCCCGATCCGGAACATTTCGGCGTTTTCTATGTGAAGCGAAGTTTCGCCGAAGACGTATTCGACTCGGAGGCGGCCGCCAATCAAATCGTCGGGCGCTTGGCGCCCGACGCCGTTCCGCGGCTGGGCGAGATCCTGCAGACCCTGGAAACCGAACTGGAGCCCTATGGAGTTTTCGCCGCCACAAAGCGTGAGTTTCAGGTTTCCCATCAATTTCTCGATAGCGAAATCGAAGGGCTGGGCGGCATCGCAACGGTCCTGCCGGCGATCTTCCTGGTGGTCGCGGCGTTGGTCTTGAACGTCCTGATAACTCGGATGGCGCGACGGCAGCGGACCGTTGTGGGAACGCTCAAAGCGATCGGTTACGGCGACCGACGGATCTTTCTGCACTTTCTCATGTACGGACTGGGTGTGGGCCTGGTCGGCGGTCTGCTGGGCAGCCTGCTGGGGTACCTGGCATCCGCCGGCATGACCGAGGTCTATCGCTGGTTCTTTGAATTCCCCGACCTCCGCAGCGGCTTCTACTGGTACACGCATGCGGTCGGGATCAGCGTCAGCCTGAGTTGCTCGGTGGCCGGCAGTTTCTATGGGGCCCGTGCCATGCTCAAGCTGGAACCGGCGGCCGCGATGAGGCCCGAACCGCCGCGTGCGGGAGGCGCCATTTGGTTGGAAGTCGTCATGGGACGCGCCTGGACATCCCTCAGTTCCGGCTGGCGGATGGCGCTGCGAAGCGTCTTTCGACACCGCCTGAGAACCTTGACGGGCGTCTTCTCCGCAATGATGGGGTCCGGTCTGCTGGTTGCCGGATTCATGATGACCGAAGCCCAGGACTTCCTCATCGACTTTCAGTTCCACCGGCTGGTGCGGAGCGATGTCGACGTGACATTCGAAGACGAACGGGGGATCGATGCGCTGACGGAAGTGCAGCGGATGCCGGGCGTCGACCTGGCCGAACCACAACTCAATATTGCCTGCACCTTCGTGCATGGGCCCTACCGGCGCAAATTGGGCGTGACGGGTCTGCAGCCAGGCGCGCGCCTGACGGTCCCCTACGACGAACGCGGGCGGCCCATCCGTGTGCCCGCGGCGGGCCTGGTCCTGACACGGCGGCTCGCCGAAGTCATGCATCTCGCCGCCGGCGATCGCCTGACCCTGATTCCGGTGAAGGGCGAGCGGCGCCCGGTGGACGTCACGGTCGCCCAGGTGGCCGACAGTTACTTGGGGCTGGCCGCCTATGCCGATCTACGTTACCTGAGCCACCTGGTTGGTGAGTCGTATGCGGTTACCGGCGTGCAGATCCAGGTCGATCCGCGGCAGCGGGCTGCACTGTTCGACCGCCTCAAGCACACCCCGGGCATCGAAGGGGTGCAGTCGCGTCGCGACATGATTGAGAAGTTGCAGGAGACGTTGTTGCAAAACCAATACGTATTTATCGGTGTGCTGGTCGCCTTCGCCGGAGTCATCTTTTTTGCCAGCATCGCCAACGCATCGATGATCAACCTGGCCGAGCGTCAGCGCGAAGTCGCAACGTTTTGCGCGATGGGATACACGCGCTGGCAAGTGGGGTCGTTGTTTCTCCGCGAGAGCCTGATGACGAGCATCGCCGGTGCGACGCTCGGCCTGCCCGTCGGCTACGGGCTGACGGTTCTGACGGTGGTCTCGTACAACAATGACGTGGTTCGATTGCCGGTGGTCACGGCCCCCTGGATTTTCGTCACCACGCTGGCAACCGCCGTGCTGTTCGCCCTGGCGGCGCATACGGTGGTCCAGTGGACGTTGCTAAAAATGAACCTGCTTGAAGCGTTGCAGGTCAAAGAGTAGTGCCGAGAATCGCTTGCCCGACGGTATGGCGCCGGGCCCCGATTGCTCGGCGCGGGTCTCCGACCCCGCCGAAACCGCTGACCGCAGGTCTCCAATCTCTGTCGCGTTCAACGCTCCAGCAAGGACTCCATTCGCACTTTCCAAGATTCGCCGGCCCAACAATCAGGACCGAGCACGACGTTGTTGGTGAAACGTTGCTGGATGATGGCTGGCCGCATGACGTCATGCACAGCATGACGTATCGAAACGATTGATGGCTCGTTTTCCATCGTCGCTGCCGCCCAAAGCGTGCCGCGAGTGCACGTCACGAGGGATGACTCTAAGGTACAATGGAGGAGGTACACTGCCGGCCCGGTTGCGTTTCTGAGGCCGCCGGTCTTCGGGAATGATTTCAAGGCCGACGAGCGTAGTGAGGCACTTATGATTCGCGGAATGATCTTCATCGGAGTGCTGCTGATTGTTGCGGCCGGTGGTTCCGCCCTGTGGTGGTTCGCCAATGACGGGACCGAAGTACAGGCAACCCGAGCTGCCCGGGGGGCAATCCGGGAATTTGTCGATGAGCGAGGCAAAACGCGGCTTGCCGAGCCAACGCTGATCACGATGCCTTTTTCTGCGAGGATTGAAGAGATCCAGTTCGAGGAAGGGCAGGCGGTGCGTGCGGGCGAGATTGTGGCCCGCGTGTCGCGCGACGATCTGGCGGAAGAGTTGGCCGAGGCGCAGGCGACGGTGCAGCGGTTGGAGGCGTCGCTGGTCGAGTCCGCCGATATCTCGGTGGAGAAAACGGCCAAACGGCAGGCAGAACTGTACGTCGAGTCGATGAAGGCCACGGTGGCCGCCGCCGAAGCCAAGCTGCGGGCGGATAAGAGTCAACTGGCCTACGCTGAGACGTTCCTGGGCCGTATCCAGCGGTTGGTGCCCGCGGGCGCAGAGACGGAAGACGATCTGGAGCGGGCGCGCGTGGCGCAAGTCGAAAGTGAAGTGGCATATCGCCAGGACGTCTTGACGCTGGAATCTCAGAAATCGCTGCAGGCCGCGACGTCGCTGCTTCCGCAGATGATGAGCGAGTATATTCTCCGCAAGGGTCTGTCGACGGAAGTTCTGGTCCAACAGCGGAATGAGGCCCGGGCGCGGCTGCGGTTGGCCGAACTTCGTCAGGCACGAGGGACCATGGTCAGCCCGATCGACGGCGTGGTGCTGGAGCGGGCCGTGCGTGACGAGCAGTTGGTGCCGGGAGGCACCCTGCTCTTGCGGATCGGACGCCTGGAATCTCTGGAAGTCGAGACCGATGTGCTGAGCAGTGATGCCGGCCGGATTCGTCCCGGCTGCGACGTGGAGATTTATGGCCCCGCCGTAGGCGACGGCTTTGCCAACGGCGTGGTCCAGCGGGTCTTCCCCGCTGGGTTTACCAAGATCAGTTCACTGGGGGTCGAACAACAGCGGGTCGTGGTGATTGTCCAATTCCGTGAGGGAGCCCTGGAGCCCCTCCTTCGCGAACGCCACCTGGGGGTCGACTATCGCGTCCGTGTCCGCATCGTCACGGACCACAAAGAGGACGCCCTGGTCGTCGCCCGCTCGACCTTGTTCCGCAACGGCCGCGGAGAATGGTCGGTGTATGTGGTGCGCGATCAGCGAGCCCGGCTGAAGGTCGTCCGCGTCGGTCTCATCAACGACGAACATGCCGAGATCCTCGACGGGCTGCAAGCCGAGGATCCCGTCATCGTTGCTCCCGAGAACGGGTTGTTCGACGGAGCCAGGGTCCGCCCCATCTTCCGCGAGTCCGCTTGATTCCGGTCGCGGCCCGGGCTGGGAGGATGACGAATTCGCCGCCAAAATGGGCCCTGATTTCGGCGCGTGGCGCGATACAGCCATCCCAGCCCGCATTCCTCGACAAAACGGCGATCTTGCCGCGATGGGGGCCGATGAGACTGGTACATGCTCGTGCGCCAATAACGTACCGGGACCGGTTGTTGGCCGATTGGCAATCGCACTCGAAGATCCACCAGGAAACGCCAGGATGTCCACGCTTCAAGTGATTCCCGTTCAGTCGCGGCGCGAAAAGAAACAGTTTCTGCACTTGCCCTGGCGGCTGTACCAGGGCGACGAGAATTGGATTCCACCGCTCCGCGGAAACCAGAAGGAGATGGTCAACTACACGAAGCATGCCTTCTATGAGAAGAACGAGATCCAGACGTTCTTGGCGCTGCGGGACGGGCAGCCGTGCGGCCGGATCGCGGCGATCGTGAACCAGGCCCACATCGAACGCTACCGGGATCGGCGCGGGTTTTTCGGGTTCTTCGAATGTGTTGACGACCAAGAGGTCGCGGCGGCCCTCTTCGCAGCGGTCAGGGACTGGTTTGCGGAACGCGAGATTGTCGATATCCGCGGCCCGATGAATCCCTCGATGAACTACGAATGCGGGCTGCTCGTCGAAGGCTTCGATTCCGCTCCATTCTTCATGATGACGTACAACAAACCTTATTACGGCCGGCTGATTGAAGAATGCGGCTTTCGCCAGGTCCAGGATATGTATGCCTTTTGGGGTCGAGCGGAGATGTTGCAGTCGCTGGACAAGAAGTTGGCCTTTGTCGTCGAGGAATCAAAACGTCGCTTCGGTATCACCGTCCGCCAACTTGATACTCGGCGTTTCAAGGAAGAGGTCCGCACGTTCCTCAATATTTACAACGCATCGTTGCAGGGGACGTGGGGTTTCACGCCGCTGTCCGAGGGGGAAATCGAGCACATGGCGTCTTCCATGAAGCACCTCATCGCCCCCGAAATGACCTGCATTGCCGAAGTCGACGGCAAGCCGATTGGGGCGACGTTTTCCCTGCTGGACTACAATCCGCGGATCAAGAAGATTGACGGCAAGCTGTTTCCGACCGGCTTTGCCCGCCTGCTCTGGAATCGCCGCGCCATCAAGCGGATGCGCATCCTGAGCACCAATGTGGTGCCCGAGTATCAGAAATGGGGTGTGGGGTTGGTGGTCCTGGACGGACTGGTTCCCAACGTCATGGAGTGGGGACTGGAAGAAGGCGAGTTTTCCTGGGTGTTGGAATCGAACCACCTCTCCTATTCCACGCTCAAGCGAGGCGGCGCGCAGATTACCAAGACGTACCGCTTCTACGACTACGGACCAAATGAAGATGCCACCCTGGCCAGCTTCCGCAGCGTTGCCAAAGGCGAAAAATAGGCTGCGCCGGCGCGGGTCTCCGCGACCTGCAGATACCGGGACACCGTTCGCAGCTCGGCGCGGGTCTCCGCGACCTGCAGATACCGGGACGCCGTTCGCAGCTCGGCGCGGGTCTCCGACCCCGCCGAAACGGCCGACCGAAGGTCTCCAATTCAGGATTTGTTCGCCGCCGCCGGGCACGCATCCGCGTCCGGCGGACTCGGCGATCAACGGAGCCGTCGGCTGACGCAATACTGACGCAATACGATCCAATTCGTATCCGGTGATCGGACCCACAACGGGTCGCCTGACAACGGGTCAACGGTTCTACCAGGCATCCGCGATTCTTCCGCTGCCATGAGAAAACAGCAACCTCCGAACTCCGATGGAACGGGATTGCGGTTTGGCAAGCGGGGAATTACGGAAAGCCATGCCAGGCATGACCACGGAAGGGTGGAATCCAATGGACCGTGATTGGGGCCAACACCCAACGGCAGATGCGTGATCCGTGCTAGGCGACCTTCAGCGGGCGAGCCTGGTTGGCCCAATCGATCCAGTTGAAGACTTCTTCGAAGTCGGGCGCCTTACTGCTGCGAATGATCCGTTTGCCGGCACTTGATTCAACGAACGGTTCCACGCGGGCCCACAATTGCTGGGGATCCATGGCGGCCAACTGCGAGACTTCGGTGATACCCACAGCAACCAGGATCTGGGCGTCGTGGCCCCGCAATTGGGGAACACGGCAGACCAGTTCCGTCTGCTGCTGCCACTCGCGCAGCATCTTGGCGCTCATCCGTTTGTTCTTCAAGCGGCCCGCGACTTCCTCGGCGTCCGCCGCCAGGAAGTCGGACACGGTGACCACACCGACTCCCTCCAACCGTTCGGCGCTGCGCGGCCCGATCGACGGTGCGTCGACGACTCCCGCATCGCTGTCGAGGAAGAACCGTAGTCCCTTCCGCTTCTTCGTGGACGAATTCATCTGGACGACGTCGGCCGGCGCATCGTCATCGGCGTCCGTGGCCGAGTCGTGGATTGTCGCGGCAGGTTTCGTCGCGTGTTGAGGGGACGGATCGGAGCCGTCTGACGGGCGGCCTGATCGAGCGGTCGGCGTGCGAGACTCGGAGCGGCCGCTTACTGGATGATGATGACGTGACTCGCGAGATCCGTAAAAAGGTGCGTGACCGGTCTCGCGGTGGCCGGACGTTTCGTAGTGGCGGGCGGCAGGTTGCGGGGATCCGGCCTGTTGTGGATCGCCTTCGTCGTCCTCCGTCTGCACCCAGTCCGTAACGCGGCTCAACTCAAACTCGGTCCCTGAGAGGAGCATCGACCTCCCCTCGGCACTTTCGGCGAACCGTTCGATCATCATGCGAACTTCCGTCGGGGGAATCTGCCGCAACTGATCGGAATCGGTAATCCCGCAGGCGACGAGAATACGGGCGTCGTATTCCCTGAGGCGGGCCACCCGGCACATCAGGCGTGCTTGCGCCTGCCAGACGGAGACCATCTTGCTGGAAATGCCTGCGTAGCTCAGGCGGGCTGCGAGCTCGTCCGCTCCGGTCCGCAACAGGTCGCCGACCGTGGTGATGCCGAGCCGGCGCAGCCGCACAATATTGTCGGAGCTGAGTGACGGAGCCTGTTCGATCGGATTGCATTCGTACAAGAAGTGTTCGCCATTCGATCGATGTTGGGTCGCCAGGTCCCAGGCGGGGTCGAACTGGTCTGTCTCTGCATCACCCGCCATATTCAGCAAGTGATTGACGTCCTGCGGGGCGCGGCGGGTGGCCTGCGCGGGGGCTGCGACATGCCAGTTCTGGCCGGATGTCAGGTAGCGGGCGGGCAGATTTGCAGCTCGAAAGACGCTGGCCACATGTTCATGGCGCGTCAACAGTAGAAGCTGCCGCCCTTCACGCGCGAAGTGCCGCAGCAACTCGGCTGACTGCGGGACTTGCCGCGAGTCGAAGTTCGTGAAGACATCTTTCCAAATCACCGGGACGTCGCCGCGGTGTCGCTGGTGAGACTCGACCAGTGCCAGGCTCAGTGCCAGGTACACTTTGTCGCGGGCACCTTCCGAGAGGTGGCCCCAAGACAAGCGGTGGCCCTTTGTGTCGGTCACCCAGACGTGTTTTCCGCTGGCGACCTCAATCCGTTGGAACTCGTTTTCCGAGATCCGCCGCAGGTAGCTGGTGGCTGCCCGCAGCGTGGACGAATCTCCGCCACCGTCGCCCAGCAGCCGAATCTGCCGTTCGGTTTCGGTGAGAGATTCGATCAGGGTCTGACGCCGTTCATGGTCGGCCAGTTGCCTTTCAACGTGCTGCAACTCCTCTTGCTGTCGAGCCAGCCGTTCGGCGAGTTCGCTGGCCAGCGCGTGCAACCGATGCTGGTATGCAGTGAGGTCGATTTCCAGTTGGCGAATTGCCAGGGTGACGGCATCAAAACGTTGCCGTAGCTCTTTTTCCTTCGCATCAAGGTCCGCCAGCGTCGTGCGAATTCCTTCGATCTCGTCGGTCATCTGGGGCGTCAGTCGGCTCCTGGCCGCCAGTCCATCCCGCTCTTCTTCCAGGTGGCGGAGAGACATTTGCAACTCGGCCTGCGTACGGGTCAGCTGCTTCCGCTCGCATTCACAGGAGTCCACTGCGGGACGCCGCTGCTGGTCGAGTTGGCTGCGCAACCGCAGCAGGCGTTCACGCAGCTCGCGCATCGTGTTGCTGTTGTCGACCCGGTCCCAGGTCTGCACGCCCACATGCACCGGTGCGGTCGCCTGCTCAAGTTCACGAAGATAGGAATCCAGGGCTGCCAGTTGCGACTCGAAGGACTCGGTTGCCACCTCGGTCTGCACGGCGGTCGGCTGCAACTTTCCCAGCGTTTCGTAACGTTGGGCCGCTTCGCGGAGAACGACCTTCCAGCGTTCGATCTGTGCGCTCAACTCGCGAACTTCGGCCTCGTGCGTTCGGTTGTTCGCCGCGTCGGATTCCGCTTTCGCCAGTTTCGCTCGACATTCCCGCCGCGTCGTCGCCAGTTCGTCCAAGGCCTTGCGAAGGGCCTGGAGTTCTTCACGGGATGAATCCAGTTTGGCTTGCGTGGTGTCGACCTGTTCCTGGATCTGGGTCCGCTCGCCAAGACGCTGGGCGGCGTCGAGTTCCAGCCGCGCGATCTCGTCGAGCAACTCGTGGCGGCGGGCTCGCAGCGACTCGGCCGACTGGTCGAGCTTTTCGAGGGTGGCCAGCGTCGCTTCGAGCGTCCTGCGGCGGCTCTGGAGTTCCTGTAACTTGGCGGTATCGATGGGTTCACCCGTCACGCCCAGACCGCTGCGCTCGGCTTCTTCCAGCAGCCGCCCGACATCCGGTCGACGCGAATAGTCAACGGCGAACAATCGCGTGTAGAGGTCTTCCGAGACGCCCTGCAGATGGTCCGTCAACGTGTGCCAGTCCGCAGGTTGGCCGTCTTCCAGCAGTTCGACCTGCCCGTCGAAGTGGCCCAGGTCGTGGCGGCGAATCGTGTATTGGTGGCGGCCCTCCATCCACGTCAGCGACCCGCCGTATTCTGCGGACCGGTTGGCCGGGACGTATCGGGAACGGACGGAATCGTTGAACCCGTACAGCAGGGTGCGGGCGAATTGCTGCAATGTCGTCTTGCCGGCACCGGGAGCACCGTAGATCACCGTCACGCCGTCGGTGAGATTTCGGAGGTCCGAGTTGGCGACCGCCCCGAAACGATCAATGTGCAGATGCTGGATGAACACAAATGGACTCCTTCTATTTGCCACCCTGGGTGTTTGCCGGACCCGTCCTTGGGTACGACCGGCTCGCTGCTGCCGCGTGCAGTCTCGCGGTTGGCGGAGACCGGGCGGAATACAGGTTGGGGGAAAATACCAAATCTCCCCGGTTTCACCTATGCCGAATCGTTTTCAATTCAAACCGGATCGCGTTCTTGACGGTCCCTGGTAGTTTGCCAAAACTAGGGAGGGCGGGGCGAAAGTACTCTCCCCGGCTGCCGGCACGAACCGGTATGATTGCCTGGTCGTCGGCACCCTACGCCTTGCCGATCGAGGCAACTCCTTATCCCATCTGCTATTCGAGTTTGCGATGCCGATCAATATTCTCTGTCCCGGCTGCAAGAAGCGGTTCTCGGTCAACGAGAAGTTTGCGGGCAAGAAGGGGCCCTGTCCCAACTGCAAGACGACGATTGAGATCCCTGAACTCGAAGAAGACATCGTCATTCATGCTCCTGAGACTGCCGGTCCCAAGGACTCGAAGGGGCGGGCGATCGTGAAGCCGATCCAGCGGCAGGAGACGACGTTGTCGGTTCCAGCGGCGATCGGAATCGGGGTCATGGTCGTGGCCGCGTTCGGGATCGCCTTTGCGCTCCGCACGTACGAGGGTGATGTGCCGACGTACATCAAGGCCCTGGGCGCGATCCTGCTGGCACCCCCACTGGTGCTCGGCGGATACGCGTTCCTGCGCGACGCAGAATTGGAGCCCTACCGAGGCAAGGAACTGGCGATCCGTGTCCTCATCTGTTCCGCCGTGTACGCGCTGCTGTGGGGAATCTTCGTTCTCATCCCGTACTTTCTGGGCATCGAATTCAGCTCGACGCAGCAACTGTTCGTCACGATACCTTTTGTGCTGGTCGGTGCCTTTGGTGCTTTCGCCAGTTTCGACCTGGAATACCTGAACGGCGTGATGCACTACGGTTTCTACCTGGCCGTGACCGTCCTGATGCGCGTCGTGGCGGGGCTCGAAGTGCTTTAGCCGCTGGCCCATTGCACTGTGGGCATCTCCTCCGCGGACGGAATTCTCCGGAATGACAATGGCCAGGCCTCTCTCCAGCGGATCGTGATGAGCAGCATCGGTGAAATTCCGGAAGTCGCCGGCCTGGATGCTCGGGGCCAGTTGGTACGGATTCCCCCCGAGCTGGATGTGCCCCTGACGCCGCGGGTCAAGCGGATCATCGACACGGCCGAGTTTCGGCGGCTGGCACGGATCAGCCAGTTGGGATTGGTCTCACTGGTTTACCCGGCGGCCCACCATTCGCGGTTCGAGCATTCGCTGGGCGTCTACCGGATGGCCCTCTTGTATCTGAAGCGACTTTCCTACGATGAACGGTTCGCCGAGGCCGTTTCGCAGCACGACGCCGAAGTGTTTCTGGTGGCCGCCCTGGTGCACGACCTGGGCCATTGGCCATTCTGTCACCCGATTGAAGACATCCGCTTGCCTGGTGTGCCGGAGCATGAACTGTTCGCAAACAGCTTTCTGCTGGAGGGAGAGATCGCGGACAACCTGCGCGAAGATTGGAATATCCAGCCACGCGAGGTCGTGGCATTGCTTTCGGAAGAGCCGCGGGGCCGGGCCGGGCATATCATGGACGGAATGCTGTCCGGTCCCATCGACATTGACAAAATGGACTATCTGGCCAGAGACAGCCTCCACGCGGGGGTTCCCTATGGACAGAACTTCGACCGGCAGCGGCTGATCGGAAGCCTCTGTTTGAACGAAGCTGGCGACGGCCTGGCGATTACGAACAAAGGGAAGACGGCCGCCGAGATGATGGTCTTCGCCCGCTACGTGATGTTCAGCGAAGTTTACTGGCATCATGCCGTCCGAGCCGCGACCGCCCAGCTTCAACGTGCGTTCTACTTGCTGCACGGCGAACTGGATCTCGACACGCTGTTTCGGCTCAGCGAATACGAGATGATCGACGGATTGCTGGAGGCCGCCGGAAATGGTCCCGCGCGATGTCTGCTCAACGGACTCTTCGGTCCCAGCCGGCAGCTATACAAACGGGCCCTTGAATGCAGCATGTTCCAGCACCGCGAACTGTACGCCCGGCTGGCCCGCCGTCCGTATCCCTGGCTGGCGGCCTGTTCGGAGCACCTGGCGGAACGGATCAGCCATCGGCTCTCCCGCCGCGTCGCACCCCACGAGGTCCTCTTCGACGCGCCGCCCGTCAAGCTGGAAGTCGAATTCAACGTCGACGTCTTTTTTCCCAGCGAGGACTGCTACCGCCCGCTCGGCGAAATCTCGCCCGTCGTCCGGACATTAGCTCGTCAGCAGTTCGACGATTACGTCAAGCGCGTTCGCATCTACGTGCATCCGCAATTGCTCGACGAACTGACCGGCCCGGCGAAGCTGGCCGATATCGTTGCAGAGACCGTCGAGCGGATGGATTAGCAGCAGCGGACGGCTCGGCAGGGGCTACCGCGATTCCCGTCGCGACATGAACGCGACAGCGTCAACGTCCTTTGCGCAGCCACCGTCGTCGGATGGTGGCTTCAGCGTTCCACCGCATTCGGTTATGCGCAGCACGACGATACGAAGGGCCGAGCGACCGCCGACTACTCGTCGCCGGCACCCGCATCGGCCTGATCTTGTGCCGGCTCTTCCAGCCGTACCATGAGCCACTGCTGCGTCTGGCCGCCTTCGAAGTGGATCAAGGCGGGCGCGGAATCCTCGGTCAGATTCGAGATCCCGGTCTCCATGATCGGCCGTGTCTTGCCAACCACATTCCAGGCACAACGCTGCGTCTTCTTGTCCGCGACGCCTTCGATGGTTTGCGTGGTATCGGTGCTGGTGTTGTTGAGCGTGCCGGCGATGACCCCTTCTCGGCTGATCGACAGTTGCAGAAACAACGAGGGGTCCGGACCTGAGGCCTCGCCATCCGGCGTGAGTGCGAACACGCCCAACGGCATCCACTCTCCGTCCTCCGGTGAGACCTCCGGCGCGGCGGCCACCATATCTTCCGCCTGCTGCGCATATTGTTCGGAGGTCGCGACCGCTTGATCGCCGTAGTAAACCTGGTCGCCTTCGTAATACACGTTCTCGCCGTAGGCGTAGGTGGTGGCGTCTTGCCAGCCGTAACCGACCCAGCCGGTGATCGCCGCCCAGGTCGCCCAGCGGTAGGGGCGCGTAATTCGCAGCGCGGCCCAGCCGGGATACTCGCGCCAGAAATCTCGAACCGGGTGATTCTCCCGCACCTGGTTCCGCACCTGGTCGCGGCGTTGGCTGCGGTTGGAATGGATCTGTTGCCGGTTTTCAATCCGGGCCGGCCGGGACCCTGCCAGCTTGCGATCAGCGGTTGCCGGCCGCTGTCCTGCGCCGGGCCGTTGTCCCGCTGCGGGGCGTCGCCCATCGGCGGGTAACGTACCCGGACGCGGGCCGGAGTCGCGAAGGAAGTCGGCGGCAGCACCGCCTGCAACCGCCCCCGCGGCCGCCCCTGCCAGGTTGCCGGGCCGCGTTTGACCGGATGGCGATCCGACATCGAGGAACTTGTTGAGGTCACCGGCCGAGGGCCGGTTGCCGGTGGCGGGTCGGTTGCCGGTGGCAGGCCGGGTCCCGCTCCCAGGCCGGGTGACGTTGGGTCGCGAGGGGTTCGGCCGGGAGACGTTCGGTGTGGCTGGACGCGGTGCGGGTCGAGGCGCCGGGCGGCTGACCGAAGGCGTCCGGCCGGCCGACGGTCGCGAGTATCCGCCTCCTCCTCGACTGACACCACCTCCACCGCGGCTGAAACCGCCTCCGCCGCGCCCGCGTGCCAACAGATCACCCGTTGCCAGCAAACCGACTGCCGTCATCACGATCAGTAAGGAGACCCGTTTCATGATTCCACCTTTACCTTCCAGATTGTTGACGTCGTGCCGGCCTGAGCCCCGGCTCCGCTGTTCCTCATCCTACCCCGATCGCCCGGTTTGAGGAAACCGGTTGACCGGCGACGCCGCACGCTGCGGCAGATGTTGCCGGCAGCAGCGGCGCCAGATCCCGGCGCCGGATCCCGGTATCTGACCCCGGCGCGAAAAGAATGGGCGGAAACACCTCGACATCGCTACGACGCTACATCGTTACGTCGATTCGGAGCCTGGTGGCTTGGGGGCCCGGTTAATGATGATGGCAATCACCACCCCAAGTGCCAGGCCGCCTACAATCAAGCCCAGCATCAGCGGAGAGAGCCGCCCGTCGCTGACAAGTCCTTTCCGGTCCTGGCCAATCACGGCGGACAAGGTGTCGAGGTCGATGCCGAAAATGGCAACGATGGTCGCGATGGGAAAGAAGATGGCTGCCAGGATGTTGAGTCGATGCGATGCGAACGCCATCCGTTGGCTGGCCGCGGCTTGCTCTTCGGCCTGCCGGGCAACGGTCAATTCGAGCGAATTCTTGGTTTCGGTCGTCAGCAGTTCGGCCGTTCGTTCCAGCGCGTACGCTCGGTCCCGCGCATCGATCAGTTCGCGGTCGTCGGGGACCATCTTGCGGGCATTCTGCAGCACGGTATGCAGGTTGATGGCCGCTCGGCGCAACGGCGCCAGCCGGTCCAGCACGTCGAAATAGTCGTCCGCGGCCCGCGACTTTTCCTCTTGCTGGTCGACTTTGGAAAGCATGGATTCGTACTCGTCCAAGTGCTTGTGCAAGGCCGCGATACCGCCGCCCAATTCATTCGACGCCCACGTACCGCCCTCATCGCGCCAGAAGAAGCGGCCGACCCGTTGGGGATCCTGCGGCGATGGCGGGGCGTGCAAGACCAGCAGCAGATGGCCGTCCGCCTGCATCGCTCGCTGCCGCCCCACGTGCGAACCGAGCCGATCGCGAAATTGCTGCGGTACCTGCCAGGTGCCCGGCAGGATCGACTTTCTGGTCATCGCATGACTCCCTGGGAAACCGGACCTCGAATCCCCGAGCGTACCGCAAACGCCTGTCCGGAACTAGCTTGCTTGTGGGGCGAAATCCGCTCGTTTCGAACCAAGCCAAGCGACCAACGGGAGTGCAGCGACCCAGCGCGAGCGCTCTTCCGGCCGATGCATCCGCCGTTCGGCGGTGCCCCCGGTTCCGTTGACGGCCGCAGAAACCGAATTCGCACCCGTTCCGGCGGAGCATCGCGCGGTCCGGGTTGGTTCATGGCCAACGAGCGCGAAACAGCGACTTGCCCTGATTCGTTGCTCGCCGGCGAACGGTTCGCGGCGGCTACGGCGAAACCGTGCCCGACCCCGCCAGGCTCAGATCGTCGACGAACGTCTCTTCCGCGAACGCGTTATCCAGTGCTGCCAGCAAGTCGTCGGTGTCCTCGTCGACCAGCGACCCGGCCTGGCGGGCCGAAGCGGCATCGTCCTCCTCGCCCGCGGTGGCAAAGATCAGATCGAACGACTCTTCGCGCGCTGCCGGGGTGAACTGCGAACGCTCGCCGGCCGGCGTGTCCCCTTCTCCTTCACCCACCTCCAATCCGGTGCCCAAGCTACCGTCCGCCGGGGCCAGCAGATCCGCCACCGGGGGTTCGCCGAGTTGCTGCGTGTCGGGTTCATTCGAGCCGGCGGCCACCGGCTGTGTTGGCAGGCCGGCACTGCGAGCGGCCGACGAGGCGAACAGAGGAGATCCGTTCACGGGGATGGGAGCCGCTTCCCCTTCCCCTTCACCGTCACCATTGGTTGTCACCTGCGTCAGCAGGACCTTGAACTCTTCCCGCGAGCCGTTGAGTCGCACGCGGCTGGTCTGGTCTTCCAGCTGGTTGAGCACATGGATCAACGGATTCGTGTCCGGGATGCTGCCCTGGAAGGTCCCTTCGGCATCCTCAATGGTCACCGTGAAGGCATCGCCGCTCGCGTCCAGCTCGACTTCAACCCGATCCGCATTCTGCCAATCGGAACCTGCGGCGAACCAATGCTGGGTCGTCGCGTCGACCGCCACGCCGGCAAATTCCGTCGAGCGCGTGCTGAGCGAGTCGAGATAGGTCAGGAAGATGGGGTTGATAAGCGGCTCGCCGACACCGACATCGATCACCGCTCCCTGGTCGCCGACAACGACTTCGGTGGAGGTTTCCAGCAGGAAGGGGCCGCTGACCTGAACCTGGTACGTGCCCGGCACGAGCCCCACGAAGCTCGTCTTGCCGTCGGCGTCCGTGGTCGTCGATTCGCGAACCGCCTGCCCGTCCTGCATCAAGTCGACGGTGAGCCCGCTGGTGATCGTTCCTGCCCGCGGCGTGACGGTCACGGCGATCGTCCGCCCCTTGACCTCGCCGAAGTTGTTGCCGGTGCCGTTGACTCCCTCGGCCAACGTGACGGTAAACGTATCCCGGCCCTGCCCGTCCTGGCCGGCCACGCCGCCCTGACTACCGATGGTATCGCGTCCATCGAGCAACGGAATCCCGTCGTTATCGAGGTCCTCGGCGGGCTGCGTCTGCGTGATGACATAGTCGCCCGGCGCCAGGCCGGCAAACGTGTACGAGCCGTCGGCGGCCGTCTGCGCCGTCCGGTTGACGGATCCGAAGATGTCCGTGCCGGTGAGCGTGATCGTAATATCTTCGAGAACCCGTTCGGTCGATTCGCGGAGACCATTGTCGTTAGCATCGACGTAGACGAAACCGGACAGGCTGCCTGGAATGAATTCGACAACTTCGACCGTCGCCGTCGCCGTGTCCGTGCCGCCGTTCCCGTCGCTGATCGTGTAGGTGAAGGTGTCGGTGCCCAGGAAATCGGCGACCGGTGTGTAAAGTACCGAGAGGCCGTCGGCGGCGACTTCGACGGTCGCTCCCGCCGTGATGTTCGAGACGCCGGTGATCGTCAGCGTCTCGTTGACGTCCGGTGCGATCGAATCGTTCGCCAGCAGGTCCAACGTGTTCTCGGTGGTGTTTTCGGTCACGCGGAGGTCCGTGTCGTCATTGGCGGTTGGGTCGTCGTTGACGTTGCTGACCACCACCACCACGGTCGCCGTCGCGGTTCGCGGATCATCGGGATCGTCGTCGGTGATCGTGTACGTGAACGAGTCTTCGCCGATGAAATCGGGGTCCGGCGTGTACAGGACGTCGCCGCTGCCCGAGAGCGTTACGGTGCCGTTGGCCGGCTGGGTAAATCCACCCGCGACGATGCTGATGGTTTCGTTGGTATCCGGCGCGGAACTGTCGTTCGCCAGCACGTCAAGCACGTTGTCGACACTGTCTTCCTGGATCAAGTTGGGGGCATCGCCGAAACGATCCGCATTGGCCGTCGGGGGATCGTTGACCGCTTCCACGGTGACCGTGACGGTCGCCGTACTGGTTTGGGGATCCACCGGATCCCGGTCGCTCATCGTATAGGTGAATGTGTCCTGGCCGATGAAGTTGGCGGGCGGTGAATAGGTGATGCCCAGTCCCACGCCGGCGATCGTGACCACGCCGCCGTTGGCGCTGGTCGACTGCACGGAATCGACGCGGAACCGTGTCTGCTCCGAGGCGGGATCGGGGTCGGTCAGGTCATTGGCCAGGACGTCGATGAAGACCGGTTCCAGCGCGTCTTCGTCGACCGTCGCCGTGTCGTCCACGGCGGTCGGCGGATCGTTGAGATTAAAAACGAACAGTTCCTGGTCGGCGGAGAGTGTATCTTCGCCATCGGTCACATTGAAGCTGATCGTGTCGACGCCCGTGTAGTCCGCATCCGGCGTGTAGAGGAGCTCGGTTGAGTTCGACCCGATCGTCACCGTGCCGTGTTCCGCAGTCGGCGTACCCACAAACGTCAACGTCAGGTTGTCCGGATTGCTGGTGACGCTGGCCACGCTGATGGGGTTGTTGGTCGAGTCTTCCTCGGGCTGGAACTGGAAGTCGACGATGCTGAACCGCGCGCCGACCGTGACCGTGGCGTCGATAAACCGCATCGTGCCGAAACTGGGCGACGCGCTCGGACCGACCGGGCGGTCGTAGCGATCATCGCCCGCCTGGTAAACGCCCGCGTCAAAGTTGGGTGTCTGACCTGCGTCCCCCGGGTCGTTGGGGTCGGTGGTCGGCTCGCCCTCAAACGTTAAGGTGCCGGAGCCGGTCACCAGCATGGGGATGCTCCAGAGGAGTTGTTCGCCCTGGCCGATCGGGCTGATGCTGCCGGAGAAGGCACCGGCGGCATCGATCACACCCGCCTGGCTGGTGCTGCCGTTTTGACCGCTGCTGAAAACCGATCCGTAGCTCAGGTTGCCGTTGACGCTGACAATGCTGCTGTCGTAAAGCACATCCAGGTAGGCGGAGAAGACGCCGCCCAGATTTGGGTTGGCGAGCATGCGGACGTCGTCCACGAAAACGCTGAGGAGAATCTCGTCGCCCGTCATGACCGGGTTGTTGGCTGAGATCGCCTGCCCGTCCTTGGTTACGTCCAGCCGGAATTCGATGACCACCGGCTCCTGGACGTCCAAGGTGAACATCTGCGTGGTCGCGTTCCCCGCCACATCGCTGGCCTCGATCGCGAAATCATGCGAGCCGATATCATCAAGGCTCGGCGTCCAGGCGAAGGTGCCCGTCAGCGGGTTAATCACCGGGCTGCCCGTGACCGGTGTAACGGGATCGCCCGTGGTGGGGTCGACGATGACGTAGGTCGCGCCGTCCCCGACTTCGTCATCGGTGTCGGCGTTGTAGGCAAAGCCCTCGTCGGCAACGGCCGTCGTGGGCGGCGTCGACGTGAAGGTCGGCGCGCCGGTGTCAACCACGATCTCCAACGACACAGGATTGCCGAATGCGCCTCCCAGCGATTGCACGGCGGTGACCTGCCGCGTGCCATCGGCAATCGTGTTGGCACCGTCGAGCGTAATCGTCACACTGTCGCCCGTCGCCATTTCCTCGCCCATCACGACGCCGTCCACACGGATTTGCACCGTGGCGCCGTTGCTCACCCCGCTGACGGTGAACTGGGGTGCCGTTGCCGGCGAACTGTTGTTGAAATTGGTCAGATTGTCTGCGTCGCTGGACCCGCTGTCGGTGCTGGCGACCAGGTCGACGGCCGACGGCGCCACGACCCCCGTGTTGCCAAAGTCGCGTCCCAGCAATTCGCCTCCAATCTCGACGTCCACGGTGTAGCTGTCCGGATTCGTGGGGAACGTCTGGGTGAAGCCGGGATCGGGGACTTCGCGGATCGTGTGCGTGCCGGCGGCCAACCGGAGGAAGTAGTCGCCATTGACGTCGGTCACCGCGGAGACCTCGCCGGCATCCAGCATGCCGTTCCCGTTGGCGTCACTAAAGATGGTGAAGCCCTGCAAACCGGTTTCGCCGTTATTCTGGACGCCGTCGCCATTCACGTCGTTAAACTTCAAACCGCGCACGACGCCTTCACCGAGCACCGCCTCGAACTCGACCATCTCACCCTGAGAGGTGTAAGGCACGTTGTCGAACACTGAGAACGCGCCGGTTCCGTCATTGCTGGGGTCGACGTCGATATTCGTCAGGTTGGTGATCAGGTTGATCGGGGCCGAGTCGACCAGGGAGTCGTCCGGCTTGGTCGATCCCAGGGCGAGCGCAAAGACGGTGAATCCCTGGGCGTCCAGGAAACTGTTGTCACCGACGTTGAAGAAGAATTCGCTGGTGGCGCCGGCGCTATTCTTGGCCATTGCAAATGTCCCGGCTGTGTTCGAGCGGTCGCCCGCCATCCGCTCGTCGGGAATGGGATCGAAGGTTGGAATGTGGTGCTCGAAATCGCCGGTCGCCGCGTTGAAATCTCCCTGAATCTCGTCGATGTCCGTGGTGGTCAAACTGGTCGGCCGAAAGCCTCCCCCCTGGAGAACAAACCCGGTGTCATTGCGGTGGAAAATGCTGCCCACGTACCCGTTGCTGTCCACGCCGCCGTTGGCGTAGCGGAGGAAGTTCTCAACGGTTTCCGGGGCTTCATCGCTCAACAGCAAGACCGGAATGTCACCGGCGTTCGTGTCGAGCGTGATTACGGGGTTGCTGCCGTACGTCAGGACGATGTTGTCGCCGTCGTGAATCTGGTATTCCGCGAAACCACTCTCCAACCGCTCGCCGTTCACATACGCCTGTAACGTGTTGTTTTCGTCCACCACATTGTCGAACAGTTGCGTGTCGCTCAGGATCGCGTTCGGGTTGTTGCCGGCACTGCCCGCGTTGGTCCGCCAGATGTCGAAGAAGTCGCCCAGGTGAACAAACTCGGTTGGCTGCTCGCCCCCCGGGTCCAAGTGCAGACGGTTGGGATCACCGTCTTCGGTGTGGACGAAACTGGTCAACTGGTTACCGTTAACGCCGATGTCGGCCGGCAACGCCACCAGTTCCGAGTTGACGTAGATCGCCAGATCCGCCTGGATGTCGAAATTCGAGGCGGGGTCGTAAGCGGGGTCCATGTCGTGTGGACCATTGCCCCCATGCAGCATCAAGCGGGCTTCCAGTGATTCGAACCGGCGAGGCTGCGCATGATCCCGTCCAGCACGTCGCTTCTTGCTCGTCTGCCAAAGGGTTCGAAGTGACTTCCTTCCGAAGCGACGTGGGGCGTTCTTCATCGTGCTCTCTGTTCCTTGTGAAGTGCCGCAAAGAATTGCTAATTGTAAGGATCGGCAGATTGACGGGCTCTGCCAGCAAATCCGGCCCCATTTCCCCCGTTTGCCCAGGCTTGCACGCGTTTTAACGCGTACGACGCGTATAACCGGGATTCTCCCCGCAGCCATTCGCTTTGAACCAGTCCCTCCGGATTGCCTGACATTCCTGGTTCAGCGTGGTGTAGCTGCTGTTGTCAGGGCACTCCGTTGATTCTGGCGAATTGGTCGTTACGATTTGGAGGCAAACGACTTGCGGCTTGGCCGGTCGAAGCCGTCCGCCAACACGGGGGAGACGCCTTCGCCCTGTTCCCGCTCCCATTCCAGAGGTATTGGACGCAATCCGGGGGACTTATGTTCCCAGCAAATTCCGCAATCCGTACCAGCGGCCCGGGACGAAAACCGGCAGGGGCGAACTCGCCGATTCGCGTTTATTGACGGCTGCGCGGCAAATGAGCCTTCGGCAAGCAACGCGCGGCCGTATATCTGCGGACTCCCGTTGGTCGTCCTGGTCCATTCGCTGCGCAAGTATCAATAAGAAGACCGATGGGAATCGATGGCATGTCAGAAAACGGACCAACTTCTTTGGCTGAAGTTGCAGCCTGGATCCGCGACTCGACGGCGGTCGTCGCCTTCACGGGCGCAGGGATCAGTACGGAAAGCGGCATCCCCGATTTTCGTTCGCCGGGCGGTGTGTGGGCGACCTCTCAGCCCGTTTACTACGACGATTTCGTTGCCAGCGCGGAGGCCCGCCGCGAGTACTGGCGGCAGAAGTCGGTCGCTCACCGGGACTTCGCCCACGCTGAGCCGAACTTGGGGCATCGGATGTTGGCGAAGTGGGAACGTGCCGGCTACCTGCAGGCGGTGATTACCCAGAACATCGACGGGTTGCACCAGATCGCCGGCAGCCAGGCCGTGTGGGAATTGCACGGGACCGCCCGCGCCGTCGCTTGTCTGAATTGCCGGCGACGGGACCCGGACGTCGACCGCCTGGTGGAGCAATTTCTGGCCACGGGGGAACCACCCGTCTGCCCCACGTGCAGCGGCATCATGAAACATGCGACCGTATCGTTCGGCCAATCATTGCCCGCCGATGTCCTGGAGGTCGCCGTCGAGACGACTCGGCAGGGTGACCTGTTCCTGGCGATGGGATCCTCCCTGGTGGTTCATCCGGCAGCCGGTCTGCCGTCACTGGCCAAGTCACACGGTGCCCGGCTGGTCATCATCAACCGAGACCCCACCCCGCTCGACAACCTGGCGGACGTTGTCGTTCGTGCCTCGATCGGCGAGACGCTGGAACGCATCGACCAGCTCATTTCCGCAACCGGCGGCAATGAGCCTTGACGATGAGCCTTGACTGACGGAGGGGACCGATCCGTTCCGTCGCCGTCCATGGTTGCGAAAGGGCTAAGGGACTGTCATGATTGCGCAGGTCGGGTTGGCCGCACCGTGGCGATCGGCAACTGGCACTCACGCTTCTCTTCTTCCGAGGAAAGACGTCTTCGCAATGAGCAATCGAGTCATTTCCGGTACGCTGCTGCTTCTCGGCTTGTGGGGTGCGCTGGCAGGGGCCGCCGAACAGCCGAACGTGGTGTGGATTATTTCCGACGACCAGGCTTGGAACGACTACGGTTTCATGGGCCACGACACGATTCAGACCCCTCGGCTCGATCAACTGGCCCGCGAGTCCCTGACCTTCAAACGCGGCTACGTTCCGGACAGTCTCTGCCGGCCCTCGCTGGCAACCATGGTGACTGGCCTCTATCCACATCAGCACGGAATCGTGGGCAATGACCCGCCCCCGCCGGAGGACCTGGCGGATGCTCCCAAGCGGAAGCAGCGGTCGGACCCCAGATATCTGCAACAGCGCATCGATTACATCAAGCACATCGATCGCGTTCCCAAGCTGGCCGGCCTCTTGTCGACCCAAGGCTACCTCAGTCACCAGTCGGGCAAGTGGTGGGAGGGCCACTATCGTCGGGGCGGATTCACGCATGGGATGACGCACGGGGATCGGACCCGCGGCGGACGCCACGGGGACCTCGGGTTGGCGATCGGCAGGCAGGGGATGCGGCCGGTGTTTGACTTCATTGAGATGAGCGTCGAGCAGGACAAGCCATTCTTCGTGTACTACGCGCCGTTCCTGCCCCACACGCCGCATAATCCGCCGGCACGCCTGTTGGATAAGTACCGGGACAAGACACCCCACCTGCCGGTCGCCAAGTATTACGCCATGTGTGAATGGTTTGACGAGACGGTTGGCGAATTGCTCGACTACCTGGACGACCACCAGCTGGCGGACAACACGATCGTGATGTACGTGACCGACAATGGCTGGATCAATCGAACGAACGCCAGCGCGTACGCGCCCCGCTCGAAACGGTCGCAGTACGACGGCGGCATCCGCACCCCGATCATGGTGCGCTGGCCGGGGCATGTTCAGCCACGGATGGACGAAACGCATCTGGTCAGCTCGATCGACCTGGTCCCCACCGTACTTTCCGCGGTCGGCCTGAAGCCAACGGCGAAGATGGACGGGATCGACCTTCTCGACGAAAAGCGTGTGGCCGCACGGAACGCCATTTTCGGCGAGATCCTCGAGCACGACATCCAGCATATGACCGACCCCGTTGCCAGCTTGCGCTTTCGCTGGGTGATCGAAGGGAAGTGGAAACTGATCGTGCCGCACGCGGGACGTGTGCCGGATGCGGCAGTCGAGCTATTCGATATTCTGGCAGATCCGTGGGAGGCGCATGAGGTCTCTGCCGCACACCCGGACGTCGTCAAGCAGTTGCGTGCCCAACTGGATGCCTGGTGGGACGTGTCGGGATAAGGAACGAGTCAGGAACGATGTCCGTCACTTCGACGGGATCGACGTGCGGGATGTCGTTGATGGCGCGTTCCTGCCGAATGCCGGACCGCGTTGCGTCATGCACCGCTTGACCTCTGGAATGACGACAGGGCGAGGCCTGCGATTCGCCGGTAACTTCCGTCCGTCGACGCGGGGGCAGTTGTTGATGATCCGTTTCTAAGTGGACCGTTACCATGCGATCGCGTACCATCCGATCGAGTTGGTCGTCGACCTTGTGAAGGGCCTGGGCTTTGGAGACATCCACCAGTTTTCTGGAGTCGTTGCAGCACGCCTCGGACGAAGTGGCCTGGAGCCGGCTGGTGGACCTTTATTCGCCCTTGATCCAAGGCTGGTTGCGGCGTAGTGGGGCTGCCTCCAGTGATGTCGATGACGTCGTTCAGGATGTCCTGGCGGTTGTCGTGCGGCGATTTCCCGAGTTTCGTCGCGAGCCCCGTACGGGGGCCTTTCGTGGGTGGCTGCGAGCGATCACGGCCAACTGCCTCCGGGACCACTGGCGCAAGAAGAACCGGCAGCCTCCCGCCGTCGGCGGAACCGACTTCGGCGGTGTTGTGGACCAGCTCCAGGACCCGCATAGTGACCTCAGCCGCCAATGGGACCGGGAGCATGACGAACACGTCACCCAGTACCTGCTCAAACAGATCCGTCCTAACTTCTCCAAGAAGACGTGGAGTGCCTTCCAGCGATTTGCCATCGAAGGCTGCACGGCCGACGAAGTCGCAACCGAGCTCGATATGTCGGCAAACGCGGTATTTATTGCCAAGTCGCGGGTCATGGCTTCCCTCCGGGAGCAGGGCCGCGGCCTCATTGGTTGATTGATTTTCTGAAAGGTCGTCCCGACAATCGACATCTATCGTAGGTCGGGTGCGATCACGGCGATGAGGTTCCCCTTGGTGCGGAGACATTCGGAATGGGCGAGGCGAATGCGACACATCCGAATCGTGACGAACTGAGCGCCTTCGTGGGGGGCAAGCTGGCTGCG
Source organism: bacterium (assembly GCA_030430075.1). Lineage (GTDB taxonomy): Bacteria > Planctomycetota > Planctomycetia > Pirellulales > Pirellulaceae > ARS98. The sequence continues at coordinate 109,269 of JAUIGN010000006.1, forward strand.
GCAGATCACGAGCGGGTTGAGTCGCACGTGGCGGAATGCGATTCGTGCTGTGAAGTGCTCCGTTCGCTGCCCCAGGAATCGCTCGTCCGGCACATGCGTCCCGCCGACACTTCGGCCGGCATTGAGGAGACGCAGCCGGGCGTCACCGCGGAAACCCGCGGCACGAGACGCCAGCCATCCGCGTTGCCGGTCGAGCTGATTGACCATCCCCGCTACCGGATTGTCAAGCCGTTGGGGGCGGGCGGGATGGGGGTCGTTTACCAGGCCGAGCATCGCTTGATGAAACGCCCCGTCGCGCTCAAGGTGATCAACCAAAAGTTGGTGACGAATCGTGTGGCCATCGAACGTTTTCATTTGGAAGTTCGAGCCGCAGCAAAGCTGGCCCATCGCAATATTGTCACGGCCTATGATGCCGAGCAGGCTGGTGATCTGCATTTCCTGGTCATGGAGTTTGTGGAAGGAACGAGCCTGTCCGACCTGGTTGCCCGGCGAGGGCAACTGTCCGTGTTGCACGCCTGCAACTACGTGATGCAGGCAGCGCAAGGACTGCAGCACGCGGCCGGCCAGGGGATGGTCCATCGGGACATCAAGCCCCAGAATTTGATGCGGACGCCCCAGGGGACGGTCAAGATTCTCGACTTCGGCTTGGCGCGGCTGGCAAACGAAATCGATGCGGCACGGCTGACCCGCGCGGGGGTGGCCCTGGGAACGGCGGACTACATCGCCCCAGAGCAAGTGGAAGACTCGCGGAATGTCGATACGCGGGCCGACATCTATAGCCTCGGCTGCACCTTGTATTACCTGCTGGCCGCGCGCGTCCCTTTTCCCAGCGGCACGCTTGTCGACAAGGTGCTCGCCCATCTCAATCAAGCCCCCGATTCCCTGGCGTCGCTGCGAAGTGATTTGCCGACAGGGCTGATCGAGGTTGTGGAACGGATGATGGCCAAACAGGCGGCCGACCGGTACCAGACCCCGGCCGAAGTTGTGGAAGCCCTCAAGCCGTTCGGGAAAGCCAAGCCCGCAGGTGGCAGCAGGCAGGGTGGCGGGGTGCTCGACGGTCGTGGCACGAGGGGACCGGATGCTGCGGCCGGAGGCCCGGAAAAGGAACGTGAACCCGCCGGCCCGCCAGTCGTCGATGCGGCCGGTGTCCTCCCCCCGCTGCCGCCATCCGACCCGCTGCAGTTCCCGGTTACCGCTGCACCAGCGCCCGGGCCTCAACGCGTGGCCACGCCTACATCCGGTCGCCGCGATCAGAGACGCCCCTCGTCGCTCTACCTGGCCCTCTCCGCCGTTGCTTTGCTCCTGCTGGCGGCGGCCGCGGTGGTTCTTGGTCCGCCGGGAAACGGGACCGACGACGACCAAGACGATCAGGTCGCAGCGGGAACGGCTGAAGGCCCAGAGGGGCGCGGGCAATCGACTGACGCGGCAGGCGACCCGGGGCGCGACGGCTCGACCGACCGCTGGATCGACCTGATGGGAACCGTCGATCCGGCTCGCGATGCCGTGGCGGGCGAGTGGCAAGTTCTGCCCGATGGATTAGACGTTGATGGAGCGACCAATGCACGCGTCGCCCTGCCGTACGATGTCCCCGCAGAATACGACCTTGAAGTCCGCTTCACCCGAAATTCGGGCCAGCATTCGATCGCTGTCTACTTCCTTGTCGGCGAAGGGCAGGCGACGTTTGAAGTCGATGCTTGGGGCGAGCACCTGGCCGGGATCCAGAAGGTGGGCGGTCAGACCATCGTCGAACGCAGTTCATCGCCCGGTCCTGCCTTGCAGAACGGGACCATGTACACAGCCCTCGTGCAGGTCCGGCGAGGCCGCGTGAGGGCTTTCCTGGATGGCCAACCTCTGGCCACCTACGAAGGTGACGGATCGGACCTGGAAGTGCTCGATATGTGGCGACTCCCCACCACCCGGTCGCTCGGCGTTGGCGCCTACGAGAGTGCGACCCGCTTCCACTGCATTCGCCTGCGTCCCGTCCCTTAGTGACGGGGGGCGGCTGCACCAACGGCGCTGGTCAGCCATGCGCGGCATGACACCTGGCCGCCGATTGCCCCTTCTGCCCGGCATCGCCAAATGTTCCGGCAGCGATTTGCCACTCGAAGGAGCCGTCCGCGCGCGTGGTGCTCGGTCAAGCTGGCCGTCGGGAGCCGTCGCCGCGCGGCCGCCGGCGCAGGCTCGATCGGCCTGATATCCCCTCAATGTAATGGCAACGGCCAGTTTTCAGGTGCGATCAATTAGACATCGCAGAATCCCCATCTATACTAGAATACGCAGCATCGGCATTATCCGCGTGCTCGCTATATTTCCTGCCTTGGTCCGAGCGTTCGCTCGTGTCGACCTGGCGGCAGGTTCCGCACAGTCAGGTAGAAGCAACTATGCGAGCGACCGAAGTGACCCCAGCGACGACCGTGGGACCGGAGATGCATCTTGAGCGGCACGCGCGCGATCAGATTGCACTCGACCGGCTTTCCGAAGAGCACGAGGCGATCCGGGGGGCGCGTCGAACGGCCATCCCGCGCCCCAGCCAGGTGGACAAGGAGAGTCGAATTATCTGGGAGAACCTGGTTCCGATTCTCTTCTTCCACCTGCTCATACCATTGGCATTCTTGCCCTATGTATTTAGCTGGTGGGGTGTCTTGGCGATGCCGGCGTTGAATTACATCTTTGGGGCGTTGGGGATTAGTGCCGGCTACCATCGCATGTTGACGCACCAGGGATTCAAGGGGCCGAAGTGGTTTGAGCGGACGTTGGCGACGTTAGGCGTGTGCAGTTTTCAGGAGTCTCCTGCTCGCTGGGTGCTGGTCCATCGGGTCCACCACCAGCACTCGGACCACCAGGAAGATCCGCACACCCCGATGGTCAGCGCCTACTGGGCCCACATGGGTTGGCTCTTCGTGGAGAATCGGGCCCTGGCGACCTCAACGGCCTACGATCGTTATGCACGGGACATCTTGAGAGACCCGTACTACATGTGGCTTCACAAGAACGTTAATTGGCTGCGGGTCTATCTGGCCCATGTGGTGGCCATCTTCGTTCTCGGATTCGGCGTCGGCTGGCTGTGGACCGGAACGCTGGCGGGCGCCACGCAGTTGGGCGTCCAGTGGTTTCTCTGGGGCGCCATCTATCGCACGCTGTGGACCTGGCATACGACCTGGGCGATCAATTCGGTGGCTCACCTCTGGGGGTACCGCAACTATGAAACTCGGGAGAATAGTTGCAACAACTGGATCTGCGGCATTCTTGGCTACGGCGAAGGGTGGCACAACAACCACCACGCCGACCCTCGCTCGGCAGCCATCGGGCACCGCTGGTGGGAGATCGACATGACCTACTGGTGGCTGCTGGCCTTTGAAAAGATTGGCCTGATCTCCGGATTGACCCGCCCGAATACGAGTATCCTCGATCGGCGGACGTTGCCAAGATCGTAATCCTGCCTGACGGCCGCAAGTGCGGGGATGCGAGAAGAACGAAGCGGCGGCCGCTTGGCGCTCACGGCGATCTGGCTGCGTCGACGACCCCAAAGAAGAAGCCCGCCGGCGTATGGGACACCGGCGGGCTTGCGACTTGAGATGATCCGCTTACACCTTCCCGGGCAAGCGAGCTACTGAATCTCGTAATCGGCCAGATGTTCGTTTGACTTCGCGAACTCGGCCAGCTTCGCGCTATAGTCGACGTCCGGTTTCGTGAGCTTGAAACTGCACGTTCGCCCGGCGATGTCTGTTTCAATGTCGGTAACTCCGTCAATCTTCGCCAAATCGCCTCGGACCGAGGCGGCACATCCCCCTCAGACCATGTTTGGCACTTTTAGCGAGACCAAGGTGTACTCGGACGCCGCCGCTTCGCTCGTGTTGGACGAGGGAGTCGTCGTGTCCGAAACGGTTGCGGGTGTGCAGCCGGCCAGGGTTAAGGCAAACCCTGAAGCCAACAGCACCGGAGCAAATCGCTTCATGGCTGTTCTCCTACAACAAAGTCAACACACAAACACTATGCTTCTATCATACCCCGACAACTGAATCGTGACGAGGCAGGGCCACGGACCAATAGCGAGCTGACGCTCGCAGCATGTTCGTCCACTCCCGTTGGTCGCTCAAACTTGACTCATTTGTAAAGCGAAACCTGATACAAGCCATCTAGCGCGGATTATTCATCAGCCGTTGGGCGTTAGCCCCGGTTCCTTTGAAAACAGAGCAAACTGGACGCTAGCGCGTTCCAACTGAGATGCGAGGCGTTGTGGGTAAGTTCACCACAAGAGTGTGGGTATGTTCACCACAAGAGATTGCGGCACAGTAACTTGCACCGAATCGTCGCAGGTTCACGGATATTCCAGGCTAGCGCCCGAACACGGGTTGCCAAGCCCTAATCGGCTCGCTGCAGGCCGCATGGACCGTCATCCAGCGGGAATGTCCTGCCGAGTCACGGCGGCACCGAACCGATCGCGTGCGTTGCCGCGCGCGTCACGTCAACAGGGGAAGGAACAGGACGGCAAAGCCGAGGAACGAGGCAAACCCCACGATGTCCGTCACGGTGGTCAGGAAGATCGACGACGACTGTGCGGGGTCGCGGCCGAGCGTCTGGAGGACGAGCGGAATGATGGCGCCGGCCAGCGCTGCTGCGCCCATGTTGATGATCATGGCGAGGAAAATGACGGCGGCCAGCCCGCCCGATTTCTTCGGCCCGGCCTGCTCGATGGACATTTGCCAGACAACCACGGCCAGGGCGGAGATGACCGCGATCGCGATGCCGTTGATCACTCCCGCCAGGGTCTCTTTGACGACGACCCGTCGCTCGCTGCCGGTGATGATCTCCCGCAGTGCCAAGCCACGAATGACCACGGCAAGTGACTGGGCACCCGTATTTCCGCCCTGCCCGGCGACGACCGGCATCAACACCGCCAAGGCGGCGACCTGGGCGATCACGTCTTCGAACAGTCCCACGACGGCGGCGGCCATGAAGGCCGTCACCAGGTTCAAGATCAGCCACGGAAGGCGACTGGTCACCACCGTGCGTACCGGGGAGAGGGCCCGCTCGTCGGCGCTGGCACCGGCGATCTTCTGCAGATCCTCGAATGCTTCCAGTTGGCTGGCGTGAAGTGCCTCGTCGTGCTTGATGACGCCGACCAGCCGTCCTTCGTAGTCGACGACCGGCATGGCCAGGAAGCCCCGCTCCGCCATCAACTGCACGACGTCGGCACGATCCATCGTGTCCGGGACACTGACGACCTTACGGTGGACAAGCGAAGCGATCGGTGCGCGCGGGGCGGCCAGGAGCAAGTCCCGCATGCTGAGCACGCCGACCAACTTTCCGTCCCGTTCGGCGACATAGAGGTAGTGAAGCGCTTCGCGGGGCGTCTTGCGGATCGTCGAAATGGCCTGTTGTGCCGTGATATCGATTGGCAGGGCGGCGACCCGCGGTTCCATGATTCCACCGGCGGTTTCCGCCGAGTACCGGGTCAATTCGCGGATGGGCCGAACAATCCGGTCGGGCAGGCCGGCCAGGACCTCTTCCCGCCTCGATTCTTCAATCTGATGGGCGAGCGCGGACGCGGCACGGGGCGACAACTCCGTGAACAGACTGCGGGCCCGATCGATCTCCAGGTTCATCATCAGCGGCCCGGCGACCTGCGGATTGAGACGCTCCAGCAGGGGCACGGCGACATGGACCGGTAAGGTCTTGAACAACCGTTGGGCTTCACCGGTCTCCAAGTTCTCGTACGCGCGCGCCGCCTCCTCCGGATGCAGTTCGACAAAGGTCCGCAGGAGGGATTCCAAGGGCTTCATGAGACGCAATTTCTCCTGATGATCTCGCCCGGCATTCCCAGGCACGCTGCCTGCCGGCAGCCCCGGGTAACCTCGACCTGGGTTCGATAATTCATCAGCCGTTGGGTGTTCGCCCGTGATCGCGTTGATTGCCGAGCGACCTGGACGCTAACCCTTCCGGCTGGAATACGCCGCGCGGTCCCGCGAACGGTCTTCCAGTCAGAGGTTTTCCACGATCTCGCGGCGGGGGACGAGCCGCGTTCCCCGTTGCCGATCAATCTTGCAGGCTGAAAGCCAGCGCTCGCGTAGTTCCCCGAGCAAATCGTCTCCGATCTTCTGCCGGTTGGCCGCCCCGGAAATCTTGCCCCCTGCGCGGTGCGTGTGGCCGCCACAGCCGCCGATCCCCTTGAGGGTCATTTGCAGCAGCCTGGCCGCATTTCCCGAATTCTGGGCAGCCCGTGCGGAAAACACCAGATCGTCGTCGACAACTGCGGCGCACAAGACTCGACGAATCCCACGGCAGCGAACCAGGAGATCGGCCACTTCGCCCACGATCTCGGCACCACTGGCACGGGGCAGGAAGCAGAGTGCCGCGTCGTCGTAGACAAACGTGTTTTGCATGGCCAGTGCGAGGTCGCCAAAATACTCACGCTCCAACGGGGCGTTTTCGATCTCTGCCAGGAGTGCGGGGTCTGCCCAGGCTGACAGCCATTTGACGACCGATCGGTCGAGGGCCGAGTGCTCGGTTTCGCCGCCGCAGGTCTCGGTCCGCAGTGCGTAGAGGATGGCGGTTGCCAGCTTGGCGCCCGGCTCGATCGCTTGCTCCCGGAGGTAGCTGGCCGCAATCGTCGCCGACGCGGCAGCCTGCTCGCGGATGTCCTTGAACGGTATTTGGGGCGATCCGTTGCTGGTCAAATGATGGTCAATGACCGCGACGGGTGTGATGCCGGACCGCGTGGCCAAGTGGTTCTTGGTTCCCACGCCACAATCAACCAGGATGGTGGCCGTACCGGGCTCCACGTCTAACTCGCTGACCAGTTCAAGCGGCGGGCAGAGTAGCTCGATCAGGTAGCGATTCTCAGCGCGCACCACCGCGCCGCCGCCGACCAGCCGAACAGGCCCAGTTAACCGCTCCTCAATCAAGCAACGCAACGCCCATCCGCTGGCCATCGCATCCGGGTCCGGACTGTCGTGCATCACAATCAGGAACTGTTCGTATTCCGCCAAGACATCGAGGAGTCGGTCGGAGGCCGTTTTGCTTCGAGTTGTGGTCGAGGACATGGGGCGAATGCGATTCTTGGCTGGCTGCGAATTATCCAGAGCGTGATCTGTCATACTACTGTGCCACGCCAGGCTGTTACAGTGGCGAAAACGGTGAAATCGAGCTGCCCGGTTGCTGACAGCCAAGATCGGGCCGGTTTACGCCGCGTGACCGCCACAGCTTTCCCAAAGGTCAAGTGAATTCGCCAATTTGGGGGGGGGGTCGATTCGGGCGGGTCGGGGGACTTGGCGGGTCCAGCCCGGGTAGCCGGCAAGAACATCGCGGGTCGGTGGTCGCTGGGTCCCAACAGGACGCCGCGGTTTCCGGCTCCAGCCGAGGAAGCATCGGATCATGGCGCGTTGCCTGGGGACGCGGCCTTCTTCGGACGCTTCTTCTTCGCCCTTCCAAGCCCCTTCTTCATCGCAAACGCTCGTTCGGCATCGCGCCAGTGCCCCTTCATGATCTCCAGTTGAGCCGGGTTCTTCGCGGCCAGGTTATCGAGTTCAGCCCGGTCGCGATCGAGGTCATAAAGTTCCCAAGCTCCAAAGTTGCGGTTGACCAACTTCCACTTTCCGACCCGCAGGCCGTTGTTCTTGCCGTAGAAGGTGAAGGCGATGGGATGCTGGGCCCGTTGTTCACCGGAAAAAATCGGGGCCAGGCTGGTGCCGCGAGGGGGACCGACTTCCTGCCCGCGGAACTCTTGGGGGTACGAGGTCCGGGCGAGATCGAGGCAGGTGGCCATGATGTCGACCAGGTGCCCGGGCTGCGATGTTGTTGTGCCTTTGTGCTTGATGCCGTTCGGCCAATGCGCAATCAGGGGCGTCGAGATGCCGCCTTCATGCTGATTCTGTTTGTATTCGCGAAACGGCGTGTTGCAGGCATGGGCCCAGCCTTTGTCGTAGGTCCAATAGGATGCCGGGTCCCATGGCATCAGCCGGTTGTCAAGGGTCGCTTGCTTGGTTCGCTGGAACGGGCAGGCACCGTTGTCGCTCAGGAACAGGAGCAGCGTGTTGTCCCAGCGGTTTGCTGCCTTGAGTTCTTCCACCAGGCGGCCAATGTTCTGGTCGACCCGATCGATCATTGCGGCATAGGTTGCCATCATCAGATCTTCGCGCTGCTTGTCCTCGTCGCTTAACGTCGACCAGGCCGGCACATCGGCGGGACGTGGGGCCGGCCGGTAGTCGAACTTCAACAGCCCCATCGCCTTCATCCGTGTGTGCCGGGCCTGTCGCAACTCGTCCCAGCCGCCCAGGTATTTGCCCAAGTACTTCTCGACGTCGCCGCGAGGTGCCTGGAGCGGATAGTGAGGTGCGTTGTAGGCGACGTAGAGAAAGAAAGGCCGGTCCTGTTCGGCGGATTTCAGGAACCGGATCGCGTAGTCCGTGTTCGCATCCGTCGTGTAGAAACCGTCGGCGGGAACCTGGAATGGACGGTTGTCCAGGCGAAACGTCTCGTCCCCCGTGAAGAAATTGGTGGCACCGCTGAGGTGACCGAAGTAGCGTTCGAAGCCGCGGTCGAGCGGCGTTCCCGAGAGGTGCCATTTGCCCGTCATCAGTGTCGTGTAGCCGCTGGCCTGCAGCGCTTCGGCCAGCGTGACGCAGTTCTGCAGCTTGCCGACACCGACTTCACTATGGTAGCGGCCGCTGAGCAATGTGGCCCGGGTCGTCTCACACTTGGCACAATTGTAGAACTCCGTGAACCGCAGCCCGTCCCGAGCCAACTGATCAAGATTTGGCGTTTGAATCTCGCCCCCGTAGCACCCGAGGTCCGAGAAGCCCATATCGTCGACCAGAATGAGCACGATATTCGGCACCCCCTGACGGTCAGAATCGGATGCCGTCGCCAACGTGGCTGGGGGGATTGCCATCGCGGGTCCGACAAGCATGACGGCCATCAAGGCGTGCAGGAAGCGCCCGGACCCGCGGCCCGGCTTCGTCTGGTCGATGCCCGGTGAGCTAACCATTGGGATGACTCCATTGTTTGACCAAGCCTGAGCGGAACGGGCGAATTGTCATGCACAGCATGACGTACGGAACGCATGACTTGCGAGGTTGCCTCTCGGGCAAACCGGGCTCGTCGTGCACAAACCTGGTGGATGAAAGTTGACTTCACGCAAAGAGTGTTGCCGCGTTCGTCATCATCATTCGGGTCAGTATCGAGGGCCGAGTACAGCGAGTCAACTTGGCTCGACGGACATCGCCGTCAGCGGTCGATCGAATATGCGATACTCGAAGTTGTGTTGGTTCGGGAAGATGAGCCCCACATTGCTCATACCGCCAAGAAACCGGAGCCGGAGATTCCGAAAAAGGTCGAGGTGCCGGACTACGCGCATTTGTTGCCGGAACCGATTCGTAAATTCACGTTGCCCGCCGAGATTCACGATGCCGAGCACTTGTCGTTTGTGCCGGCTGGGGGCCATGGCGGTTCGCATCCGCATCTGGTCCACGAATTCGTGTCGGCATTGCTGGAAGGCCGCGATCCGTGGCCCAACGCCGTAACGAGTGCTAATTGAACGTGCGTCGGTATCTGTGCGCACGAACCGGCCTCGCAAGGTGGGGAGATTGTCAGGCTGCCGGAGTTTACACTGGGGTAATCTGACGAGCCGACGGTGGACGGCGGGGCAACTCAGCTTGGAAATCCAAAACAACAACCAAATTGGTCATACCATGAACAACGGGCATCCAATCATCCGTCGGGCGGTGGCCCGCGTTCTTTTCCTGTTGCTGGGCCTTTGGGCTTCTTCCGCCTGGGCACAAGACCTGCAACTGCTGTTCATGGGTGACAACGGGCACCACCAGCCTGCCCGAAGGTTCGCCGAGCTCGCGCCGCCGCTCGCGGAACGGGGGGTCGTGTTGAAGTACACCGACCGCATGGCGGACATCAATCCGGAAACGCTCGCCGCCTTCGACGGGCTCGTGCTGTATGCCAACATCGACAGGATCGAAGCGGCTCAGGCGGAGGCGTTGTTGGACTTCGTTGCCGGCGGCAAGGGCTTCATTCCGCTCCACTGTGCCACCTATTGCTGGCGAAACAACCCCGACGTCGTGGCGCTGATGGGAGCCCAGTTTCTGAGGCACGGCGGCCAGGTCTTCACGACACAGATTGCGGCCGCCGATCACCCTCTGATGAAGGGCTACGGCAGTTTCACCAGTTGGGATGAGACTTACATCCATCATTTGCACAACGACAAGAATCGGACCGTTCTGGAATACCGGATCGAAGGCGAGCAGGCGGAGGGAAGCCGGCGCGAGCCCTGGACGTGGATTCGGACGCACGGCAGCGGCCGCGTGTTTTACACGGCGTGGGGACACGACCAGCGGACCTTTACCAACCCCGGATTTCAGAACCTGGTCGAGCGCGGTATCCGCTGGGCCTGCGGCGACGACCCGTCCCAGGTCCCGGCCTTTGGCGAAACCGATCGATTCGTCGCGCCGGCCATGACAACGCTGCGAACGGATGTGGCGAAGTTCGAATATGTCGACGTCGGGCCCAAGATCCCGAACTACACACCCAGTCGCCAATGGGGAACGCAGGGAAAGCCGAAGACGTTGATGCAGAAACCGTTGCCATCCGCGGAGTCGATCAAGCATTTCGTCACACCGGAAAACATGGCCGTTCGACTTTATGCGGACGAGCACAATTTTCAAGCCAAACCGATCGCCATGACGTGGGATGAGCGTGGTCGCCTGTGGGTTTGTGAAACGGTCGACTATCCCAACGATGCGGGCGGCAATCGCGACCGGATTCGCATCTGTGAAGATTCCGACGGCGACCACGTTGCGGATACGTTTACCGTGTTCGCCGAGGGGCTCAGCATTCCCGTGGCCATCGTGATCGTTCGAGGTGGCGCCGTCGTACAGAACGGCCGCGAGACAATCTACTTGAAGGATACCAATGGCGACGATGTGGCCGATGAGAAGACGACCCTGATTTCCGGTTGGGCGCTGGGCGACACACACGGCGGTGTCAGCAATTTTCGGTACGGCCTCGACAACTGGATCTGGGCCATGCAAGGCTACAACAACAGCAAGCCCACCTTCGACGGCAATCCAACACAGTCCTTCCGCCAAGGCTTCTGGCGGTTCAAGCTCTCCCAGACCGATCCGCCAAAAGTCACCGATCTCGAGTTCATCCGATCCAGCGACAACAACACCTGGGGACTGGGGATCAGCGAAGAGGGCTTGATCTTCGGATCGACGGCGAACCACAACCCCAGCATGTTTGTGCCGATTCCCAATCGCTATTACGAGCGGGTGCGCGGGTGGGCACCGCAGACCCTGAGAACGATCGCTGACTCGCACCGGTTCGACCCGATCACCGACAAGGTTCGCCAGGTCGATCATCACGGCGGCTACACGGCAGGTGCCGGGCATGCGCTCTACACCGCCCGCGCATTCCCTCAGCAGTGGTGGAACAAGACGGCGTTTGTCTGCGGTCCGACAGGGCACCTGGTCGGCACATTCGTGCTGCGACGCGATGGTGCCGATTACACGGCCACCAGCCCCCTGAACCTGTTGGCCAGCGATGACGAATGGACTGCGCCGATCATGGCCGAAGTTGGCCCGGACGGCGCGGTCTGGGTGATCGACTGGTACAACTACATTGTGCAGCACAATCCGACGCCTCACGGATTCAAAACGGGCAAAGGGGCCGCTTATGAGAGTGATCTGCGCGACAAGAAACACGGGCGGATCTATCGCGTTGTCGCGATGGGCGATGCAGGCGAGCAACTCCACGAGTTCAGCAATCTGGCCGCCGCATCGAATGAGCAACTCGTTGCCGCGTTGCGGCATCCGTCTTTCCCTTGGCGGCTCCAAGCCCAGCGGCTATTGATTGAGCGCCGAGCGGACGATGTGCTGCAATCGCTCGTCGCGTTGCTGGGCGACGCATCCATCGACGAGATCGGCCTGAATGTGGGGGCAATTCACGCCTTGCACACACTCGAAGGATTGGGCTACATCCAACTCGGCCCTCGATTCAAGGCCGCCGGGATCGTCACCAGCGGGCTGGCGACGGCACTCCAACACCCTTCCGGCGGTGTGCGCCGCAACGCGATTTCCGTACTGCCCCATGACCGGTTTGGAATCCAACTGCTGCTCGATCATCGCAGCCTGTTTCAAGACGATGATCTCCAGGTCAAGCTGCAGGCGCTGCTGGCGCTGGCCGACATGCCGGCTTCCGCCGAGGCCGCGAAGATCCTGGCTGAGCTTGCTTCCACCGAATCCGATCCGGTGCTCGTCGATGCCCTGACATCGGCTGCTGCGACGCACGCGGTCGCCTACCTGCAGCAGGTGACGTCCAAGCCAGCCGAGCCGTCCGGTGCCGTGATGCAAGTCACTCGCCGAGTCACCGAACATGTTGCACGCGGCAAGCCGAGTGCGGAGAGCCTGGAAGGCATCGTGGCGAATCTAACCGCCACGCACCCGGCACTTGCCGCCCAGCTCATTGACGGCTTGACGGCGGGGCTGCCGGCGAACTTCGACGTTGAGTCGACGTCATCGCTGGATGAGGCGTTTGTAACGGCCTTCGAGGGCGGCGATCACACGCTGAAAGGCAAGCTGCTCCGCCTTGCGGCGCGCGCGGATGTCAACGCGTTGGATGAATTTGCCAACGAGATCGTTGCCTCGCTGGCTGCCATGATCGAAGACGAAGCGTCCGCCGCGGAGAAACGCGGATCGGCCGCACGCGATCTGATCGGCCTCCGTCCGCAAGATGACGGGGCGGTCGAGACCGTGATTGAACTGCTCACACCGCAAACGCCGCCAGACGTGTCAGAGAAACTGCTGGACGCGTTGCGTCTCAGCGAAGCCGCGGGCGGGGGTGACGTAGTCATCGACTACATGCCGTCCATGACCCCCGCGACCAAGTCCGCGGCGATTGGTGTCATCCTTGGCAAACCACCGTGGACCAAATCGCTGCTGGCGGCTGTCGCTGCGAAAGCGTTCGACCTGAATGAGCTCACACTGGAGCAGAAGCAGGCGCTGCGATCGTTTCCGGATCGGGCACTTCGCGCCGAGGCGGAAGCGTTGCTGGCGATGGGGGGCGGGCTGCCGAATGCGGACCGTGACAAGGTCCTGCAATCATTGTTGCACGTTACCAGGAAAACCGGCGATGTCGCCGCCGGTCGAGCTGTCTTTAAGAAGGTCTGTGCCGCCTGCCACCAGCATGGTGAGATGGGTCAGAAGATCGGACCGAATTTGACCGGCATCGCCGTGCATCCGAAAGCCGAGTTGCTGACGCACATCATCGATCCGTCGCGCAGCGTCGAAGGCAATTTTCGGCTCTACAACGTGCTGACCGCGGACGGGAAGGTCATCAACGGCATGTTGGCCGGGGAGACACGGACATCGATTACGATCATCAATTCGCAGGCCAAGCAGATCAGCGTTGCTCGCGAGGACATCGAGGAACTGATTGCGTCACGCAAGTCGGTGATGCCGGAAGGCTTCGAGAAGCAGATCTCGGAACTCGAACTCACAAATCTGCTCGAGTTCCTTACGGACAAAGGTCCTTACATCCCTCTGCCGTTAGACAGTGTCGCGACGGCAATCAGCACCAAGGGGCTGTTCCACGACGGGAACAACGGGCCCGATCGCATGATCTTTCCGGACTGGAAGCCGAAGGTGTTCCAAGGCGTTCCCTTCGTGCTGACCGATCCGCAAGGCCAAACCACACCGAATATCGTCCTGCTGAACGGGCCGTACGGTACCCTCCCACCGAAGATGCCGAAGTCCGTCCGCCTCCCGTGCAACACGGCAGCTACGGCGATTCACCTGCTCAGCGGCGTCGGTGGTTGGAACTATCCATTTGACCGCGAGCAGACGGTCTCCATGATCGTGCGCCTGCACTACGACGACGGCCAAATGGAAGAACACCAACTTGTCAACGGAGTTCACTTTGCCGACTACATTCGCCGCGTGGACGTGCCGCAGAGCGAGTTTGCCTACCCGCTTGGCAACCAGCAGATCCGCTACCTTGCAATCTCCCCGCGACGATCGGCCAAGATTGCCGCCATCGAACTGGTCAAAGGGCGAGACAACAGCGCTCCGATCGTGATGGCGGTGACGGTTGAGCGGACATCGAAGGAGTAATTCTTCGTCGCGGCAGCTCCGGGCTTTGCCGACGAAGCAGCTTAACGCGAGCGTCCCCGGGCGCCCCGGTCGTCGTTCGGGTCGCGCAAACCGCCCAGGTCGGCGGGCAGGGGGAATTCGAAGTCTTCACCCTGCATTTCCTTCAACCTGGCCCGTTGTTCATCCGTGAGCAGATCGAGGACGTCGCCTTTCAAGGCTTCTTCGCGGCGGGCCGGTGATCGTGACCCGCCGGCCGCCTGGCGACGCAGCTCGCCAATCTTCTCGAATTGCTCGTCGGAAAGCTCGAGCGCTTGCCGCAGCTCCTGACGGTCGAAGGCACGCACCCCTTCGTCCTGCAGGCGGAGTTCGTCGAGTCGCCTGGCTTGTGCTTCGTCGAGGATGACCGCGATCAGTTGTTCGCCTTGCTTGTAGATCGCCTCGATCCGTGTGCGGGCCTCGGGGTCAAAGGAGGGTTGGCCCGGCCGGCGGCGGCCACCCATGGACACGCCATGCTGTTGGAGCAGGTCGGCTTGCAAGTCGTCCAACATCTGGATTTGTAATGGTCGTAATTCAATCTCTTTGCGGACGGGTTGCATGTCGAGCAGTCGGTAGAGGTTCCCCAGCGGCGATCGGGCTCGATTGCGAATCCCCCTCCGCGGCGGCTGCGCCTGGCAGGTCATCACGATCACGGCCAGTGCCGCCAGGCCGCTGATGAGATAGTGTCGTTTCACCCGTTCTCCCCTTTTCGCAAGGTCATTCGGAAGAGGTTGCGCCAGCCGTTGCCGACTCGGCGACCATCAGGCGAGCTTTCTCGACGAGCGCTCGCACCGCAGCGACCGGCAGAGCATACGAAACGGTGCGATCCGCACGGGCGACGTTGATTCCCACGACTTCCCCCGCAATATTCACGACCGGGCCGCCGCAGTGTTCGGGCAGAAACACCGAATCGTGCTGAATGGCCGCGGGGAAGTCATCGCGACGCTGGTTCAAAGGGCCGTTCAGACCTTCGCTGCCGCGAAACCGAAAGGGGCTGGAACCAGGGTGCATGAGCTGCTGGAAGACGTCTTCCGGCATCCCCAGCCGAACGCTCAACTGCATCGCTTCGCCATTGCGCAAGACCGTGGTCTGAAGGATCTCACCCGGCCGGAATTGACCGACCGTTCGTTGCAGTTCCGCCAGGCTGCGAATCGGGCGGTCCATCACCTGGGTGATGACATCATCGGCCAACATGCCGGCAAGCTTCGCACCGCTTCCGTCCATCACCGCTTCGACGGTCGGAGAACCCTCAGCGGTTCGGATCTTGACACCCAGCACGCCGGGCGTCCCGTCAATCTCCCGTTCGGCCACACTGACCACGCCCACGCTGATCGCCGCACCGGCCGGGTTCGGTGTCACCAGCCATTGGCCGGGGCGCACGTCATCATCCGACCAATTCAGCGCGGTCAGTTCCTTGAGGTCGACTTTCAGCACGGCGAGGTCATGGGCGACGTCGCTGAGGATGACTTCGGCTTGAGCCGTCTTCCCGTCCCGAGTGCGACAACTGATGTTCTCTTCCAGGCGGCTGGCCTTGGTGACGATCAGTCCGCTGGCGTCGATCACCGCACCCAGTGCTTGCGGCTCGCCGCCACAGAGCACTTCCAGCGTTCCTTTGGCGGCCGCGGAAACGATCGGGCGAAATGCTTTCAGCACCGCTCCACCGCGAACGTATTGCAATTCACCCAGCGCGTGCTCGTTGTCGTCAACCCGGTAGGGCGCCAGGGTCAAGCGTTGGGGCACTTTTCGCCAGCCGACAATCTTCGTCAGTTCTTCAACGTCGTAGGCCTTCTCCGCGTCCAGGGAATACGTCTTCACAAGCCGATCATACATCCGGCGCATTTCTCCGGCCGGCAGTTCCTGACGAGTAACCTTGCCATCATGATCGCGATCAAAGTTCTCGAAGAACCGACTTGGCGGAACGTTCGGGTACACTTCACCGGCCTTCAACTGGTCCCACGCCTCGACGTAGGCCAGGACCGGGCCGTGGAGGTTGACGGTCGATTCGACCGAAATGCGACTGTGGATCCCGATGACCCGCCCTTGCATATCAAACAGTGGCCCTCCAGAGTCGCCACCGGTGATCGTGCAGTCGGAGCGAAGGGTGTTCTCGGCCACGTCGATGATGCGTCCGATGCGGACGGGAGGCGTGCGATCCTCCTGAAAGCCGCCCGGGTGCCCGGTCGCCAGACACCAGTCGCCCGGTGTGGGGAAGTCGTCGTGCGTCACGAGCGGTGCAAACGGCCATTTGCCTTCTGCCGTGATCTTCACCAACCCGCCGTCAGCCGACGTATGGATTCCCAATGTCTTGCCCGGAACACGCGTCCCGTCAGGGAATCGAATCGTGACCGTCCGACCTGGCCGGGATATCACGTGCGCGGCGGTCAGTATGTAGCCGTTTTCACTGATGACCACGCCGCTGCCTTCGACATTGTGTCCGACCTGAATGCCAACCGTGCAGGGGACGACCTTCTCTGCGATCCGCCGCATCGTCGCCTCCATGTCCGCTAATTCATCCGTCCGGGGAGTGTCGCGCACGAAACCCGTCAACAGTTCATTCTCGTCCGCGACACCGACCAGAACGGTTGCGAACAGCACGGCTCCCATACTTAACCAGCGGACGGGATCATGAGCGAGCATGGAGGAATCCCCAGATGGACGAAACGTGATCAAGACAGGAGACCAACCTGCTGGCCCGGAAATGCCCACGGCCCGCTTGGGTCACCTATCTTTTTACACACAAGCGGCCAAAAAGTCAGTCTTTTGCGGACCTTGTCGCGGACAATTTTTGTCGAATGGGGACTGCCCGGGCACAGGTCAACCGTCACGTTCTGAAGCGAAGATCGAGGAAGTCGCGATCGGCTCTCGACCGTCGCAACAGGCGATTTGAGGCAGCCGTGTTTTCGCCATCCCGTGCATCATGCTGTGCATGAGGTCGTGTTAATGGAATGGGAGGTGGAGACCTTCGGTCGGCGGTTTCGGCGGGGTCAGAGACCCGCGCCGAGCAGTCGTGGAGACCCGCGCCGAGCATTTCCGTAGGTCATGCTGTGCATGACGTCTGGCTACAGCAGGTTTCCGGCATGAACTTGCGGTTCGAGGAGCCTTCGGAGACTCGTTCTGCCGCGATGGATCAGTGACTTTGCGGCATCCGGTGTCGTGCCCAGCTCGTCTGCCACATCGGCGTATGACAACCCGGCCAGGTCGCACATCGAGACCGCTTCGCGCTGCCGGTGACCGAGCCGTCCAATTCGCTCCAACACCAATTGGCGGACTTCGTTCCGTTGGGCCACTCCTTCCGGGGAGTTGGTGTCGTCGACCGATCGCGGACCTTCGCTCGAAAATCCGTCGTGGTCTTCCACCAGAACACTGACTTCACGGCGACGACTAAGTGTCCGACGTGCGTTCAACACCACGTTGTTGACGATCGTGAACAGCCAGGTGGAGAATTTGGCGCTGGCGATGTAGTTACGCCGGGCACGATGGACACGCATGAAGACCTCCTGCGTCAGGTCTTCGGTCGCGCCGGCGTTTCCCATCAGGTAAGTGATGACCCCCTGGACCCGATCGTTGTAGCGGGCAAAGAGTTCGGCGAAGGCCTCGTTGTCTCCGTCGCGTACGCGCAGCATCAACTCCACGTCCGGATCGGACAAGGCCGCGCTGCCGGCAGACGAATTCGTAAATCGAACCATAATAAGACGCCCTGCGAGTAGGGGGGGGGAGCAGCCGGTTGGTCGGCCGATGCTCGAATCAAAATCAACCGTAGGCTTCGTGCAGTTGCGGCAAGCCGGGCGACCGGGTCCGCGCCGGCCGGCTTGTGCCGCCCTGCATGGTCCTAAACGGGCATTCGACGTGCTTTCTACTGGGAGTTTCGATTTTTCTTTCAAGATCGGGAGAAAGAGATGTGCGGGGTCCGGGTGGCGAGGCGCCCCGCGTCTTCCCTCGGGCAGGAGATTCGTCGTCCACGCACGGGTTGCGACCCCAGGCGAGGCAGGGACTCGGACCGACGGCCCACCCGAGAATTTGGCGACACACGCGGGGGGCTCGGGACTGCCGACTTTTTCCGGCAGTTGTAGAATACGAGGTGCGTTTGGCGTTTAACCACTGGATCGAGACTTCCTTCATGACCACTGCGGACGGATTTACCGATGAGCTGCTGGCGCGTCTTAAAGATGGCAGCGACCACGTCTTGGCTGATCTGTTCTCGCACCACCGGGAGCGGCTCTGGCGGATGGTCAATTTCCGTCTCGATCGGCGCTTGGCGGGGCGCGTGGACGCGGACGACGTGCTCCAGGAAGCGTACCTGGCGGCCGCTCAACGCATCCACCATTACCTCGAAAATCCGTCGCAGTCGTTCTTCGTTTGGTTACGGTTAATTACAAAGCAAACCTTGGTGGATGTACATCGACGACACCTGGGGGCCAAAATGCGAAGTGTCGGAAGAGAAGTCAGCCAGCGTCCCGGATACCCGCAGGCCACCTCGGTCTCGCTGGTGGCGCAACTGTTGGGGTCGATGACCTCGCCCAGCCAGGCGGCGGTCAAGGCAGAGATGACGCGTCAACTGGAAGTTGCCATCGAAGGCATGGACCCGATCGACCGGGAAGTGTTGGCGTTGCGTCATTTCGAGGAGCTGACCAACAGCGAGGTCGCCGAATGGCTCGACATCAAGCAGAAGGCGGCCAGCATCCGGTATGTCCGCGCCGTAGCACGGCTCAAGGACATCCTGGCGCAGGTGCCCGGATTCTTCGACGCGCAGGAGCGAATCTGATGGACGATGCGGCCTTAGAACGCGATCCAGTCGAGACGTTGGCTTCCGACTTCACCGATCGACTTCGCGCTGGTGAGCGCCCGACGGTCCAGGAATACGTCGACCGTTACCCGGAAGTGGCCGACGAGATCCGCGAATTGTTTCCGACGATTGCGGCCATGGAGGGGCTGAAGGGTCAGAAGGAGTCGCGAAGCGGCGGCAAGGCGTCGCTGGGGCCGGCCCGGCTGCAGCAATTGGGTGACTTCCGGATGATCCGAGAAATCGGACGTGGCGGAATGGGCATCGTCTACGAGGCCGAACAGCTTTCCCTGGGACGCCGCGTGGCCGTCAAGGTCCTTCCCAAGCAGTCGTTGCTGGATGAAAAGCACTTGATGCGGTTTCGCCGTGAAGCGAAGATGGCCGCCCGCTTGCACCATACAAACATCGTGCCGGTGCTGGGGGTGGGAGAGCACGATGGATTTCACTTTATCGTGATGCAGTACATTCGCGGAGTCGGGCTCGACGAACTGATTCCGCATCTGGCAGATCTAGGTAACGGTTCGGAAGCGCCGCTGGCCGTCGATGCGGATAAGAAACAGGCACCGCAGCGGGAGGCGCGGATCAGCAGCGTCGCGAGGGCCATTTTTCGCGGCCAGTTTCACGCCCCCAGCCGTGTCGCGGAATCATCCATCATTCATCAACGTGGCGGATTCCAGACCGACCTCGTGGCTGAGAGTGGCTCGATCGGCTTCGAGGTGGGCCAACGCGCCGAGCCGGCGGACAAGGCCCGCGAGGCCGCCACGCAGTCATTCTCCGGCGGGTTGAGCGCCGCACAAGGGTCTCCCATTCCGGGCGGGCAAGCGGGCAGTGACGGACCGGGAGCGGACGACGGCCCAACTCCCAGCCTGGACTGCGACGAAACGACGACGGCGGCCGGCGATGCAACTCAGACCGAAACCGTGCCGTTCGAGGCGAATGCCTCGATCCGGCCGAACTCCAGCTACTGGCGCAGTGTGGCGACGATCGGCGCCCAGGTCGCTTCCGCAATTCAGTACGCGCACGAGCACGGGACGTTGCACCGTGACATCAAGCCGGCCAACCTGTTGATTGACGAGCAGGGAATTGTCTGGGTCGCCGACTTTGGGCTCGCCAAGGCGATCGAACAGGATGACGTCAGCCGCACCGGAGATGTCGTCGGGACGTTGCGTTACATGGCACCCGAGCAGTTGCTTGGCCACGCAGAGAGTCGCAGCGATCTCTTTAGCCTGGGTTTGACGCTTTACGAGTTGCTGACGTTCCGCCCCGCTTACGACGAAGCGGACCGCAAGAAGTGCCTGCTTCAGCGGAGCACGGCACCGCAACCACCTCTCCCTCGGCGGTTGATGCCCGGCGTCCCGCAGGATCTGGAAACGATTGTCCTCAAGGCGATGGCCGAAGAGCCGGAGCGGCGGTATGCCAACGGGGCGGAGATGGTCGAGGACCTCGAACGGTTCCTCGAGGACCGGCCCATTCTGGCGCGCCGCGCCACGCGGCTGGAACACCTCTGGCGGTGGTGCCGCCGGAACCCGGCCGTGGCGGCACTTTCCAGCGTCGCGGCGACCCTGTTGGTCCTGGTGGCGGTCGTTTCGACGACGGCCTACATCCGCACGGCAAATGCAAACCAGGCGACCAACCTGGCGCTGGAGGCGGAGAAACGCCAGCATGACAAAGCCGAAGCGACGTCGGATCTGGCCTGGGATGCCCTGGATCGGATCTTCGAACGCTTCGCGCCGCAAAGCGTGGTTTCGTTTGATCCCTTGACCCTGGAGAACGAAGAGGGGGACGAACTGGAATTCGAGAGCCCCGCCGTACTATCGGATCAGGCGGCTGCCCTGTTGGAGGAACTCCTTTCCTTTTACGACTTGCTGGCCGCGCAGGGCGACAATGACGAGGCCTTTCAACGGCGGATTGCCGATGCCAATCGCCGGGTCGGCGCGATCCAGCAGCGGCTCGGACGCGATCAGCAAGCCACCGATGCTTATCGTCGGGCAATTCAGATCTACGCCCAAATCTCCGAACCTGGAGGTGACCCGCTGGTGCGGGTCGCGATCGGCGCCATACACAACGAGCTGGGGATCATCTACCACCGCTCGCGGCGTCTCAGCGAAGCAACTCGTGAGCATGCCCGAGCCCTCTGGCTGCTTGAACCATTGGCTGCCAGGACGGACGAGCCGGCCGTGCGGTACGAACTGGCGCGCACCTATTATCTGCGTTCCGGGACCAACTTCCGGCGCACGCGTCGCGGTCGTCCCGAGCCACCGAACCAAGCGGGGGCGGGGCGTCAAGGCGGTCCTGTTGACGAACGATCGTCGGTCGTCGCGCTGCCGTCCACGACGGTCCCCCGCGGCGGCAATGGCGGCGCGCGATCCATTCGTGCGCGCGGGCCGATCGAGCGAGGTGCCGACCGTACACGTTCCCAGGATTTGGCCCGGGCCATCGAATTGCTCGAAGACCTGGATGATACGCATCCTGATGTTCCCAAGTACCAGCAGCTGCTGGCGATGACGTATTTGGAGCGCGCCAAGCACGTGGCCCGCGATGCCAAGGTCTGCCAGAAGTCGATCGAGAGTGCCGTCGAAATTCTTGATTCGCTGGTCACACAGTATCCCAGGAATCCGGATTTTCGCTTCGCCCTGGCGACCGCTTACTCGACAGAAATGAGTGGTGATCGGGACCGTGACCTGGACGTGCGGCGTGCTGAGATCACGCGCCTGCACACCGCCTTGGCAATCCTCGAAGAACTCCGCCGCGAACATCCCAATGTACCGGAGTACGCGGCCTCCGAAGCCAAGGTCTCGGAACGACTAGGGAAACAGTACGTCCAGATTGATGAATTCGATCAGGCGATGCTCTACTTCGAGGACAGCTTGCGAACGCAGGGCGAGCTCGTGCAGCGTCATCCCGAAGTCGGTTCGTACGTCATGCGGCTGGCTTTTTTTCGCCAGCAATACGCGGGTGAACTGCGACGTCAGTACGAAACTTCGCGCGACCCCTTGCTGCTGGAGAAGGCCCGTGAACAGTTGGCCATCATGTTGCACCACAGCCAGGAGTTCATGCGGTCAAGTGATGCGGACCGGCGGATGAAGTCGTTCGTTGCGTTCGGGGTCCTCAGCAACTATCGGGCAGTGATCGAGATTTGCCTCGAGCTCGGCGACCAGGAGGGGGCGGATGCGGCCCGATTGGCGGCGGACGAGTTTCGCAAGGAACACAATATTCCGGCCTTCGGCGGACGGGGACCGCCGGCCGGCGGCAGGACGCGACCCAGCGAGGACCGCGGACCGCCCGGTCGCCAGGATGACGATTCCCAATCGGCACCTCCAACCGGCGACGACCCCCAGCAACCGGCCCCCCGCCTCACCCGCAACGATCGGTGACTCCGCAACCACTGATTCGCCACCGGCCGGCCCGCTTGCCAGGTGAGGCAGGATCGAGTGATACGGACGGCTGCACCGGATGCCACGGTGCAAATTGGGTTCTGCCGCCTGGAACGAGGCAGGCGGTCGTATTCCTGGGGGGCGGATTTGGCTGGATCGAGGTCGCCCGTATGCTATACTGCGGGTCCTGCCTCCCGCTTCCCGGAACCCCGCAAGCAATCCATCGTGAACCGACTTGCCCCCGCCTTCTGTTACTGCTCCACGCTGATGCTGGCGGTCGTTTACCTGCTGGTTGTGGTTTACCTGCTGGTTGTGGGCCCGGCCGAAGCTCAGGCCGAGTCGCCGGCGGGGGCAGAGGTGGCCCATTTCGAAAACAAGATTCGTCCGATCCTGGTTAAGCACTGTTATCCGTGCCATTCCGCCGAGGCCAGTGAGCTCGGCGGCAAGCTCCGGCTCGACACGCGGCAAGGGATTCTCGAGGGAGGCGAATCGGGCCCGGCGTTGGTTGCCAAGCGGCCGGATGAGAGCCTCCTGATTCAGGCGCTCCGGTATGACGGGCTCGAAATGCCCCCCGAGCAACCGTTGCCGGCGTCGGTGATTCGCGACTTCGTGACCTGGGTCCAACGCGGCGCGTCCGATCCGCGGGTCACGCCGGAAGCAAAGCTACCGCCAGCCGACGCGGTGGAGACGACGCTCTGGTCGCTGCAAGAGATCCGCAATCCTCCCCTGCCGCCGGTGCAGAACACTGGCTGGCCCCGGGATCCGCTTGACTACTTCGTCTTGCAACGGATCGAAGCGGCGGAGCTCGCACCCACGCATGATGCGGATGCCCGGACGTTGGCGCGGCGCCTGCATTTCGACCTGATCGGGCTGCCGCCGACGCGGGATGTGGTCGAGCGTTTTGTGAAGGCGTACCGGCAGAAGCCGGCCGGTGCGGTCGCGCGGTTGGTCGATCGGCTGCTGGCGAGCCCCCAGTTTGGCGTTCGCTGGGCACGGCACTGGCTGGATGTCGCCCGCTACGGCGAATCGAACGGGAATGACGGCTTGGGACGAAACGCCAGTTTTCCGCATGCCTGGCGGTATCGCGACTATGTGATCGATGCCATGAATGCCGACCTCCCGTTTGACCAGTTCCTCCGCGAACAGATTGCCGGCGACCTGCTGCCCAGCGATTCTCCGGAGCAACGAGACCGGCAACTGGTCGCCACCGGATTTCTGGCCCTCACGGCCAAGCCGGCGAAAGCCATGAATACGAATTTTGACATGGACGTTGTGGCGGATCAGATCGATGTGATCGGACGTGGCGTGATGGGGCTGAGCGTCGCATGTGCCCGCTGTCACGACCACAAGTTCGATCCCATCCCAACGCGCGACTACTATGCCCTGGCGGGCATGTTCACCAGCACGGAGACCCTGTGGGGAGTCGCGGCGCACGAAAAGTTGACCGCTCCGGTTGCCGACCTCCACGTGTTGCAAGCGGCGCCCAAGGTGCTGCCGCCGGAAGATTTTGTCGAGACCGTGCTGGTGCTGGAGTCCAACACCGGCAAGCCCAAGCCGCTTCCCAAACCCAAGTGGCCGCCGGGGACACCGTTGGCCATGGGGACGCGCGACCGTCCGAAACCGGCCGATTGCAAGATCAATATCAAAGGGGATGCGAAGAAGCTGGGGGCCGTCGTTCCCCGCGGATTCCTCTCCGCAGTCCCGGTGGCCGATTCCGCGGCCCGGCAAGTTGCCCCGGGCCAGAGTGGGCGGCTGCAACTGGCCGACTGGTTGACGGCCACCGATCATCCGTTGACCGCCCGCGTGGCCGTGAATCGAGTCTGGTTGCATCTGTTCGGCCAGGGCATCGTGCGGACGCCGAACGACTTTGGAGTCTATGGCGCGCGTCCAACCCACCCCGACCTGCTCGATCATCTGGCGACGCGTTTTGTCGCCGATGGCTGGTCGATCAAGGAGTTGATCCGGGCCATCGTCCTCAGCCGGACCTATCAGTTGTCGAGCGTCGCAGACGCGCAATCATTAGAAGCGGATGCGACGAACGACAGGCTGACGCGACACGACCGCCGCCGCCTGGATGCCGAGTCCCTGCGCGACAGTATGTTACACGCCAGCGGCCAGTTGAAACTCCAGCCGGCCGACGGGTCGCTGATCCGGCATCGAGACATCCTGGTCAACCTGGCGGGCAACCTGCATGAGCCGAGCCGCCATCGGAGCATCTACCTTTGCTACCTGCGGAGTGCGCCGCCGCCCGAACTGGCCGCGTTCAACCTGCCCGATTTTACGTCGGTGGTGGGACAGCGCGACTCCAGCACGGTCCCGGCACAAGCCTTGCACCTATACAATAGCCCGTTTACCGTGTCGCAGGCCGCCGCGTTGGCTCGCCGCGTCCTGCGCCAGGAGCAGGACGATGCGGACCGTGTCCGGCGCCTGTTTGACTGGGCCTTCTGCCGCGATCCGGAACCGCATGAGCTGCGGCAGGCGCTCGATTTGGTCGCAGCGACGCAGTCCAGTTTGACGTCCGACGAACAGGCCTGGGCCAGCCTCTGCCAGGCACTGCTGGCCACCAATGAATTTCGTTACATCGATTAGTGATCGCCAACGCCATGTCCAATACTCTCCGCCGCGACGCGTCCCAACCAACTCGACCAGCCATGCCGGTTTCACGAAGGACCATGTTGCAGTCGGCTTCGTGCGGCTTCGGCTACCTGGCGTTGCAAGCCCTGTGCGGATCGCAGGCGGTCGCTTCCACGGCCGGCTTGACGCCCCGCACTCCGCCGCTGGCGGCCCGCGCCAAACGGGTCATTTTCTTGTGCATGAGCGGCGGACCCGCGCAGCTCGACACGTTCGATTACAAACCGCAAACCGGCAAGAAGAAGCATCCGGGTTCGGTCTTCAAGTTCGCCCGTCACGGCCAGAGCGGGATTCCGGTTTCCGAACTGTTGCCCGCAACCGCCCGGCACGTCGACGATTTGTGTGTAATCAACGGCATGCATGCCGATACGGGAATTCATGCCCAGTCGTTTCTGCAGTTGCACACTGGCGAGCGGCTGCGGGCGCGTCCCAGCCTGGGGTCCTGGATCACTTACGGGCTGGGAACCGAGAATCAGAATCTGCCCGGCTTCATCAGCTTGAATACGTCGAAGAGCTCGATCTATTCCAGCGCGTTCCTTCCCTCGATCCACAACGGGACGCCGATCGGCGTGAACGGCGAGGATATGTCGCGGGCGACGATCAACAATGTATCCAGTGAGCATCTCCCGCTGGCGGCACAACGACGGCAGTTGGATTTTGTGCAGATCATGAATCGCGAGCACCTCCGCACCCGCGCGGAGGATGCACGGCTGGAGAACGTCATCGAGGCGATGGAGCTCGGCTTCCGCATGCAGGCGGAGGCACCCGGTCTGCTCGACCTCAGCCGCGAGACGCAAGCCACATTGGATCGTTACCAGGTAGGCGGGCAGAAGGAGTCGGTCGGCACTTGCCGAATGTCGGACTTTGGCCGCCAATGTCTGCTGGCCCGGCGTTTCTCGGAAGCCGGAGTACGGTTCATCGAAGTGAACCATGGAAGTTGGGACCAGCACAAGAACCACCGCCGGGACCTGCGGGCCAACTGCCAGGTGACGGACCGTCCGATCGCGGCCCTCTTGGAGGATCTCAAACAGCGAGGGCTGTTGGAGGAGACGCTGGTCATCTGGGGAGGCGAATTCGGCCGGCCCGGACTGACGCCGGAAGACGGAAAGGACGAAACGGGACACAACGCGAACGGCTTCACCTTCTGGCTGGCCGGCGGCGGCGTGCGCGGCGGCTACGTCCACGGCAAGACCAGCAACACCGGGGCCCGCGCGGTCGAGGGCAAGGTCCACTTCCGCGATCTGCACGCCACGATCCTGCATCTGTTGGGACTGCCGGCGAACGAACTGACCTACTGGCACGCCGGCCGCGAGCATCGGCTGACCGGCCCCGAAGGGGGCCAGGTCGTGCGGGAACTGATGAGCTGACAGTTCGTTGCTGCCGTACCCCGGATGCGATCTCTCGACCCCGGGTATTACGTACCTCAATCATCCATCAGCCGCTGGGCGTTCGCCCCAGTTCCCGTTGATCGCCGGTCAAACCAGCCGCGAACGCGTTCCGGCTGATACGCGCGGCGCTGTGGGTAAATTCGCCGCACATGACTGCGGCACAGCGACCTGCGCTCCATCGTCGGTCGGCGATGCAAGAATCTCGCTGATTTCTTGGCGGCTTGCGCCGCCGAACGGGTAGTTACTATGTATGGCTTGAATTCGCAATTGCTGCGATTAGGCTGTACGTCGACTCGGGGGGGCAATTCATCGGTTCACATCACGTGAGGTATGTACCATGCGAAGCACAGGATTAACACTTGCACTTTTGTTCGCCGTCGTAATGGCGATCGATCCACCAGCAGCAATTGCAGGTAACCCGAAGTTAATCAATGGACAAGACGAGCATTGGGTAGTACGCCGCAACCAATTGGATCCGAGCCCGAACAATGACGTTGCGTATGTTGTGAAGATCACGAAACAAGACCAAAGCCCTTTGCTCGAAGCGGACTTGTGGGCTTACAACGGCGTCAATTTGGCAACAAAAAGGTACGTGCAGCGAGCTGGCTATCCCGTGACCCTGACAGAGGACGCGTCTCATAACGGACGTGGCACCGTGTTTCGGCTCGACGACGGCGGAATGATTCACACGCTCGGGATTGTTATCGATCGTCGGAAACAGAAGAACGGAAACGGAAACTGGAGATTCAAAAACCGCAGATTTAGCCGTGTTCAGATGAGGTACACGACCGTCTCGAAAACGAGTGCGGACGCTGACGGCAAGAAAAAGAAAGTCATTGTGATCGCATGTCCAGAAGTGCCAACGGATGACGTTTTGGAAGAGGAAACGTTGCCGGACGATCCGAACACCACGCCGCCGGAGTACCCACCCCTGTAAGACATGGCGGCACGAACTGCTCACGGCAAGGTCCTGGCCACTCGAAAGCCGACGCTGTTGCTGACAAAGTCCGCATACTGCCAATGGCGGTTTGCGGGGCGCAACGCGTCGGCTCTCGATTTGTAGCTGCCGCCGCGCAAGCTGCAGCGATCAAAATCATTGGGCAGGTAGCTGTTGCCGCGTGCACCGCCATAGACATAGCTATCCAGCGGCAAGCGGTACGGCTGCTGTTTGTCGTCACACCACTCGGTAGCGTTCCCCAGCATGTCGAAGAAACCGAAGCGATTGGGCCGTTGTCGGCCGACCGCGCGGGCGCGATTTCCGGCGTGCGGCCAGAACCACTCGAACGCGGGCATCACCGATGCATCGTATCCAGAGTCTCGCGGTGCCATCGAACGGCCGCGGGCCGCCCATTCCCATTCGGCTTCTCTGGGCAACCGGTAGCCGGTGCGCAGCAGATAGTCTGGCGGCAGTTCGATCCGCTCGGCGTCTCCGTCCCAGATGCCCGGATAACAATACTGGTCCGGCGTGATGTCGGGGTCGTTCTCGCTGAGCCATTGACAGAACATGGCGGCCTGCCGCCAGGTCATGCCGGTCAGCGGGGCGTCGCTGGCCAGTCGCTTGAGATTGCCGAGTGCTCTTCGAGCTCGCTCGTCACCCAGGCAAGCGTGCAAGTCTCGCTCGGTCGTCTCCGTCGCCGCCAAAGCAAACCGATATGGAATCCCCTCCCAATGTCGTTCTTCCGAGGTGCTGCGGTTGGGCTCCCAATCGGGCGACCCCATCAGGAACTGCCTGGGCGGGTCCAACTCGATCATCATCTGACCGGCCGGGTTGACGAACCACTGCTGATCGTCGCCCGGCGCGGCGGGCGGAGCGAACTCGTCTCGGACGCTCATGTTCCACCGCCGTGCGCACCACACCACAGTGCTCATCAGGCTCGCATCGTTCGTCTCGGCGAATCGATTCAGGGTGGTCTGCAGGAATTCTCGTTCTGACTCGGAAAACCGCTCAGGCGGGTAGCCCCCCAAGAGCGAAAGCATGTCCGTCGGATCGTGACCCGATCCAGTATCGCGCAACGCCTTGAGCAAGAGGGTTGGATCCACCACGGCGGGACCGCGGGTCAGCAGATGCGAACGCACGTCTGGCGATGGCGTGCGGCCCATCTCCGCGACCATCTCCGCAATGGACCCTTGGTTGGCCAGGCCGAGGATCACGTTACTCCGCCTGCGAGCTTCGGTGATACGGTCGACGACTGGAACAATGGGGCGGTGCCAGACAGAACTGCATTTGAGCCGTTTCTGGGAGAAATCCCAAAACGTGCAGACCGCATGGGGAAGGAATCCCTCGCGGCGGAGCGCGACCGCGTCGGCCGCATGTTGTTCGATGTCCAGGTCGAACCGTTGACGCGACTCGAACACCCTCGCTTGTCGGTAGCAGGTAACGTACCGCTGATGCAAGTCGAACTCAGCGACCAGTTCGCCAAACTCCGGTCGGTCACGAAGGCCGTCGAAGTCCGTATCATAAATGAGCGTCTCGGGGATGCGAGTTCGCTTCTCGCCAATCCACTGTCGCAACAAGGCGATTGCCTGGTTTGCGGCTTCCGGCCAGTGGTCGGAGAATTCGCCCTCGCGTGCCAGCAAAGCATAGGCCCTGGCCGACAGTTCGACGGCTGTTGGCACGGTTGCATGAAGTCGCTGCAGGTTGGCGAGTTGAACCGAGACTTGATCCGCATCCTGTCCGAGAATCGCGGAACGCAGGCGCAAGTATTCTAACGTACTTTCACGGTTCCCAGACTTCTCGTTTCTCTCGAACTTGGCGAAGTTATCGATCGCATCCTGCAACGGTTGCCCGCGCTCCGCGCGGGCATACAGCACCGCAAAATGTTGATGCAAGAGTGGCGATCCTACCCAGCGTTCATATTTCTCTTTCAAGATATTCTGTGCGCGCTTCAACGCTCCCATCGCGGACAGGTACTTGGCGGCCATCAGCATCTTCGTGTCGGCTTCCCGCTGGCTGGTCGCGTCCTTGGCCGCCGATTGCGCCGCCTCGAGATGAACGTAAAAGCCGAGCTTATCCGCCTGTTCAAAATTTAAGCCGACGCCACGGCAATCCGTCTGGAGGCTGCCAGGTTGCAAGTCCCCGAATGCGCGGCGATATCGCCAGGCAGCGAACGTCGAGACGTCTTCCAGCCCCGTATTTCTCCAGATGCTGGTGCAGCGTGGCGTTCCTTCATCATCGAGGCGAATATCGAATCGCTCCATTGCATAGCCGATGCGATACCATTCGGATTCATGCTGGCGATGCTCCTCCAGTGTGCAAGCGACGCTGAACCGCGTATCCGGCGGCGGCTGGCCGAGTCGGCTCCAGAGGCCAACCCAACGTTGTTCTCCATCCCCATAGATGGCGAAGTCGATGATTGACAACCCTTGTGCGTTCATGTCACGGTCGACGGACTCGACTTCGTCCTTGTTCAAGTCCCAGTGTATGCGCGTTGGGCGTGCATTGCGTTGCCAGGCCGCTGCGACGACGAGTTCACCGGCGAGGTGCAACGGGCGAATGCTGACGACGTGGTACCCGGCGGCTTCGAGCTTGGCATCATAGGCGTCGAACTCGCCTCTCGTCAGGGAAGGAGCCAGGGCCGAGTGTCGATCCACGTAGCCACCCCGATCCGCGATGGCCGCCTGCGTGGCGATCAGTCCAGGATCCATTTCGTGTTCGATTTCAGGGACCTCGTCGCGATCCAAATCGGCCAGACGGCGCCGCAGTGAGGCAATCGCTGAGTTTTTCCCAAGCTTCGAGCTCCCCAGGAGTTGTGGCAACTCGTCGGGTCCGGCGGCGGCGATTGCCAGGCTCCATGGTGTCGGCGAGCTGGACGAGAATTCCAAGGTTGCATCCAGGAGGTTGTCACGTCGGGAACCCTCCTCGGCAGCCGTTCGTACGTACAGTTCGGTCGTGGCAAGAGCCAAGTGGTCGCCGACCGGGCGCAACCCGTTGAGCCAGCGTCCCAGCCGCGATGGTTTTTCCGCGGCAAGCGCACGTGCGACGCTGTTCGCGCAGACGGACCAGCGGTCGTCGTTCGGGTCGACCTTGGCCAGCACCGTTGCCGAGGGCAGAATAGCGGCTGGATCTGCCGGGCGTTCTTGCTCGCGCAAGCGGTCCCAAAGCAGTGGGGCGACCAGCTTGCCATACGGCGTCATCAGTTTTCCGATCTCATCGAGATGGTCGACGTCCACATGCTCCAGCAAGGCCGTCACTTGAGCGAACGCGTCCGGATCGAGAATGGCCCGCGCCAACAGCAGATGCAGGCGGTGCCGCTGCTGGCGTTGCGGCAGGTCTGCGAATTCGGCCCGCGAAGCAGTCTCAGAGGCAGCCGCCATCTTCGGTAGGCGCGGTTCGAGCCAACGTCGATAGGTGCCGAGTTCCGAGGCCAGATACGGCAATTCCGACGTATCCGCGTTGACCCACCGGCTCAGGGTGGCATTGGCACGGAATCGGCCGACCACCTCGAACGTGATCAAGCCGAATGCCAGCAGAACGGCTGCCGCGAGCGCAACCCGCTTTGCCAATTGCGCCACAGCCGTCCGCACCATCCGGGACTCGGCTTCCGTCCGTTTCGTAGGTTTCGTCCACCAACAGATACTGGCCAACTCGACCAGCGACGGGAGACGCCGTTTGTCTTGCTTGAGATTCCACTCGTGTGACATTTCCCGCAGCATCAACCGGGCGCGGCCGGGACGCGTCGCGCGTTCTTTGCGAGTTAACCAGTCACGCAAGGACGGCACGAGAAAGTCATGTGTGAGCTGATAGAATTGGGCACGCCGTGACTCGTCCGTTTCCGCTGCCGGACTGACCGGTGCATCAGGTTCGGTCGGGGTGATGAGGCGTACCTGACCATCCAGGATCCCCATCACCGTCTCGAAATCGGCGGGGCGGTCGGCGTACCCTGACACGCGGCGAAGATCGCCTAGCGACTTCATTTGGCCTTTGATGTCCGTTCCCTGTTCCGGTTGCAACGCCTCCAGCACCGCTTCGATTGCCTCGTGATGGACGCGGTAGGCGGGTGACGCCGTCCGGGCTCCAAACGTCTCCTCCAGGAAGGTTACGCCGACGCCCTCCGTCCCTCCCACTGCCCGCAAACTTTCGCCGGTCCAAGGCCGACTTCGCATCATTTCCGCAAACACGGCCAGACGCACGCAGACCACCTTGCCGTCGTCGGCCAGTCCCTCGACGGCGTCCCGCAGGAACCTTTGTTGATCTACGCCGGGAACCTCCGGCAATTCCGGCCATCTTCCGTATGCCCGTCCGATCGCCGTCAGGACCTCTTCCGCATGCTCTCGATCAAAGAGATCGACGAGTGCCGAATTGAGCCCTTCCACGATCGGAACTTCGAGCTGCTGGAAGAAGCGATTCAAGGATGCATAGAAGTCATCTCGGACAAGGACCACGCATTGCACGCTGCCACCGTCGCATTGCCTCAGCGCATCAACCAGTTGGCTATTCTCAAATGCCTCGTGCGCATGCAACCACTGCTCGAATTGATCAATGAAGAGTACGACCTTGCGACCCTTCCACGCCGCCGAGTTGCGGAGTGCCGCGATCAGGCCGGGAAGGCTCGTATCCGCCGGCAGTTCGGGGCAGTGCTTGCGGATGGCCTTCAGCAAGCGGACTTCGGTGTCGTCGGTCGTCGCTTCGATGTAGACCGGGACGATGTCGCTGGCCAGGTTGGGAATCAGCCCGGCCTTGACCAGCGATGACTTGCCGCAACCGCTCGGTCCGTAGAGCAAACCGACGGAGAAGGTCGCGTCCGCGTCCATCTGCTCGATCTGCCCCTTCCAAAAATGGACGCACTTGGGCAGACCGTCACGGTCACGGGGGCCCGGGAGAAGTTGCAGGAAGAAACTGGCGTCTCCCGCGTCAAAGCTCCGCAGACCTTTCGGTACGATTTTCGCGGGGACGTCCGGAGGCGGCGGATCGACAACCGCGGGCTCGCGCCATCGCCGCAGATCCGCGATCAGATCGGTTGTCGATTGGTACCGATCGGTCGCTCGCTTGGCCAGGCAGGTTGCACAGATCCGCGCCAGCTCGCGTGGAGTACTGGTGACGATCATACCCAACGGTTTGGGATCGCGGTGGAGGATCTCGTCACTCAGCGCGCCGACCGTCGCGCCGGAAAAGGGGCGCTGGCCCACCAGCAGCTCGTAGAGAATCACCCCCAAGCTCCAGATATCACTGCGGCCATCCAGCCGGTGGGCTTCACCGCGGACTTGCTCGGGCGACATGTACGCGGGCGTCCCTGCCACCTCGCCCGCGCGATCACGCTGCATGTTCTCGTGGAGGGCGAGTCCGAAGTCGGCGACATAGGGCCGGCCGCTGGAGTCAATCAGCAGGTTGGCCGGCTTCAGGTCGCGATGCCAGACACCTTGCGAATGCGCGTAGCCGACCGCTTCCGCAACGCCGATCAGCAACTGCACGATCTCGTCCGCGCTCAGGTTGTGGTTGGCCGCATGCTTGGCGAGGTCCGTGCCGTCGATAAACTGTTGCTCAATGAAGACGGCCTCGGCGCTCAGGACCGCCCGGTTCACATGAACGATGCCCGGGTGTTCGAGCTGTGCGGCACTGCGGGCTTCGTGGATGAACGCCTCGAGCTGCTGCTCGCTTTCGAAGCGGTCGAGGCGGGGGACCTTCAGAGCGACTTCCCGATCGAGTTGCAGATCCAGGGCGTGATAGACGACCGCAAACGCACCTCGACCCAGTTCGCGAATCATCCGGTAGCCGGGAATCTCGTCGTTTGCCTGACGCCCGGCCAGGCTCGACGGAGGCGAGTCGGCCCCATTCCCGTCGCGTTCAAACGGCGACGTTTGGGTCATCTCGCCCGAGTCGTGAAACGATGCCAACACCGGATCGATCACCGCCAAATCGTCTGAAAAGCGATCGCGATACGAGTCGGGATCGACCGGGCGGCCCGCGTCAGAAGAGAGACGCAACTCCAGGGCAACCAACTCACGCAGCAACTCGGGCCGATCCGCGGGATCTGCCGTTTCCAGGAGCCCTTCAATGCTGGGGTTCTGTCCGGCTTGCCATTGCGCTTCGTATCGGTCGCAGGCCCGGTCCACGCGATCGCGACAGGACATCGTCGGCCGATCTTCTTCTGGTCGAGGCGAACCACTCATTCCAGGACGCCGCTCCATTTGTCACGAATGATGCCCAACTTTCGTTCTACCGTGCGGACGCTCACACCGAGCATGTCCGCGACTTCCTGATTGGTTCTGCCTTCCAGCTTGCCGACGGCAATTCTCCGCTGCGTGTCATCGGCCAGACCTGCCAAGAGAGTGCGCGTTTGTTCGGCCAGCTCGGCAGCCAGCGCGGGAGTCGCCTCGTGCCAGGCGGCCTGCGTTAATTCCATGCCCCGGCCCGATCGCTCCGCCGGCGCTTCAAACACCGACTCGCCGCGGACCTTACCGCCGCCCCGCTTGCCGGCCCCTTCGCGCCTGCGATGCGCGATCGCTCGCCGTTCGGTCAGCATCACAAGGATCTGCCAGAGATCGTGGCGGTCGTTCAGTCTGGTAAAACGACCGTCCTCGACACCTTGCAGAAACCCGTTGAACGCCGCGACGACCACATCTTCCTCGTCCGCCACTCGACGGGGGGCGTCTCCCAACTTATTCCTGGCTAACCGCACCAGTCGTTCGACGTAGCGATTCCAAAGCTTCCCGGCCGCTGCCGAGTTTCCAGATTTCAGTTGGTTCAACCAACATGTGATCGATTCTTCCTCAACTGACATGGGAGATTTCCGTCGCATCGTGTCGGGATTCAGGCTGCCCCCCCAACCAGTGTACCTTGAGTCGGCTGCGCGTCGCTACCGCGACGCCCTCTCCGACCGCCAGGTGGCGTGCCCGTCATCGTTGCCCGTTTCAGACGCCACCCCGCCTCCATTCAGCTCCAGCCGCAAACCGATCAGCAGCAATTCCAGCTCGTAAATCGCCGCG
Source organism: bacterium (assembly GCA_030430075.1). Classification (GTDB taxonomy): domain Bacteria; phylum Planctomycetota; class Planctomycetia; order Pirellulales; family Pirellulaceae; genus ARS98. The sequence goes on from JAUIGN010000006.1 coordinate 143,494, forward strand.
CCGTGCTCGTGGGACTGGAGAAATCGCCGCAGGTTGCTGATGTGGTGCCGCAACGACTTGGGCGCGTCGCGCGGCAACGGGAGACGCGCCAACTGCGAGTACAAATCAGGTAGCTCGGCGCACGACGCGGGTGCTCGGATCGCTCGATAGAGGAATTCGAATTGCGCGAGGAGCTTGGTGGAGGAGCCGGCAGCCGGCGACTCGATGGGAGGACGAACGTGCCACATCATGCAGTCTTGTCAATTCGAGAGGTGTCAGACAGGGGCGGCGCGCGACACGACCATCAACCCCAATCATGTACCTCGCGAAGTCGTCCCGCAAACCGACAAGAAAACTGGCCGCAGCCAGAAACAAAGAACCTCGGAACATCCGGCCTGCACTCAATCGGCGAATAGCTACACCAGTTTGGTGATCCCCGGCTTGGCGATCACGACCTCCGGTGCGGGCCCCCAGGCGTATTGTCGGGGTGACAGGTCGAGCTGCGAATCGAGGGCCTGCTGCCACGTCACTTCCTGGCCGGTGTAGGTTGCCATCCGCCCCATGATCGCCAGCAACGTGCTCTTGGCCATGTATTCGCCGTTGTTGAGCGGCTCGTTGCGGCGGATGCCCGCGAACAGTTCGTCGTGCTCGACCTGGTACATGTTCTTGACTTTGTCTGTGAATTTCCACGTCGCGTCCGACGTGATCTCCAGCAGCCGCTCTGAAACGGTCGCCCGTCCCTGAGCGCCGCGCACGTACGCCCCACTGTCGTTTTTGCATCGTGCCTGCTGGCGGGTATTGCTGAACAGCCGTACGCCGTTGTCGTATTCGTAGGTCACGCTGTGGTGATCGTAGATGTTGCCGTACATGGCGTCGGTCCTGACTTGACGTCCACCCATCCCGATCGCCTTGGTGGGGTAGCCGCCCAGAATCCAGGCGCAGACATCCAGGTAGTGCACATGCTGTTCGACGTTGAAGTCGCCAGAGAGCCAGGTGAAGTAGTACCAGTTTCGCATCTGCCAGTGCATGTCGGTCCAATCCGGCTGCCGCGGCTTGACCCAGATTTTGCCCCGATAGTCGTTTGCCACTAGCGTGTGGAGGTCACCAATGGCCCCGTCATGCAGACGCCGCACGGTTTCACAGAATCCGCGGTCGTAGCGCAAGCAAAGGCCCGAGACGACCGAGAGGTTCTTGCGTTTTGCTTCGGCACAGCTCCGCAGCACGGAACGGACGCCCGGTGCATCGACGGCGACCGGCTTCTCTGCAAAGACATGCTTTCCCGCCTCGATGGCGGCGGCGAGGTGCAGCGGACGAAAGTGGGGTGGCGTCGTGAGAAGGACCACGTCCACATCGGTTGCCAGCAATTGCCGGTAGGCGTCGAATCCGACAAACTGCCGCTCCGGGGGGACGTCGAGTTTGCCCTGCAAGCCGTCCTTCGCAGAGAGCGTCTTCAAGCTCAGGGACAAGCGGTCTTCAAACGCGTCAGCCATCGCGGTCAGTTGGACGTTCTTGTCCGCCAAGAGCGCTTGCTGCCCCGCCCCGGTGCCCCGGCCGCCGCAGCCAATCAGCCCGACCTTCAATTGATCGCTGCCGGCAGCAAAGACCGCAGGGGGCGAACTGAGCGAACGGGTCGCCATTGCCGTGCCGGCCATGGTGGCCGAAGTGCGAATGAACTGCCGGCGAGTGGGCTTGCCACCGGCGTGCTGGTTCGTGGGGGCCTTCATAGACTCTCCTGGTAAGTTGCGGTTTATTGTTGGCGAGCGAAGTCGGCCGAGGAGCCGGCACGCGAGCCGGCCGGGACGGGTACGTCAAGGGTCGCGGCCCAGCGGGTGAAGCACGAAGTTGCGGAAGTAGATCTCGTTCTTTTCGTTTTCCAGTAAGATGCGGCCGGCGGATGGAGTGACGTTGTAGCACTCGTTGACCGTCTTCCCATTGATCTTGACCGTGATGCGATCGCCTCGGCAAATGCATTCGACGCGCGTCCATTCGCCGAGCGGGCTGGCCACGTCATCCTTGCCGCGAGTATCGCGCAGCTCTCGAAAGCCGACTTCGTGATGCCGCCACCAGAACTGCTTGCCGGCGTAACGCGTGGCCGTGCCACCGGGGTGCCAGCGAGTTCGGCCGTCGGCTGCCGTGACCGTGTCGCTGGTGAGGTCGACCGGGATCACCTGTCCGTCGGCATCCTTCCCTCGAATGACGATCAAGTCGCCCTCGCAACCCTGCGCCAATTGCACCTCGATCGAAGCCATCCAGATGCCCCGAGCGTTGCCTTCCGGACCCGTGGCGTGGAGGAGAATTCCCGAGTTGCGAACGTACTTCGAACCGTCGGTCCGGTCACCCCATTTGTACTCGATACTCAGATGATAGTCGCGGTACGCGTCGACCGTCGCCAGGTAGCCCATGCCTTCGCCGGAGATTCGAATCATGCCGTCCTTGACGGTGTAGTTGCTTTCGTCAGGTGTCCGATCCTGGATACGGAGCCAGCTCGTGAAGCCATCCAGGTTGCGCCCATTGAAGGGGAAGAGATCGTCGTTGCGAGGTGCCATTGGTCGAAGCGGCTCCTGGCTCCGGGCGAGGCTCGGCGCATGCAACACGGCGAGCAGCGAGGTCATGCCTAGAACGAGGAAATAAGAGTTGTGTCGACTCATCGAATCAATGGCCCTTGGTAATCGGCAAGCAACCGTTCTACCGGTCGGTGGGGTGCCTGGTGCCGGGTGCCGGGCGAGCGGCACGGCGCGTTGCCCGTATTCTCGACCGGTGCGACCGCTCACGCAAGAAAGTTCCACGGACGGCGGTCGCAATTCGGCAAGCAGTCTGCTGCCGGATTGCCGGATTGTCCGCTCGCGAAACATTCACGCGGCTGATGGCGATTGGTTATATTCGGGAATGCAGCACGGGTCGTATTGCGCTTGGCCACCGCGTGCCGAGCCGCTTGGCCGCGAGCCGCTTCCCAGCAACTCTCTCGGGATTTTGGAACCATGCCTGACTTCACGCAACGTTTCGTCGGCGTCTCGTCTTGTCTTTTTGTAGTTTGCGGCTGGCTGGGCGTTGCCGGTATTCGGGCGGCGCACGCGGAAGACCTGCGGTACGCTCTCCAGCCTGAGCAGGCGTTCGCTTATCGAGTGGAGATTTCCGCCGATCGAGATGATGCGACCGAAGAACTGAAGGGAGTCGTCACTTTCAAGGTCAAGGACGTCGCCGGAGACAAGATTCGCCTCGGCTACTTTGGTGGTTTGACCAAGACGCGACGAACGCACGGGGGGACGTCATCCGGACGTCGTGTTCCCCGCGGTCCTCGCGGAGGTCCTCCGCGCGGCCGCGGCGGCCCGCCGCGGCGAGGTGGCCCGAGCATCTTCTCGAATCCCTTTGCCGGACTCTCCCAGGTCAGCAATGAACTGGTCGTCACACCCCAAGGCGAAGTTCAATCACTTCAGGGCAACTCGCAGCTGCCCTACCTGCTGGGCAACCTCTCGATCCTGTTTTTCGAGCCGTTGCCGGACCGCGATGAGTCGCGGTGGGAGGTGCATAACGGGGTTTCGATCACCGAAGGTGGCGGACGACGGTCCCGCCCGCCTTTTCGTCGTCCCGGCCCGCCTGGGGAGCAAGAGTCGCGGACAGCGGCGTCCGAATCGACCACGTTCGCCATCGAACGTGCCGATGCGAAGCAGGTGGTCGCCAGAAAGACGTACCGCTTGACGATGCCCGGCACCGGGGCGGAGGAGACCAGCTTCGAGATTTCCGGTTCCGGAACCTGGACGTTTAACCGCCAGTTGGGGGTCTCGGAGTCACTGGATTTTTCGCAGAAGCTGGTCGTCCAGGACGGTAGCGTGACCGTCACGGTCCCCGTGATGATTCGGTATACGCGGATGTCCGACGAAGAACTGGCGAACCATGAGAAGCAGCGCAAAGAGATGATCGCCGATCTCAAGCAGAAGCAGCAGGACCGTAAGAAGGCGGGCCAACAGGGATTGGCGGCCGATGTGAAACGTCAGATCATTGCGAACCTGAACTCGGACCAGACTCGCGTCATTACGAACCAAATGGTCAAGCTCAAGATCATGAAGCCGCACCCCGACGACAAGGACATTGCCCTGCTGATCCGGCAGCACATCGACAGCAGCAATCGACCGCTCCGCGTGATGTCCCAGGCGGCCTGGAATCGCTGGAAAGTACTCGTCGACGAACCGCCGGCCGAAACAACAACAGCCGGAGAGAATCCCTTCGAGCCTTCAGGCGGTGGGAATGCATTGAGGACCTGGACGGACGCCACCGGGAAATTTACCGTCGAGGCAAAATTCGTAGGCCTGGACGGGGACGCGTTGACGTTGGAACGCAAGGACGGCAAGCAGGTCACTTTGCCTTTGTCGCGTTTGAGCCCGGCAGATCGGGAAGTCGCCGAACGTCTGGCCAAGTGAATCCGCCCCATCGATCGGCGCTCTGCCGTGTGCGTCGGTACGGGCGGACGGACGAGATGTGGGCACGAAAAAACGGCGACCCAACCAGGGTTGGGTCGCCGTCGTTCAATGCCAAACGAATTCGGTCGGAGATCGAAATCCCGCCGCGGCGGAAACCGGGCGATCAGCCGCAACCCTTACAGCCCCGATGTGACTTGCCGCCACAGGTGGGGACCGGGCAACAGACCGTTACCGGGACCTGCTTGCAGACCGTACGCGGGACGCATCGCGTCACCGTGTACGGCACCTGCGTTGCAACACATCGAGGGACCTGAATCGTCTTCTGGTAGTGGACCGGCTTGCAGACGGTGTAGGGCACCTGCCGAGTCACCACTTGCTTGTCGTAGTGGCAGACCGTGTACGGGATCTGCTTGGTCACGCATTCTGTCGTCATCCGGCAGACCCGGTAGGTGCAGGTCTTGGTGACTTGCTCGGGGACCATCCGGCAGACCTTGTAAGTGCACGTCTTGGTGACCTTCTCCGGCACCATGTGGCACTTCTTGTAGGTGACCGTCTTGACGCACTGTTCCGGGACCATCCGGCAGACCTTGTAGGTGCACGTCTTGACGACGTTCTCGCGGACCATGTGGCACTTGCGATACGTGACCGTCTTGACACATTGCTCGGGGACCATCCGGCAGACCCGATAGGTGCACGTCTTCGTCCGCGGCTCGCAGATGTAGCGGCAGGTCGTGTAAGGCACCTGTTCCGAAACGGTCTCACGCTCGTAGCGAACGCAGTTGACGGTTTTGGTGCACACTTCCGGGATCCACGTCTTCTTGCATACGCGGCGCGGCGGGCACTGCACTTCGACCATGCGTGATGCGCCGGGCACGTAAACGCAGCGGCAAAGGCAGGGATCCCAGGTCCAGCAACCGGGCTCCTGAACGCACTTCTGCACCACCGGCCCCGGGCATTCGATCACTTCCGTATGCCAACGTCCCGAGCAAACCTGGACTTGCTTGGTGTAGTGAATCGGCTTGCAGATCGTGCGGCATACCGTGCGGTAGCACGTCTCGTAAACCGGCTTGCGGACCGTGTAGCAAACCGTCCGCGTCTTGGTTTCCCAGACCGGCTTGCAGACCGTGTAACAAATGTCCTTGGTGCACGTCTCCCAGACGGGTTTGCAGACCGTGTAGCAGACGTCTTTGGTGCGCGTCTCCCAAACCGGCTTGCAGACCGTGTAGCAGATGTCCTTGGTGTACGTCTGCCAGACGGGTCGGCAGACGGTGTAGCAGACATCCTTGGTCCGCGTCTCCCAGACGGGTCGGCAGACCGTGTAGCAGATGTCCTTGGTGCGCGTCTCCCAAATCGGCTTGCAGACATTGTACGTGCACGTCCGGTACCGAGTCTCATACACCGGTTTGCAAACCGTGTACGAGCAATCCCGGTAATGCGTTTCCGGTACGTATTTCACGCAGTCGACGGTCTTGGTATCAAAGACCGTTTCGTAAGCCGTCCGGTAACACGTGTACTGCTGTTTCTCGTACACCACGTCGCGGCACGTCTTCATGACGGTGTAGCACTGCTGCTTGGCACAGCTGAAGCTGCCCGCGCTGGTACCGGCACAGTGCCGATAACTGGCGGCGCCCAGATACCCGGCCGAGGCTGTATTGACCGATGCAAGCAGCGCGATGGCCACTAAGATCGGTACCCCCACGTAACTTTTCATCTTCCGATCTCCTTTGTTGACAATCAAAGTTGTCACAGCTTGGGATTCATTTGGCGGAACGAGCGTTTGGCAAATATAGGTCGCCAAAAGGGGTTGGTCCGATCCGTCGGAAGAAATTCCATCCCTGTCTCCCGTTGACGGGCTGTCGTAGCCAAGATCCGCTCGGCACATCGTCAAAAATCGGAAGAATGTGCCGACTGCTTGATCTGGAAAAAATGCGAAGGCGTGGTTTGCTGAGATAGGTGGGGGTTCGATGCTAAATGCAGCGTCCTTTCGCGAAATGCCCGTAGCAGCGAATAGTCAGTCGCTACCGGTTGGTCGGTCTGGCACGAATTCGCGTCCCTGACCGCGGACACCCCGCCCCGCTGCCAGGGCGCTCATTTCACAGCCAAGCCGTCCTGAGGCCGCCGCGGAGCGGCCGGCGGAAAAGACCGCCCAAAAGTGGGTGTCCCTGTTTGACGCTTTTCTCCGAATGTGGGTGTCCCTGTTCGACCTCCGAATGTGGGTGTCCCTGTTCGACGTGCCCGTTTGACGTATTTGACGCTATTCCAAGTCCTTCATCAGCCGTAGGGCGTTAGCCCCGGTTCGGTTGACCGCCGAGCCAACCGAACGCCAGTGCCCCCTCCGATCTGCACATCGGGGTGGTTGAGTTCATCGCAAGCGGTTACGAAACAACGACTTGTACTGAGTAGGTGTACATTCACGAACAACCCGAGCGATCGTGAAAGTGGGTGTCCCTGTTTGACGTGATTGTGAAAGTGGGTGTCCCTGTTTGACGTGCCCGGTTTTGTGAAGTAGGTACAGGCAGGCCGATGCCATGCCGCGCGCTCCACGTCGCGACAGCGATTGCGCGCCCGAACCGTGGGGCGCCGCCAGGCCAGCACGCCCGCAGACCAGCACGCCCGCAGACCAGCACGCCCGCAGACCAGCACGGTCGCAGACCAGCACGGTCGAGCGGAAACGAAATCTGGCACGGCGGCCTGGGGCATCCCCGGGAACCAGCAGTCAGCAAAAACGAGACGGCGCAGCAGCCAAGGGGGGGCCAATCGAATGTCCAAGCGAAACCGTGGATTGACACTCATCGATCTGGCGATCGTGGTGTTGGTCGTGGCCGTGCTGGCGGTGGTGGTCGCCCCCCAGTTCGTTTCTTCCGCACCGGATGATCGGAAGCGCGAGGCCGAAATCCAGCTCAGCACCGTCCGCTCCCTCCTTCAGGCTTATCGCGTCGACCACCAGCATGCTTGGCCGCTGGTTGATGGCGGGCCGAGTCTGGAAGATGCGTTGGCAGGCAAGACCACGGCGGGCGGAGTCGTCGATGCGGCGGGGCGTTGCCAGCCGTACCTGGAAGTCTTTCCCCAGAACCCCTATTCGGGGTCGGCACGTGTGCGCATCATCGACCATGCGCGGCCCACGGTAGACGACGTCACACCAGGGAATGCCGGAGGATGGCTGTACCATCCGGCCACCGGCGGGTTCTGGTTGGATCGAAGCCCGGGCGTTGGCTGGTAGAGCAACCCCCGTTTGCTCGCACCTTGCCCTGGGACCGCGACCGATGCGCGGCTAACTGCTTCCTGTGCAGTGACTAGCCGCTGGCCGCCGTAGCCCACTCGGGGCGGATTCGGGCTGCCCTACGCTTCGTACCGGTTGTGAAGCTGCCTTGTCGGCAACTGGCCCCATGTCCTACAGTGGAGGGTGGGTCGCGAGGCGTAACGCTTCTAAGTCGCCCGTTGTCTGCAGGTCGCCCCTCTCCCCAGCTTGGCTTTGCCATGGACGAAGATCGGCCAAAATCGCCGTTGGCAACTCCTGGTCCGGTCCCCAAGGCGGTCGTCAGCCGGCTGAGCCTCTATCTGCGTGAATTGCAACACCTGGTGCAACATGGGCACCAAACGACCAGCTCCACCCAACTGGGACGCGTGTTGGGTTTCACGGACGCCCAAGTCCGCAAAGACCTCGCCTATTTTGGCCAATTCGGCTATCCCGGAATCGGTTACCGTTGTGAGGAGCTCATCGCCGCCATTAAACAGATCTTAGGGACCGATCGATCCTGGCCGGTCGCCCTGATCGGATTGGGCAACCTCGGCCGCGCCCTGCTGCGTTACCGAGGGTTCGGGCGGCAGGGTTTTTGCGTCGTGGCCGCCTTTGATATCGACGCATCGATCGTTGGGACAGAGATTGAACAGATTCCGGTTTTCCATTTGGACCAGTTGGCCGAGGTGATTGACGAACGGCAAATTCGCCTCGCCATCATTGCCGTCCCTTCGCCCGAAGCACAGGGCGTGGCCACGTTGCTTGTCAATGCGGGAGTCGAAGGAATTCTGAATTTTGCCCCCGTCACCATCTCACTGCCCCCCACCGTCAAGCACGTCGAGGTCGACTTGGCGATTGAACTGGAGCAGCTTTCATTCGCGGTTGTGAATCGGGGCGAGAAAACGTAAGCTACGCAAGATAAGACCGGTTTTCGATTTGCACCTGCGGTCGTAAAATACGGAATGGATGCCCGATGGTGTAATGGTAGCACTAGGGATTTTGATTCCCTCAGTCCAGGTTCGAGTCCTGGTCGGGTAACTTTCTTTCCGCCTCATTCGCGGGTGGCCAGCAGCCGGTGGGAGACAGCAGCCGGTTGGAGCCAGCAGCGGCCCATTGGGGACGCGGTCGGCGTCCCTCTCGGTGCCGTTCCCGACAGAAGAATTTGCCCAGTCGAGTTGATCTCGGGCGACGGGACCCCGTGTTCGGACGACCAGCGCCGGTTTAGACTCACGACGTTCCGCGGCGACACCCCCCACCTCCCCTGGCGACGCTCGGCCGATCATGACAAGATCTGAAGGGCCGACCGCGACCGGGTCGGCGCGTGGAAATGATCGGTCGGGACGGCAATTTGGCTGAGCAAACGAGATCCCTATCATGAACTCTGCCGTGGCGATCGTCTTGGCGGCCGGCAAAGGTACGCGGATGAATTCCGAGTTGCCAAAGGTCCTGCATCCCGTCTGCGGCCGGCCGATGATCGAATTTGTCCTGGACGCTCTGCAGCAAGCGGGCGTCTCCCGTTCGATGGTCGTGGTCGGGTACCGGTCGGAACTTGTCCGAGCGGCGTTGGGTCATCGGCCCGAAGTCGAGTTCGTCGAGCAGACTGAGCAGTTGGGGACCGGGCACGCCGTGATGATGTGCCAGGATCGTTTGCAGACGCATGTCGGGCCGGTGATGGTCTTGGCCGGCGATTCCCCGCTGGCCCAGAGTGACTCCCTGGCGACGTTGCTGGCGGCGTATGAACGCGACCGGCCGGCGGCCATCCTGGGAACCTTGGACCGAGACCGTCCGGTCGGTTTGGGTCGCATCGTCCGCGACGGCGGGGGCCGGTTTCTGGGGATTGTCGAGGAAAAGGACGCCACCGACGAGCAGAAGGAAATCACCGAAGTCAACATGAGCACCTATGTGTTCGACTGCGGTGCCCTGCTCGAATCCCTTGAACAGCTCAACAACCGGAACCAGCAACAGGAATACTACCTGACCGATTGCCCCGGTATCCTCAAACGTGAGGGGCGTGAGGTTCAGGCACTGGCCGTCCTCAAACCGTGTGAAGGGCTAAGCATTAACACGCTGGAGGAATTGGCGGCCGTCTCCGAGGAAATGCGAAAGATGGGCTATCGATGCGTGAATTGAAGATCTTCAGTGGCCAGGCGAATCCCCAGTTGACCGACGACATTTGCGGATTCTTGCATCTGCAGCGGGGAATGATCTCATTGGGGAAGTTTCCTGACGGTGAGAATTTCTGCAAAGTCGAAGAGGACGTTCGCGGGCGCGATGTGTTCCTGGTCCAGCCGACGTGCCCGCCCGTCAATGACAACCTGCTGGAACTGCTGGTCATGATGGATTGCTGTAAACGGGCCAGCGCGGCGCGCATCACGGCCGTCATCCCTTACTACGGCTATGCACGGCAAGACCGGAAAGACGAGGGCCGGACCCCGATCACGGCGAAGCTGGTGGCCAACCTGATCACCCGGGCCGGGGCGGACCGTGTCTTGACGATGGACCTGCATGCCGCGCAAATCCAGGGATTCTTCGACGTCCCGGTCGACCATCTCTATGCTGCGCCGGTTTTGAACGAGTACTTCTTGGAGATGGGTCTGACGGAAGACGACATTGTTGTCGTTAGCCCGGACGAAGGAAGCATCAAGCGGGCCAGCGGGCATGTCAAGCGGCTGGGCGGCAAGTTGGCGATTATCGACAAGCGGCGGACCAGTGCCCTCCAGACCAAGCAGGAGAACATCATCGGCGGGCCGATCGAAGGGCGCGTCGCCCTGATGTTCGATGACATGATCAGCACGGCGGGCTCGATCTGCGGGGCTGCTCGGCTGGTCCACGAGGCGGGCGCCCGAGAGATTCATGTCGCCGCCAGCCATGCGGTCCTGTGCGGCAACGCGATCCAGAATCTCAATGAGTCGCCCATTTCCAGCCTGGTGGTGACCGACAGCATCCCCCTGGATGTCAGCCAGTTGGCGGGCAAACTGAAGACGTTGAGCGTGGCGCCCCTGTTGGCGGAGGCGATCAAGCGGATCCACCACGATCAATCGATCAGCGAACTGTTCGGTGCGGATGCCGAATAACCGGTGACCTGCGACTCCAGGAATTTTGCCGGGCCAACATGCGTGGCGGATCGTCGGACCGATCTACGATGAGCCGGCGTCGTTCATTCAACCTGGCACGAATTGGTTGGACGTCCCCATGCATTCCGTAATTGGCGTCGCCAGACGGCGGTTCCAACCTTCCCCGGGCTAGAAGGCTTGCATCAGATGTTGCTTTACAAATGAGTCACGTTTGAGCGCGACCAACGGGAGCGGACGAACGCGCCGCGAGCGTCAGCTCGCTATTGGTCCGCGGCCCGGCCTCGCTAGTCTTCGTCATCCAGACTGGTCTTGTCCGGCAATGCCTCGCGGCGGAAGACGGCCACGACATCCTCGACGGGGACGACAAACAGTTGGTTATCGGGGTCGAAGTCGACCGGGATCGCATCCTTGGGGTGGAACAGGATCTTGTCGTATTGGCGGAGCGGCACATCCTCGTCGTTTTCGACCTGGGCGGAGATGGTCACGATGCGGCCCGTGATGGTCGGGATTTCGGCTTGGTCCGGGAGGGCGATGCCGCCCTTGGTTTCCCGCTTGGGCTCGTCCTTCCGAACTAGCACACGAGCCCCAATCGGCTCGACGTACTCGATTGCTTTTGCCCGCGCTCTTGCCATGCTGCATCTTTATTCAAGGGGAAATCGGCGACTTGTCCACAAGATTAGCCCTCTCCACCGCGAAGGGCAAGGGATGGCGGCGGGCGACCCGCGGCAGCAGGCGTCGGCGAGCGGCCCGGGGGTGGCCCGGGGGTGGCCCCGTGCGCCGCCGGCCCCGTGCGCCGCCGATCGTCCCGTTTTTGCGGCCCCTGGGGAAGTGCCGCCCCCGGGCCACGGGAGAAGCGTTCAGCCAGCCGGCCGAAAATTCGGCCCAGGTGAGACCACTTGGACTTGAAATCGGGGCTCATTCTGCGAGAATCTGGGGTTTCTATCACCAGGAAATAGCGACAAGGAACGCCACCATGGCGGACGTCTTAAACGTCTCGAAGCGAGAAGCCCTCGGCACCAGCAATACGCGCCGGTTGCGGAATGCGGGGCAAATTCCCGCGGTCCTCTACGGCCACGGTCAAGACAACGTGAATCTGGCGATCCCCGCGATTGAAGTGGAATCGGCCATTCGACAGGGCACCAAGGTGATTGACATCACAGGTGCGGTCAAAGACAGCGTGCTCATTAACGAAGTGCAGTGGGATCCTTTCGGTTCGGAAGTCCTCCACGTCGACTTGACGCGGGTTTCCGCGGATGAAGCGGTCGACGTGACGCTGGTCGTCGAACTGCGGGGCGACGCGCCGGGGCTCAAGCAGGGTGGGGTCGTCGAACACCTGGTGCACGAGATCGAGATTCAGTGCCCCGCCGGTGAGATTCCGGACGGCCTGTCGGTCAGCGTGAACGAATTGAATCTCAACGAGTCGATTACGGCGGGCGAAGTGGAGATTCCGGCCAGCGCCACGCTGGTGAGCCCGGCGGATCAAGTGATCGTTCAGTGCACCGAGCCGGTTGAAGTGACGGACGAAGAAGAGGGTGCGGCTTCGGTCGAGCCCGAGGTGATTGGAAGGAAGGCGGAAGACGAGGAGGAAGGCGGCGAGTCCTAAGCCGGCGGCATTCGGCGTGGATTGGGCTGTGTCAGCACAGCAAAGGGCACAGGCATGAAGTTGGTGGTTGGGCTCGGCAATCCAGGTCGAAAGTACGAAGAGACACGGCATAACGTTGGGTTCCGCGTGCTGGAAACGCTCGCCGATCGCTTTCACGCGCTCGGCCCGCGGTCGAAGTTCAACGCGGATTATTGGGAGGTCCAGGTTGGCGGCGAACGGCTGTTGTTGTTGCGGCCGTTGACCTTCATGAATCGCAGTGGTGGCAGTGTGTTGCCGGCACGCGACTTTTACAAAATTGAGAATGAGGGGATCCTCGTCGTTTGTGACGACATGAGCTTGCCGTTGGGCAGGCTGCGGTTTCGAGCCAAGGGATCGGCCGGCGGCCAGAAAGGGCTGCATGATGTGATTCAACGATTGGGGACTCAGGAGATTCCGCGGTTGCGCGTGGGTATTGATGCTCCGCCTGAGAATTGGGATGCGGCCGACTTTGTGCTGAGCAAGTTTCGGCCGAATGAATTAGCGACAATTGAGACAGCCATCCAGGTGGCGGCCGATGCCGTGGAGACCTGGTCGAAGGCGGGCATTGAAGCCTGCATGAATCGGTACAACGGTTCCTGAAGGAGTTGCCGGTTGCTTGCAAGTGCCCGTTGCCCGCAAGTGACCGTTGCCTGCAAGTGCCCGTTGCCCGCGAGTGACCGTTGCCTGCAGTGACAGGAGCACAGGAAAGAGGCCGGCCCGACGAGAGGCCGTGTTGAACGATGGGTTGTGCCGGCGTCGACCGCCAGCCGAAAACGACTGCCTGCAGCACGACCCGTTCTGCGTGGCGTGACATTGAGTTTCAAAACACAAGGGAGATTTGTCTTGGCAAGTAACGTTTACGAATGCCTGTTTATCCTCGATCCGAACCGTTATGCGCGGGATCCGCAGGGGGTATCCGGCACCATTCCCGAGATGGTCGAAAAGTTCTCGGGTGAGGTGCTGGCGAACCGCCTCTGGAACGAACAAAAACTGGCCTATCCGATCAATGGTCACCGCAAGGGAACCTACTGGCTGACCTACTTTCGGATGGATAGTGGCGAGCTTGCTGGCTTCAATCGGGCCTGCCAACTGAACGACTATGTCATGCGGCACATGGCGACCAAAATCGACCCGCGGCTCGTCGATATTCTGGTAGCCCACGCGCGAGGTGAAAAAACGGCTGAGGAACTGGCCGAAGAAGCGGCGGCCGAAGAAGACGCGCCGGCCGCGGCAGCGTCCGAAGGTGCCGGCTCGGAGAGTGTTGCCGCCGGCAGCAACGAGTAGCCGTTGCGTTGTGCCCGTCCAGGTGATTCGTTAAGCTAGGCCATAGGGAACATCTGTTCACCTTGTTAACCATCTGGAGGTCTACGGCATGGCGAGCTACAACCGCGTAATCCTGGTCGGCAACATTACCCGTGACATCGAACTCAAGTACACGCAAACCAGCCTGGCCGTGACCGAAATCGGCCTGGCCGTCAACGATCGGCGCAAGAATCAGGCTGGCGAATGGATTGAAGAGACGACCTTCGTTGACGTTACGCTCTGGGGCCGCACGGCGGAGATTGCGGGCGAATACCTGGGCAAAGGGTCGTCCGTCCTGATCGAAGGACGTTTGAAGCTCGACACGTGGGAGAAAGAAGGGCAGAAACGCTCAAAGCTGCGGGTTGTCGGCGAACGGATGCAGATGCTCGGCGGCCGCGGCAATGGCGAGAACCGCGGATCGAGCGGCAGCCAGGGCAACCAAACGAGTCAACCAGCTTCGGTCGAGGCGCCGTCCGCGACCGCACCGGACGACGACGTACCGTTCTAACTTTGTTTTCATCGTACAACTGTTTTTGAAGTTGAGAGTCGACCATGACAACCAAAGCCCCCCGCAAACGAAATCAGCGATTCAAGCGACTCCCCAAGGGGCCAAATGGCGGAATCGAACTCCTCCTCGTCCAGTCGGTCGACCACCTCGGCAAACAAGGTGATGTGGTCGAGGTGAAGCCGGGCTATGCGCACAATTATCTGATTCCGGAAGGTCTGGCGACGCTGGCGTCCGACCATCACAAGCGGATGGTGCAGAAGCACAAAGCCAAGTTGCTGGAAATCGAAAAAAGCCGGTTGGCGGACCTGCAGAGCCTGGCCGACGCATTGGCCAAGCAGAGCATCACGATCGAGGCAAAGGCCAATGACGAAGGCCATCTTTACGGCAGTGTCGGCGCCCCGGAAATCGTCGGTGCGCTCAAGCAGGCCGAATTCACCATCACGGCCGACCAGGTGCGCCTGGAGGGCCCGCTGAAGGAATTGGGCCTGTATACCGTCAAGATCCACCTCCACCAAGAGATCGAGGCCGATCTCAAGGTGTGGGTCGTTCCGGCCGCTTCTGACGCGGACGGTTAAGCGGCAGAACCGGTCCGACGCCGGGACTCACGGGTTGCTGGGACCCACGGGTTGCTGGGACTCACGGGGTGCTGGGGAACAGGACCTGCCCGGGGGGGACAGGAGCAAACCACGACTTCCCCCTGCCGCTCGGGGCTGATCCGCATTCCCGTGCGTCTGATCGACGTTTCCGCCAACGTCTGTCACAATACGGTCTCGCACCGGACGGGGCGGCACCCTTGGTGGTTGCATACGTTCCGGCCGCAGTTGACTTGCCTGACGGATTACTTGGTTGACGGGACCGTTGGTACGAGCAGCACGTACGTCGTCGCGTCTCTTACCGGCGTGCGGCCTCGTTTGACGGGCTGGCGTCCCGATCGTGGCATACGCCCGACGATTGCGTTTCTTTCGCCGACAAGGAGGTGGCCTCAGATGTCTACCGCGCAACGACGCCCCAAGAGAGACACGCCCCCACCGAAAAGCCCGGTCACATCAGAGATCCTCGATCGCCAGCCGCCGTTCAACTTGGAGGCGGAGACCGGCGTGCTGGGCAGCATCATGCTCAACCCGGACGTCTGCGACGACGTCACCATGATCTTGCGCGTCGACGATTTTTATGACGACGCAAATCGCAAGTTGTACGAGCACATGATGGGCATGCACGATGCCGGTCAAAAGCTTGACTTGACGTTGCTGGTCGAGCGGCTCAAGAGTGCGGGTGACTTCGAACGCATCGGCGGCACCGCATTTCTGGCCAAGACGTTTCAGGCCGTGCCGAATTACGCCCACGCGGTGTACTACGCGGAGATTGTTCGCGAGAAGTCGACCTACCGGGCGCTGATCGATGCCAGCACGGAGATTCTTCGTGATGCCTATGATGAATCGAGCGAATCAAAACATCTCTTGAGTCAGGCCGAGCAGAAGATCTTCGGCATTCTGGACGGGCGCGGGACATCCGCCATCAGTCCCATCAGCGACGTCCTCCATGAGGCCATGGACCGGATGGAAGCCCGGATGAAGGGAGAGCATGCCAGCGGCGGCGTGGAAACCGGGTTTGCAGAGATGGATGCCATGATGGGCGGCTTCCATAACTCGGAATTGATCATTCTGGCGGCCCGCCCCAGTATGGGGAAAACGGCCTTCGCGATGAATATCGCCGAACACGTCGCCATGAACGAGAATGCGCCCGTCCTGTTCGTCAGCCTGGAAATGTCGGCGATCGAATTGGCCGACCGGCTCCTCTGTTCGGTGGCCCGCGTCAACGGCCATCGACTGCGAAACGGAACGATTTCCAACGAGGATCGTGCTCGCCTGATCGAGAAAGCGAGCGTGGTCAGCCGCGCTCCCCTGTTCGTTGACGATTCGCCTTCGCGGATGGTGAGCGAGATCGCCGCGGCGGCCCGGCGCATTCTGCGCCGCGAGGGTCGCTTGGGAATGATCGTGATCGATTACCTGCAACTGATCGAACCGGACAATCCGCGCGACCCGCGGCAGGAGCAGGTTGCCAGAATCGCCCGCCGCCTGAAGGGCCTGGCACGTGAACTCCAGGTTCCCCTGCTTTGCCTGGCCCAACTCAATCGGCAGGCGGAAGACAGTAAAGACCACCGGCCGAAGCTGAGCCATCTGCGTGAGTCGGGAGCGATCGAGCAGGATGCGGATGTCGTGATGTTTGTTCATCGCGAAGAATACTACCGACGGGGCGACGAGCAAGAACAGTTTGCCGGCCAGGCGGAGATTATCATCTCCAAGCAGCGAAACGGGCCGGTCGGCGATGTTCCCCTGATTTGGCGGAAGGAATACACGCGGTTCGAGGATAAGGCACCGGACCGCCTGCAAGTATTCGACGACTTTAACGACTCGCCGCCAAACGGCGAATTCTGACCCGGAGCGTGCCCGGTGCGCGACCGCATTGTTGATCGCATTCCGCACTTCCGTAGGTCATGCTCAGCATGACATTCCTTGCTTCCCCATTTCCTTGCCGCGCCGCCATCGGGTGGCGTCGAGCAAGATGGATCGACGGCAGGTCGCTTTCGCGTCATGTCTCCCGCAAACCCGCTGGATTTCCTGGCTTAACAAGGGTCGTTGAATCCGGGTTGCCGCGTCGTCGGACATTCTGTATTTCTACGCGACCTTATCACGGTCTCGCAGTCGCCGAGATCACTACCGGGATTGCCATTCCCTTGCCAGACGTGGCGTATCGATCATTTCTTGCAATCCGACCGTCAGCCGGAAACAACTTATGCCTCAGCTAGAATTCGGTAGAGCTGGCGTCTGCCAGTCCCTGCTCATCTTGTTGGCTTCGACGCTTGCCGCGAGTGTTTCCTCGCGATCGGCCGATGCCCAATACAACCCTGCTGAGAGTCCGCCGCCGAATGGTGTCGGAGCAACGCCATCCGCCGGGTTTCCCAATTCGGGTTATCCGGATCCTGGCGACGAACCGCCCGTCAGCCTGGGCATCGGCTCGCCGACGGCCGGGTACCAGCCCCAGACCATGCGGCCGCCGGCCTATGGGCCGCCCGGGTCTGCCGGATTGGACGTCTCCGGTGCCAGTGCCGGCAACCGTTCCATGCTGTTTCCGGGGGACCGGGGCAAGCCGATTGTGGACGTCCGCATCGTGGGCAACCGCAACGTCAAGGAAGACACGATCATGTCTTACTTGCGGACGCGTGCCGATCGGCTGTTCGACCCGGAGATCGTGCAGGCGGACAAGCGCCGGCTGCAGAAATCGGGCCTGTTTGCGGATACGAACGTGCTCACGCAGAACGTCGACGGCGGGCTGCTCGTCACCTTCCAGGTCTTTGAACGCCCCACGTTGCGGTACATCAAGTTTCATGGCAACCGGGGATTGAGCGACAAGGCGTTGCTCAAAGAGAGTGGCCTCACCGTGGGTGATGCGTTGCACACGTTCTCGATCCAGGAGGCGCGAAGGAAGACAGAAGAGCTCTATCACCGCAAAGGGTTTCCGCAGGCCCGCGTGACGATTCGCGAAGGGGAAGACCGTTCGGACCAGGGCGCCGTGTTCTCGATCAGCGAGGGCCCGATGCAGCGAATCGTGGACGTTGAATTCGTCGGTAACACGATCGCGTCCGACTCGCGGCTGAAAACACAAATTCAATCGAAGCCGGACTTCATTCCTTACCTGGCCCTCTTTCGAGGAAAGGTCGACCGCGACAAGATCGACCAGGATGTCGGTACCCTGACGGCTTACTACCGCAACCTGGGATTCTTCCGAGCTCGGATTGCCCGTGAACTCAACTTCGACGAGACGCAGCAATGGTTGAAGTTGAAATTCGTCATTGATGAAGGGCCCCGCTACCAGATCCGTAACGTCTCCGTGATCGGGAATACACGCTTCGATTCGGAAACGCTGCTGTCGCAGTTGCGCCTGGCCTCGGGCGAATTCTTTGACGCGGGCAAGATGCAGCGAGACCAATCGACCCTGACGGACATCTATGGCGGCCTGGGGCATGTCTTCGCGGACATCAAGGCCGACCCCCGTTTCTTGGACGAGGGGAATCAGCTCGACTTGATCTACAACATTACGGAGGGTCAACAATTTCGGGTCGGCAAGATTAACGTCCACGTCTCGGGCGAGTATCCCCACACGCGAGAGAGCGTGGTCCTGGATCGAATTTCGATTCGTCCCGGCGACATTGTGGACGTGAGGGAAGTGCGGGCGAGCGAACGTCGATTGAAGGCCTCGCAGTTGTTCGAAACGGATCCCGCCAGCGGGAAGTCGCCGCGCATTGTGATTCAACCGCCGAATCTGGAAGACGTTGACGAGTTCGTTGCCGAGAAGCCGCGTTACTCAGGAATTCGTGGGCAGAGTCCCGACGCTGATGGTGTGCCTGCCGTTGTGAACGTGTATGTCACGCCCCGCAGCCGCCGTTAACCGGCTGTCCCCGTGAGCCAACTGTTCAGCCTCAACAAAGTGAGTGACTACCTTGAGTAGGTTCCCAACGATCATCGCCAGTTTGCTAACGGTCGCGTCTGCGGTGGCGATCAGCGGATGTGCGGGTTGGAACACCAATCCATTTGGCGGCGCGAATCCGGCCGCCTTTGCGAGCAGCCAGGCGATGGTGCCCGGCAGCCCGACGCTGAACGCAGCATTGCCGACCAACGCGATGTCCGGATCGCCCGCGTCGGCAGCCGGCAACCTGACCTACTCGACCAGCCGGCCGGTGACGACGCCTCCACAGGACCGGGTCGTGCGTGGACAGAACACGCCGCAAGGTACGCTGGGGAATTCGATGGACCCCAGTGGCCAGGACCACTGGCGGCTGCCGCTGCAACCGTCCGGGCAACCCGTCACCCGTGGACAGAATGCCTATCCGACTTCCCCCTTACCGCCACCCCAGCAGGTCCCGAACGGAGGTTACAGTGGCGAGCTATTCGGTGCTCCGGCGCCGGCACCGGTCGGGCCTGATGGGCAGGTGTTGGGGGTCGACCCAACCAATCTGCCCGAACTGGATTTTGATGTGTATGTCGACGAGGCCCGCACCGGACGCTTCATGTTCGGGATGGGCGTCAACTCGGACCTCGGCGTGACCGGCCAGGTCGTCATCGAGGAACGCAATTTCGACTTCCTGCGTCTCCCCAAGAGTTGGGCCGACATCGTGCAGGGGGGCGCCTTCCGCGGCGGCGGCCAGAACTTTCGCTTGGAAGCGATGCCCGGGACACAGGTTCAACGGTACCTGGCAAGCTTCACGCATCCGTACATCTATTTGCCCGGCTTCGCCGATCCCTTCAGCCTCAACTTGAGTGGGTTCTTCTTCGATCGGCGCTACTTCGACTGGGACGAGCAGCGGTTGGGGGGACGCGTCGGACTTGGCTACCGGCTCACCCATGACCTCTCGCTGGCCGGATCGGTGCGGGCGGAAAACGTGAACATCCACGACCTGCGGGTTCCCGGTGTTCCGGAACTCGACGAGGTCGAGGGTGACAACGGACTGTATAGCGGGCGCGTCACGCTGACCCATGACACACGGGATACGCCGTTCGCGCCGACCGAAGGCCATCTCTTCGAGGTGAGTTACGAGCAGACATTCGGGACGTTTGACTACCCGCGTGGCGAATTTGACTACCGCCAGTATTTTCTCGTGCGTGAGCGGCCCGACGGGTCCGGGCGGCACACGTTAGGCTTCGCCTTCAAAGGTGGTTTTTCCGGCTCGCAAACGCCGATCTTCGAGCGATACTTTGCCGGTGGCTTCTCGACCATGCGTGGATTCGACTTCCGCGGCGCGTCACCGGTTGACCCTTCGGGTGTTACGATTGGCGGCGACTTTCGTTTCCTGGGTTCGGTTGAATATATCTTTCCGCTCACCGCAGATGACATGATGAAAGGCGTCGTCTTCTGCGACTACGGAACGGTGGAGGAAAACATCGAAATCAATACCGAGAACTTTCGTGTGTCCCCAGGGGCCGGCCTGCGAATTTCCGTCCCCGCCTTGGGACCCGCCCCGTTGGCACTCGACTTCGCCTTCCCGGTGGCCAAAGCGGAAACCGACCAGACGCAGGTATTCAGCTTCTTCTTCGGGTTTGGTCGATAGCAACATGCGATCCCGGGGGCACGGTACGTCGCGCAGCGCTCCGGCGAAGCGCCGGCAATCGCGCGACAAACTCGCTTTCCTAAGGATTTCGACTGACCTAGGATAGAAGGGTTGCCCGTTCTTTTTCGCATGGTCCCTTCCATGACCCCGATGCAGTTCAACTGCCCACATTGCCAGGGAATCTTTCAGGTCGGTCCAGAGTCCTGCGGCCAGCAGGTTGCCTGTCCCTTATGTCGCGGCCTGGTTGCCATTCCCGCGGCTCCGCCGGCCGCACCACCTCCGTCCGCGGTTGCCGCGCCACCCGCCGCGCCGGAGATGCCGGTGGCCCCTGGTCCGCCCCCAACGGGAGGCTCGCCCTTCTTTCCCCCCGGGTACGAGCCCCCGCCGTCGCCGCCGGAAACCAAACATGAGATCCCAACGATCCGTACCAAGCGGCGCCGCAAACGGTCCTCCCCAGGAAAGACATCATCGGCCGCACGGACGTTTCCCACCGCGGCACTGGAACCTCCCACAACTCCGGCAGCGCCCGCTGGGACCAAGCCGTCCAACCCGGTCTTGCCGAGCGGGGCGGCGCCTGTGATCGCGCCCCCCTCGTCATCGACCCAGCCACCGTCCTCCGTGAGCGGTCCGACGACCGAGACTTCCGGGAGTTCCGCAACCACCAACCAGCCTGCGCCCGCCGGACCAGCGGATGCTCCACCGACTTCACGGCAATCTCCACCGTCCCCTTCGCCCCCAGGCAACCCACCCCAAAGCAAGCCGCCGCCTTCCGCGCCGCCAGGCGCATCGGAGTCCAGCGAATCGGCGACGCCTGGTCGACAAGCAGGGCGGCCACAGTCGAACGTCGATCCAACTCAGGCACCAAGCCGAGTTGCCCCGGCGGCCGCCGCGAACGGTGTGGTTTCGTCCCCTGCTCCGGCGACTTTTCAGCCGGCGACTTCTCAGCCGGCGACGGTTCAGCCGGCGGACCCTCACGCGGCGGCGGTCAACGCGACCGCTCTGGCGCCGTCGACTTCCAGCCGATTTCCGCAGGCGACGGACAGTTCGGCGGCACCGCCCAGGGGCGACGGGCCAGGCGCTGCGTCCGTCGCTGATCCGGAAGCTGAACGACGTGCCTGGATAGAGGCCAGGGCCCAGCGCCGACTGTTCAAGAATCTCGTGCTGGTGGGGATCTGCGTGACGTTGCTGCTGGCGACCCTCTGGGTCCTGTTGACAATCGGCCCACTGTAGGGAACGAGGCAGGAGTGCCGTCGGCAGATGCAGTGGTCGGGACGTCCGGGAAGTTGTTGCGGGCGGGTCGTACGTCTCGGCGCCCATTGGCCGCGGGCGTCAGGCCTGCTCCAACTCGCGGCCGACCTGGAACACTTCTTCCGCGTCGAGCACCAGATCGTTGGCCGTGAACAGTTTGCGGACGGCCGCCTTGTGGATCTTCATCTTCGTGCCACCCACGCCGATCGCGCCATAGTGGAGCACGCCGTTGCGTTCCTTGGCGGTATCCATCACATCCGCACCTCCAATGCCGAGCGGGGGGACGGCGTTCAGATCGATGGCGACCCGCAGGGCACTGGCGTCCCGCAACATATCCGGCGACAGCAACTCGATTCCCGCGGCGCCAGCCGCGATCACCAGCTGCACATCCTGCAGGGCAGCCGCGGTCGACTCTGGCGAGTCGCTTGCGCAGGGAGTGACCTGCGCGTTATCAACCTGTTCGCTCAGACGTTGGCAGACGGCTTCGGCCTTCGGCAGACTGCGCGATGCCACGCGGACACGTGCGCCGCAACCCGCCAGCAGGCGAGCGGCCCGTTGTCCCACAGGGCCGGTGGCGGCCAGGACGAGTGCTTCGGTCGCGGCGAGGTCGAGATGCCGGGCGGCGGCCAGGACAGCTGCCGCTGCCGTGGTATTCGCGCCGTTGGCGTCGAGCATCACCGAGACGCGCATGGGACCAAAGAAACACGACGAGACGGCCTCCAGCAACCGCTCGCCGGTCGCGACATTCGACCCGCCAACGAAGATGGCCGTATTGCGCAGGTCGGCCGGCCCACGCGTAAACATTGCACCATGAACCAGGTTTTGCACTTGGGCAACCTGGACCGACGCATACGGGATCAGATGGTCGACGCCGCTATCGATGCCGACGACGGCATCAAACAAGCTGGCGTGCTCGTCCGAGTCGATCTGTACCAGAATCTTGGGCTTGCTCATCCTCACGGTTCCTCCGGTGGTCGCTTCGGCCCACGCAAACAATCGCTCGCCGCCCGCCTCCGAAAACGCTCGCCGCGGGTCTCCGAAATTGCTCGGCACGGATCTCCGAAAACGCTCGCCGCGGGTCTTCGAACCTGCTCGGCGCGGGTCTCCGACCCCGCCGAAACGCCCGACCGAAGGTCTCCAATTCCTCTCTTCCTCTCTTCCTACATTCCCACAGCAGCCCGCCACCCACAGCAGCCTGCACGCCTCTCCCCCGCCAGTCGGAAGAATTGCGGCAACCATTCCCGACAAACGACATCGCCCACCGTCGGTGCGACGATGGGCGATCGGTCGTATTCGTCGTATCTGGCAGTGGGGTGGTCAGAAGCCCTTGAACGGATGCTCCTGATCTTTGCCGGCGACCATTTCGTCGGCGGTCGGCTTACCCGTCATGGCATTGACGATCGAGGCCTTGGTCGCTTCGTAGTTGTAGTCGTAGATCTTCTTGTTGTCTTCAGCGTCCCAGTGGATGAAGACGCCGCAGACGATGACCAGGTCTTCGCATTGATCCTTGGGAATAACGCCTTCGGCAACCGAATCGGCAACCGCCTTGGCAACGGCCGCTTGCGCC
Organism: bacterium; assembly: GCA_030430075.1. Taxonomy (GTDB): domain Bacteria; phylum Planctomycetota; class Planctomycetia; order Pirellulales; family Pirellulaceae; genus ARS98. Next base: position 166,549 of record JAUIGN010000006.1, read on the forward strand.
GGCCCAAACATTTGAACGGCTTGCTTTGCCCCTTTGATCGTGACTTTGGTGACCATCACCGTTGCCGGTTTCACGGCCAGATTGGGCGTAATGACCGCCAGCAAGTTGGAATGTCCTTCGCTTTGTCGTGCCAAGGCATTGGCAAAAGCTACGCCAACGGGGCCATCTTTGCTGCCGATCAAGAGGTCGATATGCGCAATTTCGTTGCCGTCGCCAGCGAGTGCTTCACCGATGTACATCGACATGAATGTTTCTCCGCGTAATGTGATAGGTTTCGTTGCGTGTCTGGTTTACATGGACCGAAGGTAACCCGAGAATCTACCAAACTTTGTGGCGTTTGCAACCACCCGCGACGACCGCTCGCAACACGCTGGAAACACCTACCTGACTCGCGCCGAACGACACATGGCCGACCCACTTCTGATTTTGGGCGCTTCGGCTCGAGCCGCCGCGGCGTCGGCAGTGCGGGCCGGTTTCGCGCCGCTCGCCGCGGACCTATTTGGCGACCACGATCTCCGCCGGCTGGCAGGCGTGACAAGGCAAGTCGACTGCTACCCCGGCGGGTTGGTCGATTGTGCCAGAGACTTTCCCCAGGCCGCCTGGATCTATGCCGGCGGCTTGGAAAACCATCCGCAGGTGATCGGGGCAATCGCCGCGGAGCGTCCGCTGTGGGGAAATGGGCCGGAGGTGATCAGGCGGATTCGCGATCCATGGCACCTTGCCGCCGCCCTCCGCCGCGAGGGTTTGCGGTTCCCGGACGTGCGGCCGTTCACGGACGCGACCGATCCCGGCCTGGTGCTCGACGGCGTCGGCGAGGTAACGGGGTGGATCAGGAAGCCGCGCAGGTCGGCGGGAGGCGGCAGTATCTCATGGTGGCCACCACGCCGTGACGCCGCGGATGGTCAGCACAAACAACGGCCCGAGGGCGCGGCTGCCTGGTATCTGCAGCGTTTCGTTGAAGGCGAGTCGCAGAGTGCCGTCTACGTGGCAGCCAACGGGCAGGCCGTGCTGCTGGGTGTGACGAAGCAACTGATCGGCGCTCGCTGGGCTGGAGCCAGCGGTTTCCGGTATTGCGGTTCGATCGGTCCGCTGCAGCCTGGACCCTCCCGGCTGGCCGACTGGTCACGGATCGGAGGTTGCCTCGCACGCCAATTTCACTTGCAAGGGTTATTCGGCGTGGATGCCGTCGTCAACGACCAGGGTCCTTGGGTGGTGGAAGTGAATCCTCGGTACACCAGCTCGGTCGAGATCCTGGAATTCGGGAATTCCGTCGACGCACTTGGCGAGCACGCTGCGGCCTGCCGCGATGGTCGCCTGTATTCACGCCTGCCAGGCATCGCCCACCGTTTCCGGGGTAAGGCGATTCTCTATGCGGGGCGCGATATCCAGATTGGGGCGTCGTTCGTGGAGGCGGCTTGCCGAGCCAACGAAGGGGGGCCGTGGCCGATGATCGCAGATGTCCCCGTCGCCCATCAACGGATCGCGGCCGGTCGTCCGGTGGCGACGCTATTTGCCGAGGGCGACAACCCGAAAGACACCGAGGTCCGGCTGATGGCGGCGGTCGCCGACTGGCAAGCGACATGGGGCATCTAGCGGGCCTGGAACTGGAACCAATCGCCGGCTACTGCGGGCGACTCCTTCATTCGTTCCCGTTGGCAGCCGAATCCCGCAACTCGTCTTCGGTTGGCTTCCAATGCCGGCCGGCCAGGCGGAGGTTGGCATCGGGTACATGTGCCAGATCCGCGATCTGTGTCATGATTTCGAGCATCTTTTCGCCGCTCCACTTCTTGTCGTGTTCCCGGTCGTAGAATGCCGACAGATCGACGGGCTTGCCGAACGTGACGCACGTTTGGGCCGTCATGAAGAACGGGCTCCAGGGAGTTCCGGCGAACGGGGCTCCGTCGATGTAGCAGGGAACGATCGGCGCGCGGGCTTTCAACGCCACCAGCAATGCACCCGGCCGCACCGGGAGCATGAACTCGGCGGACTGGTTGATCCGTCCTTCGGGGAACATTCCGACGACGCCTCCCGCTTCTGCCAGGCGAATCGCTTGCTTGGTCGATGCCGTGTCGACGCCGCCCCGGTTGACCGGGATCGCCTCCGTCTGCTTGAGAAACCAGCGAAACAGCGGGTGCTCGCAATACTCGCGCGCGACCATCCAGTGCATGGGACGATCCAGACACACCTGGATAAAGAACGGATCGATACTACTGCGGTGGTTGCAGACGACCACCGCCGACCCGCCGATCGCCTCGGGAAGTTCCGGCAGCCTGGCACGCCAGAGGATGCGGACCACCAGGTGGGCCATCACCCACAGACCAAACTGGGGCGGCGAATACCGTTGACGGCGGTAGATCGCGAACAGCCAAGCCAGCGGGATGCAAATCAGCGTGCCCGCGAAGGCCCATGCCAGGAGTTCTTGCCGCATCATTCGAGCGTTCCGGAGGCTGACCGCTTCACGTTCAGTTGATCCTCCGCACCGAATCTGCGAAAGCGCATCGCAATCACACTCAACAACCGCTCGCACATCTGCGGCGGAAAGATGGCGGCGGTTCTGGCCCGTCCATCAGCCCGCCAGTCGAGAGATGCGATTGCCGGTGGCGGCGATCTCATCTTCGCTGGGCTCGTAGCAGTATTGCATCAAGTACGCGTCTTCCGTCGTGTCGTCATAGAAGTCCCGTAGCACGGAGACCGCGGCAAATCCCGCTCGGCGGAAGAACAGTTGAGCGCTCAAGTTCGTCTCACGTACTTCCAGCAGAATGCGATTGCGTCGTTGGTGGGAGAGCTTGCTAATCAGCTTGCTCACCATGGCGTGCCCGACGCCGCGCTGGCGGAAATCTTCATGGACGGAGAAATTCAAGATGTGCAGCCGCGTCTTGTGCAGTTCATAGATCATGAACCCCACGACCTGCTCTTCATACTCCGCGACCATGCCGATGCAATTGCGTTGCCGGAGGCAGCGAATGAAATCTTCTTCGGACCAGGGAAATTCAAAGCTGCGATTTTCAATGTCGAGTACATCCGGCATGTCTCGCCGAATCATCCAGCGGATGTGGACGTAAAGTTCCTGCTTATTTTGAGCAGTCATGCCGGACTACCTCCTTGTTCGTCCCGCGTGGCTTGGAATCCAGGGAACTTGATCGAGTTGCCCCCGATCAAGGTCGCACAAAATATCAAAACGGGCGAATTGCGTCCAGACGAACCCGGTGCCGTGCGAGCCTCGATTTCAGGCGAATCTCGGGGTGCCTCGATCCGGTTCGCGCAGCGCTCGACGAAATCGTGGGCTGCGTTCCAGCGGCCGATGATGGATTCGGGCGAGCGTTAATACCGTTCAGTTGGATTCCGCACTTCCGTAGGTCATGCTTTGCATGACGTTCCGCACTTGCCTAAATCCCTGGCCGCCAAACCGATCCATCGGATTTCATAGGCCGTTGTTGCCCAATGATGGTTGCGGGAATACGGCGAACGCCTGGCAGAATTTTTAACGCTTTGTCAGTCGACACCTTATGGATGCGATCACCAGATACGAATTGAACAGTAGTCGGGCTAGCGTGAAACCTGATGCGACTTGCGGACCGGCCAGAAGGCGGCCGTCGTGAACAGGATCACCAGCATCAGGCCCACGAAGCTGGGCGTGAACCAAAGCCACCAGGCGATTCCCGCGGTCACCCCCAGGGCGAACCAGGATTGCTCGAGCGTTTCCCGCAGTCGCCATCGACGGAGGGCCACGTTCGCGATCGCAAACAGGCCGATCAAGGCGAAGCCCAGCCCCAGCCGGAGACCGACGTCATTCTGCATCGCATCCGAAAAACGCAGGTTGACGGCCGAAGAGGCTCCCTGGATGACGAACCGTACAGGCTCGCCTTGACCTTCCAACAATCGTCGCTGGTGTCGAGCGACCAGGTCGAGGAGCCCGGCATCCGCCTCCGGAGGTGCCGTCTGCTGCCCACCGCTGGCGATCCGGATCGCAGAAGCTTGGCGGCGCTTCCAACTGCGGGTCCACGAATCGAAACCCGCTTCGGCGGCGTGCGGCGTCAGCCGTTCGCCCATTTGCAATGCGACGCTGGCCGATTCGGCGCGGGCGGTTGCCTGTTCTTCTGCCGTCGACAGGGTGTGTTCCAGCAAGGTCTCTTTCAAAACGCTCCCCACGGGGCAGTGAATCGTCCACAACGTCTGCTCCACTGGCAAGTCCGCCAGCGTGGGGGCCAGGATCGTTTCGCCGAAGCGCGGACTGCCGCTTTGGCTGCTGCCGGAAAACACCACGTCGACCCGCTGTGGCAACTGATCGGGGCCCAACGGGACCCAGTGGCGGGTACCACTCTCCGTCCGGAGCGTTACTGGAATACCGGCGACTTCGACGTGGGCGATCTCCAGGCGGCTGGGAACGATCAACATCACTTCGGTCAGTTGTCGCGGAATGATGTCGAATGATCCCACGCCGTAGTAGGTCCGGTCGTCGTTCCAGGCGACGTGGATGTCCGCCAACTGCACTTGCGGTGTTCCACCCAATCGGCCCACATGATGGACGACGGCAGTGACCCTCCCGCCTTCGACTTCGTACAAGGTTGCCTCGTCGGGTAAACCACCTTGATTGGGCAGCTTGGGAATCTGCTTCAGGCCAGTTGTCTCCCAGGAAATCAATTCGTCGTTCCGTTTGCCCGGCAGGATCAGGTAATGCCGCGCCTGATTTTCGTTGAGTAGCCGGAGGAGCGGAACTTCTGACGACGAGGTATCCGAATCGAGCGACTCGCAACGCACGCGGAGATTGATTTGTTTGCGGGTCGGGCGGCCACGGCGAATGACCATGACGCGTGTGTCACCGGTGCCTTGAATCTCATAAGCAGTCGGCGGTGTGATGGTTAACGGACCCGACCAACCACCGGGCACCGCCAGCCGGATTTCTTCGACGGATCCCGCCTTGACCGTCAGGGCGACCTGCGATTCGGATACGAGCCGGTCGTTGTTTCCAAATGTCAACTGGGTGACGATTTGCCCGGTCACTTGAGGCCGGTTGCGTTTCGCCAAGAACGACACGGCTGCCGCCGGCGAGTCTTCCGTGGCGGCCGGCACGAAGTACGACTTGTATAACCGACCTGCTTGCCCCGATGCCTCAAACCGTTCGCTCGCATCGCTGGCTTCGTCGACCAGGCCCGTCGTCCGGACGTCCGCCAGTTCGACATCTGCCAGTTGGCGGACCACGATCCGATCGGATTGGAATTCGACGTCCCGCAGTGACAGCAGCGGCAGCGCCGTGCGCCGTTGGACTCCGGTCCGCGCCGTGCCGTGAATGGCCAGGCGGTAGGCGTCGTCGACGGGCGGTGCAAAGAACACGGTGAGAAGGTCGTCGGTGCGTGTCCATGTTGCCGGGTACACTGTCTCGCCCTGCATGACCTGGAGGTCACCGACCTCCAGCCTTGGCGACACGACAATCTGCTGCTGAAAGCAGGGGTTGCCTGCGGGATCAATGCTGGCCGCATAATCGAGTTCGACGTACGACGCACCGATGCTCCAGGTGGCCAGTTGTTGCGCACCGGGCCGCCGTCGGCGAGGCCGGGAAGTAACGTGCCAGCGCCCCTCCCGGTCGACAAGCCGATAGGCGAGTTGGGGGGCATCGTCCGCATCCTGCCAGGCAGCGATGAACTCGGTGGGAAGAATGGCTGGAAGCGGCGGCTCGGCATCCACTTCCACAGCGAAGTCCGCCGGAAAGGAAACGCCCACCGCCGCGGGGCTCGCGACGTCAGCCTCGGCGCGGAGATACGGCAGATAGATATTCCCCAGGCCGCTGGTCTCTGTCATCAAAAACGTCGCCCGAACAAGCACCTGGTTCGCCATCGGATCCTCGAAGCGGACGACGATCGACGGGTTCGGGCCTCCTTCCGTCTCGTAGTTCCCCGGTTGGCTGGGGGCCAGTTGGGATAGCTTCAGGCGCGGATCAACGAGGAGGCGAATCTGGTCGATCCCACCTCGGGGCACGGAGAACGAGAACTGTCCTTCGAGGACGACTGAACTGGGGTTAATTCGCAGCCAGAAGTTTTCTGCGACCGACAACGGCGGTTTCTCAACGGCCGTTGAGGAACGGAGTGGCCAGCGAACGGCCAGCACGTCGGTTGGCCCCAGGTCCGCCTCGATGGTCCCCAGCCCGGCATCTTGCTCGATTGCACCGATGACGGAAGGTACCTGGATGCCGTCGATGCGCGACGAGGAACGAACCTTCAGCCGGGCACCGGCATGTGCCGGAATACTCAGCGAAAAACCGCTCGACTGGTCGTCATTTCGCAGGACCGGCCGCAGTGCCACTTCGAATCGATGCCGTCCCGGACGTGCGATCCGGATGGTCAACGCCTGGCCGGTCGGATCCCAGACCGGTTCGATCGGCAAGCCATCCAGGCGGACGTTGGTAAACGAGCGAACGGCGTCACGCCCCAAGGGGAAGACGACCGTCGTTCCCATCTGAAACGTCTCCAATTCAAAGTCCCCGATGACGTCCGTTTCCACCAGCCCGGCCCCATCGCCTCGCAGGGCGAGCGACGTTTCGTAGGACGCCGAGCGGATCAGCCAGGTGACGCGGTGATCCCCGTTCGTGGTCGTGCCCCGATGCAGCGAGTCGAAGAGCTTCTGCGGAACCTGCACGAATTCGCCTAACGGCTTCCGTTCTTCATCGACAGGAATCAGGACACGATAGACGGTCGCCAATGTCGAGTTCGCTGTGGGAGCCTGGTCGTCGCCGAATGCCTGCCAGGCTCCCAGCACGACGAACAACACGACGGAGGCTCCGGTCAGGACGGCGGAATTTCGCGCCGAGGGGGCTTGTTGACGGGGCGGCGGGCTGACAGCCGTCGCTCGCAGGAAACTCAACAAGAGGCCGACCAGCCCACCCCACAAGAGGCCACGGGCAACCGGGATCAATTCGGCCGGCATCAGCAGTGTGCAGAGGACGGCGATCAAGATCAGCGCCATGAGGTTGAAGCGGCGTGTGGCGAACCAGATGACGACCGCGATCATGACGCACGCAGCGCCCCAACCAACGGCTTGCAGGACCGCCGGGCGATACACCGAAAACCGAACGACTTGCGCCGCATTGGGACGCAGCCGATAGTGCTGCCAGCCAACGCCCAGATCCTCGGATGCGCCCTCTGCGACACCCAACCAAGGTCCCGAACTCAACTTGGGCGTCTGCAGCCAGTTGTGGGGAGTCACGATGTCCAAATTCGTGGACGGCGCCGTGCGGACGCCGCGTGAAGCGACCAGGACGATCGGGTTTCCGGTCATTTGCAGGCTGTCGGCGAAGTCTCCCAGACGCGTGCGTGAAGTCAACAACAGGGAATGCGGGCCGGCGACGAGGACGAGCTGGTGGTCCGCAAACACGTCCGCTGCCGAACCCTGGGGATCTTCCGGGTAGAGGGCATCAGCGGTGATTCCCTGGTCGCGCAGCGCATCACGATCGATACGCAATCCGCTCGGCTGCGTGTACTCGCCGTCGAGCCGCGAGTAGCGGGCCAGCACCTGCCCCCAGGTAACCGGTTCGTTCGATGCGTCCGGTGAATCGGCGGCGGTCAAGATGCGATCAAAACGCGCCAGGAACTGACCGGCTCGCCGCTCCCGGTCACGGCGTGCTGAGTGGCCAATCGCCTGCCAATCGGCCAGCGAAAAGAGATCAAAGGGTGCCCGGTCACGGCGCAGCAGGGTTCTCCCGAAGAATCGCTCCTTCCAGTTGATCGATGGCGAGAGGGTGGTGCGGACAAACCTTGCGTCCTCTTTCGCAGATATTCCCGGCGGCAGCCAGATATCCCAGAGACGGTTCAGGCAGGGGACGTCGATCAGCGGCCATTCGACGGCATGTGAGGTAAAGTCGCGAAGCGGCGCTTCGCGGGTCGAGTAGTCGACCTGGACGAGCGGAAACCGTTCTCTCGGTGGCAGCGGTACGGTAATCCCTGCTGAGGCTCCTGAGGTTCTCGCGTATGACGCATCGCTCCCGTTGACAAGGACGCGGTGCAGAATGGCCGTGGCCGGCAGGGTGAGCTTGACCTGCGGGCGCCCGGCATTCTGGATCTTGAAGCGGATCTGATGGCTGGCGGCGCCATGCGTCTCGAACTGCGAGACCAGTTCGCAGGCCCAGACCCAGGCCAGTGCGGCCTTGCCGGGAGGCCCGGTTCGCGAAACGCGGACCGCGTGCTCCCGGCCCGGATCGTAACGGAAGGCGGCACGCTGGAAGGTGTAGTTACCGTCCGCCGGCCGAGGAATCGGGACCGCAGTCAAGTTGTCCGCATCGACCGTCACCGTCGTTCCATCAATCGCACCGATGGTGACGTTCCCGTTCTGCTCGCTGGCTTCGATCAACGACGCCAGAAAGACAGGGGCGGTCTCAGTCAACGGAGCGCTGCAGACCGCGGTGATCTGAAACGGCTTGGTTCGCGGCTGACGCAGTTGCAATTCCCAGGTACTGGCCTGGTCGGTATCGGGTGACTTGACAACACGCGCTGATAGCAAGCCCTCGCTCTCGTCCGTCGACCAGTTCAACGGCACCGTGGGGCGAGGTGAGACGCGAACCACCAGGCTGGATACCGGCGACGACTCGGGCGTGCACTGAATACGAATCGCCTGCCGCAGCACATCCGCATCCGCCATCGCCTCGACGACGATCTCGCCTGCGTAGCGGGGTTTTTCCTGGGTCAGGCTGACGCGAAACGTACTGTTCGTATGATTGTCGACGTACTCGATGTCACTGGTGAGTGGCCCCAGCAGGTCGCGGTCCGCCTCGGAGAACGCGCCGAGTTCATCGGCCGTCGGCTGTTCACCGATAACCAGAAGATGATAGGGCGCTTCGGCTCGCAACGAGACCAGGCGCCGATGGTCGGCGACGTCGGGGAAGTTGACGATGCGAAACGCTTCCGGAAATATCTCGTCGGCCCCCGCCGGCGTACTCCGCCGCGCCGTGATGATCAATCGCACGGACCGGTCGCCGGAAACCGGTTCCTTCAGTTGGACGCGAATCTGCCGCCCGCGGGTCCGGCGGGCGGGCGTTCCGTGCAGCGCGTCGGCGGGCGAAGCTTCCACGGTATCCACTTTCCAAGGGGCGACGACTTGCGCCTCCAACACATGGATGGCCCCTTCCAGGGCTCGCACGTCGGCCGTGATCTGGGCCGTCATCTGAGTGGGGCTCACGGAGACCGCCGTACCGGTCGTGACGATTGTCTTGACCGGCGGCCGCCCCACCTCGACCGAGCAGGCGGCCAACGGGCTCAGCAATTGGAACTGATGCAACGTGCCGTCGTCACGTTCGGCACGAGAAGCGACACCGGTTTGCACGGCTTCGTCGAATTGTAACTGTTTCAAGACGAGCGTCTCGGGGACCTCGACGGTGGCGGTGGCCTGCTCCCAGGCCAGGCCCGGGGCACGAACCGACGGGAGCTGCACGCTTTGATCGATGGCCAACGGCGCCATCGCATCGATCATCAGCTTCCGCGTTGCGCCTTGGAGCGGCGTGTCAAAGGTCAGCACAATCTCGCCGGGCGCATCGCCGCGCGTGATTTGCCCGGGCAGCAATTCACGCTCGCCGATGCGGACGCGGGCCACGCGCAGCCCGGGGGCAGATTCCAGCAACAGCCGGTCGATCGGATGTTGCCCGACAGCCAGAGAGAGCTCCGTCTGAACTTCGACGGCTGCCGTCGACAGTCGGTAGCGTGTCGCTTGACGCAGACGCGTCATCGCGGCGTCCGCTGAGGACGACATCTGGGGGGCGAGGATCTCGAGTGTGAATTCGTGCTTGCCGCCCAGTGTTACCAGCCACCGCGCCAGGCCCTCGCCGACCTCTGCCGGGACCACGGCTGCGTCGACGGTTGCCTCATCGGCAAGCTGGGCATTGCCGTCCGCGACGACCGGAACCAGGCCCTGCGGCAGGTCGAGGACCAATTGGTTGATGGACGAGGGTGGAATGGCGACTGCAAACCGCGTGAGGGCGGCCGCGCCGGGCGCGGTGCCGTTGTCGTCGCCGCGCAGGCTCCAGTTAAAAAGGAGCCGCGACGAGCGGTTGACCAGGACCACCTGCTCGTTTGCGGCGCCGACTCCGCCGCTGACGGCGGCGTCCTCGGGGTCTGCCCACCGCAACTGGCGGATCGGCAGGCGGCAGGGCGCGAGCGACAGGACGCTGGTGGTCGCCTGCTGATTGACCACCTCCACGCCGGCCCGCCCGTCGACGAGTTGGTTGTTGTCGTACCGTGCATAGTAGATTCCGGAGACCAGCCGAGCACTGCTGATCGCATCTTCCGCCGTGACCCGTTTGAGCGCCTCGAGCTTCTCTTCGAACGACGTGCGGGTCATCGGCATGTAGCCCTTGACCCGCGACGGGACGAGTTCCTTGAGCAGGTATTCACGGACGACGTAGACGGGACGCTTCGTGGCCTCGCCACCGGCAGGCTCTGCCTGCGCCCACAAGCCATCTCCGCCGACCGGAGCGAGTCCGATCAAGATGGCGACGCTCATTCGCTGGAGACGACCCATCATGGCTTGGGTTCCACGATGGGCACTTGATAGTTGGCCGGCGCCAGCGTGGTCGTGGTGTGCGAGTTGCCCTCCGAAGGCGTCTGCACAATGAAGCTTTGCTTGGAATCGATCAGCGAAATCGAGCTGCCACCGGACGGACGACCGGCGCGGCGACGCCTGACGGCATTGCGGTGTAGACGCTGGGCCAGTAACACGAACAGGATTCCCAGGCTGGCCGCCTGAACGCAAATGATCGTCGGCTCCGGAAACGCCACGCCCACAGAGATCACGACCACGCCGGCCACGAGAAGGGCGGTGGGGTGGCGGGCCCAGCGAAAGTAGATCAAGCCCAGGCCGACGACCAGAACCGCCAGGGAAAACGCAGACGTGAGAAAGCTGCGGCTGGCCGTGATGAATTCGACCGGCTGCATGGGCCCCACCGAAGTGAAAAGGTAAACGTTGGCGGAGGTTTCCGGGAGGCTCCACTGTTGGGTGGCGCCGAGCATCGCTTCCAGGTCGGCCTGCCGGCGATTCGACTTGCGGCCCCAATGATGCAGGTTCCAGCGCCAGACGTACTCGGGAGTCAAGTTGCGGGGCGGCAAAACGAGGTGGTCGTAACGGGGCAAGACCAGTTGCCAATAGCTGCGGCGGGCACGTGGAACGCCGACCAGGACCGGCGGCGCGACCGGCAGACGCGCCAGCGGGGCGTCGAAGGCGGCGAACTCGTACCACAGTTCAATTGTCTGCAGCTCGGGGACGTCCCGCGGGGCGAGCGGAACGGAGACCAGGCCTTGTGGTGACGAACCCACCGCAGGCTGTTTCATGCCGGCCACAGAGACATCAGTCAAGGTGGCGCCGTCCGGAAGTTGGACCTGGAGTTGAGCGGCCCGCGTACGGACCTGAAAGCACGCCCGGTCCTGTCGGATCGACGGCGAATGGAATGTTTGCAGCCAGAATTTCTCCACAACCGTCGCACCTTGCTGCGGCGTCTCGACGAGACGGGCCGACACGCTGACCGCCTCAACCTCGTCGCTGGTTTGGAACAGTTGTTCGCGGGATGAGGCATTGAGGAAATCGTCAACCAGCGGAGCCCAGCCTTCGCTGACCAGTTCCAAATCAATCTCGTCGCTGGCCACCAGGCGGAGTTTGCTGGTCCCGAGCGTGATCGCCGGGTCGGCCGCGATGCGGATCAGCTGCACGGCCTGTGGCTGGTCCTCCGCGTCCGTGGAAAAGGGGACCGAGAATCGGGTCGTGATCGTACATGGCGTGATGCGGGCTTCCAGGAGATCGATGGTAACCTCCACCTGACCGCTGGCCGCATCGGGCATGATTCCCAGGATCGGTAGCGCCCGTTCTCTGGGCCCGCCTTCGGTTGACACGGGCCCTTCCGTGGTTAGCTCGAAGAAGTGCGCCTGGTCGCCAGGAACCAGTTCCTCGGGAAGTAGAAATCGGAGTTGCCGCAACGGTTCGTAGGAAATGTCGAGCTCAAAATTCTGTTCCACGTTCAAACGATCAACGTCGAACGTGAGCGTGTTGGCCATGTTGGCAGCCACGACTCGGCTACGGACGTCGAATTCGCCGGCAAAGATCGCTCCGGCGTCGGACGGTTCTTCGACGTAGTACAGCGGCGGATGCTGATTGGCGGATTCCGCCAGCCCGGCCGGCAGGGACTCGGCAATCAATCCTTTGATTTCATCGCCCCGCAGGCGCAAGTCAATATTATCCGCCGGGTAAACGACAACCGCGGCGGGTGCCGTGACACCGTTGACCGTCCGCGGCAGCACGACGTTGAACGACTTGTCGTCCACCGCGATCGGCTGATGCGCTTCGATCCGGATCTCAATGTCTTCTGCTGTCGGCTTTCCATTCGAAGCCAACGGGATCGTCAACGGGGTGGTCTTGGCCAGGGAGATATTCTCGCCCACCGCCTCCGTGGGAAGGACGCGGTCGATCTCCCACCCCTCGGCCTGCAAGAGAATTTCGCGGATCCGGGTTCCACTGGCCGTGTACTTCAGGTTGCCAACCAGCCGGATCTGCGTTTCCTCGACGAAGATCGAATACGTTGGCGTGACCCGAATTCGCGACTCGCGTTCGCGCACCTCGACCTTCAGCGAGTACGGCTGGCGATCGTATTCAAAGCTGGCGACGGCGCCGGTCAGGCGTTGCGGCTCAGCGACCGTCACCTGCCGCACGTAGCTGCCGGCAAACCAGTCCACCGTCCAATCCCCCACGACGGCCAACTCCAGTGTTCCGGTCTGCTTGACCGCACCGAGGACTTCGAAGCCGGCCAACTCACGCTGGCCGACCAGGAGTTTGTCCGTCGAAATGGAGAACGCCTTGAGGCTCACCTCAAGCGCCGTTTCCTCCTTGCCGTCATTACGGCTCACGCGGAGGATCCGCCCTTTCCGTTGCGGCTCCGCAATCACCTCGACATTCACGCCGGGTGTCGGTTCCGGTATCAAGAATGCGTCCGCGGGCAAACGTACGTCGAATGTTCGGATCGGGGCGCCGAAACTGCGCACGCGCAAGTTGGTTTCGTAGTCGATCTGCTGGCCGTTGATCGTGGCGCGCGTGTCGGCCGTCGCTTCCAGGACCGGTGCCGTCTGATTCTTCTTCCGCCAGGTAATCTCGATCGGCCCACCCACGTTCTCGACGGCAATCCGAGTCTTCTCATTGCTCAACGGGCGCGACGTGAGAATGTTCTCTTCGATGTTGTTGGTCGTGACATCCAGCTTCGTGCCGGGGACCTCCAACTGAATCTGCGTCGGGCGCGGCGGCGTCAGCATCGCCACGCGGAGTCGGCCCGCGGCGCGGACGACCGGCAACTTGATCGTCAGCGTGATGGCGTGCATCGACTTGGGGCCGGCACGCAACCAGGCCACGTACCCATCCCCTTGCTTCTCGTAGGTGATGAAGAAGTCACCCGGACCAACGTACTTGGCTCCGGGCATCAAGATTGTCTGATTGAGACGCAACGGAACGCGGACCCAAGAGCGTGTGTCGGCGTCCTCGTAGTCGCGGAAGCGGATGTTGAACTGAACGGTGAACTGCGCTTCGTCGGCGTTCGCGCTGCCCGTGAAGCGAATGTCGCCCTGAAACGTGTAAACTTCCGGGGCGGCCGCCATCGGGATCAGCTCTTTCTCGAGCAGCCGCAGCCGTGTGTACTCTTCCACGGTGAGGTCGGCTACGGGGACCAACTCACCCGACTCGCCGCGTAACCAGAAAATCTCCAAATCGGACTCGACGACCACGTCCCGCGTCGGCGCCGGGTCGGCAGCGGAGTCCCCGGACGAGGCCGGTTGGGACTGGCCAAGCGCAGCGGTTGCCGCCACCAACCAAATGGTGGCAAACGAACCGAACACCTGATGGCGCGTACGCAAGCCGGCATCCATGGGGCAGCACGTCGATTGACGAAACGAGGGAAAAAGAAGAGCACTCTGGTCCCCTTCTAGTCTATACGGACCGCAGCCAAGTTTGTAGCTTTTCCCCGTCGAATCCCCCACGGTCTGCAGTGAATACGTGGTTTGCCGAACCTTAACCGTGCAGGCGCGACGTGACCAGCGCCTCCAGCTGGTGATGGAGTTCTCCCGTTGCGGAAGTGAGCAGGCCCGGCTCACCAAGCCGAAACGGCCCCCCGCGGGAGCCGGACACATGGCCGCCCGCTTCCTGCACCAGCAGCACCCCGGCAGCAACGTCCCAGATCTTGGTGCTGGTCGCCCAGTAACCGTCCAGGCGGCCGGCCGCCAGATAGGCGAGATTCAACGCGGCGGACCCGAGACGTCGGATCGCCTGGCTGGCCACGGCGAGGTCGAGGAAGGTCTGCAGTTCTTCCGCATCGCGGCCCACCTGGGGCGGGAGGCTGACGGCAACCAGGGCCTCCTCGATTGCAGTACAGGAACTGACCTCGATCCGCTTGCCGTTGAGAAACGCGCCCCCTCCGGACGTCGCCGTGAAGCATTCGTCCGTCGCCGGATCGTAGACGACACCGACCACTAATTCGTCGTCACGCCGCAGCGCGAGCGAAACGCAGTACCCGGGCAACTGGTGGACATAGTTGGTGGTTCCGTCGAGCGGGTCGCAGATCCAGCAATACTCGTGCTGCCGCGCCTGGTGTTCGGGCGTGCCCTGCCCGTCCTCTTCACCAACGAAATGATGGTTCGGAAAGGCGTCCCGGATCGTCGCTTGAACGACCTCCTGTGCCGCCAGATCCGCCTCGGTAACCAGATCTTTCGGGCCCTTTTCCCGGGCGTTGATCTTGCCTCGCCAATCCAGGAGAACCTGACCACCCGCACGGGCCGCGACTTCACAGACTTTGAGGAATTCGTTCATCGTATCGCTCCGTGGGGTACCTTGTGCCGGGACGGTGCCGCCAGCGGCCGGCCCGTCGATCCGCCCAGCTACCGTTTTCACGAAATCTCTCCCGTTCGCCAAGTGGCGCCGACCAGGCGCGTCGGTGTTTTTGGCGAAAATGCTGGACTCATCATGTGAAACTGGTATGATCGATTGAAGAACATGAGTCACTCCCAGATCGAGGTCCAGTCGTCAATTTGCCTGCCTGATAGGTACGTTTCTATTCTGCCTAAATGGCGATGATGGCCTCTTCTCTGTTCCGGCCCCGCCGTTCGCTTACCGCGAGCGGCGGGGTTTTTTGATCCCCTGGTTTCCTCAATCACTTGTGTAGGTCAGAGCCGCTACCATGCCCAACGACCCGCCCTCTTGGCAGCTCGAAGGAACCATCGCTCGCCTCGAATCCGGCCTGCTCGAGGCGACCATTGATGTGCAACGCCCCGACCTGGGTCTGCAATCCGTCGTGTCGCTCCTCAGCGGCAAGCCCGTTCGCGTCAAGTCGGCTCGACTGCTGGGCCTGCAAGCGGGAGACCCCTGCGATGCGGCCGTGGTGATCCAGGATGCCTACACGCGCGGTCGCGATGTTATCGTAACGTTCCACCCGGCCGCGTTACCCGCAGTTGCCCTGCAGGTCTATTGGCGCGCCGTGGGTGATGACGCTCGCGCCGTCGCCGGGGTCGAGGCCATTGTCTCCGCCCAGACCGAGTTGCTCGATAGCGACCCCACGTCGACGGTGTCGAGCTGCCTGCCACCGGGGGAGACCTTTCTGTTGACGGGGGACGAGATGCCGTCACTTCGGCCGCTTGCCGTTGACACGGCGGAGCCGATCCGTGCCACGGGCGGTATTCTCGTCCGCTGCGGCGGGACCGATTTCAGTCTCCTGGAGATGGTCCATGCGTCTGACGATCGTGGCTGGACAATCCAACGCAGTGGCTCGATGCTGGCGACACGCTACCGCGTCCTGACCGAGCGGCTGGAGAAAGGGGTGATCCGTCGCAGTCGCCTCCGCACCATGGTGCTGCCGCGCGACAACGATCGCGAGGTGGCCCTGGAGCTCTACCGCGACTTCGTCGATTCTCCTGCTCCGCTGACGACCTGAGGCAGTGATCCCCAACGTCGTCGTGGCGGCGGGATTGGCGGCAGCCAGTCACCGGGCGCTCGCTATTCGGACCATCATGCGTCGTCAAGTCGTTTGAGCTGATAACGCGCGTACTCGACGCAGCGCTGAGTCTCTTCGTTAGTCGCCGCTGACTCATGTTCGCGGAGCAACTTCAGAAAGGCATCCCTCGCCGCACGCGGCTTCGCCACTCGATCCTTCATCGCTTGCACATACGTGGTTTGGGCCGCCGAAAGGGTTTCTTTTCGGGCTCGCCGCGCCAAGTTGGAAAAGTGACGCTCGGAGTGGATTTCGAGCTGAAACGCCTGGACTTCTGTGGCCCGAGGATCCTCCGGAAACCGGTCCAGGAATTCCTCGATTGGCTTCCGCGCGTCTTCCACCGAGGTGGAGGCGGCGGTCCGGACGATGTCCGCGTATAGTTGGTCGGCCGTTTTCGGTCGCAGGCCCCAGGCGACGGCGGCGACGACCACGACCAGGCTGACGGCCAGCAGGATCACCTTGGTGACTTCCCACCACCTGGCTGCCGGGGACCCGGTTTCTTGTTGCTTGCGGCGCTGTTCCGCTTCGATGGTCGTGAAGCGGTTGACCGGGTCCTTGGTCTCCACCACGGTTTTTTTGGATTGGCTGACCCGCTCGGCCACGCCCTCACTTGCCGGTCCTGCATCCGCGGCCCCCTCAGAGACCATCTGCCCTGTCGGGTCATTTCCGGAGAGATCGTCGCCGGTGGCCACGGTTGCCTCATTCCACGAAGCGCTGCGCGCTCCCCCCCCCCGACTCGCCGGCTCGTTGACGGCAGTCGGATTGAGTTCCGTGTTCGGGCTCTGCTGCGAATTGGAGATCCGCGTGGCTTGTTCGTCGGAGATTGGTGGCGAGGCTGGCGCCGGCACGGCCGGTTGTTGAAGATTGGCCAGGCCGTGCTTCATCGCCTTGAGCCGGTTTGCCAGGACCAGCGCGGTCGCCACGCGGTCTTCCGGCGTCTTGGAGAGCAACTGATCAATGATCTGCTCAAGCTCGGCAGGAACCTGCGGGTTGTAGCGGCGGACGGACGGCGCCGGTTCGTAACGCAACTTGTGAACGACTTGCGGCAGCGAAGCACCGGCGAATGGCGGTCGACGTGCGAGCAGCGTGAACATCACCGTTCCCAGGCTGTACAGGTCTGAACGATAGGTGACGCCGCGCCCCTCCGCCTGCTCGGGCGACATGAAGTCGGCGGTCCCGACGACGCTCCCGGCCGCCGTCAGGTCGGTGGCGCCAAACAGCTTGGCGATCCCGAAGTCGGTCAACTTGATCTGGTTGTCGGGCGTCCGCAGCAGGTTGGCAGGTTTCAAGTCGCGATGGATGACACCGTGGTCGTGCGCGTGTTTGAGCGCCTGGCAGATCTGGATCGCGATTTCGGTCGTCTCTTCCCAGTCATAGTGATGACCGGCTTGCAACTCTTCCTGCAAGCTCTTCCCGTCGACCAGTTCCATGACGTAGAACAACTGGCCGTCCTGTTCGCCATCGCCGTACAGTTGCACGATGTTCGGATGACGCAACTGCTTGAGGGTTTCGATTTCCGAGAGGAATCGGCTGCGAAAGCCGGCGTTCTCCGCAAAGGCTGCGGCCAGAATCTTGATCGCGGCGGTTTCTCCGCTCTCCTCGTTGACACCGGCATAGACGGCGCCCATTCCGCCACGACCGATCTGCCTGTCGAGTCGGTACGGGCCCAGTTGTTTGAGCATGATGCGAGTCTGCCGGTTTATCGTTCCTGAAAGTCCTGCAAGAGGTCGTAGTCATCGTCAATGACGTTGACCATGTCCGCCAAATCGGGATCTCCCGCCGCCGACTCTTCGTACCAGGTGCGTGCCTTGGCAAGCGAGCGGTCATTGGAGTTCTTGCTCACGACCACAAAGCCGGCCTGGATCGCCTTCGTCGCTGGATCGTCAGCAGGCAGCCGGGTCTGCAGCAGGGCGACCGCCAGACCCAAGGGCAGATTGTTTAACGGGTAGCTCTTCTTCAATCCGGCAACTTCCACGCCAAGCGTTTCCGGGCTGACCCGGGCCACGGTCAACTCCGTGCTGCTGCCAACCTGGATGGTGTCTCCGGCTTTCAGCCCGGAGACGGCCTCCTGGAGCGCCTGGTCAAAAGCGGTCACCTGTTCTGCCAGTTGCTCCAATCGCCACACCATCTGTTGGTGGGCGCTCGTCTTGGCCACCGCCCTGGCTGCCTCCAGGTTGTCCGTTACCCCCTTTTCATTGCGGGCGGCAATCGCCTTCCTGGCCTTGCCGAGCACGGATGCCAGTTGCTTGACTTCGTCGCGCGTCGGCTGCACGTCAGGTTCCGTGCTGGCCGGCGGGGGCGTCATCGCCGCCGGCGCCTCCGCGCCGGCGACCAGGTTGTAATTGTCCGTCATCACATCGGCCAGATCTGCCACATCGGGCAGGGTGGCGGCTGCCTCGGCAAACCAATCGCGAGCCTTGGCCTTGGCCTTCGCGTCTGCCAGCGGGCTGGTGAGCACGAATGACGCTTTGTGGGCGATCGTGCTGGCGTCGGTTGGGGATACCGCCTGATGCGCCAGGACGACCGCTAATCCCAACGGAAGTTCGGATGTCATGTAGCGCCGATTCATGCCGTTGACGCGCAACACGATCAAGTCCGGTGATGTTTCGACAATTCCAATTGCGCTGTTTTCAAGCTGGAGTGATTCGCCTGCCTGAAGCTTGCTGACGCCGTCGATGATCGCCTCGTGAAAACCGGCGGCATAACCCAGCAGCAAGCGAAGATTTTCCAGCTTCTCCCGGTCGGCAGCGCGCATCACCGGCGGTTCAGCTTCCTCCAGAAGTTCTTCCGCTTTCCCAAAATCGTGTTGCGCCAGCGCCATCCGTGCCGACTTCAACCGCGTCCCAAGCTGAACCAGCTCTTCGCGAGACGGTTGTGGAGGCATTGGGGCCGGCGGTTCGGGAGCTGGTCCTGGCGGCTCGTTCGGCTGTGTCCCGGGCTCCGGCATGGACGCCGGGTCAGACGTTGCCCCGGAATCCGGTTGCGGCGTCCCGTGGTCCGGCCGTTCGGCGTCCATGGAAGGGTCATCCGTGTCCGCGCCGCCAAAGTCCGGGAAGTCGGTATCCGCCGCACCCGGTCCAGGTACCCCGGTGACCGCCCGCGTGTCGTCCCAGCCCGGTTCGGCGGAAGGCTGTTGGCTTCCCAGGGCGTCGGCGACCTGGTTGCCAGACAGGCTGCCCGGATTGGGAGCACCTGTCGTGGCGGTCGTTTGGGTTGCGGCGGCGGCCGGTTGCTGGTGCGAATGTGCGACCTCAGGCCCCGGAGACTGATCCTTGAGAAAGACATACAGCCCACCCGCGGCGAGCACCGCCAGCCCGACGCCGACGCCCACGTAGATGGGCATCGCACTGCTCGATCGGGACCGGCTGCGGACGTTTTTGGGGCGCTTGGGGGCAACCTGGAGCGGTGCAGCAACCGTCGTATTCCCCGGTGCGGGAGCGACGGCGGGCGGTGAGCTGGCAGCGGATGGGGTCGACGGCCCGGTCGGCGACGCAACGGGTTCGTTCAGCGGGGGCACGGCCTCCGCAGCCGGCTGGGCCGGCGCCGCGACCGGATGGGCGACCGGAACCGGTGCGGGTTGAAATCCGGGGACCGCGGCCATCGGGTCGGCCTGGGATGCGACGTTGGAGAAACCGGGGATCGGGGCGCTTTCCAGGTCTGCACTCGCCAGCGGCACGGGAATGGACGATGGGGCGGGGACGCTGGAGAGATCCAGGGGCGCCATGGGGTCGACAAGCGGCGCCGGAACAGGGGTAGAACTTGGCTGCGGAAAACCGGGAATCACTTCGTCATCCTGGCTTGGGCCGGTCAGCGGGTTCTCTGGCTGAGCGGAATTCGGTCCCGATGCCGGCTCGCCCGGCGAAGGGCCGCCTTCGGTTGGAGGCGCCGGCCACGGGGTGACCTTTGACGGGCTCGGTCCGCTACCGTCCGCCGCCCGGCGCAACTGCTGGTCGTAGGCCTCGCGGGATCCGTCGTTTGTCAGGCACTGCTTGGCGGCGGCAATTTCGTCCAGCAACTGAGCCCAGGCTTGGGAATGTTCGCCCGGCCGTTGCCCGCGCACATGGGCCAATTTGCGGTCGGCCGCCTCCTTGATCCGGGCCGCATTCGACTCGAACGGTTCCAGACCCAGCAATCGGTAATGATCCGGCGGCGCGCTGGAGGCATCCAGGCCCAGCCACTTGCGATACGGGTCGAATCCTGTGCTCACGGGGTGGCCCTCGTTGCCATGCGTGGGAAGACGATGCCGGACGCGTTGTCCGCGGTGCGCGAACGACACGCGTTGAACCCTTGATTTTAGACTCAAACTGTATATGCGGCAAGCTTTTACGTTGATCGGTTAAGGTCCGGTCGGGCGTTCCGATGGATTGCGGGCCACGCCCCGCGGTCCGCGGTGGATGCGCGCGATCTCGCCGGCAAGCCTGTGGCGCCAAGGTCGTTCATTTTGCCTCGATTCGTACCGGTCGGCGGGCGTGAACCGCCGGTTGCGAGCGTTCGCCGGCCTTAGGTCGGAGGCACCGGCCCGCTACCCTTCCTGCCCATTCGACGGAGCCGGACGGCCGTACATCGCCTCAATCTGCGTCGCGTAATTTTGGTTGATCACGTTGCGGCGGAGACTCAGCTTGGGCGTCATTTCTCCCGAATCGATCGTGAATTCGTTCGCCAGCAGCGTAAATCGGCGGACCTGTTCATATTCGGAGACCTTGCCGAGTTGCGTACGAATCCGCTGCTCGAAGATCGCCCGGATCTGCGGATCTTCCAGCGGCGGCGGCGAGTCAGTTGGCCACGCGTTTTCTGCCAGGAAGTCGCGCAACCCGTCCAGGTTGGGCACGATCAACGCCGTCAGGTAGTTGCGGTCATCGCCGATCACCATCGCCTGGGCCATGAGCGGATCTTCGGTCAGCAGGGACTCGAGGTAGACCGGAGCGATGTTTTTTCCGCCGGTCGTCACAATGACTTCCTTCTTGCGACCCCGGATGAAGAGAAAGCCGTCGTCGTCAAGGTGACCGTAGTCGCCCGTGTAGAACCAGCCGTCGCGAATGACCTCGGAGGTGGCCGCCGGATCGAGATAGTACCCGGGCATGACGTGCGGACCTCGGGTCAGGATCTCGTCATCGGCCGCGATTCGAATTTCGACATCCTGGATGGGCTTGCCCGACGCGCCGCGGCGCACGTGTTCCAGGCTGGAGACACTGATGACCGGCGACGTCTCGGTCAGCCCGTAGCCCTGCAGGATGGGAACGTTCTGCGCGAGGAAGTAATCGAAGAGATGATCGGGCAAGGCGGCGCCGCCCGAACAGAAGTACTTGAGCCTGCCGCCGAACAACGTCTGTACGGCGGCAGGCTGGGCCGCAGTCCCCATCGCTTCCAGCGCCCGGCGGACTTTGTCGAAAAAGTAGGGAACCCCGTTTAATGTGGTCGGCCGCAACGTTTGGCAGTCGGCGATCACCGATTCCCGCGACTGGGCAAGTCCCAACTGCGACCCTAACGCGATCCACGTGTAGAGATCGCAGGTTCTCGCGAAAATATGGCTCAGCGGTAGAAAGTTGACCCGCAAGTCCTGGGAGGACTGCGGCAGGGCATGCAGGATTCCCCGCGTGTTGCTGGTCAAGTTGCCTTGGGTCAGGATGACGCCCTTGGGGTTGCCGGTCGTACCGGACGTGTAGAGCAAGGTGGCAATCGATTCCGCGTTCAGGTTCGCGCGGGCAGCTTCGATCAGTGGTTGGGGATCCTCGACGGAGCGGTCGAGCCAACGCGAAAACGGTTCGGCACGTTCGTCCGGCTCGAAGCTGACCAGGCGCAGGTCGGTCGGCAAATCCTTGGCCCGCGCGATGATCTTGTCGACTTGGGCCGTTGTCGAGGCAAACGCGACCTTGGCCCCGCAATGGGCCATCTGCGCGTGCACTTGGTCGGCGGTCAGCGGTGCGTGGATCGGGACATGGACCGCTTGGGTCAAGAGGATCGCCAGGTCACACACGATCCACTCATAGCGGTTCTCTGATAGTTGCACGACCGGCTCGCCCGGTGCCACGGATGCGGAAAGGACGGCAGCGGCCGAAAACACATCGTCGGCCAGCTCGCGCCACGTCCGCGAACGAAACTCGCCCTCGTCAGCAGTCCAGATGGCGGGAACGTCGCCGCTGCTAGCAATCCGTTCGAGGAAGAGGTGCACCAAGGTGGTATGCGGCATCATCGGCGACCCTGTCAAGAAAGTCGTACTCCAAGTCACTGATCCCGTTGCGCAGGATTGCCCGGATCATTCGTCAACGAACCACGATGCAGGGAATGTCCGTGTGTCCCGATCGTTGGCAGTGAACCTCCCCCAAGCACCGCGGCCGAACGGCATTCGCATCCGGTTTGCTCGGCGATCGACGCAGCCGTGGTCAGAACCCCACGGCTGATCAAGCACCCAGGATACCACCTGCCCAGACCAAAGTCAGGCGCCGCCCGGCCTCCGTGGTCATGTCGTGTTTTGCGGACGCCGGGTCGAACGGCCTTCGGCCACGCGTCGCGATCCACGACGGCGGCCGGTTGCGGCGGCCAAGACACAAGGGCCCGTTTGTGGGGAATTCTGCCATTTTTGCGTTGACGCGCCGGCGCGGCGGATTCGTGACACCATCCGTCTTCCTCCCGATGGCCCTTCCGGTTATTCTCCTCCCCTCGCGGTGCCAATCTGGTTCGCGACCTCGACACTGCAAGGATAAGGGATTTCGACGGTGGGCCAGGAGCGGCATTCAACCGGGAGTGACGAACTTGACCAGATGCTTGGCGGCGGCCTGGTGCCTGGCACGCTGACCGTTGTGGTCGGTGCAACGGGCATCGGCAAAACCCAACTTGGTGTCCAGTATGCTCAGGCCGGGATCGAACAGGAGGGTCGCCGGGGCATCGTCTTCGACATGAGCGCCCGGGGCGACTCGCAGAGCCATGCCGAATACGCCGAACGGATGTTCGACTGGCAAATGTCGAAAGTTTCCTGCGACCAGCATGTCAGGTTGGATGACTTCTTTGGAGCGGATCGGGACCACGGCGACTATCTGCACGTCTTTGACTACAGCGGCCGCCGTGTCACCAAACGCGACTTGGAATTTGACCAGTGGCAGCAGTGGCAGGCCGAGCTGAATGCCAAGTTGAGGACGTCGATCGCGTTTCTGTACGGAAATTTCATTCGCGGCGCGCGGCGGGTGGTGGTCGACGGTATCGAGCCGACGGACCGCCCGCACGAATCCATTCAGTTCAATCTATTTGAATACGTGTACCACCAGGTGCTGCGAAAGGATCCCGCATGGGTGGCCCGCGATCTCTTGCGGGAAGCCTATCGCCGCAACGCCACGGCCGTCTCTGAATGCATCTACGACGCCGGCGCGAATAGCTGTCTGCTCTTGTACACGTCGCATGAGGCCCTCTTGGACGACATGATTGCCCGCCCGCTCGATGAAGGCGGCGCGTTGGCCAACGCGAATACGCTGATCTACTTGGGCAAGATTCGGGACGGAAATCGAGTTTCCCGCGGCCTATACATTGCCAAGCACCGGGGCAGTGCTTGCGATGACAGAATCGCCACTTTTGACATTGATGACAGCGGGCTCCACGTTCAACCGGCCGCGGAGGCATGACGCCTTGCAATCGATTTCTCTTCTCCAACCCGAGAAATCGTTCTAATCCGCATGCTGGCAGATGCCGATGACATACCAGGACACGCACCCCACGAGGAATCAACGTGACAAACATTCATCCGCTGGCAGTGGTTTCGGACGACGCCGAACTGGGCGTCAACGTCTCGATCGGCCCATTCGCTGTGATTGAGGCCGGCGTCACGCTGCACGATGACTGTCAGATCGCGTCGCACGTCGTGGTCAAATCGGGTACGACCCTGGGTGTCAATTGCCAGGTTGCCGAAGGGGCCGTTCTGGGCGGTCGACCGCAACATATGCAGGCAGGCAATGAAGTTGGCCGGGTGGAAATCGGCGACCACAACGTGATTCGCGAGTACGTTACGATTCATCGAGCTTTGAAACCGGACGAAGTGACGCACGTGGGCGACCGGAACCTGTTGATGGCCAATTCGCATATCGGCCATGACAGCGACCTGGGCGACGACATCATCGTCGCCAACAACGTGATGATTGCCGGCCATGTTGTCGTCGACGACCGGGTCTACCTGGGTGGAGCCGCCGGGATTCACCAGTTCTGCCGAGTCGGACAGTATGCCATGGTGGGCGGGCAGGCACACATCTCTCAAGATGTCCCGCCCTACGTGATGTTGGATGGAATCACAACCAAAGTGGTGGGCCTGAATCGGGTTGGCCTGCGACGGGGAGGATTTTCCAAGCTGGAACTGGCCGAACTGAAAGCGGCCTACCGAATCCTGTATCGCGAAGGACTGACGTGGGACGATACGCTGGCCCGTTTGGCGGGCGAGTTTCCGACGGGCCCGGCCGCTGAATTTCACGAGTTCCTGGCGGCGAGCGAGCGGGGGGTGGTGCAGGAGCGACGCACGCCGCGGGCCGCCACCGTGCAATTCCCGACCGCCGATCCGGGAACGGGCAACGCCGGTCAGGAAGCCCGCACCGTCAGCCAAGAAACACGCAAGGCCGGCTGAAAAAGCTCAGCCGGCCCTTTGCCTGTAGACGCGAACGGCCAGGCCGCGATCCGCCGGCCTGCTTGTGGGACCCGGCAAGGGCGACCTGCCATCGATGGCCGTCGAGCCGCGGATCAACCGTTGGCGATCGCAGCCTGTGCCGCAGCCAGTCGTGCGATCGGCACGCGGAACGGCGAACAACTGACATAGTCCAAGCCGACGCGGTGGCAGAAGTCAATCGATGACGGATCGCCTCCGTGCTCGCCGCAGATGCCGACTTTCAGTTCTTTGCGGGCGTTCCGGCCCTTCTTGACACCCATCTTGACCAACTGGCCGACACCGGTCTGATCCAGCGTCTGGAAGGGGTCGTCGGCGAGAAGTTCTTTCTTCAAGTAATCGGGCAGGAACGAGTTGATGTCGTCGCGGCTGTAACCGAACGTCATCTGAGTCAGGTCGTTGGTGCCGAAACTGAAGAAGTCCGCGAACTCGGCCACCTGGTCGGCGGTCAAGGCGGCACGAGGGATCTCGATCATCGTGCCGATGAGAATATCCAGCGACTCGACCCCCTTTTCCGCTTTGACCAGATCAATCGTCTTCTCGGTCAGACCGCGCAACAGCTTCAGTTCCGTCGCGGCGCCGACCAGGGGAATCATGATTTCCGGATGGGCTTCGATATCCTTTTCCTGGCAGGCGATGGCCGCTTCGACAATGGCCCGCACCTGCATCTCCAGGATCTCCGGGTACGTTACGCTCAAGCGGCAGCCACGATGGCCCAGCATCGGGTTCGATTCGTGAAGCTGCTCTACGCGGGATGTCACCTCTTCCAGTGACACGCCCATATGGGCCGCCATCTCTTCCTGGGCCTTCCCCTCGTGGGGCAGGAATTCGTGGAGCGGTGGATCCAACAGGCGAACCGTAACCGGCAGCCCTTTCATCGCGGTGAAGATTCCCACAAAGTCGTCACGTTGGAACGGCAGGAGCTGGTCCAGTGCCGTTCGTCGATCGGCTTCGTCTTTGGCCAGGATCATCTCGCGGACTGCCGTGATGCGGTCGCCCTCGAAGAACATGTGCTCGGTTCGGCAGAGCCCAATTCCCTGGGCGCCGAACTCGCGGGCCCGCTGCGCGTCCTCCGGCGAATCGGCATTCGTACGGATCTTCAGCGTCCGGTACTTGTCGGCCCACGACATCACGGTTGCGAAGTCGCCTGACAGCTCGGGCGATTGGGTCGCGACTTCGCCAACCATCACTTCGCCCGTTGTCCCGTCGATGGACACCGTGTCGTCATGGGTCAGCGTCTTGCCGGCGACGGTGATCTTGCGTTTCTCCTCATCGATCTGAATTTCGCCGGCGCCCGCCACACAGCAGCGTCCCCAGCCGCGAGCGACCACCGCCGCGTGGCTCGTCATGCCGCCCGTGCTGGTGAGAATTCCGGCAGCGCTGTGCATCCCGTCCACATCTTCCGGGCTGGTCTCCTTGCGGCAAAGAATGACCTTTTCACCGGCCGCCGTCCGCTCGACCGCCTCGTCCGCGGTGAACGCCAGCTTGCCTACCGACGCGCCCGGCGAGGCAGGCAGACCTTGGGTCAGCACCTCTGCTGCGTCTTTCGCCTTCGGATCAAAGCTCGGCAGGAGCAACTGCGTGAGGTCGTTGGCAGGAATCCGGGTGACGCCGGTCTTTTCTTCAATCAACCCCTCCTGCACCATCTCGCACGCCACGCGCACGGCGGCCGCACCGGTCCGCTTGCCGGTTCGCGTCTGCAGCATGTAGAGGTTCCCGCGCTCAATCGTGAACTCGATATCCTGCATATCCTTGTAGTGGTTTTCCAGGATATCCTTGATCGACAACAACTGCTTGTGAACATCCGCGCCGATTTGCGGAAATGCGTCAGTGGTCCAACCGGGCATTTCTTCGACCGGCTGGGGTGTGCGAATGCCCGCGACGACGTCTTCGCCCTGCGCATTGACAAGGAACTCGCCATAAAACTTGTTCTCTCCGGTCGACGGGTTCCGCGTGAAGGCCACACCGGTACCGCTGTCGTTGCCCATGTTGCCGTAGACCATCGACTGGCAGTTGACGGCCGTACCGAGCAACCCGCGGATGCCTTCGACCTCCCGGTAGCGAATGGCCCGCGTTGTGTTCCAACTCTTGAAGACCGCTTCGACCGCCAGCGTCAACTGGCTGTACGGATCCTGGGGGAATTCGTCGCCCGTATGCTTCTGGTAGACCGCCTTGTAGGCATCACACAGTTCGACCAGCCCCTCCGCCGGGACATCGGTGTCCAACTCGACCTTGAACTTCTCCTTGATCGCCGAAAACGCTTTCTCAAAATGCTCGTGTTCAATCTCCATCACAACGCCGCCGAACATGTTGATCAGGCGGCGGTAGGCGTCGTAGGCGAATCGCTGGTTGCCGGTCGCCTTGGCCAAACCGGTGACGGCCGAATCCGTCAGACCCAGGTTCAGGATCGTGTCCATCATGCCAGGCATCGAGACCGCCGCACCACTCCGCACGGAAACCAGCAACGGGTTGGAATCGTCGCCAAACTTTTTGTCCAGCTCGCCTTCCAACCGCGTGACGTTCAGCTTGACCTCTTCAATCAGCCCGACCGGCAGTTTCCCGCCCTGCTTGTAATACTGATCACAACAGGCGGTCGTGATCGTAAAACCGGGCGGAACCGGCAATCCGATGTCGGTCATCTGGGCCAGGTTAAGGCCTTTGCCGCCGAGCAGTTGTTTGTCTGCCCCCTTGCCATCGCAACCTGACTTGCCAAAGTAGTAAATCATCTTGTCTGACATGTTTGGAATCTTTCTGGAAACCACGTGTAAGGAAAGGTCGCCGAACGAGTGAAACGCCTCTACGGTGCACCACGGTTGTTTGTTTTCAACCTGGGCCCACCGGAAAGGGAGTTGGCGAATCGATGCAGTTGGGGCCCGCTGCCTACGGAGAAGATTCCGGGGCGGTACGAAAGGGGCCGATTTTACCAGTGGCCTTTCAGACCGTCAATGAAGGGGGAGGCTGCGATAAATGGGCAGTTTGTGGGTTTCGTGGTTGTTTTGGCGCTTCCGATCTGACCCAACCTGAGGGTGCCCACGGCAGCACCGAGCAGCACCGCGGCGACAGCCGGCACGAGCCCGGAGCTGGCAACGATGCGGGCCACGGAGCTGGCAACGATGCGGGCGAGCGACATGCGCCTGCCCCGAACCAACCAACACTCCTCTTGCCCTTGCTGGAAGCTCCACCGCATGATGACCTCCGATCAGAAATTCGCGGCTGTGGCATTCACCTTCGAGGCGGGGCTGGGGTTGATCGCGATTCTCCTGGGCCGATGGTTTGGCCATGATCCGCTGGCGACCGTCGACCTGGGCCGACCTCTTAGCGAACTGTTGACGGCCGGCTTGTGGGGGATGGCTGCGGCGTTGCCGTTGTTGCTGGGCCTCGTCTTGGTCGACCGGCAGCCGGGTCTGTTCGTGGAATTCAAGCAGTCGGTGGCGAAGGTCGTTTTACCCTTGTTTGACGGCTTGTCGCTGGTCGAAATCAGTTTGATCTCAGCCGCGGCCGGTGTTGGTGAAGAGATTCTCTTTCGGGGGTTGGTGCAGGGTGGTTTGACGGCGTGGTTCGACCACCCCGTGGGTTGGCTGCCCGCTGTGCTCGTCGCCGCGATCGTGTTCGGGATCTGCCATCGGCTGAATACGACCTACGCGGTGCTGGCGACCGTGATCGGCGTCTATCTTGGCTGGCTTTTCCACCAGACGAACGAGCTGGTCGTTCCCATCGTCGCACACGCCTTTTACGACTTTGTGGCCATTCTCTACCTGAGACGCCATGCGGATCGGCCGTCGTAGCTGCCTGCGCCAGGTGGTGGGCTGCGTCGTTCGCCCTGCGTGACGGCCGGCGAAGATCGCGATGCCCAGGACCGTGCCGCCGAGCTTTCGTTATGGTTTGGCCGCTTCGAGCCCGGCGACCACGGTGGACAGGAACTCACGAGCTCGTCGCGCCAGAAGATCGACTCCCGCCGGTTCGCGAGGCCTGGGAACCAGCGGGGCGAAAATGTTCTCGCAACAGAGGGGGATCGTGCGACCGGTCCGGGCAACCGCATGGAGCAGGCGATAGTGGTCAATCTCGCCGAAGCCGGGGCCGCAATCCTGATCCTGCGGCCAGTTGCGGTGATCTTTGATGCAGAAGCTGTGCACCACGTCGGCGCATTGCTTGATATCCGGAAGCGGGTCGATGTCGAGGTAGTCCATGACGTTGCCGGCGTCGTAGTTCACGCGCACGCCCGGGTCGTCGACTTCACGCACGATCTCAGCGCAGGCTTCTCCGGTCCCCGTGTCGCCCCCGTGCTGTTTCACGACCAGCAGGACACCTTCCTCCCGAGCGATCGGGCCCAACCGCTTGAAACGATCGATCCACAACTTCCGATTGCCGCCTTGCGTGTGGCCGAACGTCAGCACCTGGCCGACCCCGGCAGCGCCCGCCTGGCGAAGGCGATGCGTGAGGACTTCCAGACCCCGCTCGGCTTCCGGATAGATCGTCGAGAACATCATCAAGGGTTCGAGCCCCAGGTCGCGACAGCGGGTGGCCAGATCCTTGGCCGTCCGCGGCGGCGCATCGGCGGGCAGCACAGGGACCCGTGGACCGCCGGCGGTTTCGCGATGCGAGGTTCCCCAGGCAACATATTCGTAGCCGGCCGAACGAATCCCGGATAGCGCTCGCTGGAGCGGAAACTGGGAATAGGGCAGCGTCATGCACGCCAGTTGAAACCGGGTTCGACCAAGCGGTTCATCGGCGCCGGCGAAGCTTAGCTCGCCACGCAACCCGCCGGCGATCGTGCCTGCAATGCCGCCGGCCGCCAACCGCAGTAGCGACCGTCGTGCGATCTTGATATCTGCTGCTGCATGCATGGATTCCTCTCCGTTGACAAGGCCCCTGGTTGGCCGCTACGGCGATCGCTGGTCCGCCTGGGAAAGTCGTGGTACGTTGACGTCGACCGAGCGGATTGCCCAGTTCATTGTGGCTGTTGGCGGGCGACGATTCCAGGTAGGAAATAATTCCAGATGAAAGGCCCCGCTGCATGCAGCTCTTTGCGATCGCCGACCCGCATCTTGCCCAGGGAACCGCGGAGAAATCGATGGAAAAGTTCGGGCCCCAATGGGCCGGGCATCCGCGGCCGATGGCAGCGGCCTGGCGCGAGCGGGTAACGGACGACGACCTGGTGCTGATCGCCGGCGACATTTCCTGGGCCATCCGGCTCGAGGCAGCCCTACCGGACCTCGACTTCTTGGCGGCGCTGCCCGGCACGAAGGTAATGATCAAGGGGAACCACGACTACTGGTGGAATTCGATCAGCAAGGTGCGAGCCGCCTTGCCGAATCGCTTTTTTGCCGTGCAAGGAGATGCCGTTCTGGTCAACGGCATAGTGGTTTGCGGTACGCGGTTGTGGGACGTTCCCGACGTTTCGTTCAGCGATTTGATCGACTGGCGCGAAGACCATGAGGACAGCAAGCCGGCTGAGCCGACGGACGAAGAGGTTGCCCAAGTCGCCCTGCAAAACGAGCGTATCTACCGCCGCGAAGTCGCCAGGCTCGACCGATCTTTGCGCCAGGCATCCCAGTTGAGAGACGCGTCGCGGGCAACGACGATCGTGGCGATGACCCACTATCCGCCCTGTGCTGCCGACCTGGAGGCGAATGAACTCACGGACCTGTTCGAACGCCATGCGGTCGACCATGTCGTTTTCGGCCACCTGCACGGTCTCCTCCCCGGCGTGCGTCCATTCGGCAGGCGGGCCGGGGTCTCCTATCACCTCACCTCCTGCGACTTTCTCGATTTTCAGCCGCTGCCGATCATGACGCTTTCATAGGAATCGCGACCTTCAATGTCGCACCGCGAACTGCGGCTTGCCCTACCGATCCATTGGATTCCACGCGTCGGCAGTCCGTAGGTCATGCTTTGCATGACACTACTTCCTTGATTCCCCCAAACGCCATACCGTTCGATCGGACTCCGCAGGTCGTGGTTTTCCAATGATGGTAAGTGGTCGTCCCACGGATGCCTGGCAGCATCGTTAACGGGTTGTCAGTCGCCAGTTGCGGATCGGATGAACGGACACGAATTGACAGTACAGTACAGCGGTGCTTGACAGTGCAGTACAGCGGTGCGCGGTGGATGATACGTTGCTACGCAATGCCCGACCGCGTGACGTCATGCACAGCATGACCGACCGAACGGCTTGCCGGGGCGGGTCTGCACGGAGGCGATTCGAGCGGCCGAGCGACGATCGCGGAGGTCACTGCCTAGCCCGCCGCCTGGCCGCGATCCGTTTGATCAGTTCGTCTGCCAGCACGCCTAGCAGGATCACCATGCCGATGATGGCGTACTCCAGTTCGTCGGAAATACGCAGCAGGACGATCATGTTGTTCAGAACCTGCATGACCGCCGTTCCGATCACGACACCGATTACGGCACCTTCGCCGCCGCGCAAGCTGCATCCGCCCAGGACTGCGGCGGCGATGGCGTAGAGTTCGAAAAAGTTTCCGAAACTGCTGGGCGGCACCTGGTTTGAATCGAGGGCAAACAGGATCCCTCCCGTGGCAGCCAGGACCGTCGAGATAATATACGCCAGCAAGGTAATGCGGCCGGTGTTGATACCGCTGTACCGGGCAGCCTCTTCATTCCGTCCCAACGCCAGCAGGTACCGTCCCCAGATCGTCTTGTTGAGGAACATGCCGGCGACAAAGGCGCAGATCAACAGAATGAAGAACGGGTAGGGCAGTCCGAATGTCTCCACATGGCCGGCGTCCTCCCATTGCCAGAGCACCAGCTTGCCTCGCCCCAGCGGGCTGAGCGTGTCAACATATTCGTTGCCGAACCCGACCGGCTGATCGTTGACGAGCCATCGCGACATGCCGCGATAGAACAACAGGCCGCAGAGCGTCACGACAAAGGGTTGCAGTTTCATCCGTGTCACCAGCAGCCCGTGTAATAGCCCCAGGCCCAGGGCGATTGCCAGGACCGTACCGAGCGCCAGCGGGATCGACATCCGCTGCTGGCGGCGAAGCGGGACAGCGACCCAAGCATCTGAGAAGTTGCTTCCCAGGTCCTGGTCGAACGTCAGCCGTGTCGATCCCGCGTCGACCTCCACGCCGCGGATGACCAGTTGATTGAGGCCGGACTCGGGTGACAGCAGCACCACCTGGTCGCGTTTGGACAGATGGTCCTGCTCACCGGCCAACGTCACCGCTGCCTCAAGCGGCGGCGATGCCGTTGCGTCACGCCCGCGGAACGACGTTACCTCAATGACTCTGGCGACCTGTCCGGCGTCGTCATCGCGAGTGAACGGTTGGTCGACTTGCATCAGGGTCACGCCGTCGGCCCGCTTGACGCGCGTAATCTTGGCGACCAGCGGGCGCGCGCGGCGACCGCCGAAGTAACGTATCCGAGTCCCCACTTCGTATTCCGGGGCGTCCCCGGCAACCACGACCTGCTGCTGTGCCGCTCGGACCTCGAGGACGGTCTGGTTGTCGAACGGCTGGTAACTGACGTCCAGGAAGATCGCCAGCAAGCATCCGGAAAGGCAAACCACCGACCCGACCGACAGGTCGATGCCGCCGGTGATGATGACAAACGCGACCCCGATTCCGAGAATCCCATACAGCGACGTGCGGCGGAGCAGGTTTTCGACGTTGTTGGGTTGCAGAAACGTGCCGCTGGTCAGCTTGTACCAGGGGTCGGACGAGGTGATCGCCATGAACAGGCAGAGCACCAACAGTAGAGCCAGAATCCCCAGGACTTTCGCCTTCATCGCACCTCTGCCTTGTTCTCAAATCGCTTGTCGAACTACGGTTGGCGTGTTACGTCGTGGCATGCGGGCTCCCGTCTTGCCGGTGGCCCTGCCATGTCAGGCGGACTCGACATTCCCTGTCGCCAACTGCATAACGGCTTCCTCGCTGAGGTCATCGCGTCCGATCTCGCCGGTGATTTTTCCCTCGTGCATTACCAGGACCCGATCGCTCATGCCGAGGATCTCTTCCATCTCGCTGGAGACGAACAGGATCGCCACGCCCTGTTCGGCCAGGGTTTCCATCAGACCATAGATCTCTTGCTTGGCGCCGACGTCGATTCCCCGGGTCGGCTCGTCCAACAGCAACACCCGCGGTCCCAGCGCCAGCCACTTGCCGAGCACCACTTTCTGTTGGTTGCCGCCGGAGAGAAACTGGACAATCTGTTCCGCCGAAGGGGTCTTGATGCGCAACGTCTCGATCATGGTCTCGGTATCGCGCCGCTCCACCCCGGCATTGAGGAATCCCAGCGGCCCCTTGTTGCGGCGCAGGCCGGCCAGGCCGATATTGGGTCGGACCCCCATTTCCACGATCAGGCCGTGCAACTTGCGGTCTTCCGGGACCAGCGCCATGCCGGCGGCAATCGCCTCCCGCGGACTCGACACGGCGACCGTCTTGCCGGCCACGCGGATCCGGCCCGCCAGGGCCCGATCGATGCCGAACAGCGTCTGCAGCAGCTCCGTCCGTCCGGCGCCGACCAGTCCGGCCACGCCGACGATTTCACCGCGCCCCACCGAAAACGATAACTCGTGCCGCGGCCACGTCGGGGTCCGCACGCGGTCAACTTCCAGGAGCGGATCACCAATCTCGTGCGGCTGCCGCGCGTAGAACTGAGAAATGTCGCGCCCCACCATCAGCCGCACCATGTTGTCATGCGTGATCTCCTCCCGCGAGATCTGGCCGGCATTCTCCCCGTCCCGGAGGACGGTCACGCGATCGGCCAACTCGGTCACTTCGCCCAGGCGGTGGGAAATGTAGATCACGCTGACACCGTTCGCCCGCAGCTCCTTCACCACGCGAAACAATTGTTCCGTTTCATGGGCCGAAAGGCTGGAGGTCGGCTCGTCCATGATCAGGACGCGGGCCTTGACGGAAAGCGCCTTGGCGATCTCCACCATCTGTTGGCGGCCAATCGACAGGTCCGCGAGCAGCGTTGCCGGGGATACATCCAGTCCCACCCGCGCCAGCACGTCCTTTGCACCTTGCTGGATTCGACGCTCGTCGATCAAACCGAACCGTGTGGGCTCGCGCCCCAGAAAGATATTCGCTCCCACGTGCAGGTTGTCGGCCAGGTTCAATTCCTGGTGGATCAGCGAGATCCCACAGCCGATCGAAGCGGCGACCGAATCGAGGTGCACCGGACGCCCATCCACGAAGATCTGGCCCGTGTCCGGCCGTTGCACGCCGGCCAGGATCTTCATCAGCGTACTCTTGCCGGCGCCGTTCTCGCCAACGACGGCCAACACTTCCCCAGCCTCGAGCGTCAGGTCGACGTTGTGCAGCGCGCGCACACCTGGAAAGCGTTTGCCAACTTGGCGGACTTCCAGCAGTGGCGGCGTCGTGCTCATCAGGCTGGCCGGTCGTTAGCCACCTTTCTTGGCACGCAGATCGGCCCAGTACTCGTCGACGTTGGCCTTTGTGATCGTCCGCGGGGCGATGTCGATGAACTTGGACTCGGGAATCACCGTCTTGTCGCCTTGCAGCAACCGCTTCAAGACGCGGACCGATTCGTAGCCGTATTGGTAAGGGTTTTGCACGACGGTCCCGATGCAGGTTCCGTCCTTGATCGCCTGCAAGGTCGTGTCATTCTCATCGAAACCAATCAGTTTCACCTGGCCCAGTTTGCCCGCCTTGTTCAGCGCCTGGTAGCAGGCAGGCGGATTGTATTCAAACAGGCCGACCATGGCATCCATTTCCGGATACGTGTTGATGGCATCTTCTGCCTTGGCCTGGGCAACTTCCGGTTTGCCTTGGTCGGTCAGCGTCCCCAGAATCGTGTACCGGTCGCCGGTGATTTCCCCGTCGACAGGGTCCCAGGTGTCGCGCTGCGATCGATAATCGTCCATCGTGCGGTCCCGGTCGAGCAGCACGTCGATCACGCCCTGGCGGCGATACTTGCTGTTGTCCTGCTCCAGGCGACCAATGAACAACATGACACGACCGCCGTCCGGCAGCGCCATTTTCACCAGTTCACCGCACATTCGTCCGGCCGCATAGTTGTCCATCCCGATGTACATCAACCGCTCTGAGGCGGGTGCATCCGAGTCATGGGTGATGAGGGGGACTTGGCTGGCGACCCCGTTCAGCCAATCGATTTGATTGTCAGCATCCAGCGGGCTGATCGCGATCGCATCGATACCGGATGTCAACAGGTCTTCCACAATCCGCTTCTGTTCCACGGCGGTCGCCTGGGACGGCATCCGCACATCGACCTGCAGGTCGAAGTCCTTCTCCGCGTCTTCGCAACCCGCCTTGGCGATCTGCCAGAAATCGGCAATCTGATTCGTTACAAAGGCAACCGATACGTCGGCACCCAGCGGCTTGTTGCCGCTGCCGGCCGCCTCAGCCTCGCCGCCGCCAACCGGCTCTGACTCGGTTCCCGGCTGACCGTTGGCCGATCCCTCGTCGCCGGTGGCCGCGGCACCGCCGGAGATATCATCTTCGAAGGAAATCTCCGTGCTGGTGGTCGAGTTCGTTTCGACGCGGCATCCGGCAAGGGGCACCAGCAGCGCCAACACCAAGGCAGCAAGGGTCGTCTTCATGGATTGGTTCCTGAGAGAGAGGGCCTGGCGACGCCGGCCCGCGCCACGATTGGTCGCGAGGTCGGCGGCCAGAGGAAAACACGGAGCTGCGCCGGAGCCGCTACCGGCGTGCTCAGTTGGTCGTATTCGAGTAATCCTCGGATTCCGACGCAGTCTCGGTCCCGCTGGTCAATGTCGAATTCGTTTCGTTCGAGCCGCCGCCGGAAGGGGGCCCTGTGCACCCGGTCAGCAGCGGCCAGGAGAGGAGGCAGCCGACGGCGAGAACGTAAGAAGGCAGGGCGACGCGCGAAAACTTCATGATTTACCTCCGCCGATTTTTGACTGATGCATCCGTCCGGCGGATTTCTTGGTGATCCCAAGTCCGGCCGGGATGTATTGTGATAACCTCTTGCAGCAACGTGACTTCGGATTTTAGTTGTAGCCCTTTCGGTTCGCAAGGGGCAGGTCGTGGAGGGCGCCGAAGTCGCGCCGGCCGTACCTCCCGACCGGCTTGCCAGCAAAGCTGGCAGACGCCTGGCAACGTGCGGCCTTCGTGGTCCCGCTTGGTACCCGGTGGATCCGAAAATCGAAAGCTGCCCGGTGACGATCGCTCAATTCTGACCGGGACGCCGGCCGATGCAATTTAATAGACCCTGCGACTTCTCTTCTGATTCCTCATTTCTCACAAAACCGCTTTTCCCGCACGGTTTTCATGGTCCATCGTTTTGACGTATTTCCGGCGTCGCCGGCAGCGCGTGCGCCGGCGCCGGCGGCCGGCCCCACGATCGCCGGCAAATGGCAGTTATTGCAGCACATCGGGCAGGGCGCGTGGACCGACGTCTATCGTGGCCAACCGGTGTCGAGCGGCCGGGGGCCAAGCGAAGCTGACTACGCCATCAAGATCCTCCGGCCCGAATATCAAACGGACCCGCTGGCGATCGGTTTCCTTTGCCGCGAAGCCCAGGTTGCGGAACAGGTGCGTCATGTGCATCTCACTTCCGTGCTCTCGGCGAACTTGCGAACGCCACCGTACTACCTGGTCTCACCGTTCCTGGTTGGCGTGTCGTTGCGCGCGGCCCTGCACCAGGTCGGTCGCCTGGCGGTAGCGCATGCCCTGTGGGTCGCCAGGCAGATGGCCGAAGCGCTTGACGCCCTGCACCGGTTCGGCTGGCGGCATGCCGATGTCAAGCCCGAGAATATTCTGGTCGGCCCGAATGGCCACGCCACCTTGCTCGACCTGGGCTTCGCCGCACGCGCTGACGGGGACGCTGCCGCAGAGGCGATTACGGGGTCGCCCGCTTACTGGTCTCCCGAGTCGTGTAGCGACGAACTGCCGACTGGCCCGTTGAGCGACATCTACAGCCTCGGCGTGACGCTGTTCGAATCACTTGCCGGCCGTTGTCCGTTTGTCGCCGACAACGCGGCCGGCATGGCGGCCGCCCATCATGGCGCGCCGGTTCCCGAAATTGGAGACTTCGTGCCGCATGTCGGACCGGATGTCGCCCGCTTGCTGCGATCGATGCTGGCCAAGCGTCCCACCGATCGTCCTTCCGCTCGACAGTTGATCGATCGGCTGGTCGAATTGGAAATCGACGCCCTCCCCGAGCGGCTTTCCGCTTGAACCCTGGTCCCGGCGAGCCCTTCAGCGGCGCCGCAGGCCTGTCCTGCGACAGCCTGTCCTGCGACCGCCTGTTTCGCGACCGCCTGTTTCGCTACAGCAATGGGACCGTCTGTTCGCCCTGTTCGTAGACGACATGGGCGCGCCCGACCAGGAGCGGATCAATCGGACCGATCTTCTCGATGTCCTTATCCGTGTAGGCCATCTTGTGCAGCACGTATCGCATCGAATTGAGGCGAGCCCGTTTCTTGCAGTCGGACTTGACCACGGTCCAGGGCGAGTCGGCCGTGTCGGTATAGAAAAACATGGCTTCTTTGGCGCGGGTGTAATCGTCCCACTTGTCGAGCGACGCGGCGTCGATGGGGGAGAGTTTCCAGTGCTTCAAGGGGTGGGTCTCGCGCTCCTTGAAACGCCGCAACTGTTCCTTGCGGCTGACGGAGAACCAGAACTTGATCATGTGCGTCCCGCTCCGCACGAGGTTCCGTTCGAACTCCGGCGCTTGCCGCATGAATTCGTTGTACTCGTCGGCGTCGCAGAAACCCATCACCCGTTCCACGCCGGCCCGGTTGTACCACGAGCGATCGAAGAGCACGATTTCTCCGGCGGTTGGCAAGTGTTCGACGTATCGCTGGAAATACCACTGTCCGACCTCGGTCGTGGTCGGTTTGTTCAAGGCGACGACGCGTGCGCCGCGGGGATTCAAGTGCTCCATGAACCGCTTGATCGTGCCTCCTTTGCCGGCCGCGTCTCGGCCTTCGAACAGGATCACCAGCTTTTGTCCGGTCTCTTTGACCCAGGCCTGCAGTTTGAGCAGTTCGACCTGGAGCTTGAATTTCTCCCGTTCGTAGGTTTTGCGCGACAAGAGATTCTTGTACGGATAGCCCCCGTTTCGCCACTTGGGTGAGAGGGCGTCGTCCGCCTTGACGCGGGACGCCGATTTGGCGGTGGTCGGCTGTTGCAGGAGGGCGTTGCGGATCACGGCCGCGTCATCGTTGGACGTCCCGTCCATAATCGCGGACATGACCTTGGTCAGCGTGTCGACGTCATGGGGTGGAACGTTGCTGATGATTTCGCGCACGGCGCTCACCTTCGCTTGCTGAGCAGCGGCGACCGACTCCGAAATCACGTGCCGTTCGATCCCCTCGGGAGTACTTGATGGTGCCGTATCGCCGCTGGCGGTCCGCCGCACTCGACCGTTCGAATTGGCCCTGGTCCTGGCGGTCGCTTTCTTTGGCGTCGCGGCCTGCTCACCGGCGGGCCCTGCTTCCGCGGGCGCCTTCTTCGAGTTGGGCTTGGAGGGGCGGGCTTTACCGTTGTTGCTTCGTTTCTTGGGGCTCATACTCCGATTGTACCTTCCAGCGGCGAGGCGTGCCGGATCTGGAGGGCCACACCAGCGACGACCCGCGCCGTGCCGCTCGCATTTCCGGACGCAATTCTCTACGGACGCCGTTCAATATACGCGGATCAAGCCCGGGCCGGTAATTCTTGTCCTAATCCTCATGCTTGCTTCATGGCTTTCACATTCGACATTCGCTGCCGTGGGAGGTGCGGGTGTCGCGCCGCTCCAGCCGGAGGCCCCGGAGGTCCCGGAGGTCCCCGAGCCGTCGCCCGGCCAAGAGATCGGTCCTACCGCGCGCGCCGCCACCGCAAGGCACGGGGAACGGTCATCTGCGGATCGGGAAGGAGCTTGGGAAGGCTGGCGCTGTGATGTCCGCTTCCCGCCAACCCGGATTCCCCGTCTGACATATCAAGAACGGGTCGACGAGAGCGAATTACCGGTAATGCACCTGCCACTGCTGCTT
Source organism: bacterium (assembly GCA_030430075.1). Lineage (GTDB taxonomy): Bacteria > Planctomycetota > Planctomycetia > Pirellulales > Pirellulaceae > ARS98. The sequence continues at coordinate 205,105 of JAUIGN010000006.1, forward strand.
GTCTGTTCCCGTGCGGGTGCTACGTGACGCCATGTTTGGTCGTCGCGTCGTTCATCAGCGTGCGCAATCTCGCACCGGAAAGGGGACGAAAATGACCAAGTCCGTTCAGAGTTCGCCAGCGGCGACAAGCAAATCAATTCGCCACCTCTGGCTGTTGCCGATGTGGTTGTTTGTCTGGCCTGTCACGGCAATTTGGCGCTCTTTCTACAAGCACTTCCTGGCCTATTTGATCGGAACGAAAGTGTCCGATCAACGCCGCGTTTATTGCGTGAAGTTTGTTTGGTACGGAGATTCCGTCTACCTCCACCCCATGGTTTGGGGAAGCCTGATGCTGTACGGCCTGGCGATCACCAACGTCCTGCCGGCCGGTTTCCTGTTGCTCGGCTGGTTCGCCGGCCTGGCGGTCTGTTACCTGACAATCATGTACAACTTCAACGTGATCCGGACGGCCATTTTGAGCCTCGGCCTGGTGGCGCTGTTCGGGCTGGCCTACGTGGCCACGGTCGAGTTCGCCTGGAACCCGCTGACCGCGGTCGCCGGCCACATGGCACGCCTGGAAGCGAGCGTAACGCCCGGCTTCTACATCGCTTCTGCGTACCTGTTCGCCGCCCTGATTGTTTCTGAAGTGGTCTGGGCCTGGTTGTTCCATCGGGTGGAGATTGACGAGTCGTACGTCTACGAACACGGCTTTCTCCAAGGTTCGACCCGCGAGCCGATTTTTGCTCGTGGCATGAAGCGGGAGACCAAGGATCTCCTGGAAGTTCTCTTGCTCGGTGCTGCGGACATCCAGCATCGGACGAAGAACGGTTACAAACGATTCAAGAATGTACCCTTCGCGTCGCTCTGGTTAGGAACCGCAATCGATTCGCTGCTCGACCATCGCCGCAAAGGAGAGATCGACCTGGCGAAGAAGTCCGAAGATGAATCTGCCCTGGTCCGGGCCGAGGATGCCTTCAGCGAACCAGAGGACGATGCCGACGATGGCAGCCAGAGCGATGGCGACGAGAACGACGCGGCTGACGACGGCGATGATGGGTCCGATGATGCCGCCGACGAGGTGGCCTGATCCGGCGGCGCGGGTCGTCCCGGCCGGACGTCATTCCGGCGGCCGGCACGAGGCACTGCTTCATCCGCTGCCGTCAGCGTGACTTCAACGTGAGGCACCAACCGCAGTAGCCGATCCAGCTGACGTGGACCAGCAGCCTCAGCCAGAGGAACCAGCCGGCGGCAACGAGCTGTCCGGTGTAATTACCTTGGATGGCGACACGGATGTTCACCGGCAGCACCAGGCAGAGGAGTACGGTCGTGGCGATCGTCGCGGCGATGCGGGTTGGCACAAACAGGATTCCGATGCCGAACAGCATCCGCAACGTGGCGCTCAAGTAGACCTGGCTGGCCTTGGCGGGCCAATCTTCCGGCAACAAGTCGACATAGTGGTTGGCAAAGACGGCGTGGTGGACGCCGCTCAGGAAGATCCCGATCGCCAGGGCGAGCGAAGCTCGATTCGCCATCGAGTCCAACCAATCCCAGCGTCGAAACGCCGGCAGTTGGAGGACGGCGAAGATGGCCAGTATGACGATGAAATATCTCAACCAGTTTCCTTTGCTAAGGGACGCTGACACCACGCTCGGCGCGGGCCTCACGCATGCTCAGCGCGTGTCTCCGACCGCACGCTGGGGCGCGTGTCTCCGACCGCACGCTGGGGCGTGTGTCTCTGACCGCACGCTCGGCGCGTGTCTCTAACCGCACGCTCGGCGCGGGTCTCTGACCCCGCCGAAACCGCCGACCGCAGGTCTCCAATGCCGTTGTGTTAGGCGTCCTCCAGAACGTGTCAGAAATAACGTCCGTACCTCAGCGGCCGCGACGTGTGTGACAATCGATGGCAGGTTCCCGCCAAATCACAACGGAGATGGCGTCGAGCTCACCACGACCTCCGGAACGGTGATTGTGACGACTGCCGCTCGCTGCCGGTCACCACCGTCGCCAGGCAGAGGTTCCAGGCATCCGCGATCTGGCGACCGTGCCTGTTTCCAGCGGTGCCTACTTTCAGCCAAGGCGTGGCCGCCCCGCACCCGCGGGAGGGGGCCGCAACCACCTGCTTCAACGCCGCCGCCGACGCATCCTCTCCTGTATCGTCCGACACGCGGCCAACCCTTATCGGTCTCTATCGATTGTATTGCAATTCGGCAGGAGCCCGCGGTCATAACCGAGAGAATCGGTGATTGGTGCGACTGATTGCGCCGTTGCGAATATGCATCACGTTCGGCAGGATCGGCGCTGCTGGGCCCAGTTCGCAGAACTAAACTCGACTGCACATGCCGCACGCTTCCGCGAGTCCATCATGTTTCGCCCCTCAGGCGACGATGTTAGCTTGGAGGCATCTCCTGTGCGTCCGGACGGTGGTCCGGTGATGGCGAGGAAGCTGCAAACTACGTGCCCCAAGCTTTTAACGCAGCGTACCGTTGAAAGCACCAACTGTCCTGCCGCCTTGAATCGGGTTTTCCTGTGACGAATCGCGAAGTGGTCATCACTGGCGTCGGTGTGGTCTGCCCGATCGGGATTGGGCGCACCCCGTTCCTGGAATCGCTCCAAACCGGGCGCAGCGGTGTGGCCGCCCTGCCGGAGCTTGCCGAGACCGAAGTTCCCGTGAAGTTCGGGAGTGCGCTGACGGATTTTGATGCCAAGCTCTACGTTAAGCCGCGCAAGAGCCTCAAGGTCATGTGCCGGGAGATCCAGGCGGGTTACGCAGCCGCGACGCTGGCGGTCGAGGATGCCGGCCTGGATGTGGCCGCCGTCGATTCGGATCGTTTCGGCGTTGTCTACGCCAGCGAACTGTTCTATGGCGAGCTGTCCGAATACACCGAGATCTATCGAAGTTGCACGGTGGATGGCGAGTTTCGCTTTCCGGCCTGGGGAAGTCGTTTTCAAAGCGACATGTATCCCCTGTGGATGCTCAAGTATCTGCCGAACATGGTAGCCTGCCACGTCGGCATCGCCCATGATGCGCGGGGGCCAAACAACACGATCGTGCTGGGTGAAGTTTCCAGTTTGTTGGCGCTGACCGAAGCGGCCCACACCATTTCCCGCGGCGTGGCGGACGTGATGATTGCGGGTGGCACCGGGTCTCGCCTGTACATTGCGGCCGGATTGTTTCGCGGCGACAGCAACCTCTCCCATCGGGCGGACGCCCCCGAGGCAGCTTCGCGGCCCTTTGACGCGGACCGGGACGGCATGGTCAACGGCGAAGGGGCCGGGGCGGTCATGCTGGAGAGTCGCGCTCATGCCGAAGCGCGGGGCGCCAAGATCCTGGCGCGGTTCGCGGGCTCGGGTCAAAGTTGCGAACCCCGGCTCGACGGCCGACCCCCGACCGGCGATGCCTTGCGGCGAAGCATCCGCCGAGCGTTGGAAGATGCGGCCCTGCCGGCCGAGAAGATTGGCCACTACAACGCGCATGGTCTGGCAACGATCGAAGACGATCGGCTGGAGGCGCAGGCAGTCCATGATTGCCTGGGCGGCGTTCCTGTCACCGCGATTAAGAGCTACTTCGGCAACCTGGGCGCCGGTGGCGGAATGTGCGAGCTTGTCGCCAGTGTGTTGGGGCTGGAACTTGGAGAGATCCCCGCTACGATCAACTACCAACGGCCCGATCCCGCCTGCCCCGTTCAGGTCATTCAAGAACCCCTGCCAGTGACAACTCCGACCGCGATGATTGCGAACCTCTCCGGGACCGGTCAGGCGGCCGCCGTGATTCTTCGCGGCGATTGAGTCATCGGCTGGCAGTCCGAGAGCCACGATGAAGCAACCCTCCGAGTTTCAAGCCGTTCCAGACACGGATCGCATCGAACGCCTGGAGCGTGACTTGCGGTTTCACCCCAGCACCACGGTGGACCCCCAGCGCCTGACACTGGAACAGATCGGCGAATTCAATCGTGACGGCTACCTGATGCCGATCCGCGTTTTTGGCGACGAGGAAATTGCGGCGACGCGAGCCTACTTCGACGATCTGCTGACCCGCGTCCTGGCGGCCGGCGGCAGCAGCTACTCGATCAGCACAGCCCATCTCAAGCATGGCCGCGTCTACGACCTGCTCACCGACCCGCGGATCGTTGACCTGGTCTCCGACCTGCTCGGCCCCGACATTGTCGCCTGGGGTTCGCATTTCTTTTGCAAGCTGCCCCAGGACGGCCAACGTGTCGCCTGGCACCAGGACGCCAGCTACTGGCCCCTTACACCCTCCAAAACGGTCACCGTCTGGCTGGCGGTCGACGACGCGGACGTCGGCAATGGATGCATGCGATTCTTGACCGGTTCGCACCACTTCGGTCACCTCACCTATCGGCCCAGTACGCCGGACGAGCACAATGTGCTGGATCAGACCGTGGACAATCCATTGCAGTACGGCAGCCCGGTCGATGTCGCGCTGAAGGCGGGGCAGGTTTCTATTCACTCCGATCTGTTACTGCACGGTTCGGAAGCCAACACCTCCGAGCGGCGGCGGTGCGGCCTGACGTTACGCTACTGTGCGGCGGATGTGAGGGCCGAGCTCGATTGGTCCGAGAAAGGCGTCGTCGTTCGCGGTTGCGACCCCAGCGGACATTGGGCCAACCCGCCGCGCCCCAGCGTCGATTGAGCATCGGCTGATGCCGGTTGGCCCATACGCATCGACGGTCCGCGGGCCAGGGCCGGCAATAAGCACCGTTGAATGTCGATCCGTCACATGGATCGATGTTTGCTGGGCAGCCAATATCAGCCGGTGGGCGTTAGCCCCGGTTGTTTCGTGCTGATCGCTGACGGCAACCGCGGTGAACGCCGTGCGGCGGATCGGGACAGGGCGTGCGTTGCGTGGCGATGAGTTCTAGCCGCCAGTGCTCGACAATTGATTTCGTGTTGCATCTGTTTGGTGGTGATTGTATATTGATGTTGACAAAGCTATTTAGGTGTATTAATAGGTGGTGCATGTCTGCTTGGCAGTCATCATCAGCCGGTGGGCGTTAGCCCCGGTTGTCTCGTGCTGGTCGCTGACGACAACCGCGGCTAACGCCGTTCGGCGAATCGAGGAAGGCGCATTTTCGGTTCGCTGGGACGTGTTGCGAGAGGCGTACGGCGTGTTTCGCCGGACATGCCGTGAGCCAAGTCACGTTTTTGCCGCGTGGCGAATAGGGATTCGCGGCGGACCATGGTACACTGCCGGAGGTCGGGCGACCGGCATCGGCAGGCCACTGGGAACGGCGGCCCCGGCGTCACTGCGGTGACCCGCTAGAATCCCTGCCAAGAACTTCGCCGTTGCCAGGTGTCCTCGTTCATTCCGAACAGGCTGCTCGCGCACTTGAAAGACTGCCCTGCTGATGACTGATCCTCCCCAAGTTCGCTTCCTCGTGTTCGATGTCGAAAGTGTGGCCGATGGGCAGCTTGTCAGCAAGATTCGTTTTCCAGGGGAAAACCTCTCGCCCCAGGATGCGATCCGGAAATACCGGGACGAACTGATCGAGCAGAAAGGGACCGACTTTATTCCCTACTCGTTTCAGATTCCCATTTCGGTCGTCGCAGCAAAAGTCACTGCCGCCTACGAGTTGCTCGACATTGTTGCCCTGGATGATCCGGCATTTCGCCCTCACAAAATCACCGAGGATTTTTGGCGTGGCTGGGAGGCTTATCATCGACCCACCCTGGTCACGTTCAACGGACGCTCGTTTGATATTCCACTCTTGGAACTGGCTGCCTTTCGTTTTGGGATCAACGTCGGCAGTTGGCTGGCAACCAGCGGGCCCAACTACCAGCAACCCCGCTATCGCTACAACACCAACGCGCATTTCGACCTCTACGAGATCTTGACCAATTTCGGTTCGACGCGGCTCACCGGTGGTCTGAACCTGTCCGCCAGTATGCTCGGCAAGCCCGGCAAAATGGACACTCAGGGGTACATGGTTCAGGATATGTACGACGAGGGGCGGCTGGCGGAGATCAACGACTATTGCCGCTGCGACGTGCTGGATACCTACTTCGTCTTCTTACGCGTGGCGGTCGTCATGGGCCATTTGGAACTTTCGCGCGAACAGGAACTTGTCACCGCCGCCAAGCAGTGGCTGGAAGAGCGGGCCGATACATCGGACGCTTATCGCCTCTACTTGGAACGCTGGGGCGACTGGCAGAATCCCTGGGAATCGCCGCCCGAAGTGGACGAATCGAGCGACCTGCCGGCGGCTGAAGATGCCGAGCCGGAAATGTAGGCACCCTCAACGGGTAACAACGCCCATCGCAAGGAACCGGAAATGGCTGACTTCCAACATCTATCGGTACAAACGGACGATGGTGTCACGATCGTACAGGTGCTTACTCCAAAGCTCTCCGAGTCGCTTGTCGTTGCCGAGTTTCAGGATGAGTTGCTGAAGATGATCGATGACGACTCGCCCCAGAGTGTCGTCGTCAGTTTCAAGGGCGTCCTGCATTGCTCGACCGCCATCATCAATGGGCTGCTGCGGGCCAAGAAGCAGTTGCAAGCCAACGACGCGCAGCTCAGGTTGTGCGGCATGGAGCAAGTCATCCGGGAGGCCTACCAGATGCTGCACCTGGAGGGGACCGTCTTTGACATTGACGACACGCTGGCCGAGTCGTTGGCGGCATTACGCGGCTGAGTCGCGACGGTGCGGACACGGTCTTTGACCGCCCCGTCAGGTGGATCGCGAGGGTTACTCGTCCATGACGCGAAACGCTTCCAGCACTTTCGACTTGTAGCGGCTGCCGAACACCAGGATCAGAAGTTGCGTCATGATTTGCCGTTCATCCGACGTGAGAAACGCTTCGCCGCCACCCATCTGCGCGATTTCCTCGAACTCTGGTAACTTCACAGGCCGGCGGCAGGTGACCGTGCTGACGATTCCCTTGTCCTGGCGGTGGAAGTCCGAGGCGATCCGCAAGCATTCATCGTGATCCTCGCGGTGCGGCGGCGCATCGCCGAAGATCAGGATGACTTTCCGCGCATTGGGGCGAAACTTGTTCTCTTCGACCGCCCATTTTAGACCGGCGTGAACGGCTTCCGGCCGGTCACCACCGCCGTTGGCGTCGACGTCCAGCAGGTAGTTCTGAATCGCTTGCGTGTCATTGCTCAGCGGCAAGCCGCGAACGACATATTCTTCACCCCGATCACGATAGGTGCATAGTCCGATGCGGGCTTTCGGCACCATCTTGACGATCGTATCTCCGATGCGCTTGATCTGTTCCTTGACTTCACGAATTTCGCCTCCCATGCTGCCCGTGCTATCGAAGGTGATCACGATATCCAGCCCGTGGCGGCGGAGATTTTGCAGCAGGCCGTCCCAACTGCCGCCCGCCATGGAACCGCCGCCGGCAGAGACGCTGCCGAAATTGAACGCGCCGCTCTCCCCGCCGCTGCTTGACGGCGAGGGGACCGATAGATCTGCCAGGTCCGAGTCCGCCGACGTCTCGATCGTCGGCTCGACGTCCAACACTTCCTCGGTCTCGGCCTCAGCCGCTTCCTCGGCGGTCTCCTCCGCATTGAGCTCGTCGTCCTGAGCGTCGCTGAGAATCTCCGACGGCAGGTCGCCGATCAGTACGTCCTCGCCCAGGCCTTCGCCGCTGTACGAGCTATAGCCGATCAAGGCCAGGATGAGCAAAAGAAACATGTGGACGACGACTGAGACGAGCCCGGAGATCGAGTTCTCCCACCAGTGACTGGGCGGTGCCGCGACCGGTTCTTCTTCGGGCTCTTCCGCAGCACGAGGCAGTCGAATCGCGCCGCCACAGTGCGGGCACTGCCCGCGCCCTCCCAGTTGATCCTGCGAGATCGTGAACGGCTTGCCGCAGTGAATACAGGAGAGTTGCATCGATTGGTACCTTGATACGCGGTTGTCTCGTTCATTGCATTCTGAGATTGCAACCGGTCAAGTGTCAATCATCGCTAAGGAGGCGGCGAGGATTCTCGCGGCATCCTGGCGCCCCGCAATGGACACCTGGTGTCGTCAGCGCCCGGTGGCGGCCTGGCAGGGCACTCGGCAAGCGAGCGCGGCGGCAGCAAAGAAACAGCCCACCACGTTCGTTGAAAAACGTGGTGGGCTGACGTCACGACAAGTGAGTTTGAGTTGCGTACGATTGCTGCAATTCGCAGCCGAGGCGGGCGTCCACACGCGCCTCGCCCCGTGGCATCCAGTCCGGTGGATCTTGCATCACTGCCCCCCTCTCTTGCTACCGGTTTGAGGTGACTGGGATGGGTTCCGATTACCGCTGTGTAGCAGATTCGTGGTCATCTTGACAACGTTTTTTTAAGAATTTTCCTCGCTGCCCCAGGAAGTCAGCGAGGTCGGGTACGGCCTGGACCGGCTGTGCCGGAAAATCGCGGGGATCGTGCGGATTGGTGGTCGCGCCATTGGTCCGCGCCGGCTGCCGGCCTATAATCGAAGCGTTGAAAACTGCACTTCCGCTCGCGCCGTCTTGCGCCGGCGAATTCGCCCCCCAAGCTGTTTGAAAGGTCCCCATGATCCGTCTGTCCATTCTTGCACTGTTGCTTGCCACGACCACCATCGCTTGGGCCGACGACGCGGCACCACCCGCAGCGTCCAAGGAATCCTTAGCACTCGACCTGAGCACGACGCGACTCAAAGCCAGCTACGCGATCGGCGTTCGCATTGGCAAGAGCATCAAGGAGGACGGGTTGGATATTGATGTTGCCAGTTTGGCGGCCGGCATGCGGGCCAGCATGGCAGGTTCGAAGATGCAACTGACAGACGCAGAGATGGGCATGGCGATCCAGGCCTTTCACCAGGAGGCGCAGGCCAGGCTTGCCGAGCGTCGGAGGATTGAAGGCGAGCAGAACAAGAAGCAGGGCGAGGCTTTTCTGAAGAAGAACGGTCAGAAAGAAGGGGTGGTGACACTCAAAAGCGGGCTGCAGTACGAGGTGATCAAGAAGGGTGGGGGCGACCGGCGACCCGCGAAGACCGATCGAGTGACAACCCACTATCACGGCACGCTCATCGACGGCACCGTGTTTGACAGTTCGGTAGAACGCGAAGCGCCGGCGACCTTTCCGGTTGGTGGCGTGATCGCCGGTTGGACCGAAGCCCTGCAACTGATGAATGTGGGGGACAAGTGGCGACTCTTTGTGCCGGCGGAACTGGCCTATGGGGCGCGAGGTGCCGGGGCCGACATCGGTCCGCACGCAACCTTGATCTTCGAAGTCGAATTGCTGGGGATTGAGTAGTCGGGTGATCGACTGCTGAGATTTCCACTTTCCGTCTTACTGCAAGTCCAATGCAACCAAGGTGAGTCGTCTCCGTGGCCAGGCGAATTTTGATCGTAGCGGCATCCTTGGGGGCGCTCGGTGTAATCCTGGGGGCGTTCGGTGCACACGGCTTGCAGACGGCTGTCAAGGAATGGGGATTGGATCCGGCCGAGCAAACCAAGCGGCTCGAGACCTGGGACGTGGCGGTTCGCTACCAGATGTACCACGCCCTGGCGATGCTCGCCGTGGGGCTGCTCGCCGTGCGGAAGCCGGCCCCCGGGCTGGCAGTCGCCGCGATCAGCTTCACCGCCGGCGTCTTTGTTTTCAGTGGTTGCCTCTACGCCTTGGTCCTCTCCGGGATCAAGATCCTGGGTGCCATTGTTCCGCTGGGGGGCGTGGCCATGATCGTTGGGTGGGTCGCTTTGGCGATCGCCGCCTGGCGATCATTCGAATCGACCTGAAGGTCAGTGCGGGATAGTCCGCGCGAACCGATGGCATCCTGCCTGTCGTCTTGCTTTCCAGACGGTGGTGGCTGGGGGCCGTGTGTGTTGGCCGGGGACTGCGTTGACTGGTGCCCAAGAAAAAAGACTCCCCCCGCCGCAGGACGGCGAGGGGAGTGTGGGTTACTCGGTTGATCACCTGATCGCGCGAACCGAGGTCTCAGGCGCCGTTGGCCGCATCACACGGCCATCGGCTCGACTTCCTTGGCCAGTCGGCGCCGGGCAACGTGCAGACGTCGCTTGATCGTACCCAAAGGTGCGTCAAACTCGTCGGTCATTTGCAGCAACGACTGGCCGCGAACGTAAAACGCCTCCAAGGTTTCCCGGTCCAGCGGGCGGAGCCGTCCCAGGCCCTCGCGGACCTCGGACTTCCGCTCGCTTTGCAGGACGACCGTCAGGGGCGTCACGGATTCAACGCAGGCTGCTTCGAGCGACTCCGGCTCGGTAGGGCGATCGGGTCGACGCCGCACCATCCGGTTGATTGCCATCCGATTTGTGATCGAACGCAACCAGCCGCCGAAACAAGCAGGTTCACGCAGTTGGCCCAGCTTCTGCATCACTTGGATGAAGACGTCCTGGGTCAGTTCCTGCGCTTCGTTGAAGTCACCCAGCCGACGCATCGCGATGGCAAAGACCGTTCGCTCGAACCGCTCGAAGAGCTGACCGAAGGCCTCCTTGTCACCTCCCTGCGCCGCCACGACCAGAGCGACAATCTGGTTCTGATCGAATTCGTTGGTAGAAGTAGCCATCATTCACAATCTCTCTGGAAATTGGTTTAAACACAGGGTAAACCTGCGTGGAAACCGGGCGGTCCAAGACCGATGGCAGATTGCGCAAAGCACGTAGCCATCGGCAGGCAGGCCGAGGCGTCCGACGCGCTTTCACATGGAAAACTGATTACCCGTCAGGATTCAGTTCACGTTGTGCATGCGAAAGCCAGCAACCTGGGTTGCCAGGGACACCCGAGCGCGCTGCCCGCGGCGGCAATCATGGCTGCCGCCGGGTGATGAATGCCGTGTTTCACTCGGAGGCAATGTTCTTGCCGCGACGAGGAAGACAACGCGCGCAAATAGAGGCGCAAACGACCTAGGAGGACACTCCGCAGCCGCATACCCGTGACGTTGACTCGACCCATGCTGTTGCAGGTGACGACATCGACGCTGGTATTGATAAAGCTACGCATCGTAATCCTCCTGTGCGTGCGTTCACGCAGACAGAGAGAGTGACATGGAAGTCGTGTGCAGAGACATTCTCTGACGCTTGCATCGACTATAGTGGAGACGCCCGACAGCCGCAATATTTGCGCTCATCAAAACGAACCCCGCATCGACCCACCAGATTTCACCCCCGCGGGCCGTCGATGGTGTATTGGACGAGTTATCGTCGCGAAGGTTCGCGGTTTTCAAAAAATAAGGCAATTTTTCTGCGGTGATCGCTCACCGCGCAGGCAACCAGGCGCAATCAGGCCTACAGCGAAAACTCGTCAAACTCTTCCACGGCGAGCTCGTCGCCGTCGGCGAAGAATATCGTATCTACATTGCCCCGAAGGACTTGCTGTCCGAGATCAATCGCCTGCTGCTCGCTCCAGCCGCGATCGACCACGAATCGTTCGGCCAGAATCTTGGCCAGGATCCGCTTGTACATCGCGAACTTGGGAAGGGCGAATTCCAGTTTGTACATGTCGCTGTAGTAGCCGATCTGTTTCGTGCGGGGCACCGCTTCCAGGCGGGCGGCCGCATCATGTTCGATGAACGTCGGCGTATTCGAGTACCACCAATGCCCGTTGGTGACCACATTCGGAAAAATCCAGGCGTAACTGGTCAGTTCCTGGTTCGTGACGCTGGCCAGCACCGAGACTGGGAAGGTGACTTGGGGGAAGGCGTTAAACAGCCGCTGGTACTGGATCAGGGAAAGTCGGCTGTCGTAAAGGTCCTGACCCTGGAAGACGCCCTCTGGATAGACGCCCCGATTGACCCCGATCATCAAGTCGAACGGCAAATGGTACTCGGCACAGAACTCGGCCAGCGTCCAGAAAATGAAGTTGGACGCGGCCCGCTGGTCCGCCTGGGAGGCATCGCCCCCCTTGGTCAGGATCGCCTCGACCGCGGTCGAGGCACGCCCCGGAGAGACCTTGGCCGGGGCGAAGTCTGGCGGCAGCGAAATCGCACAGGCACGCGCTCCCTTGCCGGCAAAGTGCTGGAACAGGTTGCCAATCGCCGATTTCAGGGACGCCACGTCCCCCAGGGAGACGCCGCTGGCATCCTCCAAACGCTGCCGAACGGCGGCGTTCCCGAGGTGAAACACCAGATCGTCGGTGCGCAGGCAGGGGACGTAGACCGCCGTGTCGAATCCTTCCAGCGGATCGTCGAAGTTGTTGGTCAGGAAGACCGCCTCCAGCTTGCTCTGCTGCAACACATTGGACGCCCAATCGTCGGCTGACATCTTTTCGACCGCCGTATCGTAGATCGGTTCCCAGTTGTCGGCCGTGATCCGGTCTCCTTCGAAGCCGAAAAACGCTTGCGCCATTTCGACGAACCAACTGTACTGAATGGTATTGTCGATCGGACCCAGGTTGGTGATGAGGCGACGGCATTTCTCGCGGGCGTCGATCTCCGGATCCTCAATCTCCGCTTTGGGTAGTCCGGCCGAGTGGGCCAGCTCGGTGTAGTAGTGGTAGCCCAGAATGTCGGCCAGCGTGGTGGAAGCCGGATTCAGGGCGTCAATGTGTGTGTGCGGATCGATCAGGATCAGCGCGTCAAGTTCGGCAAAGATTCGGTTTCGCAGGTCAGTCGACATCGGGGCACCTCGGCGGGACGTGGGCGGCGGAACGAGCCGTCGATTCTGAATGTCCGCCAACCACCCGTCAAGGTTGGCAACGTTGCGGGCGTTGATTCGTTTGACCCTCGGAAATCGGTCTGCTTAAATACAGGTTCATCCCGTGTGCCCCGCAGCATTGCCGGGACGCTTCAGCTACGGACCGGCGTTGCGCCCTGCATTCGCCTGCCGGACCACCGCCGGTTGCGGGGACGTAGCACATAACAGTGAAGTTGTTGAGAGCCTGGCTTTCCCCCCCGCCGCGTGCCCGTGCCGTTTTCGCAAACGGGTCCCCGTCCCCTCCTTCGCCGAGATGACTTGCCATGCGCCACCTTCCATTCCCCGTTGTCTGCCTGGGGGAAATGATCCTGCTCGCCTGCGGCCTGAGCGCTGGGGCGGCGGCGGACGAAATCCAATCGATCGACTTTGTCAAGGACGTGCAACCACTGCTCCGAACCCGCTGTGTCTCCTGCCACGGTCCCGAACTGTCTGAGTCCGGTCTCCGTTTGGATCAGAAGAAGCGGGCCTTCGAGGGGGGTGACAACGGGCGCATCGTCGTGCCGGGAGAACCTGGCAAGAGCCGTTTGTTGACCATCGTATCCGGTGACGACGACGAGATTGGGTTGATGCCGCCAGATGGTGAAGGCACTCCGTTGTCTGCCGAAGAGATCGGTCTCTTGCGGACCTGGATCCGTCAGGGCGCGAACTGGCCGGCGGATGCCGAGCCGGCCGCACAGGTTTCTCACTGGGCATTTCAGCCGGTTCAACGGCCCTCGTTGCCACCGGTTGCCGACCCGGGTTGGATCGAATCGCCGATCGACGCGTTTGTGCTGGCGAAGTTGGAAGACGAGGGGATCGCTCCCTCGCCGCCGGCCCCCCGCGCCACACTGATCCGGCGGCTCTTCTTCGACCTGCTGGGACTGCCGCCGACGCCCGCGCAAGTCGACACGTACCTGAACGATCAGCGCCCCGGTGCCTATCGACGGCTCGTCGAACGGGTTTTGGCGTCGCCCCATTACGGCGAACGCTGGGGCCGGCATTGGCTCGACCTGGCCCGCTATGCCGATAGTGACGGCTACGAGAAAGATCGGCCCCGCCCCCACGCGTGGCGGTATCGCAACTGGGTGATCAACGCCCTCAACGCCGACATGCCTTACGACCGTTTCAGTGCATTGCAGTTGGCGGGCGACATGGTGCCCGATGCTTCGATCGAAGACCGGGTCGCCAGCGGATTTCATCGCAATACTCTGCACAACACCGAAGGGGGCACCGACAAGGAAGAGGACCGCGTCAAGAAGACGGTTGATCGGACCAATACGATGGGCACGATCTGGCTGGGCATGACCGTCGGCTGCGCGCAGTGCCATAGTCATAAGTACGATCCGCTGACGCAACGCGAGTACTACCAGTTGTACTCGTTCTTTAACAGCATCGACGAAGTCGATATCAGTGCTCCGCTTCCGCTGGAGCAGGCGCAATATGAAATCGCCAAGGCGGCCTATGACGAAGCGCATCGCCCGCTGACGGAGAAGGTGAACAAGTACGTCCAGGAACGGTTGCCCCAGGCGCAGGCGGCCTGGGAGGCGAGCTCGCCGCAATCCTCGGTGGTCTGGCGACCGCTCGATCCAAGCAATGCGGTTTCCCGCCACGGGGCCGAACTGCAGAAACAAGACGACCTGTCATTGCTGGCCAAGGGAACCAACGAAGTGGCCGACGTCTACACGGTCGACCTTTTGGTGGAGTCCTCACAACCGCTCACCGGCCTGCGGCTCGAAGTCTTACCCGATGAGAGCCTGCCCAAGAAAGGTCCGGGCCGCGCCGACAACGGGAACTTCGTGCTCACGTCGTTTCGGCTGCTGGCGGCACCCGCGGCCGCCGCCGACGACCAGTCAAAGCCGGTCGAGATTCCGCTCCAGACCGCGCAGGCGGACTTTGCCCAGAACGACTGGCCGGTCGCAGCGGCGATCAACGACAACGCGGAGGACGGCTGGGCCGTCAGCCCGCAGATCGGCAAGCGGCATGTCGCCACATTTGAGCTCGTCGAACCCCTGCCCGCCACGGAGGCGACTCGTCTGACCGTGGTGTTGGATCAGCACTACGCGGGTGGATCGCACAACCTGGGCAGGTTCCGGCTTTCCTACACGACCACGCCGGGGCCCCATACGCTGGAGGGCTTCCCCAGTCAGATTGCCGATCTGTTGGCCATGGATCTGGCGGAACGCACGCCCGAGCAAGCCAAGCAGGTGACGGACTATTTCCGGACGATCGACCCGGAGCTGGCCACGTTGCAGAAGGCGGTTGCGAACCACGCCAGGCAGGCGCCCAAGGCGTCCACGGTCCGGGCACAAGCGGTCGTACAGACCGCCACGCCGCGCGACACGCGGATTCACATTCGGGGCGATTTCCTCAACAAGGGCGAGCCGGTCGAGACGCGGCCGCCCAGTGTGTTGCATGAATTGCAGCCGCGGGCCGAGCGAATTGATCGTCTCGACCTCGCCGGTTGGCTGTTCGCCGACGAGAATCCGCTGATGGCTCGCGTCACGGTGAATCGCATCTGGCAGCGTCTGTTCGGGACCGGGATCGTGGAAACGGTGGACGATTTTGGGACGCAGAGTGACCCGCCGTCGCACCCGCAGTTGTTGGACTGGCTGGCCGGCGAGTTTCATCGGCAGGGGTTCCACTTGAAGCAGATCCAACGCACGATCGTGCTTTCCAACACCTACCGCCAGTCGTCGGCAACGCGCCCCGAACTGGCCGACCGCGACCCGGAAAACCGGCTGTTGGCTCGACAGTCACGGCGGCGGGTCGAAGCGGAGGTGATTCGTGACATGGCGTTGCATGTCAGCGGCCTGCTGGTCAACACGTTGGGAGGGCCCAGCGTGCGTCCGCCACAGCCCACCGAGTATTCTGGCCTGACCTACGCCAACAGTGCCAAGTGGTCGGTCAGCAAGGGCGGCGATGCCTACCGCCGCGGTCTCTACACGTTCTTCCAACGCACTTCGCCCTACCCGATGTTGATGACCTTCGACTCGCCTGACTCGACCGCCTGCTGTGCGGAACGCAGCTTGAGCAACACGCCCCTGCAGGCGCTGACATTGTGGAACGATCCGGTCTTCTTCGAGTGTGCCCAGAGTTTTGGCCGCCGGATCCTGGTGGAAACGGCCGGCTGCCGGGACGATGACGGGGGACTTCGCGAGCGGGCGCGGCGAGCCGTCAAGCTGAGCCTGGGCCGGGAAGCCAGCGATGGCGAGCTGCAGGACGTTGTTGCCTTGTATCAGGACCAGCACCGCCTCTTGCTGGCAGACCCGGCAGCCGCCAAGTCGCTGATTGGCAAGACCAAGGTGCCGACTGACGCGACGGTCACCGAACTGGCGGCATGGACGATCGTCGGCCGCACTCTCATGAACCTGGACGAATTTATCACGAAGGAATGAGTATGGACCGCTTGAGCAATGCCTGGCAGCAGTCACGGCGTGACTTTCTCACCTCGTCCGCCTCGGGGCTCGGCGCCGCCGCCCTGACGTCGCTGTTGGCCAAGGAAGGCGTGATGGCGGCGACCGTGGATCACTCGAATCCTTTGGCCCCGAAGCTGCCGCCCTTGCCCGCCCGGGCGAAGCAGTGCATCTTCATCTTGCCGGCCGGCGCACCGAGCCACCTTGATCTCTTCGATCCCAAGCCAAAGCTGCGCGAACTGCACGGAGAGAAGCCGCCCGAATCGCTGGTCAAGAACGTGCGGTTCGCATTCGTCAAGAAGGAAACGGCGGTCCTGGCGGGTAGCGCCCGCGAGTTCACGCGGCATGGCGAATGCGGTATGGAGTTGTCGGATTATTTGCCCCACCTGGGTAGTTGCGCGGATGACCTGTGCTTGATCCGTTCGATGCATACCGACGCGTTCAACCATCACCCAGCGCAACTGATGATGACTAGCGGCGTGCCCCGCTTTGGGCGACCCAGCATGGGGTCGTGGTTGACGTATGGGTTGGGCAGCGAAGCGGAGAGCCTGCCCGGGTACGTGGTGCTGACCGCGGGACGCGGGAGTAGCGGTGGGGTCTCGAATTGGTCGAGCGGTTTCTTTCCGTCGACCTATGAAGGGGTCGTATTCCGCAGCCAAGGCGAACCCGTACTCAACCTGAACAACCCGCCGGGGGTCTCCGCAGAGATGCAGCAACGGGGGCTCGCCACGATCTCGAAGCTGAATGCGCGCCGCTTGGAAAAACTGGGGGATCCGGAGATCTCTAGCCGCATCTCGTCCTACGAACTGGCGTTTCGCATGCAGGCGGCCGCGCCGGAACTGATCGATTTGAGTGACGAGACGGAGAAGACGCTGGACCTCTACGGGGTCACTCGACCGGAACCCAAGAAACACAGTTATCGCGGCGGCGGTGCCCACGTCTACCAGCAGTTTGCCACCAATTGCCTGTTGGCCCGCCGCCTGATCGAACGCGGGGTGCGCTTCGTGACGCTTGTCCACGCCTCCTGGGATCATCACAGCAATCTCGATGAAGAGCTCGGGTACAACGCCGGGATGGCCGACCAGCCGATTGCCGGGCTGATCAAAGATCTCAAGCAACGGGGCCTGTTGGATACCACCCTGCTGGTGTTTGCGGGTGAATTCGGCCGCACGCCGCTGTGGGAGAATCGTGGTGGGAACCAGAAGGACAAGGTCGGCCGCGACCATCATCCATTCGGCTTCAGCGTCTTTCTGGCGGGAGGCGGAAGCAAGGGCGGGGTCGTCCACGGTGCGACCGACGACATCGGCTGGGCTCCGACGAAGGATCCCGTGCACGTCAACGATCTGCACGCCACGATCATGCACCTCTTCGGATTCGACCACATGCGGTTCACGCACCGCTTCCGCGGGCTCAACGTGCGGTTGACCGACCAGGGTGGCAAGGTCGTGTCAGAGCTCCTGGCATAACGGCCCGTTGAACCGGGTCGGCGATCCGCCGGCAACAATCCGGGTCAGATGTCGGACACGATTTCGTCGTAGAACTTGACGAAGTTGTCGGGATCATCGCCCGCTCGGAACTGCATGGCCGCCCGCGGGTGCAGATTCAACTGTCCGGTGATGTTGTAAGGGACCAGCGGGCCCCACTCGACCGTCTCCCGCAAGGGGATGATCTGGTCCTGCAGCAGCTTCACGATCGGCCGCAGTTTGAACTTGGGATTGCGGAGAAAGCCGAGCAACAACTCCATCGGGCAGTTGCCGGCACCGCGGCCCAGCCCCGCCATCGTGGCATCGATCCGGTTGGCGCCCAGGATGATCGCTTCAATGGTATTGGCGAACGCCAGTTGCATGTTGTTGTGGGCGTGAATTCCGATTTCTTTCCCGGTCCCTTCCATGGCTGCTGAATACTTGCTGTAGAGCCTGTCGACCTGTTCGCGATAGAGATGGCCGAAGCTGTCGACGATGACCATGGCACAGGCCGGCGTGGGCCGCACCGCTTCCAGCACCGTGTCGATCTCCGCTTCGGTGATGTTCGAGACCGCCATCAGGTTGGCCGTCGTTTCGTAACCCAGCTCGTGACAATGGTGGATCATTTCGGTCGCTTCGGACACCTGGTGGGCGTAGAACGCGACGCGAATCATATCCAGGACGCTCTCTTCCCGCGGCACGATCTGCGATTTCCAATCACTCTTTTCCGCGTCCGCCATGGCGACCATCTTGAGCCCGGTGGCGGCCGCATCGTGGTCCGAAAAGACGCGATTCAGATCTGCTTCCTCACAGTGGCGCCACGGCCCATAATCGGTGGTCGGGAAGAGCCGCGGGGAATTCTTGTAGCCGACCTCCATGTAGTCGATGCCCGCCGCGATCGATGCCTCGTAAACCGCACGTACCAGCGAATCCTCAAACTGGTGGTTGTTGATCAGCCCGCCGTCGCGGATCGTGCAATCCAGGACTTTCAATTCGGGCCGGTAAGTGATCCAGGGAGCTTTTTCGGACATGAGATCAACAGTCTGGCGGAGGGTGGGAGGGCAAGCAATTTGCAGAATCTCCCATTGTGCGCCGGATAAACGGGCTCTGCAAGTTGCGGGGCGGCCGATTGCGCCAGGCTGTGTGCCGGCCTGCGTTGCGAACTGCGGCGGCCCGATCTGCGCACAGAGGGCTCGCGCATGGAGGGCGGTTCCTGGTGTTTCGTCCGCTTCGCGTCATGGACGGCATGATCCCGCGCCGTCGCCAGTCGCTGGTTGCCAACAGGAAGTTATTTACGGCGCGTTCCTTATCGTGATCCCGGGCATCCCTTACAATCGGCTCGACACGGCACGGATCGACGGTGACGTGCGGCAGGCGACAGCAAGTTACGAGGAAACCATGGTTCACAATCGCTGGCGCCGAATTGCTGTCGACCGTCCGATCGTCGCGCCGATCGTGGTGTTGTGGTCGATCGTCGTCACGTCGTTATGTGGCGGATGCCGGCCGGCGGATGTGTCTCCAGGTCGTGAGTCGAACGCGACTTCGCCGACAGTGGGCGATGATTCGCCCTCCCGGCAAGTGCTCCGCCTGGCGGTCACGACCAGCACGCGAGACTCCGGATTGCTTGACGCGTTGCTGCCGGTCTTCGAGCGTCAGGCGAACGCGCGGGTCGACGTCATCGCGGCCGGGACAGGCAAGGCCTTGAAACTGGGGAGCAGCGGCGACGTCGACATCGTCCTGGTCCACGCCCGCGCGGCGGAAGACGAGTTCATGGCCGCAGGTCATGGGGTCCGTCGCGAGGATGTCATGTACAACACGTTCGAAATCGTGGGACCGTCGTCCGACCCGGCCGGCGTGGCCCGGCTAACGCCGCAGGAGGCCCTGCAGAGGATCGCGGACACTGGTCACCGATTCGTTTCTCGCGGCGACGAAAGCGGCACGCATCAACGTGAGCTGCAGTTGTGGCGGGCCGGCGGCTCGCGACCCGCGTGGGACTCTTACCTTGAAAGCGGGCAGGGGATGGGACCCACGCTGATCATGGCCGACCAAATGCAGGCGTATCTGTTGACCGACCGCGGGACTTATCTGGCGATGCGCGACAAGATCGACCTGGTTCCCTTGGTTGCCCAAACCGACGACTTGAAGAACCCGTATGGCGTGTTGGTGGTCAATCCGGATGGCAGCCCGGGGATCAACGAACGACTGGCGCAGCGGTTGGCCGATTTCTTCATCGCGCCTGCGACGCAGGCGATGATCGGCCGGTTTCAAGTGGCCGGAGAGCCGTTGTTCTACCCGGCACATCCCATCTCGGCCGTGGCCGTCGGCGACGATCGGTAGGCGCGCGAACGGTTGCGGGGACGTGGCGGCAATGGACTACCTGCTGGAAGGACTGGCCGACGCCTGCCGGGCCATTGTCAGATTGGACCCGGCCATCCGTGCTGCCGCCTGGCGGTCGATCTGGATTTCGACACTGGCGGTGACCGCCTCCTCGGTGCTCGGCTTGCCGCTCGGTTGCTGGTTGGGACGTGCCACTTTTCGAGCGCGGCCGTTTGTGGTCTTGCTGTTTCGGGCCGGGATGGCGTTCCCGACCGTGTTCCTGGGAATCATTTGTTTCGGCGTGTTCGCCCGCCGTGGTCCGCTGGGGCCGCTCGACCTGCTCTACACGCCGGCGGCGGTCGTGACAGGCGAGTTCCTGCTGGCTTTTCCAATCATCGTATCGTTGACCCAGGGGGCTGTCGCTGCACTCGATCCACGGGTCGCCGAAACCGCGTGGACGCTGGGTGCCAACCTCTGGCAAAGGGCCCTGACGTACGTCTCCGAAGCGCGCACCGGCGTGACGCTGGCCGTGCTGGTCGCCTTTTCGCGGTGTGTGACCGAGTTGGGCATTGCGATGATGGTTGGGGGCAACATTCGCGGCCGCACCCGCACCCTGGCGACGGCGACCGCCATGGAGACAGGCAAGGGCGAATTCGCCGAGGGCCTGGCGATGGGGCTCGTGTTGCTGACGATTGCGCTGGTCGTCATGGCCTTGATCGGCTGTCTTAGCCGGGAAGACAGGTTGTAGCTCCATGGCATTGGTTTCGATCATCGACCTGCGCGTGGCGAAGGGGGATGCCGTCATTTGCTCCCTGCCGCGCCTTTCAATTGAGGCGGGTGAGGTCGTCGCCGTGTGCGGCGAGAATGGCTCGGGCAAGTCGACCCTCCTTCGTGTCCTGGCAGGACTCGAGCGCGATTACCGGGGGACATGCCATCTGGAGGTCGGTCGCCGGGACGTCGCCTTCGTTCATCAATCTCCCTACCTGTTTCGAGGTTCCGTCCTGGCGAACGTTACGTACGGGTTGCGAATCCGAGGGAAATCTCCGTCGGAGTGTCGCCGCGCCGGCCGGCACTGGTTGTGCCGTTGTGGTGCCGAGCGGTTGGCGGCGAAGTCGGCCGCCCACCTCTCGGGTGGAGAACGCAAGCGTGTCGCGCTGGCACGAGCTCTGGCGGTCGAGCCCCGCCTGGTCTTGCTCGACGAGCCGTTTGAAGAAGTTGACCCGGCCGGCAGCAAGGCGCTGAGCAATGTTCTCAAAGACATCGCCGGGAAGGCGACGGTTGTCGTTACCTCCCCGGCGACGTCGCTGGACCACCTGGCCGCTCGACGGATCATCCTGGGGTGACCCGGATGCCGCGGGCCCTTATCCGTGAGCACCACCTGCCGACTGCTCGCCGGTCGCCAAGTGGCCTTTTCTGGTCGCTGGCGTTATGCTGAGATTGAGGAACGTCGAGCGGTTCGCGAGCCGGATGTTCGGCCGGACCGGATTGCGGCGTAACTCGGAATCAACCCGATAGGCTGGCGGATTGCCAGGACATGACATCATGATCACGCGATACGATAGCTTGCCGTGCATTTTATTGTTGGCGCTTCCTACGTTGGCCTTCGGGCAGGCTGGTCGCGAACGGATGAATGTTCGGACCAAGGGAGAACTGCAGGCGGTGGCTGCAGGGGCCCTCAAGGTGGTGGACCCGGACGGCGCCCAATGGATTGTCAAGGTTGACCCCAAGTCGCGCTACAACGTCTTTCAGGGTTCGGCGACGGTCAATTTTCTCCGACCTGGGATGTTCGTTTCGTTTCGCGGTTCGTTTGACAGGAAGGGTAAACCGCAAGCGGAGATCAACCAACTGAAGGTCTTCACGCCGCAGGAAGATAGCCGGCTGGGCGTAAAGCCGGTCTCCAGCGGGTTCGGCGCCGGCGGACTGTTTACGGCCGAAGAAGAAGAGGAGGCCAAGAAGAAGCCCGCTGCGCAGCCGGAGGTTTTGCCCCTGGATGTCAGCGGTCGAATTCGTTCGATCAAGGGCAACAAGATGATCGTCCTGGCCGGCGCAACGCCCCTGACGGTCAACCTCGCGGAGAAGGTACAAATCGGTTTCGCGATCGCCGATTTCCGCCTGGTCAAGTCTGGTGATTCTGTAGAGGTCTCCGGATGGGCTTATCCGAATCAGCCCAACCTGGTGATGGCGAGCCGTGTAACGATTACCGCCGCCGAACCGCTGGGTGTGGAGAAAGAAGAGAAACCTGCGAAGATGCCCGACCTCAACTCGCTTGACGAATTCTAAAGCCGGGCCCGGACGCTTTGCCAGGATCACACGATGCCGATACCCGTAACATGCCCTTGTGGCAAGAACTACCAGGCCAAGGACGAACTTGCGGGGAGGCAGCTCAAATGCCCTGCATGCGGGCAAGTGCTGGTTGTCCCCGCGCTTCCTTCGCCTGGCATCGGAGGCGACCTGGGCGATGCAAGTGGCTTCGACATGTCGGGGACACACTCGAATCATACGCTCAGGCCAACGGGTGCGGGGCGGCCGGGAACGGCCCGCCGGGGCGCAGCGCGAGCGGCCAACAACGGGTTCGTGTGGAAAGTCGGGGCGGCCGTCGCGGGTGGCCTGGTCGCCGTGATCGCCCTCGCTGTGGTCATGTTCCTGGTGTTCGCTGCAAGAGACGGCGGGCCGGATGGTGATGTGGCAACGGCAGACAGCCTCCAGGAATCCGAGGGACCGCATCGCACACCCGACGAACCCGCAAGTGTGCCCGGCACATCTGCTGGCGGTTCCAGCGAAGCAACGGCCACCGCGCAACGGTTTCCGAGTCTCCCCGGTGCCGTTTCGAATCCGCCAGCGTACCTGCTGGAAGACGCCCCCTTCGACATGCGGACGTACTTCGGGCCATTGCCTGCCGAACAGAACGCCGCTCCTCTCTACCTGGATGCCCTCTTTGAATTCAGTGCGGATGTCAGCGGCTGTTTTTCGGCAGCCGAACAAGCGCGGCGCGGCCCAACGATCCAGCAGAGGCAGCAGCGGTCGTACGCAATTCACAACCGCCGGTCGCAAAACGAGGACGGCGTCGCCGGCCCAGAACTGGATCGGGCACTTCAGGAGTATGCCGCCGGCTTCGCGAAATTGGAGGCGGCCCAGCAGCGGCCGGGGTGTGTCTTCGAATCCGCCCTCGGTATCGCGGCCCTCCTGCCACATGCCCAGGCCGCACGGGAGGTTGCCCGCTGGACGGACATCAAGACGCAGCGCGATGTCGAGCAAGGGCGGCTCGACGAGGCCCTTGAGAATATCGACCTGCTCTTGCGGCTCAGTCGCGACTTGCAGCGTCGCGGCGCTTCCGTGACGCAGTTGGTGAGCGTCGCGATCGACAGTGTTTGCTACCAGGGATGTGTCAAACGCGTGCTGGCGGATCAGAACTTGACAACGGATCATTGCGACCGCTTGCTGGCCATCCTGGCTCGCCACGAGCAACAAGCCGTGGACCCGCTGGTGGAGAGTTTGCGCGGTGAATACGTGATCATGCGATCCACGCTGCATGACGTCCGGTTTCAAACGGGTGACTTCGATCCAAAATTCATGCGGGAAGAACTCGAGGTCGATTCGATCGGCGCGCTCATCACCGGGCTCGCCCCCGGCGGCAGCGGTTCGGATCAAGAGGCCGCTCGGATCGATGCCTATGCGGCCCGGATGACCGACGATGACTACACCGCTGAAATCACTCGGGCAAACGAGTTATACGAAGCGGTGATCGCGGCCGCCGGTCGTCCCTATGCCGAACGGGTGCAGGCCATTGCTGCGGCGTTCGCCCGGGTGCGGTCGCCCGACACGTTGCTCGTTTCGTTGCTGTCGGGCGGTCTGCCGGAGATTCTGCAGGCGTTTGTGCGAAGCGAGGCCGAGTTGCACGGAACTCAATGTCTCGTGGCACTCCGCCGTTGGCTGCTGGACCAACCCGCCGTGCAGCCACCCGACCTGGTGACGGTCGTGAAGGCTGCGGGAATGCCCAGCGTTCCTCGCGATCCATATGACGATGGGCCCCTGCGGATGACGCAACAGCAGGGGCAGTTGGTCATCTATTCCGTCGGCAGCGACGGGCGCGATGATCAGGCTCGATCCGATTGGCAGTATGGGAAGCAGCCAGGAGATTTTATCTTTCGGTTGGCAAGGGATTAGCCGCTGCTTTGTGGGCGGGAGAGTTGCTGATGGGGGCGGGGGGAGACCTGGCGGTCGCGGGTGGGGCGGGGTCGGAGACCCGCGCCCAGCGGCGCGCGGCGGGGGTGAGCAGCCAGCGGCGCGAGCCGCGAGCTGTCGCCCAGCGGCTAACGGATGTGTTGCTCAGTCGCTGCCGAGCAGCCGTTCGAAGCCGACTTCGTCGAGGATCTCGATGCCCAGTTGCTGCGCTTTGGTCAACTTGCTGCCGGCTTTCTCACCGGCAACGAGATAGTCCGTGTTCTTGGAAACGCTCGACGACGCTTTGCCGCCATGTTGTCGGATGAGTTCGTTGATTTCGTCGCGCGTGAACTTGACCAGCGTGCCGGTCACGACCAGCGTCTTGCCCTCCAAAGCGCCGCTTCCTGACGCGCGGGTCTTGGCGTCCATGCTGACGCCACACGAGCGCAGATCCTCGATGGTTGCCCGTCCATCATCTGAGCTGAGATACTCGTACACACTGTTGGCGATGATGTCGCCGATTTCGTCGACCCCCGCCAGTTCCTCGGCCGTTGCCGACTGAAGGCGTTCCATGCTGCCGAAATGGCTTGCCAGAATCGCCGCCACCGTGTTGCCCACGTGGCGGATCGAGAGTGCATTGAGGAGGCGGGCCAGCCCTCGATCACGGCTCGCGTCGATGCCGGCCAGCAGGTTGTCGACCGATTTCACGCCCATCCGTTCGAGCTGCAAGAGTTCGTTGCGCCGCTCGCGAAGGCGATACACATCGCCATAACAGCGGACCAGTCCGGCAGCGACCAGTTGATCGACCAGTTTGTCCCCCAGTCCTTCGATGTCCATGGCATTGCGGCTTGCAAAGTACCGCGTTCGTTCTTTGAGCTGAGCGGGGCATGTCTGGTTGGGGCAGCGAATGTAGACACCACCTTCGTCTTTAACGAGCCGAGTGCCGCATTCGGGGCATGCGCGCGGGAAGACGAATGGCGGCGGGTCGCCCTGCCGTTCGTGCTTCTCCACGCGGACAATGTGAGGGATGATCTTGCCCGCTTTTTCCACGACCACTCGATCACCTTCGCGGACGTCTTTGCGTTCAATTTCCTCCGCGTTGTGCAGGCTGGCCCGGCTGACGATCGTGTCGGCAATCTCCACCGGTTCCAGCTCGGCGACGGGCGTGACCGCTCCGGTCTTGCCGACCTGCACCCTGATCTTCCGCAATGTGGTCACGGCTTCGTATTTCTCAAACTTGTAGGCGACCAGCCAGCGAGGGCTCTTGTTGGTCGAACCGAGCTGCTCGCGCTGCGAGAAACGGTTGACCTTGATAACCAGGCCATCGACTTCAAAATCCAGGTCATGGAGCTCGGTAATCAACTGTTCGCAATGCTCGACAGCGTCAGCGAATGTCGCGAACGATTCGACGCGGGGTGTCACGGGCAGGCCGTACCCGTCGAGCTCTTCAAGGAACTCCATGTGCGTCGTCGAACGCAACCCTTCGCAGTAGCCGAGCCCGTGGCAGAATAGTCGCAGGTATCGCTCGCGCGCGACACGAGGGTCCAGCATCCGAATCGCACCGGACGCCGTATTCCGTGTGTTGGCGAAGGTGGCCAGGCCGGCCGACGTCTGCCGCTCGTTCAGCGTGACGAAGTCCGAATTGGCAATGTAGATCTCTCCGCGAACCTCCAGCACGGGGGGCACGTCGTCGCCGCGCAGGCGGTGCGGTACGTCACGCATTGTGAGCACGTTGTGCGTGATATCATCTCCGACCTTGCCGTTGCCGCGGGTCACGGCTCGTGCCAATCGGCCGTCTTCATAGACGACTGAGACCGCCGCACCGTCAATCTTCAGTTCGACGACCCATTCAACCGGCTCACCTTCGAGCAACCTCGTGGTGCGGGCAGCGTACGCCTGGAGTTCTTCAATGCTGTAGGTGTTGTCGATCGACAGCATCGGCACGCGATGAGCAACTTCCTGCAGATGGGGAACCGGCTGATCGCCGACTCGTTGGGTAGGACTGTCCGGCGTGATCTTGTCCGGATGGTCCGTTTCCCAACGTCGCAGCCGAGTGAGCAGCTTGTCGTATTCGAGGTCGCTGATCTCGGGAGCCGCTTCGACGTAGTACTTCTGATCGTGGTATCGAATCTCCTCCCGCAGCCGCTCGACCCACGCTTCGTCGTCGTTGCTCATCGCACTATTTGCCTGCCGGGGAATCCAACCCGCATTCGGGAACGACGGTCACGGTCTGGCCGGTCGCCGAGTTGGGAATCAGACAGAGAAACTTCAGCGGCCGATCGCCCGTGTTGCGAAACTGGTGGACATCGTCCGGGCTGACGAGGACCACATCACCGGGCGCCAACGGGTGTTCCGTGTCGCCTTCCAGGACCAGGCCCTTTCCTTCCAGGACAAAGACTTCATGTTCGTAGGGATGGTGGTGCTTGGGAGTATGTCCGCCCGGCGCCACTTCGAACTGCCGCATGGCGAACGTCGGTGTGCCGTCGGCTGCCGCCAGCAGTGAACGAACCTTGCAACCTGAAGCGCCTTCCATGTCGACCGGATTCTGTTCGATCGATTCGACGTTGTGGACCTTCATGCCGGACTCCTGTCTGATTGAAGAGATACAATGGCCGCACCCGGCCGGAAAATGCGTGCCGCGACTACGGTTCGTCTTCCGGCGGCGAATTGCGAGCTTCCGTGGTTGCCGGCGGGGAACTCGACTCTCGCTCGCCGCGGCGCCCCACCTCGACTCGGTCCGCCCACAGCTCGTCGGTCGTGATGGCCGCCAGCGTGGCCAGGGCGAGGACCGCGAGTTCGATCATCAGGGCGGTGAAACCGTGCTCCTGAAAAAAAAGCAGCAAGCCGTTCGGCTCTGACTCGGCGACCTCATTCGTCGGATTGATTCCCCGCACCATCATCAGGGCGAAGCCGCAGGCGGTGATCGCGAAGGCCAGCCCGACCAGCACCAGGAGCGGGTAGAACGGATTGACTTTGCGGGATTTCCTGGCCACGAAGGGGTACCGAGCGGGCAGCGGGGACAGAGAAAACGAGTCGTGAACGGTGCACCTTTTTGCGGCACGTATCATACGTCGGTGGACGATCATCGTTCAACGGGGCGCGCCGCCGGTCCTGTCGGCAGGCGGCCCGGGCAACATGCCTCGATCCGGCTCGCGCAACACCAACATTCCGCCCAGCACGATCAAGGCAACGAACGCCAGCAGCAAGAGGAGCACTGCCCAAGTCGCCGGCTGGCGCCAGGCGGACACGCGGCGGCGCCGCACGCGACGCAAGCGGGGGATCCTGCGAACCCGGGCCGCACCGTCAACCGCTTCGGGCAATGACGGCCGGGGCGGCTCATCGTTGTGGCGGCCTCGAGGCGGAGGTGGCGGCGACACGCGTGTTGCGGCAGGAGGGGGGGGCGGCGGAATGTGATGTGGCGGGTCCGGGACTTCACGGCGGGGGCCCTGCACGGCTTCGCGCAATTGCGCATCGTACTTCGATTTGCGGTCGGTCGAGAGCAACCCGATCCGCGCCGCCGAGACCTCGTTCAGCAACCGTTGCGAGTCCGCCGATCGAGGACCCGTTTGAAATGTGCGCAGATGGCCCATCTGCCGATCCGCGGCCCGTTCGATGACGTTCTGGTTCGGTTCGAACAGTTCGATTCCCAGGAGCCGATACCAGTTCGGCGGCTGGTCGCGGCGAGGAATCCCCAGCCATTCATAATAGGGGTCAAACTCGTCTTCCATTTCGCTCACCCGAAATGATGACCACAGCCAACGCACACCTCAATATAACGGCCGCGGGGACAGCGGGCAGGCGGGCGGCGGCGTCACGATCGGCACCGCCCGTCGAACCCTCGCCACGTGCAGCCCGTTTTGACTTAGGGCCCTTTTCGACGTATATGATTCTACCCACCTTGTGCGCACACCGGTGTCGGCGCGCGGGCTGTGGCTCATTGCTGATCCGCCCCTTTCAAGCGTGCTTCCGTATGTCTGCAACGGCCAACGATCGTCGCGCCGCCTCCCGCGAGGTCGCTGCGCAGGACTTCCTAGACGGGTTCTGTCAGCAGGCCAGGGAACTCTTCGAGCGGCAAGCGGCGCGCGCCAATCAACTGGAAGCCGACCTCGTGCGGCAGATCGAAACGGCACTTGCCGCGATCGACGCAGACGATCAGGATGCAACGAAGTGCCGCGCGAATGCGGCGGTCGATGACCGGCACCTGGCCGCTTTGACGCGAGAGCGTGATGCGTTGCTGCGGAAGCTGGACGAGGCCAGGGCCCAGCAGGCTGTCGCCGAATCGTCCGAGTTTCTTGAATCCGTCGAGTTGGGCACGCTGCGGGAACAATTCGAAACTGCCCAGGAAGAGATTGATCAGCTCAAGTACCGCAACGAAGAGCTCGACGCGCTGGTCGCCCGCCTCCGCAGCCAGGGCAGCGAGACCGACCAGGAAACGAGCAGGGCGTTCGATTGGGAAGCACAGAAGCGACAATTGTTACAACGCCTGGAAGCCGACCTGGACGGCGAAGATTCTTCTTCGGCCGATGACCGGCTTGCCGTAGAAGATGCGATTCGCGTTACGGACGAGGCGTTGGCCGCCAAAGAGCGTGAGATTGACGACTTGCGGCAACGGTTGGCGGAACAGGCCAACACGACGCCGCCAACGGACGGCGATCCTGCCGCGGTCGAGGAAATCCTGGACCAGGACGAACTGATTCGCGAGGAGCGCGCCCGACTTCAGAAGCTGCAGGACGAGTGGCACGAGAAGCTCCGCCAGGCAGAAATCGATTTGTCGGTCGAACGCGCACGCCTGGGCCGCGAGAAAAATGAACTGCAATGTCAGGTACGCTTGCTCGAGCAGCAAACTGCCGAGTCGCCAACACGGGCCGTCACGGAGGCGGTCGAGGAAGACTCGCCGCGGAGCGGCTGGCGGACGCGATTCGGCTTAAAGAACGATTGAGCCGGCTGCGGGCCGGCGTCCCCGGCCGGCCGCCCGACACCGCGAACACCGGCATGGCCGGCGGAATCGACCGAACGCGACCGAACGCGACCGACCAGGCGGCGCGCGCTCGAGCATCCTTCCCGCCGCTCGGCCGCGATCAGCTTCCGGCAGGGCATTCCGCAGCGATCTGGCGGTATCTGTCGATCGCCCGCTCGAACGTCCGCCGGGCTTCGTCCCGTTCGTCGGTCGCGATCCGGGCCTTGCGGTTCTGCCATAGCAATTCGATGGTCGCCCGGCACCAGTCTGCGCTCTGCCGGGAAGCGCGAATCGGCTGGTCCGCGACGATCACATTCACGGGATTCGTGTGCAATTGAGGAAACTGTCGAATCGCCACCCAACTGCTGCGTTGGATGGGGACGTCAAGCGACACATCGTGTACCTTGCCGTCGGCCGGAACCGTTTTCGAGGCGACCACATTGCCGTTGACAATGACCTCGACAAGGCGCGTTCCGCCCCGCTGCAGTTCATCGGTTCGATCCGCGTGCAACACCACGGTGTCGCCCACATGACGTCGGCCCGTGGGGGGAACCATGGCCCCCTGTGCCACCGTGCGGGGCTGCGCGGGAGCGAACGTCACGCGTGTCGCGACACGCACTTTGCCTGGTGCATCGAGCCGCACGGGTTCGGTCCCGGGACCCGTACCCTCGACCGTGAATTCCAGAGCGTGGGCGAAGCCATCGGACACATAAGAACGGCCGGCGGCGAGGGACTCGCACCAGGCCGCGAAATCCAGCGGGTGGCCTGCCGGAAGTTGCACGTAGACCCGCCCCTGACCGACGCGCCGACTACTCATGCAGGGGAAATCCGTCTCGCCACTGACCTTCAGCGGGAAGCCGCAGTTCATGATGTGATACCACGTATTCCATTCTTGAATTCTGGCCGTATCCATGGCGCTGATAAAGTCGCAAACGCCCTCGGATACGGCGACTGAGATCTCCATGGCACCCACGCCATTCATTTCCGGAATCGCCAGATTGGGCAACTGATCCGCTGCCTGGTCGATGCTCGCCGTCAGCTCGCGGACGTCCAAATGGCGATTTCGATCCGTATCGATGGCGTTGAAGTCCGCCGGCAGCAACCGGGATTCCGCTTCTGCCCGGCTCAGTCGCTGATCGCCGTCCTGGTCGGCCTGGCCGAGTAAACGGGCGGCCGCGGCCGGCGGGTGAATGTGGATCCCGCTGGCCGAATGCGCGTATCCCGTGAAACCGCCCTGCTTCTTGGCCCAGCGCATGACCGGGGTCGTCCAGGTCGGCCAGCCTTTGGTCGATGTGCCCTCGGAATTCGGGTAGGTCTGATTCTGGAGATTCAACAGGCAGACATGCCCCAAGGCGGCCGAGCCGAACCCGCTGATTTCCAGATCATACTTGAGCAACGTGTCCGGCTCGCTGATTTGATGCACCGTCGACTCAAAAAACTGGCGTTGGTGATCGAAGCAGGGACCCCAGGTCAGCACGCAGCCGACGTTGAGTCCTTCGCCCTTGACCTGTCGATACATGTCCTCCGGTGTGACGCCCTCAGTCGGCGACGTGTAGTGCGCACAGCCGGCTGCGTGAATGTGGTGGTCACCCGAATAAAATCCGAACTGCTGAGGATCAACCCAACGCTCTAACTGAAGCTCGACCTTGGCTTCGCCCGACCTGGGCACCTCAATCATGCGGCTGAGCAGAAGGTACTCGGGCCCCCGCCCGAACGTCAGGTTCAATGGCCCGGGCGGCAGCTTGACGATCTCGCCGTCAGACCGATAGACGTGGGGCTGAAAGAAGAAGTCGGGCGCCAGTCGCTGGGCCTGAGGAGGGTAGACATGGCCCGCCGAGTCGCGAATCAGCAACCGGGCCGTGGTCGGCTTTCCATCATGGTCCTTGATTGCCAGCGTGACCGGAATGGCTGGGCGAACGTCGAACAAGATGGGCAATTCGGCGCGGAAGCCCAGGTCCTGAGTTCCCTGGCCCACGTCAAAACTGATCGTGGCCTCGCGTTTGCCCGATTCGCTCGAGTAAATCAAGCCGATTGCGTACTCCACTTCGAGCCCACTCAGATTCTCCGTCAGCGGAGGCGCCGTGAACATTTCGACCGCCAGGAACCGATCGTGCCCCTGCGGGGCTTCGTCTTCGCGCAATCGTTCCTGCTGCTGACGACGCATGCTGAGCGGGCTGACGCCGGCATAAACCGGGCCGGCGGAGGGGCTGCCGATTCGCAGTCGCTTGGTTACCGTGCTGTCGTTATAGACCTTGACGAGGATCGGCGTGAAGCCGCTCTGCTGTAATCCCGCGGGCGCAGGTCCCCGCGCGACCTTCACGCGCGATTCTGGATTCAGCGACACGGCGACCAGTACGTGCGGGTCGAGCAGCCGCTGCAATTCGGTTGCGTCGCGCCGACGGGCCGCGGCCAGCAATCCTGCCGTCGTCGCTTCGTCCAGCGGCCGACCCAGGTAGCGAAGACCATCCAGCAGTCGTCGAATGTTTGCGCCAAGCGGCTGACCTTCCACGACCGCGATCGGCAGCTCATCGCCGGCAGCCGGCAGCACAGGCAAGCATGTCATCATCAAGAGCTGCAACGTGATGATGTAGACCGCGATCAAACGGTGTCGGCAAAGAAGCGTCATGGGGTGTGACCTCGGCGCTGCGGATGGCTGGAATGCTGGTCCCGAGAGAGGAAAGTTCCGCGTCGGGCGGTGTGTCAACTGGGTGGATCGTTTGCTGGTCAGGCCGAAATTATGCATGTTGAGTCAATGGTTGGCGACCAACGGGAGCGGGTGACGATGTCGCGCGGGGGGGCTGGAATGAAGGGTGAAGGGTGATGGGTGATGGGTGATGGGTGATGGGTGATGGGTGATGGGTGATGGGTGATGGGTGATGGGTGATGGGTGATTTGGTTCAATGTGATGTGATGTCTTTGAGGGGGGCAGGTGGGGAGACCTTCGGTCGGCGGTTTCGGCGGGGTCGGAGACCCGCGCCGAGCGCGAGCGCGACCTGCGCCGAGCGCGACCTGCGCCGAGCGCGACCTGCGCCGAGCGCGACCTGCGCCGAGCGCGAGCTGCGCCGAGCGCGTCTCGCGGAAGGCTTTGCTCCGGATTGCAGTTGTCAGTTCGCTTCCGTTAAGCTTAAGCAATGTTCGCCCAACGGCAAATCGAATGCGGTTCTCGCATGCTGAACGTGAGTGTCGGTCCGGATACCGGCCCGCCGCTCGTCCTCCTGCACGGCGTCTTGCGCCAATGGTCGGATTTCGTGCCCATCTTGCCGGCCTTGGCTTGCCGCTGGCGAGTTCATGCGGTGGATTTTCGTGGACATGGCGGGTCGAGCTGGACCACCGGCCGCTACCGAGTCGCGGACTACGTGGAAGATGCCCTGCAACTGTTGGCGACGTTCGACCAACCCGCCGCCATCTACGGCCATTCGTTGGGCGCGATGGTCGCCGCCGCGACAGCGGCCGCACAACCGGCATCGGTACGCGCCGTCGTACTGGAAGATCCGCCATTTGAAACCATGGGGGCGCGGCTGTCCGAGACGGCGCTGCAGAGCCTGTTCGTTGGATACGAGACATGTCTGTCGTCGGGCGGATCGGTTAATCAGCTCACCGATCGGCTCGCAGACATCACACTGCACGCCCCAGGAGAATCCGCTGAGGTCCGCCTGGGTGAGATCCGTGATCGGGCCGCCTTGCGCTTTGCCGCAGCCAGCCTCGCCAAAATGGACCCCGCGGTGCTGGCTCCGATCGTTGCCGGAAGATGGCTGGAAGGTTTTTCTTCCCAGCAAGCCATTACAGGCATTCAATGTCCGGCTTTGGTCCTCCAAGCCGATCAAGACGCCGGCGGGATGCTCGCAGATGCCGACGCGAATGGGCTGGTTGATGCCGTCGCCGACTGCTCGCTCATCAAGTTCCCGGGCATCGGACACCTGATTCACTGGTCCGCCACAGGTCCGTTGCTGAGTGCCTGCACCGCTTTCCTGGAATCATTGCGGTAGTGCGGCCGAGCTGCTGCGGCGCGAGTCGAACGGCCAGGGGGCCGGTCATCTCAGTGGCGGCAGCGCGCGGCGCAACAGTGGGCCAAGGTGCGCATTTTGCCACCCGCACAGCTCAGCAGAGCCGCTTGTAGCAGGACGGTTTTCCTGGCAGTCACAATCAACGGAAAGTGCATCGAATGCTTGAGCGGGCATCGTTGGGCGTCGCTAACTGCTCGTTGGGAAAGAGGTTGCGGAGCGGGCGATGATCCCAAACTGGAGTCAGGTGTAGCGGTCGCTGCTGTCGGTCGCAGCGGGACTGCCGGCGGTGCCGCTTTTCCGACGTTTCTGGCAACGAAAATGCTCCAAGTTCCGCATTCCTGCGTGCCGTGTAAGCGTGCGAAGCGACTGTCCGTTTTTGATACGATGTGTGCGACAATTTGCCGCATTTAATCCTGTCTTAAATGAGCATAAACTTGGGGTAGTTAGGCCGATACCATGGCTGAATCGAGGTGAGGATGACCCAAGAATCACCTGCAAACCTTGTCTCTGAGACGTTTCCCCATCTGGCGAATACGGGGCGTCGGTTGCTGTTGGTTGACGACAGTGTGGCGTTCCGCGAGCGGCTGGCTCGTGCGTTTCGTGATCGCGGATTCGAGGTGACCACAGCCGGCAACTACGATGAGGCCATGGTGGTGGCCACGGACCAGCCGCCCGATCTGGCGGTTGTCGACTTGCGGATGCCGGGGGAATCCGGCCTGACGCTCGTTAAGGCGTTGAAAGGTCTGCGAGAGTCGACGCTGGTGCTGGTGCTGAGCGGGTTCGGTAGCATCGCGACCGCCATCGATGCGATGCGGCTGGGGGCTGTCAACTTCTTGCCGAAGCCGGCGGATGCGGACGACATCCTGGCCGCTTTCGCACGCGGGGATGCGCCGGTCGAAGAGACGCCGGTCGGGCCGTCGGAAACCCCATCCCTGGCCCGCGCTGAATGGGAACACATCCACCGCGTCCTGGCGGACTGTGGCGGGAACGTATCGGAAGCGGCACGGAGGCTGGGCATTCATCGCAGATCGTTACAACGAAAACTCCAAAAAAGGGCACCCTAACGAGGCAGGGCCTCGGACCAATGGCGAGCTGACGCTCGCGGCATGTTCGTCCGCTCCCGTGGGTCGCTCAAACTTGACTCATTTGTAAAGCGAAACCTGATACAAGCCATCTAGCGCAGCCGAATGTTGCTGACCCGGCGCAGAAAATTCGATCATGACCACTCAGTTGTTGCCTCCGCCGTCGATCGCTACCGCGACCCGCGATGACATCGACCTGACACTCCTCGAACGCGACCTCAGCTTTCTCCCAAATCTTGATTACGCGCGTTTGGCGGAGACGTCGATCGATTTCTCGGCATTCACGTCCAGCACCGTGTTTCCCGCCGACGTTGAAGCGGAATTGTTTCGTCAAATGAACCTGGCAAAATATCGGGCGTTCACGCTCCGCGAATCGATTACGGCGGCGGGTGAGTTTCGCCGGTCGGAGCTGGACGAGCTGTTGCGGCTGGTGGCCCGCGCCGATGAGATTCGCAACACCCTGGTGACCGCCTTCCGCAAGTTGGCACTTGCAATCGCCGCCCAACTTGCCAACGCCCTCGCGCCGATCGACGAATTGATGAGCGAAGCGCACGAGGCCATCCTGCGGGCGATCGACAAGTTCGATCCGGATCGCGGCTTTCGCTTCAGCACCTATCTCACGCATGCGGTCCGACGTCAACTGCTGCGATTCCTGCAACGACGACAGCGCGAGCGGCAGCGGACCTTTGCGGCGACCAGGGAGGCGGCCCTGCCCGACACGAAACGCTGGACCGTGGCCTACCAGCAGGGAGTTGCCCGCAACATCAGGGAGGTCGATCGTTTGCTGCTGGAACTCAAACCCCGTGATCGCTACGTGATTCGCGCACGATTCGGTTGGGGACGCGAGTTTGAGACCCACACGCTGCAGGAAATTGCGTCCGAACTGGGCGTCACCCGCGAACGCGTCCGGCAGCTCGAACAACGAGCGCTGAAGAAGCTGGCGCAACTTGCCGTTCAGCAGCGGCTGGAGATCTCTTGAGTTCGGAATGTCATGCAAAGCATAACCAACGGAAGTGCGGAATCCGGCAGTGTGCAATCCGGCAGTGTGCAATCCGGCAGTGTGGATCCGTGGGCGAACACCCGACGGTGGATGAACAGACCTGGTTAGTACCACTGATAAGCGTAATCGACCAGCCTCTGCCAGGCTTCATCTGAACGTCGTCAACCACCGATGCGTCGATAATCTCTGGTTCGTTCATGTTCGGCCGGTCCGTCATTCGTACTTGGTTACCCGCAGCATATCTCCTGCCGTCGAATCCACCAACGGAAATTGGCGATCGCCGGTCAGAATGGGAACCACCGCCCTGGAGGCCGTCACGCAGCGCATGATCGAGGGGTGCGGCGTGTCAGGGAGAGCCGACACGCCCCAGGAATCCCGGCCGGTCTCGACCGTGGTTGACGATGTTCGGACCCGCCGCGAAGATTGAGGATGGCGACTCCATTGGCGGCTCCCGGGACTCGTCGCGCGACGCGTGGCCAACGGTGGACCACAGTCGCGGAGCCCGTCTTCGTTTCCAGCCGATCGTAGCCATGAAGTTTGCCCTGTTGGGCGTCGATCAAGACGCCTTGGATTTGACCCGGCAGTTGTGTCGTTCGAGGGAGCACGAACTGTGTGTTGCCTACGACGTCGGACCGTCGCGGGAAGCGATCTGCGAGCTGGCACCGCGGGTAGAAACGGGCGACGCCCCTGAAGCGTTGTTGGCCCGCCCGGAAATCGACGCCGTGGTGGTGGCGACGTCCGAGGAGCGACAGGCGCGCGAGCAGCAGCTTCGTACCTTGATTCAGGGCGGGTTGCGGCTGGTGGTGATGCTGCCCATTTGCGACGCCCTCACCGCCTACGAGCTCGAAATGATCCGAGCGGATCATGGTGCCGTGATGGTGCCGTACAATGCGGGCCGCGGGCATCCGGCGATCGACGCACTGGCCGCCGTGGTCCGAGACGGTGGTCATTCGCCCATCGGGAAGGTCGAGCAGATTGTCGTTGAGCGTCACCTGGCGCGCCGGCAGCGATCAACGGTCATTCCGCTGTTATGCGCTGACGGCCACGCGATTGGTCGATTGATTGGTGACATTGAAGGCGTTAGTGCGAGTGGTGATCGTGACGATCCCTACCGCAATCTCAGCGTCGTTCTGAACGGGGCCAACAGCTTGACGGCACGCTGGAATGTCGTGCCGAGCGACCGGGAGGGGCGGGCCCGCATGACACTTCATGGGACTGCGGGAACACTGCAGTTGGAGATGTCTGCCGACCGCCCGTGGGTAATCGGCGGAACTCACGGCGATCAATTCGCGCCGGCAGCGGCCGACTGGTCCGCATGGACGCCGGCAACGGCGGTGGTTGCCGAGCTTGATGGGCAGCGGGCCGGACTGGGGACCTGGTTTGAGGCGTGCCGCGACCTCGAGATCGCCGACCACGTGGCAGCCAGTTTGCGCCGGCGGCGGACAATCGAAATTCGCCGGGATGCGAATCCGGAAGAAAATGCCTTCAAGGGAATCATGTCGGCCGGTGGCTGCTTGATCCTCCTGCTGTGTCTGTTGGTGACCCTGGCGTTTGCCGTCGTCGAAGGGTTTCGCATGCCAATGATGACCGATGCCGCGGAAGTCCTGGAGATGAGAGACCAGGAGAAACCTCGCACGCACATTCTCCTGAGACTGTGGCCCGTTTATCCACTGCTGGCATTCCTCGCCCTTCAAGCGCTGCTCGTCGTCGCCAAAGCGGGGCGCAAGGAGCGGTCCCAGGCTTCCGAACAGGATTGACTGTCCCGAGCTTGATGCTTCGAGCCCAGCGCACGGTTGGCCGGATTGCGCCGCCGGCAAGGTCGGTCCAGCCTGCCTATTCGCACTGACCGTCACGACCGATACGACCGGTTGTTAAATTGCGTTGACTCTACCGCTGCGGGGCTACGTGTTGGAGCCGGCATTTGACAAATACCGATCACAACCATCGGAAAGCACAATAGCCGAGATATCTGTACAACACAGCATATCGCCCGCACAAACCGCGCAAGTGCGCATAGCAGCGACGAACACCACATGCTCAAGAATGCGCGTCACGTTTCTGGTTTGCCCACGACACTTTCTCTGGTGCTAGCTTGGGCGGTGATCGTCTCGGCGACGTCGCTGGGGCAGGCATCCGAGCTGCGGCGCACGGCCATTGTTCGTGCGGTGGCCAGCGCCCTCCCGTCGGTCGTCAATATTCACGGTCAGAAGACCGATGACTCGCTGGATTCGTCCACACGGGTCAACGGAATGGGCACCGGGATCGTGATTGACGAGCGGGGTTACATTCTGACCAATTATCACGTCGTGGAAGGCGTGGAGCAGATCCAGGTATCGACGCAATCTGGAAAAACCGTGGTGGCGGAACTGGTCGGGCATGATCACTCGACAGACCTCGCCATCATCCGGATCGAGTTGGCGAACGATCTTCCGGTGATTCCGATGGGCACGTCCAGCGACTTGATGCTCGGTGAGCCGGTGATTGCCATCGGTAACGCCTATGGGTATCCGCACACCATCACGCGGGGCATCATCAGCCAATTGCACCGACCGGTGCAGGTGAGCGAAGATCAGAAGTACCTGGACTTGATCCAAACGGATGCCAGCATCAACCCGGGCAACTCCGGTGGGCCGTTGATGAACATTGACGGCGACGTGATCGGGATCAACGTGGCCGTGCGGGTGGGTGCGCAAGGCATTGGGTTTGCCGTTCCGATTGACCAGGCGATCGAAGTTGCCTCGCGACTGCTGAATGCCCACATCTCGAAGCAAATTCACCATGGCGTGATCGGCAAGA
Source organism: bacterium (assembly GCA_030430075.1). GTDB lineage: Bacteria > Planctomycetota > Planctomycetia > Pirellulales > Pirellulaceae > ARS98. Next base: position 242,882 of record JAUIGN010000006.1, read on the forward strand.
CGGTTGCTGATTCGGACAGGATGAAGTTCGTCGTTGTTTCCGTCTCCGGCAACAGCCCGGCCAGCCGCAGTGGCCTGCAGCCAGGCGACGTGATTCAAGCGATCGACGAGCAGCCCGTTTATCGCTCGCTGGACTTCGAACGCAAGTTGCTGCACCATAGTGCCGGGGAAGAGGTGTCACTGAAGATCGAGCGGAATGACCAGCCCGTGTCGGTCAACCTGATGCTGGCCAGTTCCACCAACCGCCGGCAGACGCAGTCGATCTCTGAACGGACCTGGAACCAACTGGGATTGCGTCTGACGCCCGCCAGTCAGCAATTGTTCGCGCGCAGTAACCTGCGGTACCGGGGCGGGCTGAAGGTGGTCGGCGTCCGTGGCGACGGACCGGCCGCCAAGCAGGGAATTCGCTACGGCGACGTCCTGGTCGGGATGCAGAAATGGGAAACGATCTCGCTGGATAACGTGGCATACATCCTGGACACCGATCATGTCCGTGGCGGAGCACCGCTCAAGTTCTACGTCATCCGCAACGGCGAGACCCTCTTCGGCCATCTGCAGGTCGACTGATCGCGAGGCCGCGCCGGCTCATTCCACTGCGGGCATCTTCCGCCACTGACGGAATCCACCGCAGGCCAGGATGATTCATGAACGGATAGCGATTCAGCGCAAGTCGCTATTTCGTAACCGTTTGTGGTGGGCTGGCCCAAAACGGCCTGCAGCTCGCCCGGAATGCCTGAGCGTCCGGTTTGCCGGGCGATCCACCGAACCGGGGCTAACGCCCAACGGCTGATGGATGTTTCGAGTCCGCAGCTTGCTCGGCCCAAACTGTCGCTTGCCCCACTTGGCTCGGGCAGGAACCTTGGCCCATAATCGGCTGCATGGAGCCGCATCTTGTTCCCTGGCTACGCGACCGCTACCCCACCTCGAACCTGCTGCGCGTCGGCATCGGCGATGACGGGGCGCTGCTGGATCTGGGCGAGTGCCCGCGAGCGGTTGTGACGACCGACATGCTGATGGACGGTGTCGATTTCGAGCTGGCACACTGCGGGCCGGCCCGCATCGGCCGCAAGGCCCTGGCGGTCAACCTCAGTGACCTCGCGGCGATGGCAGCTCGACCTCTGGCGGCCTTCGTGTCGTTGGCCCTCCCAGCTTCTGTCGACCTGGCGTTTGTCAAATCGCTCTACCTGGCGATGGATCGACTGGCCGCGGAGTTCGGGGTCGTGATCGCCGGGGGCGATACAAACTGCTGGCATCATCCGCTGGCCGTCAATATTACGGCGATCGGTCAAGCGACTGAGGCAGGGCCCCTGTTGCGGAGCGGTGCTCGACCCGGCGATCAGATCCTGGTGACCGGAGCGTTCGGCGGCAGCATCCTGGGACACCATTTTGACTTTTCGCCGCGCGTGGCGGAGGCGCTGTTGTTGCATCGGCAATACGAATTGCATGCCGGGATGGACGTCAGCGATGGACTGTCGCTGGACATCAGCCGGATGGCGGAGGCGAGCGGTTGTGGCGCAGAGATTGATTTGGAGCGGGTGCCGATCGCGGAGGCGGCCCACCGGCTGGCCCAACGCGACGGAGTCTCACCGCGGGACCATGCGTTGGCCGACGGCGAGGACTTCGAGCTGATATTGGCTGTTCCGGCGGAGGTTGCCAACGCGCTTCTCGACCGGCAGCCGCTGTCCGTGCCGTTGACGCGCATCGGCACGTTTGTCGAGCGGCCGGGGCTCTGGCAGCTTCAACCGGGGGGCCCGCCCCTGCCGCTCGAACCGCGAGGCTATTTGCACGGGACGAGCGGATGAATCAACTCGAATTTCACGCCGCGACGCCGGCCGCGACCGATCAGTTCGGCGCGGCCCTGGCTGCTGTCTTGACCGGGGGAACCACGGTCGGTTTACTGGGGACCCTGGGTGCGGGGAAGACGCGACTTGTCCAGGCGATCGCGGCCAGTCTCGACGTCCCCCGATCTGAAGTGGTCAGTCCAACCTATGTCCTCTGCCACGAGTACGCCGGGCGGTTGCCGGTGTACCACATGGACGTCTATCGGCTCGCGGACGAAGACGAGTTTCTCGAACTGGGGCCGGACGAGTACTTCGAATCCGGGGGGATCACGCTGGTTGAATGGGCGGATCGGGTCTCCCACTGCCTGCCGGATGACCGGCTGGAAATCGAGATTCGGCTAAGCGGTGAGCTCTCGCGCTGCTTTGTCGTAACGGCTCTCGGCCGCCGTGCCGAAGCGACACTTGCCAGCCTGCGCAGACAGCTCGCCACCCGCGATCTCACGGCGCCGGGTGATGCGGAAGTGACGCTAGAGGATGAACTTTGAGAGGTCTTCGTCTTCCGCCAGCGCCTGGAGCCGATCGGCGACGTAGGCGGCATCGACGACCACCTTGGCGGTCTTTTTTTCGGGTGCCTCGAAACTGAGTTCTTCCAGCAGGCGTTCCATGATCGTGTAGAGTCGCCGCGCGCCGATGTTCTGCGTCGACTGGTTGACCTCGAATGCGTAGACGGCGAGCGCCTCGATGGCGTCGTCGGTGAATTCAAGCTGCACGTCCTCGGTTTCCATCAAGGCGACATACTGCTTCGTCAGCGAGCTCTTCGGTTCGGTCAGGATCCGCATGAAGTCCTCCTTCACGAGGTCCGTCAACTCGACCCGGATCGGGAAGCGGCCCTGGAGTTCGGGCATCAATTCGCTCGGCTTGCTGCGGTGAAAAGCGCCGGCAGCGATGAACAGGATGTGGTCCGTCGTGACATAGCCGTAACGGGTCTGGATCGTCGTTCCCTCGACGATCGGCAGCAGGTCACGCTGCACGCCTTGCCGTGACACGTCGGCGTTCTTCGAATCGCTGGCGACAACTTTGTCCAACTCGTCGACGAAAATGATCCCCAGGTTGCCCGCCAGATCGATCGCGGCGGCGTTGATCTTCTCCGGATCCAGGAGGGCTTCGCACTCCTGTTCGAAGAGGACGTCGCGCGCTTCAGCGACCGTCAGGTCGCGGCTGGCTGTCTGTTTGGGAATGATTTTCTCGAACATCCCCTGGATGTCCATGTCCATATGTTCGACGCCGATTCCTCCCAGCATCACGGGCGTTGCTTTCTGCTCGACCGTCAACTCGACGTGCCGCTGGTCCAGTTCTCCGGTCATCAGCATGGCACGCATCTTCTCACGCGTCCGTTCGTACTGGTCCATCGAATCGGATTCGGTGTCGTCGGAATTAAACGACAGCGGCTGGGGCACCAGCAGGTCGAGCAACCGGTCGTTGACCCGCTGCCGCGCTTCGGCCTCGACGCTCTTCCGTTCCTTTTCGCGAACCAAACCGATCGCGTTCTCGACCAACTCGCGAACCATGCTTTCCACGTCGCGGCCATAGTAGCCCACTTCGGTGTACTTGGTAGCCTCGACCTTAATGAACGGCGCGCCGGTCAGCTTGGCCAGCCGCCGAGCGATCTCGGTCTTGCCGACTCCCGTCGGGCCGATCATCAGGATGTTCTTGGGGGCGACTTCGCTGCGCATCTCGTCCGGCAGTTGTTGGCGGCGCCACCGATTGCGGATCGCCACCGCCACGGCCCGTTTGGCGTCGGCTTGGCCTACGATATAACGATCCAGCTCGTCAACCACCTGGCGCGGCGTGCGTTCGGCAGGCGGATTGGATTTGTCCGACGACCCGAGGAGATTCAACACGCGAGTTCCTCTACGTGAATATTGGTGTTGGTGTAGATGTCGATGGCCGCGGCGATCGACAGGGCCTCGTGAACGATCTGATTTGCCGACAGGTCCGAATGGCCAACCAGGGCTCGCGCCGCCGCGATGGCGTAGTTGCCACCCGATCCGATTCCGACAATCCCGTCGGACGGCTGGATCACGTCTCCCGTGCCGCTGACCAGCAGGGTGCACTTGCTGTCGGCGACCGCCATCAAGGCTTCCAGTCGCCGCAACGCACGATCGGTACGCCAGTCCTTGGCAAGCTCGGTGGCCGCCCTGGGAACGTTGGACGGGTAATCCTTCAGCTTCTCCTCGAACCGTTCCATCAAGGCGAACGCGTCAGCCGACGCGCCGGCAAAGCCGCACAGGACCTGGCCATTCAGCAACGGACGGATCTTCGTCGCATCCGCTTTCATGATGGAGGTGCCGAGCGTGACCTGGCCGTCGCCTCCCATGGCCACCTTGCCGTCCTTGCGAACTGTCAAAATTGTGGTCGCATGAAACTTCATGAATGAACTCTGCGTTGAGGATGGTCGCGGCGGTCTGAACCGTCCGGGGAACGCGAGCGCGCCGGGTTACTCGTCGGCCACGTTCACGTAGACTTTCAGGGCCGATTTTTCTTCGACCAGCAGGCGAATCATCTCCTCATAGTTGTCCAGCCCGTCGACCGGGTTCGTCAAGATCTTTTCAATCACGCCGGGATACATCACTTCCCCTAGCGCCATATCTTTGATCCCGGATTCGAAGTGTTCGCGGTTTGCATTCACGGAACCGAGCAGCAGTTTGTTGCCGAGTACCCAGTCGATGTTGATGCGATCCGTCGGAATTTCCGTGCCCAGGTTTCCGCCGGTGATACTGGTCCAGACCAGCACGCCGTTGTGGCCCAAGGCACCCATCGCACCGAACGCCATTTTGCTGGATCCCGTGGCGTCGATAATCAAATCCGCCTTGCCGACCTGCCGAGCCAACTCGTCCAGCGGCGTTTCCGTGCTGCTGACGTACGTGGCTTCCATCCCGGCCACGATCTCTGCGTTCAGGGTGGGCGGTTTAGAACGGGCCATCGTATAGACGTCCAAGCCGCGCAACTTGAGCACCAGCGTCGCCAGGAGGCCGATTTGCCCAGCCCCCAGGACGTACGCGATCCGGGGCCGCCAGACCTTCATCCGACGTTGCACTTCGAAGGCCTGCTGGACCGCCTTGGCCGCACAACTGATCGGTTCCATCAGCACATGCAAGTGCTTCAGGCCCGGCGGCACCTTCACGATGTATTCGGGCGAATCGACAAAATATTCTGTCAAATAGCCATGCAGGAGATTGATGCCCCGTTCAAAGTAGACCTCCTCGCTGGTCATGTCGTAGGTACCGATCTTGTCGTAGATCGATCCACCCGGGCGACGGACCGTGGCCGTCACAAAATCACCCGGCTTCAAACCGCGGACGTTCGGCCCCACTTCTTCGACCACGCCAAACGACTCGTGTCCCAGCACCAGGTACTCGTCGCCGGGAGGTGCGGCGCCGTAGAGCGCGTCATTGATCTCACGGTCTGTCGCGTCGACGCCTACTTTGAGGACACGCACCAGGACGCCTTGGCCATCGGGAATGTCGGATACCGACGGTTTGGGAATGTCTTCCAGGTGGACGCTGTTGGGCTTGCCTGGAGTAACCGCGATCGCTTTCATGTCGGCTGAATTCACGAGGGTTGGAGGAGAGCGTGGGCACGAACCACGCAGTATGGCAAGTGCCCGGCAGCTTGACAATGAGGTCGCAAGGCGGGCCGTGAACGAGTTTTTCGGCGGGATTCCGCGTACCACGGCGCGTGCGACGCGGTGCGAAGACAGTCGCAGAGATCCCAATCCGGGGACTTGTCGCGGCATTCACCGCACGACCTGCCGAGCGTTCCGGGATGCACGGCGTCGCTGCCGGGCCGGCGTCAACGAGACGCCGCGGAGGTCAATCTGTGGCGGCCGGACAGTCCAACGGCCAGCCCGCCCCCAACATCTGCCGCTCCCGCCGGCGGTCACGCTGCGGATCACTCCGGATCGGCGGGCGGCGGTCATTCCGCCCGGCCGCGGCCGCTGGGGAAACGAAGATCGACCCAGACAAGGCGATGGTCCGAGGCGGTGATTGCGGCCTGCCCGTCCTCGGCGGGGAGCGGCCAGAAAACGCCGCTGTCGACGATCTCCAGCAGGCGGCTGGGGAGCACGTAATCGAGTCGCAGATTGCCTACGCGCTGATCGTTGGCGAAATCCGACGTATCGTGGGAGGGATCTCCCCGGTGCGTCTCGTTCGCGCCGCCGTCGGTTTTCGCCGCCGCCGTGCCGCCCCGGCTTGCCGGTGCCAGCCCCGCTCGCACGCGAGGATGCCGGAGCAACGCCGTGATGGCTTCCCGGCGGCTGTCACCATCATGCGGGTCGGCATTCAAGTCACCGGCGACGACAAACGGGACATTGGACCCCATGCCGCCGCGCCGACCATGGTCGTCATAGATGTAGCGACTCCGCTGCGGATCAAGATAGTCAGCCAGCAGGCGAATCTCGTCATGGTTGCGCAGTCCGTTCCGGTCTTCAGGACCGTCAAAGACAGGTGGTGTTGGATGCGAGACGATGAAGTGAACCTCCCGCTCGTCCCATACGATCGGGATGTCCCACAGGTTTTTGGATGCCAGCCGCAGCACGGACCTGGCCGCATCTGAATAGTAGGGCTCGCCGGTGTCCGGATCACGGGGCCAGCGGGCGCCCGGCATATCCTTCCAGAGAAAGGTCCGAAAACTGCGGATGCGGTCCTCCGCCAGCGGGAGCCGCGACAGGACCACCATGCCGTACTGTCCGCCAAAGCGACCGAAGCCGAAGGCGTCACCTGGACCGTTCGTGCGGCCGTCGCCGTCCAGGTCGTGCCCGCTGGGAACGCCTGTATTGACCGGCGCCACGTAGCGATGCCGGAATCGAATCGGAACCAGACCGGACCGGCCGACTTCCAGGTAGTTCCGCTGAAACGCATCAATGGCACGGCCGTTGGGGTCGAAATCGAATTCGTTGAGCAAGAGGACGTCGGGCCGCACCCGCTGGATGATCTCGGCAACCCGGCGCGCCTGCGGGTCGTCGCCCGTCGCCAGGTCGTCGGCCAGTCGGCCCGCGGCGTCGCGGTAGAGCGAGACGTTGAAGGTGGCAAAACGCACCGTCCCCCGTTCATTGCCCGGCGCCGTCCGTGCGGCTGGCAGGCCGAGGATCAACAGGAATGTCAACACGGTTGTTTGCCGTACAAGGTTCCGCATGGGACTGTTCAGCGGCAGGCGGGTGAAGTCTTGCGATCCCACACGGTACCCTTGGTATGGATTGCCGGTTCCCCGGGCGGGCCACCAGCCGGTTGCGGCAGTCGATGATCCCACCAACCGTGTTGTGCGGCCGGTGCCCGGAACGTACTCGGCATATCACCATGCCATCCGCTGTTGGCTGTGCCGTGTCAGGTCAATTCCGGAATCGGTAAGGCACCCTGGTCAACCAGGTAGTGCGGCCGCCCCTGGGCGTCGCGGACCGTCGTCGTGTTGGCGTTGATCCCCAGGTTGCGATAGAGGGTCGAGAAGACTTCGGAGAAGGTCACCGGGCGACTTACGGCCTCGCCGCCCAGGCGGTCCGTGGCTCCGATCACCTGGCCCATCGGCATTCCGCCGCCGGCCAAGAGCGCCATCGCGACACGCGGCCAGTGATCGCGGCCGACCTGCTTGCTGATCTTGGGCGTCCGTCCAAACTCGCCCCACACCAAGACCGACACGTCCTTATCCAGGCCGCGCTGATGCAAGTCATCGACGAGCGCCGTGATCGCCTTGTCAAAGATCGGGAAGTCCTCGCGTTCCCGGTTGAAGATCGTATTGTACGATCCGCCGTGCCAGTCCCACTTGCTGTAGTTTACGGTAACCACGCGCGCTCCAGCCTCGACCAACCGGCGCGCAGTAAGGAAGCTCTGCGGGACACGGGGGGCACCGTTGCCGTCAATCCGCTTGACGTCGTCACCGGTCCCGTAGCGGGCAACCGTTTCCGGGTCTTCGCGGGAAAGGTCGAGCGCCTCCGCCAGTTGGGAAGAAGTCAGAATGCCCATCGCCTGCTGCGTGAAGGCATCAAGGCCCTCCATCTTGCCGCTCGCATCGGCAGCGCGACGAAAACGATCCATGCTGGACAATAACGTCTCCCGGTCGGTCAGCCGGTCGTAGGTGATCCCCTGCAGTTCCATGTCGGCCCGCGTCGGTCCCATCGGCCGGAATGACGACTGCGAAATCCCCAACATCCCCGGGCCCGGTTCGTTGTAGGGACCGTGGGTGCATTCATAGCAGAGGCTGACGAAGGGTGGTGTGGCCGGGTGAACCGGACCCTGGACCTTGCTGACCAGGCTGCCAAACGGAGCCCAGCCGCCGAGCGGCGCTTGGTCCCGCGGTTTGCGGCCGGTGAAGCACTGAAACGCGTCATGTCCGCTCTGGGCGTCAACCAGCGAGCGGATCACCGCGAACTTGTCCATCATTCGCGCCATCTGCGGGAAATGCTCGCAGATTTCGATGCCCGGTACATTCGTTTCGATCGGCCGATGCGGGCCTGCAATCTCGACCGGGGCATGGGGCTTCAGATCGAACATGTCCTGGTGCGGGGGACCGCCGACCAGGTAGATCAAAATCACCGACTTGTGAGACTTGCGGATGCCTGCCTTCGCTTCCGCCGCAAGAAGTTGAGGCAGCGTCAGGCCGGCCGCCCCCAGGGCACCGATCTTGAGGAAGTTGCGGCGGGACACGCCGTCGCAGAACTGGCCGGCTGAGTCGCGCGGGCCGTATATCGTGAGCATCGTTTTTCTTCTCCGGAGGCCCGGGGGGAGCAACAGGTTTCTACGTCACAAACGTATCAAAGCACGTAGATGCGTGCAATCTTATTCCTGGGCCGGAGCCTGCGAGCGCCCGGCGAGGCAGGGCGGCGTCAGGTCACGGAAATGACGACGGAGATCCCGATCAAGGCCGCCCCGATCAGCCGCATCGTCATCGTGCGATGGCTGGTCGCCGGCCGGCCGGCTGCCAGCACAGCGTGGCTCAACATCCAGGTCAAGACAACGCCCCAGATCCCGCGAAGCGAGTAAACAATGTTGACGCGCGTCGCGTCACCGAAGATCCCCAAGGTCACGGTCATCCCGATGGCCTGTAACGCCATCAAGAACGACCCCGCCGACAGCGGCCGGGTCGCCCCCAATTCTCGCACCGCGGTGGGGCCGTCGACGCGGGAAACGAAGGCCAGGGAGATCAGGCCGGCAAACAGAAACGCAATCGGGAGAAAGTAACCGGCACCCCAAGCGGGCGCCCACTGCTGAATCAAGAGGTCGAACAGGGTCATCGAGCAGGACGCCAAGAGGGCGAAGCCGACGGCGGCCACGATGTGGGCGCGTTGGATTTTCGCGTCTCGCGTCTGCACACATGCGATCCCGGCCACGGCGATGGCCGAAGCGACCCAGATCTTCAGCGGCAACGCCTGCCCCATAAACAACGCGGTCGCCATCGGCACGAAAAGGACCTTGATTCCCAGCACCGGAGCGGCGATCGAAACATCTCCCCGAGCGACGGCCAACAGGGTGAACAATTGACCGGCCAGGAAGAGCCCTCCGATGACGGCCGGTTGCCACAGGAGCAGGGCCGGCTGCATCGTGCCACCCATCACGGACAAGACCGGAAAGACGGCGGCGCAGGCCCAGCACATCGACACCAGGCAAGTCCACGAAGAAACTCCACATTGCTGGGCCCGCTGCAGGCAGAGCAGGCCGAGCACCACCAGCAGGCTGGAACCGAGGGGCAGCAGAAGATGAATGTGTCAGGTCCTCGATCCAGAGCGTAAGAATTCGAATCTGCCGACCATGCGCGGCGCCGCCCCAACCGGGGCTCGCCCAACTGTATCCGCCCCACAGGCAAGATTCCAGGTCCGGCCCGCCGCGGAGCGGCGGCAGGCGGGTCGCGTCGCTTGCCTGCCGCCTGTGCAGCAGGCATACTTTGATCCCCAACCGATCCTGCACCCTGGAAGCTCTGAAAGACCATGAATTCGACTCACTGCTCGTATCCCGTATTGCTCCGAACCATGCGGTTGCCGACCGTTGTCCTGACGCTGTTGATGGCGTCGGCCTCCAGCGGCCGCGCTGACGAGACCGCCCGGCCGCTGGTTGCCTATGTCGGAACGTACACATCTCCGTTGAAGAACATGCGGCCGACGCAGGTCGATTTGCCACCCGGTAACGGCCGCGGCATTCATCTTTTCACCGTGGATCGTGTCAGCGGCGCGATGGAACCGTACGGCTTGTACGAGATGGGGACCAGTCCCAGTGCGCTCGCCTTCAGCGCCGACGGCACGCGGCTGTACTCGGCCAACGAAACCGAACGCACCGGGCCAAACGAGGCCGGCTCGGTGAGCGCATTCGCCGTCGACCCGCTGACGGGCAAGCTGAAGCTGTTGAATTCGGTGAGCTCGTTGGGAAAAGGGCCGGCCCACCTCAGCGTCCATCCTTCGGGCCGCTTTGTCCTGGTGGCGAATTACTTTGGCGGGTCGGTCGCCGTCCTGCCCATCCGACGCGACGGAAGCCTCGGCGCGGCTACGGACTTTCAACAGGATGCCGGACAGGTTGGCCCGACCAAAGCGCCCCATGCGCCGCCCGGCAGTTTCGCCTTCAGCGGGCACGATCAGCCGCATGCCCACATGATCGAATCCGATCCGACCGGCAAGTTCGTGCTGCACGTCGATTTGGGGTTGGACAAGATCTTTGTTTGGAAGTTTGATGCCGAGCTCGGCAAGTTGACGGCCAATGAACCAGCCTCGGTCGCGCTACCCCCGGGAGACGGGCCCCGACATTTCCACTTTCATCCCCGGGGCCGCTGGTTGTACTCACTGCAGGAGGAAGGCTCGACGATCGTCCTCTTCGACTACGATGCGGCCGCGGGACGGCTCACCGCACGGCAGACGATTTCCAGCCTGCCGCCCGGCTACGCCGGCAGTAACTTCTGTTCGGGGATTCTGGTCTCCGAGGACGGTCGCTTTGTCTATGTCGGAAACCGCTTGCACGACAGTATCGGCATCTTCGCCGTCGGTGAGGACGGCCAACTGTCGTTTGTGGCCGACGAATGGACACGGGGCAACTATCCGCGCAGCTTCAGTTTCGATCCAACCGGTAACTTCCTCTATTCGTGCAATCAGCGCGCGGACAATATTGCCGTCTTTCGCGTCGATCGGGCCGCTGGGAAGCTGCAGTTCACCGGACATTACACGCCGGTCGGCAATCCGTCGCAGATCGTGTTCCTGGATCTGCAGGGGGCGAAGTAACGCTGGTCGTAGCTGTTCGCCGTGGCGCTTGGCAGCGGTCCGAGCGACCGGTTGCCGGTCTTGCGCGCGGTTCTGGTGACTTGGGGGAGACCTTCGGTCGGCGGTTTCGGCGGGGTCGGAGACCCGCGCCGAACAGGGGAGAGCCGCGCCGAACAGGGGAGACCCGCGCCGAACAGGGGAGAGCCGCGCCGAACAGGGGAGACCCGCGCCGAACAGGGGAGACCCGCGCCGAACAGCGGAGACCTGCGCCGAACAGCGGAGACCTGCGCCGAGCAGCATCGCGCGGTGCGGGGGATCGGAATTCCGGCCGCGCCGCGGCGAGAGGTTGCCAGTCATACGGGTTGTGACGAGCCTGTTTTCGTGATCTTTTTCCAACCGCCGGGAAACGCTGCAGAAACGCTTGCGGGATCGGCCATCGTTGGTACAGTCGGGACTTAGGCCAACCTCGCGTTGTGAATGAGGGGGCCGTGTCGTCCGCCACGTTCAGGTAGCTCTCCAAATGCCGCTCCCCCAGCTCCCCAACGCCGACGAAGTCGAACATCTGATGCTCAACGCCCGGTTGCGCGACGAGCTCGAACCGTATCTGGACGAGTCCGTCGATCTGCTCAACACGCGGCGCTTGCCCACCCCGGTAGAGAATGAATTTCTGGCCTCCATGTTGGCCTGGGAACGGGCCCCGGTGTTGCCGATCGGCCAGTGGTTTCATCCGGAACTCACCCTGGCACATCCCGATTCGCTGGATGACGAGCAACTACACGACAAGCTGTGGGAGACGATTCAGCAACTTTATGACGTCCGGATCGTCCTTGACTTTACCGACCACCTTTCCGATCGTCAGCTCTACACGTTGATCTTCCGAGACATTCTTCCCTCGCCCGAAAAAAAGGTCGACCTGCCCAAGAACTTCCTGCACTGGCATTGCCTGGACTACAGCGACGAACCCGAAACGTGGTTGCGTTACTATGCCAACGAGCGGGAAAGAAAGGAATGGTACGCCGAAACGGGCCTGCCATTGCCCAAGTCCGAGCAGCCCCCGTTCGCTCGGAAGATGCCGCGGCGCCCCTCGCCGTAGCGCGCCGATCAGCGGCTGGTCCGCCGGCCGGTCAACCGCGGATGCGAACCTCGACCGTCTCCGCGGGGGCGTCGGTCACCTCGATCTGCACGTTCAGGAACATACGAATGACGTCCAGGTGCGTGCGTGCATGCGCGGTCAGTGCCGTGGTGCGGAACGTACCGCCGCCGGCGCCCAGGTGTGCGCTGATGGCCAGGGGTAAGCAGATCTGGTCGGCCAGGAGAGGTTCCACGGGCGCTTCGGTCAGCAGGTAGTCACTCGCTTGTTGCCAGGCTTCGAGCGCCACCTGTTCAGCCGGTTTTCCGCGTTCGCCGAACCCGCTGAAGACGGTGGTGACGTTCTCGCAGTGGAGCGTCAGCAAGACGACGTTTCCCGGTCCCTTCGTCCCTTCGGCCCGTTCCACCACCAATGCGCCGGGCGGCCAATCGACGCGGGCGGCGATCGTGGCGCATTCTCGCTCGGCAATATGTTGAGGTAGCCTGGCGACGATCGCTCGGACCCTGGCCTCAACGAGATTGCCCCGTTCATGGAGGGCGAATGGCTGCCAACGGCTGGCTGGACGAATCGAGGCGGTCAACTCGCCACCGCCGGCGGGATAGAATCCCGGCCGGATCAGTTCCACGTCGACCTGGGGGCCGATCCGGGCGAGCAGCGGCAAGTAGCTGTCGCGAAGAAACTCGAAGGGCGGCGCATGCGAATTGTGCGTCCCCCCGCCCAAGACAAGCGACGATGGGCCGTCGGCGAGCATCAGGGCGGGCAAGACCGTCTGCAACACCAAGGTGGCACTTCCGGCGGTCGTCATGGGGAAGCGATACTCGCCCGGCTGCACCGCCTCCGGCTGGAAGGTGAACCGGGTGCTCCCCAGCGCTGCGCCGCTCAACGTCGCGCCGCTGATCTTGCGCGCCGCCCGGGCTGCGGTCACGTGCTGCCGCATCAGCCCCGGTTTCGCTCGCCCAGCCCGAATCCGGCGAATCGTGAACGGCTTTCCGGTGACCAGCGACAGTGCCAGGGACGAGCGAACAATCTGCCCACCACCTTCGCCTTGTGAACCGTCGATCTCGATCATGGTGTTGCGAGCTGCTGGGGGGTGGGGCGGTACGCCCTGGTGGACAACGTGGGGGAGACCTTCGGTCGGCGGTTTCGGCGGGGTCAGAGACCCGCGCCGAGCAATGAGAGACCCGCGCCGAGCAATGAGAGACCCGCGCCGAGCAATGAGAGACGCGCCGAGCACTTGTGGGGCGCGGGTCGCGCTACGCGCTGTGCGCGGGTCGCGCTACGCGCTGTGCGCGGGTCTCCGACCCCGCACACTGGCCGACCGAAGGTCTCCCCCCTCGCTGCCCCCAGTCCCCCATGCTCTCCGCCAGCCCCCCAACTCCCTTCCAGAGCCAAGCCGGCGGGTAAAGGTTCGCCGCGCGTCCGCAATCAGCCTTCCTTGTGACGCTCCAGCAGCACGACCGACGTGTCGTCGTGTCGGCCGCTCCCGCGCGTCGCGGCGTTGGAATCGTCGAACAGTTTCTGCAGGGCATCTGCCAGGGGCATTTCGCGAGATGCCTGCATCGACTTGATGATGCCTTCGATACCGAATTGCTCGGCATCTTCTTCGTCGGCGGGAAAGGCTTCGTCGAGCCCATCGGTGAAGATCAGCAGCCGCGAGTTTCGCGGGATCTCCATTTCAACTTCCTCGTAGACCCACTCTTCCTCGATCGCCAGGGGCAAGCCGCCTTCGTCTTCGCCGCCCATGACTTTGACTTCATTGGTGTCCAGATCCTGCAGGACCGGCATTGGTGCGCCGGCGGCGGTCCAGCTCAACCGGTGGTTCTCCAGGTCCAGGGTCGAGTAGAGCAGGGTGATAAACCCGCCCTCGTCCTGCACGATGTCGCTCGAACAGAGCCGCCGATTCACTTCGGAGACAAAGTCGACCGTGTTCGGATACCGGCGATCGCGGATCATCCGGATCAGCGTGTGCATGGTCATGATCGACATACACGCTTTCACGCCGTGTCCCGACGCATCCCCGACCAAGAGGATCAACTTGTTTCCATCCAGGTTGAACGCATCGTAGTAGTCACCGCCGGCCATGATGACCGGGTTGCTACCCATGACGCGAATCTGTGAAGGTTCGTAACGGGCCACGATCTCGTAGCCTTCCGGTGCGGGCAGGTCACGTGGGATCACCGATTCCTGCAGACGTCGGACCGAGTCCACTTCTTCGCGCAGTCGCTCGGCCAGGATCCGCGATCGTTGGGCCAGAACTGCCGTTTGGGCTGCTTCAATCATGGATGGCAAGAGGAAGATGAAGTCCCCTTCGGTGTCCCGCATCAGGTGCGAGTGCAGGCCGTGCGAAATCAGTTTGGCGAGATGGCTGAAGTCACCCTGGCGCCAAGCTCCCACGATCGGGATGTTGTCGTGCGTCTCCTGGATCTTCAGAAACAGACGCAGCGATTCATCTTCGTTGGGGAAGTTGGTCGCAAACAGGACGATGTCCCAGCCGGCGGAAGTCAGCTTCTCCTCGAAATCTTCACCCTCTGTTGAGATTTCAACAACGGTGTCGTCCACATTGAGAATCAGTCCGATCGTTTCGGCTTCAATCGCGTCGTCCCAGCCCACCAACACTCGCATGGTCGCTTGTCCTGAACGGTACTTATTGAGAAAAGAAAGCTGATCACAGAACCGTCATGATAAACCAATCGAGGCCTGATTGCACCTCCCACGGTTTCGAGCCGAGTCGACGCGATGGTGGGCATCGAATAGGATGAGAAACCGGGTTACGAAACCTGTGCGCCCGGCCCCATCGATGGCCGACAGGCCACACCCCGTTGCCGGGAGACAACCTCACCTCCTACGCGTGACCGCGGGTCCGCGCCCCGCCTTTGAATTCGCTTTCCACATCGTCCGGCACGCTTCGCCCCCTGCTGTGGTTGGCCTGGCCCGTGATGGCCGAAGAGTCGTTGACGCTGCTGGTCGGATATACCGATTGGTGGCTGGCCAGCCGGTTTCTGGAGGGAGCCGAGTACAAGGCGGCGATGGGGCTCATGTCCTATGTCTTCTGGATGCTTCCCAGCCTCTTCGCCGCCGTCGCAATCGGCGCCACGGCGTTGGTCGCCCGCTCGTACGGAGAAGGCGACCGGCGGACGGCCCGGCGCGTGGCAAATCAGGCATTCACGGTCGGCAGCCTGTTGGCACTGCTGGCGATGGGGATGACCTGGCTGCTGGCCGATGATTTTGTTCGCTGGATGCAGTTGGAGGATCGGGCGGCACGACTGGCGCTGCGGTACGTCATGATCGTGACGCCGGGGATCCCCTTCATCATGGTCGAACAGGTTGCCGCCGCCAGCTTGCGTGGGGCGGGGGATACGGTCAGCGGTTTTGTCGCCAAGTCGATCGTCAACCTGGTCAATATCACGGTGAGCCCGCTGCTGATGCTGGGGATCGGTCCGCTCCCACAGCTCGGCTGGGACGGGATCGCGATCGGTACCGTGTGCGGCCATGTCGTGGGCGGCCTGCTGCTGGGCGGCGCGCTTGTGCTGGGACGCTCCGGGTTGCGTCTCCGCCTGGTTCGGCTCAAGCCGGACTTCGGGCTGATTCGCCGCATCCTGCGAATCGGGATTCCCGGAGGTGCCGACGTCCTGGCGGTCCTCGCTTGCCACCTGGTCTACGTTTCCGTGATCAATCGCATGGGCACGGCCGCCGCGGCAGCGCACGGCCTGGGCGTACAGATCGA
Source organism: bacterium (assembly GCA_030430075.1). GTDB lineage: Bacteria > Planctomycetota > Planctomycetia > Pirellulales > Pirellulaceae > ARS98. Next base: position 258,702 of record JAUIGN010000006.1, read on the forward strand.
GGCACTTGCGTATCTCCCCGGCTCGGCCTTCCTGGTTGCCGCCACAACGATGACCGGCCAGTACCTGGGGGCACGGCAACCGTTGCTCGCCGTGCGCGGCGTCTACACCACGCTGGCAGTGTCGACCCTGTTCATGACGACCGCCGCCGTGGTCTTTTTCTTCGGTGGCCGTTTCCTGACGACCTTCTTTACCGGCGACCCGGATGATCCGACGGCAATCACGACGACGGGCCTCCTCCGCATTGTGGCCTTCGCGACGCCGCCGCTGGGGATTCTGCTGGTTCTCACGGGAGCCCTCCGCGGTGCCGGCGACACGCGGATGCCCCTGCTGATCACGTTGATTGGTTTAATCGCCGTCCGGATCCCCTTGGCATGCCTGTTCGGCTGGGACACGTTCCACCTTGGCGGATTCGAACTCCGTGGATTGGGGTGGGGACTGACCGGCGCGTGGTATGCCATGTTGATTGACGTCGTGGTCCGCAGTCTCCTGATCAGTTGGCGCTTCCTGCAGGGTGGCTGGAGATCGATCGAGGTGTGAGCGGTCGGTCGGCAAAGTCCCCGGGAGGCCGGCCGCGCCGGCAAGTTGGTAGGCGGTGGTTGGTCGCTGAAAAACTGCCATTCCCCGGGCGAGCGATTTTTGCTACTTAACCCGCCGAAAAATCGCACCAAGGGGGCGTCCGGTCGCTTGTCAGCGAACCGCACCAGACGCCGAGAAGCCCAGCACATTCCTTGTTTTCGCCGGAATTATTGTCATGAAGCGATTATGGGTTCGTCTGTCAGCCGCTGTTGCCGTGGTCGCCGCACTGGGAGGTGGTGGTTACTATCTTGTCGCCAACGGAACGGATGGCGGCGAGGGAAATCCGACCCAGGTCGCGGACACCGGTGCGCCGACAGCCGACGATACGGTTGTTCCGGTGACCGATCAGGGCGATCCACCTGCGGTGGCCTTCGACGCACCTGAGTCGACGCTGGGTGTGGGCGACGCTGCCCAACCTCCGCGTGAGCCGGCGCAAGCCACCTGGCGCGATCAGCCCAGCCAACCGATCATTCGCCAAGTTTCTGGAAATGACCAGGAAACCGCCTACTCCCATGATCGACCCTACGGCACGGTGAGCGACGGTGTCGATGGGCAGCCGAGCGGAGATCACGGCTACGCCGCAGGAGGTCCGCCCCCGGTCGATGCTTCGTCCGGCGACTACGGTGCCACCGCCACCTACGGCGCCCAGAACTCCTACACGGATACCCGGGCCGCCGCACCGCCGGGAGCCGACGACGGCACGGCAAGCTACGGCGATGCGCGGGGCTACGGCCAGGCGAATGCCTACGGCGACGCGAGCGGGTATGGTGGCGCGGACGTTCCGGGCGAGGTTGGTGCCGCGGGCGAGGCCGCCGGTGCGCCGGGCGAATCGGTGGCCGGGGTTGCCGCCGGTGCGGCCATTGGTGCTGCGACCGGCGCTGCCGTGGGGGCGCTGGCAGCCGGTGACGCGTCCTCTGATCCCTCCGCGCCCGCACTGGGACCGGACCTTTCCTACGGTTCGCCGGCCGAGCGTGGCGGTTCGGAAGCCGAGCCCGATGGAGGCTACCTGGCGACCAGGGAAGATCCTGTCGCTGCGCCGAGCCCTGGTGCCGGCGGGTATGCCGCAGCGGTCGGAGACAGTCCCGCACAGCCGCCTGCCGGGTTCGCGGCAGACGCGGTGGCTCCTCCCCCCAATGTGCCCCGTCAAGATTTGAGCCAACCCGTTGCAGCACCCGACTTCGCCAATGGGGACCCGGTGGCGGCGAGCAACCCGGCACCCGGGGATCCGGCCGTTTCGCCTGCCGCCGCATCGCCGCCGTCGAACCTGCCGCAGTACGATGCAACGCCCTCGCCCCAATTTGACTCACCGTCGCCAGGCGGAGTTGCCACTGCGGCGACGGCGCCACCCCAGCCGGCGGCGGTACCCGCGCCCGCTTACGCACCCGCTCCATCGGCGCAGCCGGCCGCCTATCGTTCGGCGGCGCCGGTTGCGGATACGGCAGGTCTGGTTACCGCCACGCCGGGGCCGCGTGAGTTGGATGGTCCGCAGCTCCCGTCGATCTCGGTCGAGAAACTGGCACCTGACGATATGCAGGTCGGGAAGCCGGCCGCTTTCAAGACGGTGATTCGAAACGCGGGCCGCGCGACCGCCAAGAACGTGGTCGTCACCGATCGTGTCCCGCAAGGAACGCAATTGATCGATGTCACGCCCCAGCCGGACCAGGGCGCCGACGGCAGCCTGGTGTGGAAGTTCGCGGCGTTGGAGCCGAACGAAGAAGTCGTCATTTCGCTCGAGGTGATGCCGCAAATCGAAGGAGAGATCGGCAACCAGGCCTTGGTGACGTTCCAGGCCCAGGCTTCGGCACGCACGATTTGCACCAAGCCAGAACTGCTTGTGGAACACACGACCGATCCCCAGGTGCTGATCGGTGACGACGTCGTATTCAATATCACGATTTCAAATCCGGGAAGCGGTGACGCGACGGGAATTGTTCTCGAGGAGGACGTTCCGCCCGGGCTGACGCATGTCGCCGGGAGTGAACTGGAGTACGAGATCGGGACGCTTCGTCCCGGTGAATCCCGGCGGCTCGAATTGGTCCTGAAGGCGAGCGAGGCTGGCACGATCAGCAACAAGCTGCGCGTGCGAGGCGACGGGAGCCTGCTTGCCGAACACATGACGCAGCTCGAAGTGATCGCACCCAAGCTGCAGGTTGGCATGGTCGGGCCGCAACGCCGATATCTGGATCGGCAAGGTACCTACCAGGTGTCGTTCAGCAATACCGGTACGGCGATCGCCAAGAACGTGGAACTGGCGACCTACATGCCGAAGGGACTGAAGTTTGTTTCCACCGGAGGCAAGGGCCAGTATGACGCGCGTGCCCATGCGGTCTATTGGAGCCTCGATCAACTGGCACCGGGCCAACAGGGGACGGTCGACCTGGTCGCGATGCCGATCGCAACCGGCGAACAGAAGCTGCAGACCGAAGGGACGGCCGATCTCGGGCTGGCCGCAAAATACGAGCACACGACGCAGGTCGACGCGATCACCGCGGTCGTGTTCACGGTCAAGGACACTCAGGATCCAATCGAGGTCGGCAGTGAAACGACCTACGAGATCTTTGTCGCCAACCACGGGACCAAGACGGGGACGAACGTCCAACTGGTTGCGATCCTGCCGGAAGAACTGACTCCTATCAGCGGCGAAGGCACCTCGCGGGTTGCCATCCAGGGTCAACAGATGGTGATGGAGCCGATCGAGCGGATGGGACCGGGGGACGAAGCCTCGTACAAGATCAAGGTCAAAGGACGGTTGGCCGGTGACCACGTGATTGACGTGCGGCTGGTGTGCGACGAACTCCCGGTTCCCGTCACCAAGCAGGAAAGCACCAAGGTCTACTCGGACGGCCTCTGACCTCCCCCCCGCGTTTGCTCAATTGCTCGGCGCGGGTCCACATCTGCTCGGCGCGGGTCCACAACTGCTCGGCGCGGGTCTCCGACCCCGCCGAAACCGCCGACCGAAGGTCTCCCCCCACGTCGCCCATTCCTAGGGTGTTGTTTGAAGGGCGTCGTGCGAAAGCGCATCACGCGGATCCGTGTCCTGCCGCTTGCTGTCCTGCCCGTTGCTGTCCTGCGTTCTGCGCCGCGCTGGCCGCCGCCGTAATGGCCCGCGTGCTATCCGTCATGGCGCAGGTGCTACGTCGTGCGGAACCGGCTGGCTTGCGGAGTTTCTTACTGGGATTTCTTGCTGGGATTTCTTGCGGGGATGTTGGGATTTACTGTGGCTTCCGGGATTTGACTTGAGTTGCAGGGCCGGGTATCGTGACCGGGTGACTCGACCCGGATTTCTCCTTTCTCATCCGGGTCTCATCGGTCGTCCCTCCCCAGTGCCTGGTTGACTCACGGAGCGCCCTCCCCATGAAGCGTGTTATGCAGCTCTCGTTTCTTGCCCTCTTCGTTGCCGGATTCCTGGCACCCGTCACTCAGGCCGCGGATGACGGATACGTTTCGTTGTTCGACGGCCAGTCACTTACCGACTGGGACGGCAACCCCAAGTTCTGGAGCGTCGAAGATGGCGCGATTACCGGCCGCACGACGCCCGACAATCCCACTCGAGGGAATACGTTTATCATCTGGCGCGGCGGCGAGGTTGGCGATTTCGAGCTGAAGCTGGAGTACCGAATCTTCGACGGAAACTCCGGCATCCAGTATCGGAGCTTCTCGGTGCCGGACAAGAAGAACCCGGAGAACAAATGGGTGGTGGGCGGCTACCAGGGTGACTTGGAAGCCGGCGATACTTACTCGGGTATCCTTTACGGTGAGAAGTTTCGCGGCATCCTGGCCAATCGCGGACAGAAGACGGTCATCGGAGAAAACCACAAGCCCCAGGTGGTCGGCTCGGTCGGCGTCTCCCAGGAGATCCAGGCCAAGATCAAGAAGGAAGACTGGAACGAGTATCACATCACGGCCAAGGGATTCGAATTCACCCATCGGATCAACGGCGTGGTCACTTGCCAATGCACCGACGAAGATACGTCGGATCGGCGGTCTACCGGGATCTTGGCGCTGCAACTGCACCAGGGGCCGCCGATGAAGGTCCAGTTCCGCAACATCCGCATCAAGCACCTGGGTGGTCAGGGTGCGGCAAAGGGCGAAAAAAAAAAGAGTGAACTAGCTGCCGGCGGCACCCCAAAGAAGATCGTCTTCGTAGCGGGCAAGCCGAGTCATGGTTACGGTTCGCACGAACATTACGCCGGCTGTGTCCTCCTGGCGAAATCACTCGAAGCGGCGGTGCCTGGAATCCAGACCGTGGTCACTCAAAACGGCTGGCCCCAAGATGAGGCGGTATTCAAGGATGCGGACGCCGTCGTCATGTATGCCGACGGTGGCGGACGCCATCCGGTCATCCCGCACTCGGAAACGATGGACAAAATGGCGGACGCCGGAGTCGGGGTGGTCTGCCTGCACTACGGTGTGGAAGTTCCCAAGGGTGAGCCCGGGGAATACTTTCTCAAGTGGATCGGGGGATACTTCGAACCCCACTGGTCGGTGAACCCACACTGGACCGCGAAGTTCGACAAATTCCCCGACCATCCCACCACGCGCGGTGTGAAGCCATTCGAGATCAACGATGAATGGTACTACCACATGCGTTTTCGCGAAGGCATGGAGGGTGTGACCCCCATCCTGACCGATCTGCCGGGACCGGAGACGTTGACCCGGCCCGATGGTGCGCATAGCGGAAACCCGGCCGTTCGTGCCGCGGTCCTCCAGCGCAAAGAGCCACAACATGTGGCCTGGGCAGCCGAACGTCCCAATGGAGGCCGCGGCTTTGGTTTCACCGGCGGCCACAATCACTGGAATTGGGGCGACGAAAACTTTCGCAAGCTGGTGCTCAACGCCATCGTCTGGGCGGCCCATGGCGAAGTCCCCGCGAATGGGATCGAAGACCAGCCGGTGACTTTGGAGCAACTGGAGCAGAACCAGGACTACAAGCGACCTGAAAACCTCGATCGGCAAACGATCCGCAAGCGATTCAACTTGACCCGGAACCGGCGGACCGGCAAGGCGATGCGGGCGGCTGGACCGGCCCCGAAGCCCAAGTTCTCCTCCGCCGTGGTGACTCCCCAGACGCCCGGCCATGCGGTCGCCATCGACGTTGATCTGAGCGAGGCCAAGAAGTTGTTCCTGGTCGTCACCGACGGCGGTAACGGCTATTCGTGCGACTGGGCCGATTGGGCCGAACCGATGCTGACCGGCCCCGCCGGCAAGATGAAACTGACCGACCTCAAGTGGACATCGGCCAGTGCGGCTTTCGGCCAGGTGCAAATCAACCACAACGTGCAGGGCGGCCCGCTGAAGATCGCCGGGCAGTCGGTCGCTTTCGGCATCGGGACGCACGCCAATTCTCTGATCGCCTATGATCTGCCGGATGGCTACACCCGGTTCACGGCACGCGGCGGACTGGACAACGGAGGTACCGATCAGGCCGCTTGCGGCGAAGGTTCTTCGGTTCAGTTTCTCGTTTTCACAGAGCAGCCCCGTTTGCAACTGGCAGCAGCGAATTCGGGCACGCCGGCCAGTCACGAAGCGGCCGATGCCGTGGAGCAGCTTGAAGTCCACGAACAGCTGGACGTGGCTCTGTTCGCCGCCGAGCCGCTCATGCTGAACCCGACCAATATCGACATCGACCACTTGGGACGCGTTTGGGTTTGCGAGGTCGTCAACTATCGCCTCTTTCGCAACCAGCGAGAACGCCAGGAGGGCGACCGAATTCTGATTCTGGAAGACACCGATCATGACGGGAAGGCTGATCAGGCGAGCACCTTCTACCAGGGCCGCGATGTCGACTCGGCACACGGGATATGCGTGCTCGCGACTCCTGGCGGCAAGGGGACGCGAGCGATCGTCTCCGCCAAAGACAGCGTCTTCTACTTGATCGACGATGACGGCGACATGAAAGCGGATCGCAAAGAGATGCTTTTTACCGGCATCGCCGGAACGGAGCATGACCACGGGATCCATGCCGTCGTGTTCGGCCCGGACGGAAAGCTGTATTTCAATTTCGGGAACGCCGGCAAACAGATTTGCGACCGGGACGGGAAGCCGATCATCGATCTGGCCGGCAACGAGGTGAATGATCACCGCAAACCGTACCAGCAGGGAATGGTCTTCCGCTGCAACCTGGATGGCAGCGACTTTGAAACACTGGGGTGGAACTTTCGCAACAACTGGGAAGTCACCGTTGATTCCTTTGGCACGCTGTGGCAATCCGACAACGACGACGACGGCAATCGCGGCACGAGAATCAACTTCGTGATGGAGTTCGGAAACTATGGCTACGTTGACGAATTCACGGGTGCCGGCTGGAAGACGGAACGTCCCGGCATGCACGAAGAAATCCCGTTGCGGCATTGGCACCTGAACGACCCGGGCGTCGTCCCCAACCTGTTGCAGACCGGCGCAGGCTCGCCGACCGGAATTTGCGTTTACGAAGGAGACCTGTTGCCGGCCGAGTTTCAAGGGCAGTTGCTCCATACCGATGCCGGACCCAACGTCTGTCGCGCTTACCCCGTCAAGCCGCAGGGGGCCGGCTATGAGGCTGAGTCCATTGATGTGCTCCGTGGTGCCGGAAATAAGTGGTTCCGGCCGAGTGATGTTTGCGTCGCGCCGGACGGATCCGTGCTGGTCGCGGACTGGTACGACCCGGGCGTCGGCGGGCACCGGATGGAGGATATCGAACACGGTCGTCTCTTCCGTATCACCCCACGGGGAGAGCAGAGCGAATACGTCGTTCCCAAACAGGATTTTCAGTCGCTTGAGGGTATGCTCGCTGCGCTGAACAATCCGAATCTGGCCGTCCGGACGATGGGCTGGACCGCCCTGCATAAGCAGGGGGCTCGAGCGGAATCCGTGTTGCGGCGTCAATTTGATGACTCGCCGGACCCCCGCGCCCGGGCCCGCGCCCTCTGGCTGCTCGGGAAGATCGACGGGCTTGGGTCGAAGTATGTCGAACTGGCCCTGGGCGACCGCGAGCCTGACATTCGCATCGTCGGCCTTCGCCTGGCGCGCCAATTGAAGTTGGACCTGATCCCGCTGGCCGAGAAGCTCGCCCGGGATAGCTCGCCCCAGGTTCGGCGCGAAGTCGCCATCGCCATCCGGCATCAGAAATCGGGCAAGGTCCCCGAACTATGGGCCGAATTGGCTCTGCAGTACGACGGGCAGGATCGCTGGTACCTGGAAGCATTGGGCATCGGGGCGGATCGGCAATGGGATGCCTGCCTGAGCGCCTGGCTGAAGAAAGTGGGTGACGGGTGGTCGTCTCCGGCCGGACGGGACATCGTGTGGCGCAGCCGAGCGACACAAACGCCGGAGCTGTTGGCAAAGATCGTGACCGATCCGGACACCCCGGTCGCGACCCATCCGCGCTATATGCGGGCCTTCGATTTCCTCTCCGGACCGAAGAAAGATGAGGCGTTGCAAGCGATCCTGTTGGGGCTCTAGCCTGAAACATTCATGCACGCATAACGAATGAGTACCAATTGCTGTGTCGCTGTCGATTGCTGCGGATTCACTCGCAGCGTGGCGCCTATCCGCCGGAACGAGTTATCGTCCGGTTCGTGCAGCGTTCGAGTGAACCGGGGCTAAGGCCCAACGGCTGATGAATGATCCGGGTTAGCGTCCGGTTCGCGGTGTCATCAATGGAACCGTGGGCTGACGTCGAGCGGCTGACGGCTCATCCGAGCTGGCTGATAGACGGGCTCGAGTCGCGGCGGGGGGATCCCGTCCGAATGAAAGTACAAACGTTGTGGGGAATCTGATGAAGCGCTGGGTGTTGCCTGTCCTGGTCGCCGTCGTGGTCATCGCGGCCCAGACGCGGATGTACGAAATGCGGGCTGACGAGCCGGCCGCTGACGCGGCGCAAGCTGCCCGGGATGCCACCCTGGTGCAGACGGTGCTTCGCCTCAAAGGGATTGATGTCAACTCGACCCCCAAGCTGCGCGATGCCGTATTGCGACACCTGGGAACCTTGCAGGGGAAACCGGAATATGTCGAGTTGGTGAGAAAGCTCAACGTTCGCGGTGTCGAGGCGGAATTGCTGCAACTGGCCCTGCAGCGTCCCGACCGTACCGAAGGTGTCGGTGCCGCCGAGCTGCTCCTGAAATTCGGAGAGACGGACCGGCTGCGCGCCGAGTTGAGGGGAGACGACGCGTCCCAGGCCGCATTGGTCGCGGAAGTGCTGGGGCGGGTGGGAACGCAGTCGGCATTGGAGTTGATTCAGCCTCTGGTGACCGACAACGATGCCGAGCGTACGGTTCGGACGGCGGCCGCGGCGGCGGTCGGGCGGAATCTGATCGGACAGCGATTCCTGCTGGAACGCGTCAAGAAGGGACAGTTGCCGGCTGATGTGACGTTTGCCGTTGCCAACGCACTGCTGGCATCACCCGACCCGCGTTTGCGTGCGGAAGCGGCCAAGCATCTGAAGCTGCCGGCCGCGGCGGAAGGCGTCCCCCTGCCGCCGGTGGCGGAGCTCGCGGCCCGCTCGGGTGATGTCGCCCTTGGGCAACAACTGTTCCAAACCAAGGGCACGTGCATTAAGTGCCACAAGGTGCGCGGCGAGGGCAAGGAAGTCGGACCTGACCTGTCGGAGATTGGCAGCAAGTTGTCCAAGGAAGCGATGTACGTCGCGATCCTCGACCCCAGCGCCGGGATCAGTCACAACTACGAAAGTTTCACAGCCGTGCTGGCCAGCGGCAATGTCGTGACGGGCCTGGTGATCAGCCGAACGGACGAGCAGATTGTTCTCCGTAACGCGGAGGCGATCGACAAGACCATCTCGCTGACGGAGGTCGACGAGCTCATCAAGAGTCCCGTTTCGATCATGCCGGCCGACCTCCAGAAGACGATGACGGCGGATGAACTGGTCGACATCGTCGCCTACCTCATTTCGCTGAAGAAAAAGGGGTAAGCCCCTTTCTGAACGGCCTGTGGCGATTTCGCAACATGCGGCCTGGGGGCAGCGACCCGTATAATCGGTAAGCTCGACGCAGCCGGACGTGGCGTGCCGAAACCCTCTCTTTTCCCCACGTTTTTCTGGCCTGGGACGACGTCACTCCGGCCGTTTGTGACGTAGATTTCCAATATCTCCAAGGTAGCGGGAGAGGTAGCTCGGATTCTTCATGGATGAACGACCATTCAGGGCAAGTCGTCGTGTCGCAATCGCTTGTGGCGAACTTGTCCGAGGCGCCGCGAGTATCGGCCGGAACGCGTTAACGTCCGGCTTTCGCAACTTTCGACGGAACCGGGGCTAACGCCCAACGGCTGATGAAGAATCCGAGTTAGATAGCTATCGATCCATGGGGCAACCACGGATTCCGGGAGATCATGATTGGGCTCAAACGTTCTTGAATCATCAACCACGACAAGACTGAGACGATGCATCGAACCAGAATTCAGCACCGTGCGCGTCGGCCCCGCTACGGCAATGCGGCGATTGAGTTGGCGGTGACGTTGCCGATGATGGCCACGATCATTTTCGGATCGGTCGAAGTCTGCAGCCAGATCTATACCAAGCAGGCGATCGAATCGGCGGCCTACGAATGTGCTCGAGTTGCCATCTCCAGCGGTGCCACCGAAGACGACGTGGAAGAGAAGATGGAAGAAATTCTCAAGGCGCGAAACATCAAGGAAGCCAAGCTGAAGGTGAAGCCGGACGACCTCGAGGACGCAGAGCGGGGTGAACGGATCACGATCCGCATCTCTGCGCCCGCCAAGGAGAACTCGATGTCGCTGACGCGATTCATCAAGCAGGGCACGATCGAAGCCGAGTGCGTCATGATCAAAGAGCTCTAACAGAAACCCTTGAATTCACCTTGCGCCGCGCCCGCAGCGCGGCCATCCGATCGGCCGAACCCTTATGACCACAGCTCGCAACAACTTTCGGCGGAAGCGCAATCGAGGCAGGCGGCGGCGTGGGTCGGCGGCCGTCGAGTTTGCGATCGCATTCCCCATTCTGCTGCTGTTTCTGATCTTCATGTGGGAGTTCGCTCGGGCAGAAATGATTCGCCAAACGGCGGAGACGGCCGCCTACGAAGGTGCTCGACAGGCGATCGTCGTGGGCGGAACGCCCCAGGATGCCCAGAACACGGTCAGAGAAATCATGCAGGCGGTCGGGATCAAAGATACCGAAGTGGATGTTTCGCCCAGCGTGATTACCAACACCACGTCGGCGGTTGAAGTGAGCGTGACGGTCCCCATGCGCAGCAATGCCTGGATCACGCCACTGTTCTTTGAAGACCTGAATGTCCACTCGAAAATGAAACTACTTCGATGAGGTGCGTAGTGAGTAATCTGGTCAAGGCTGGTGACGGTTCGGTGGTCCTCCGGCGGGGTCGGCGCGTACGACGCCGGCAGTCGCACGATCACAAGCGGCAGGGTTCGATCTTGATCATGGCCCTGTTCATTATCGTCGTTTGCCTGGCGGCAGCCGCCTTCGCCATCGATGTCGCTTACATGCAGTTGGTGCAGACCCAGTTGCGGTCGGCGACGGACGCGGCATCGCGAGCCGGCGCGCAAGCCCTCGCCCAGGGGATGACCCTCGATGATGCACGCAAGCAAGCCAAGAAGATTGCGTCGAAGAACACGGTCGCCGGCGAGGACTTCAGGCTCTACGACGCCGATGTCGTGTTTGGCACCGCGACCGCCAACCCGGCGGACCGTGATGGACGATTTACCTTCACTCCCGGAACGACCGCGGTGAATGCCGTGCGCGTGCTGGGACGACGAACGGCCGATTCCAAGGCTGGGGCCGTCCCCTTGTTCTTTGGATCCCGCCTGTTCGGGACCGGTCCGTTTGAACCGGTCAAGTCGGCGGTCTCCATGATCTCGGATCGAGATATCGTCGTGGTGGTCGACAAGACGACCTCCATGCGGCGCGAAGACAGCGGCGAAATGCCGGAGGCACTGATCCCGATCTACGGCGGCGATCCGACGTATGACGACGATGGAGATGGCAGGCTACGCCGCGGGGAAGCGTTGAAGATTGCCGCCAACGAATTTCGCTTGCTGCTCGAAGAACTGGTCGGCGAGGAACAGGTGGCGCTGGTCTCGTATTACAAGTACGGCATCACGGAAGCTCCCCTGAACACCGACTTCACGGAATACGCCGACAAGCTTTACAACATGGAGCTGCAGTACGGAACGAACATCGGGATCGGGATCGATGAAGGATTGGCGGTCCTCTCCGATACCACCCGCGGTCGACGATCCGCCACGCCGGTGATGATCGTCATGACCGACGGTCAGCACAACCGGGAGCGTGATCCGGAAGATGCCGCCCGGGATGCCATGGAGGCGATGCCTCGGCTCACGATCCACACGATTACCTTCAGCGACGATGCCGAAAAAGACCGGATGAGGCGGGTTGCTAAAATCGGTAAAGGAAACCATGTGCATGCCGATGATGTTTCCGATTTGGTGAACGAGTTCACTTATCTGGCGATGACCGCCGGCGTCAGCTTTATCGAGTGACGACCGGGGCGGTCGGCCGCCTGGCAACGTGTGCAGCGAGGGTGTGACGCGGCGGCGCGGACGGTGATTGTCGACGCAGTCCGGATTGCGCTACACTGATGATCTGATTACGGGTCGAATCGGGCGGGCCATGGCACCGCCCCACCCGCGTCGTCGTATCATCCGACCGTCCCATCCTCGGTGAAGCTCATGCACGCTGATTCCCCCTCCCCGCGCCGGCGGGTGTTTGCCACCCTCGGCTTGTTGATTCTCCTGTCGATCTCACCGGCAGAAACGTCGCAGGTGACCGTCTCTGCCGGCGAACCGGCCCCCAGCGTGCTGCCCGCAACGCTTGACGTCCCCGCGACCGTTCGTTCCGCGATTGGCGTCACTCGGGACGGAACCCGGATCGACCTTCTGTTGCAGGACGGCGACACCGACCTGGAGACCGAGAAGACGCGTCTGCTGCTGATTGGCGGTATCGACGGCGACGCGAACAGTGTCGCTGCGGTACTAGACATCATGAAGTGGTTTCACGGCAGCGATGAGGCGGCAAGCTGGCGGCGGCAGATGACACTGTCTGCCGTTCCCTGTGCCGATCCCGCCGCCTTGCGTGCCACCAGCGACGCAGCGGCGCGTCCCGCACCGTTGACGTTTCCCTCTGGCGGGAAGGCCTACCATGACGGGACGCATCGCGACGAAGGTGCTTATCTATGGCGGTGGCTCGGCATGCACGCCCCCGACCTTGTCATCGATCTGCGCAACGCCCCGACGGTCTCCTGGCAACGCCCCGAATCGACGCCTGAACTCGAAGGCCTGGCGGCGATGGAGTCCATCGGGGCCGAAGGAGACTTGATCGTCGAATTGGGCCGGCACGACGTCTGCCTGTCCGGACCAATGCCGGCCCTCCGCCTCCGAACTCCCGCCGGCAAGGCCGTCGCGAGCGTGCGTTCGTTGTTGAACTGCCTGCCGGGTTCGGTGTTGGCACGGCCGTCGGCCGCCCGCCTCGCTCTGCAACGGCGGTTGGACCGAAGTCCGACCACCGTCGCCCAACAGTTGTCCAACCATTACGGTCACGACCTGAAGCAAGTCGTTTACATTCCGGCGATTGCCCTGATCGGCCAATTGCGGCTGAATGACGCGGACGGGCCGCTGCGGACCGAGCGGGTGAAGGCCATCGTGCGCCCCTACTTCGACGGCCAACGGCCCTCGAAGCCGACCAGCGGCAGCGGACTGTCGGGACACTTGATTTTCGGCGAACTGGCCGCGGCCAGCGACGGGGCAGAGCGGGCACGATACCTGGAACTCGCTCGGCAGGCGGCCGACATGGGGCTGACGGATGACGGCAAGGTACGGCCGATCATGCCGTTTCACAGCGAAATGAGCGACGCGGCGTTCATGGGGGGGCCGATTCTCGTCCAGGTCGGTCGGTTGACAGGCGACCCGCGTTACCTGCAGGCCGCCGTGACGCACCTGCGAGCCATCCGCGCGCTGGATGAACGGCCGGACGGTCTGTACCGCCATTCGCCCTTGGACGAGGCCGCTTGGGGACGCGGCAACGGCTTTCCAGCACTCGGCCTGGCGATGTGCCTGGCCGACTTTCCGGCGGATCATCCCGGCCGCGACGAATTGCTGCCAGCGTTTCAAAAACACCTCCGGGCACTCGCGCGCCATCAAGACCCGACCGGCGCCTGGCATCAGGTGATCGATCGCCCGGAAAGCTACCGGGAGCTTACCAGTACCTGCATGATCGCTTACGCCATGGCGTGCGGGATCCGGCACGGCTGGCTGCCGGCCAACGAGTTTCAACCGTTGCTCGATCGCGCCTGGTATGCGATCCGGACACGGGTCCTGGAAGATGGGCGGTTGGTCGATGTCTGCACCGGTACCGGCAAGCAGCGTTCCCTCCGCGCTTACTACGATCGGACCGCGATCCTCGGCCGCGACCCGCGCGGCGGCGCCATGGCCCTGCTGGTGGCCACCGAGATGATGAAGGCGAGGCCGAGCGACAAGAACGCCGCGCCGTAATCCGAAGGCAACGTCGCGCGTTCGCCCCAAGACCGTTCCATGGGATTCCGTCATTCCGTAGGTCATGCTGTGCATGACATTCCGTACTTCCCCAGGAATTTGTCATGCACTGCATGACCTACGGAAGTGTGGAACAGCGGCATAACGGCACGGCGAGTGGCCCTCAATCGTCATTTGTTCATGAATCATCCAGGGACGTGACTGGTAAGGCGGCGTGTAATCCTGACCGGTTGCTACGGGTACAACCGGCCGACGCTCCATGAGCCGCCTTCCCGTTGTTCGTACACAATGCGCTCGTGCAATCGGTCAGCGCGATTGTGCCAGAATTCGATCCGCCGCGGCTCGACCCGGTAGCCGCTCCAATGCTCGGGGCGGGGAACCTCGCGAGCCTCAAACTGCTGTTCGAATTTCTCCACCTCGCGGGCCAATGTTTGCATATCGACCAAGGCTTGCGACTGTTGCGAGGCCCATGCGCCGATCTGGCTGCCTCGCGGGCGCGATGCCCAGTAGGCATCCGCTGCTTCAGGCGAGACGGGGCGGGCGGTTCCCTCCACACGCAACTGTTCGCCCAACTCGTCCCAGTGGAAACCCAGGGCGACCTGCGGATTTGCGGCCAGATCCTGTCCCTTGGCGCTGTGCGTATTCGTGTAGAACACGAATCCTGATGCATCGAAGCCGCGGAGCAGAACGACACGGACGGAGGGATGACCGGAAGGGTTCGCTGTCGCCAGCGACATCGCCAGCGGCTCTCGGAGCGAGGTCTTGCGGGCGCGTTGCAGGAGTGACTCGACCAGTGCAACGGACTCGAGGTACAATGGGTCGGGGGGAAGATCGGTCATGTTGGAAATGCTTCGCAGCGCGGCCGCTATTCGGGTGTGAAGTCGGCAGCGACGGTCATCTGTTCGACCTGCCGGCTATCCGGATCGATCATCCGAATGCGGACCTGGATCCCGCGGAGTGGGACCGGATAAGGGGGAGACGTTTCTCGTTCCAGCACGTCGTCAACGCCGTTATAAGTACGCATGGTTCCGGGGGTGCCAACCAGGTAGGCCGTGTCGAAGCCGTCCGTCCCTTCGTCCACCGACGTGGCGTTGGGGTCGGCCAGGCGATTGGGTGCCAGGGGATCGGGCGTTGATACCGGACCATCCTGGTTGATGCCGTCATGCTCGTAGGAATACGACCAGGTGTCGTAGGTGGGAAGTGCCAGGAAACCGTTGCTGGTGGAAATCCACAGTTGCGAGCGCGGGTGGGGGGCACCCGAGAATGTCGATGAAGTGCTGCTAGGTGTGGCGTGGTTGAGATCGACGTAGCCCCCGCTGCCGATCGCGGTCCCGCCCGTCGTCGTGTAGCCGCGGTCGCCGGGCAGCAAGGCGTCGTCGCCCGAAGGGGCCTGACGAACGACCACCGTGGGATCGTAGGCACGGACATCGAATGCCAGCACGTTGGCCAGTACGACATCCTCGCCGATATGGATGCCCGACTGGGCGTGCACCGGGTTGAGCAATCCGATATACAACGACGGCGACGTGTAAATGTTGTTGATGATGTGCGGGAAGCCGCCGCGGATGTTGGGCGGCGTCGATGTGTGCGGAACGGGCAAATGGGCGAAGCGATTCTTGCGCACCGTCAGGTCCGCCAGCGAGTTGGCGACCAGGCGTTGTGTCGGCGGGTTGGTGGTGTTGTCGATGATCGTGTGCACGGACAGGTCGTTGGCATTCTGGAACGAAACCAGATCAGCAAACCCAGGTACGGACGTGCCCGGCAGGAACCCCTCGTCGTTGTTCAGGTCGGGACGAATCAGAAACGTCCGGCGATGCAGCCGAAATCGCTCGCCGATCGCCGGATCCCACTGGCCGTTTCCGTTGCGGTCATCCAGCGAGGTCCACCAGACGATTTCGGCCACGTTCGAGAAGAAGGTCGAACTGCCGCCGTTGAGCACCGGGGCGATCCGTCCCAGGTACGGTTCGCTTGCGCTGCGGGAGGTGAACATGAGGATGTCGTCGACGTCGCCTAAGCTCAAGTCGGCGCGGGCCGCATCATAATCCCGCTCGGGGCCTTCAAAGTATTCAAAGTAGCCCAGCCCGGATTCCGTCTGCGGCCAGGGACGTACCGGGACCGTGATGCCTTCGATGTCCGGTTGCAGGCGTCGCGTGACGCCGCGAATCTGGCCGGCCATCTCGATCGCCGCCCGATTGGCACTGATCGTCGTACTGAAATAGGCGAACACCTCGGCCAGGGTCACAACCAACAGGAGGGTGATGACCAGGGCAACCATCAATTCGACGAGCGTCAGGCCGTTTCGCCGTGTGCTGCTCACAGTTGTATCCACGTGTTTGGACCCTTGAGGTTGGGTAGGTCGAGCGTCGTTTGGTCGGATGAATCTCAACAGTTCGGTTACGGTGCGTCCGACGCACCGCCCCTGCCACTATTCGATAAACCGGCGAATGCGGACGGCCCGGTCGACGTTGTGGTTCTCACCCGGCTCGAAGGCGACCGGGATCGAGCGATCAATGACATAGAACGCCCGATGACGTTTCACGTCTCCCGTATTCAGCCCCGCCTCCTGGCCCAACGTGCCGGTGACAGGATCGACTTCAAAGTATCCCAGGGTCACCCAGACGGCATACACGTTGGAGCGTGTCGTCACGAGGTTCCCGAGCCGCTGGAGACTCTGATAGCGGAAGTAAGGGTTGCGAATCGTGTTGACGTGGGACGCGGTGTTGTTGGTCGTAAACAGCGGACGCCCGGCACCGCCTCCGGAAATGCTGGCGTCGTTGCGAAGCAGCGTTCCGGCGACGCCGGCGCCGGCCATGTTCGGTACGGGCACCAGGCGGCCGTCCCCGGCACCCCGGAACGGTCGGGCGAAGAGGGTTGGAATATCCTTGTCGAACGAGATCATGCTGGAGGAGTTGTGCCCATCGTATCCCCGTCGTGCGTCGGCGAAACTACGGAAACTCGGCCCTTGACCGGCGACCGCACCTCCGGTTCGGTGCGGGTCGTTACCGCGGAGACAATTCCAAACGAGGCTGTGGTTGATGGTGTTGAGATTGATCTTGCCGGGATCGCGGAAATTGGAAATCCGGTTGAACGGCGCGTGGCGCAGTTCCGTCCCGGTGCCCGACGCAAACGTCTGCGGATTGAGGATCGTCTCGGTTCCCACAAAGCGAGACGGCACCCCGGTAAAGTCGAACAGACGATACAGGTCGCCACCAACTCCGCCGGGATTCGAGGATTCAAAAAAGTTGAGCAGATGCGCGAAATGGGCCGGCTGTCCGACACCGTAGGGATCGTCCATCGCGCCGTAGGCACTGTTGAGCGTGTCGTAGTGCTGCAGCAACTTCGAGGAACTGCTCTTGGGGACCTGCAACATTTCGTACTGGCTGACGAATGGCCGATTGTTCCAGGTCAGCCAGGGGAAGGGACTGCCCGACGTGTCCGGCGCGCCATAGAACTGGGCGGCGACACCATCCGAGGCCGAGAGCATGCCCTGGTAGGCCTGATTCAGGTAACCGAGCGTGGCACCCAGCGTGCGGCTGAAGACATGGTTGTCCGCGCCCATCTGATCCGCGGTCAGCGGCGTCGGAACGACCGGGTTGTAGCTGAGCTGTTTCCACAGTTTGCGAGCGGGATTACCCAAGCCGCGTTGCGTGGAATTGAAGCGAATGGCCCGCTGATTCGCGGTCACGAACGGGGCTTCGTCGATCGGCGGTGCGGCGGAATTCGGATCGCGAACGCCGTTGAAGGTGGTCAGATCGACCCGCATTCGATCGACGGTGCGGTAGGGATTGAGGACCGCGTGGAAAGGCAGGAGCGGATTCGCCAGCCGCTGCAGGTAGATGGTCTTGTAGTTGATCGTCGTCCCGTCGGATTCCAACGCCAGGCCGCGCCCCAGGTCCAAGGGGTGGTCGAGCGTCGGGACGTAGGCCCCTTCGCCGCTGGCCAGGGCCGGATCGAAAATCGAACCGCTGGCCATATCGGGATAGCCGTTGAGCGGCTCGGAGACACTCAAGTTCAAACTCTTTGGCGGCCGCGGAGTCGCGGCGGAAGTCAACTCCTGCGCCGTATCGATCGGCACGGCGATCGTCGGTTGAATCACCGCGGGACGCCGATCCACATTACCGTAGTTGTCGACCACGGTGACCTGGTGAACCGACGGGTCCGTATCCGGCGTCAACACGATCCGTTGCGTGTCGGGGATCTTCAGGTCGGTCATCATGTTCGTCTGGCCGTCATCCTCCGAGTCGGTGCGTCGCCCGATCGTGGTGACAAAGTCTCCGCCGACACGTACTCCGGCCGAACCGACCACCGCATAGCGTCCCGGCATCAGGGGGGCGATCGCCGAGGACGGGTAGTGGCGTTGGCTGCCATGGCCGCCACCCAACGGCAGGGCCGACGGGTCCGCGAAATAGATGCCCCGTTCGACATCACCAATCTGGAAGGCGGGCGTCGCCGCCGGGTTGTCCGGATCGAGCGGTTCGCCGGCCGCATTGTGGCTGGCACCGGTCACGACCGTCATCCGCCATACCGGAGCACCGCCGGGTGCCACCTTGTTGAGCACCACGCCGGGTTGGGCCGTGTTGGCGTTGTTGCGATAAAACTCTGCGGGCACTCGTTCGCTGTCGCTGGCCCAAGGATTGTAAAGTTCGATGAACAACGAACCTCGCGGCCGCAGCCGCTGGTCGTAGTTGCCTTCACCGGCGGCCCGCATGCCGTCCGGCATCATGGCGTCACTGGCCAGGCCGCCCGGCGTCGAGAGGTCTTCGGTCCGCCGGTCGTGAAACGCCAGCGTGCTCGAAAGGAGCAGCTCGGGCCGTTCACAACCCCACACCAGGCCGCGGTCAATCCGGGTCGTATCGTCGGCCGTGTTCAACACACCGTCGACACCCCAGGGGGCGATGTCATCCGAACCCGGCCACATCGCTTCTTCGATGTTGTCGTTTGTCCCGTCGCCGTCATCATCGTTGCCGGCCACTCCCCAGCCACCGTCCGGGCCTGGCTGTGGCGTAAACGGATGGGTGTCAAACTCGAAGGGCGTCATCAACGAATCCGCATCGCGGAATTCCACCACGTTGATCACCCACTGGGCGATCGCGTGGGCCGTCTCGATGCGATCGGCGCGCGTCGCCGGTGTGGCGGGCGGCGTCCCATCCAGGTCGATCTGGAAGTCGACCGGCTTCAGGGCCATCATCAACAGGTAGAGGTGACGGGCATAGTGCTGGCGGGCCAGGAAGGCATCGCTGTCCGTTCCTGTCACGCCGTCGTTGTCGTGGTCGAAGCTGATCGTCGGCCGCCAGACCCGTTCGTTGAGCGACGCTTCCAACCCCGCACCGGTCGTCACGCCGTGCTCGTCCACCACGCCATTGGCGCCGCTCCCATAAGCGTCGTCCTGGCCGTTGCCGAACGGTCGATTGACGTCCATCCGTTGCCCCATGATCAGATCGGGCGAAACGAGCGACAGCATCTGACCGCTCAGGTTGGAATCCATCTGCGCGGTAATCGACGAGCTGGTCCAGCCGAAGCCGCGAATCAACTGCCGGCGGAAGATGTCGGTGGCGTGCCGGGGCAGCGTGCCCAATCCGGGCAAATAGAGGTTGGGGACCGGCAGGTCGTAGCTGTCCGTGGTTACCAGCCGCCGCTGTAGCGCGACGCTGCCGGAGAGCGAGTCCACGAAGGGTGAGCTGGTAGCCGGCGCCGGCAAGCTGGGATACAGATCCAGCAGACGGCTGGGCAGCATCAACGCATCATGGTCGCGATAGCGGACCAGCCGCTCGAGCTCCGCCAGTGAAAACGGGGCATCGGCCGAATTCGGCGTCAGTGAACCCCGCGCGGCGTTCTGGTCGAGGTTGATTTCATACGGGTTGTCGCTGACCAGATCGCCCGGCAGCGCGGCGGTTGCATTTCCCCGCTCGTAGGTCGGCATGCCCCGATGATCCAACCCGAAGGCCAACTCGCCGCGAAGATCGGGCGGCGACTGGAACGCCCGCAGGTTCAGCGACGGGTTGTTGGCCCGGTCGAAATAGTCTTGCGGGAATTCGAAGAACTTGAGCGAAGCCAGGGTATCGGCGCCGCGGCGGCCGGGAACCATCACATTCGTGGCGTCAATGCCATAGCGGCCCGGAATCCGGTAGCTGCCGCTCTGGCGGCCGCGCAACAGCGTTTCGTATTGTGCCTGGTCGCCGAACAGGCTGGCCAGGTTGATTTCCGGGGGGCCGTAACCGAGCCCTTCCGGCATCGTGCTGGACGATACGCCGCCGGCCAGGTTGGTGGTCGCCGTGGTGTCGGGGAAGGCCCGGGTCGGAAGATGCGATAGTGAACCGTGGGCGTTCAGATTGAGCCGCCCGTCGAGGTCGGTGATCAGGAAGGCCAGCAGCGGCTTCACCATCCGCCCGTCGGCACCCGTCTGCACGGGGAAGTCGAGGTCGACCCAGATGCTGTCCGCTACGCCATCCCCGTCGTTGTCCAGGTCGTAGGGGATTCGTACGTAGGGATTGTTCAGAAAGGCGTTGGCCTGCGCGGACCCGCCCATCTGATAATCGGTTCGATACTGAGCGCCGGCCGCGTCGAGCGCAATGTTGCCGAACGCCGTCGTACTGCCGGTGAAGTTCGGATTGAATTCGGGCAGAGGACGCAGAATGATATCCCGCTTCAGCTCGGCGATCTGTCGCAATTGGGTCGGCGTCAAAACCCCTTGCTGGGGATCGTCGTTCACACCGGTGGCCGGGTTGTTGCCGAGGATGTTGTCAAAACCGTAAGGCTGGAGAAAGATCGCCAGGTGTTCCTCCGCAGGGACGGCCGGGGTCAACCAATTGGCGCTGACCCAGTGGAACCAGAAGTTGACCAGGGCCGGGCGATGGAATGACGGGAGGACGACCAGCGAGCCGTCATCGATCATGGCGGCCAGCGCCAGGTTGTTGTAGTCCGCCACATCGTAGCTCTCATTGGGGCCTCCACCCTGGTATGCGGTCACATGCGACGCCGTTCCTTTGAGGAACCGGTTGGGTCGCAAGGCCGTCAGTTGGACGTCGTCCGATCCAGGCCAGCCCGCCTCGGCCAGGTTGTCCACTTCGTCCGCCTCGTCGATGGCGCCGTCGCCATCGTCGTCGACCCCGGCGCCGTCATCGTCGACTCCGGCGTTCCCGTAGCCGCCGTCCGGTCCTGGATCGATGCCGTCCAGGGCCTCGCTGGCGGGATTGAAGCCAAATCCGGTTCCGTTAAAGGGACGGCCGTTGACGACAAACTGATCGCCCGCGGTCAGACTGACATTGGTCGCCCGATCGCTGCTGGGGCGGAGCAGACGGAAGAAACCGTTGCCGCCGGTGTAGGTGTAGCCGACGATCCGCAGGCTGAGCCCGTGGGCTGTCCCGCTGGTAAACGTCATCACCTGACCGTTGTAGTAGCCGTTGGTGCGGCTGAGGGGAAACCCGCTGCGGAAGACGATGTCGCGGACCAGTGAGTCGGGGACGCGAACTTCGATGAACTGATCGGCGGTCCCGTCAGGTTGCGAGAGGAACGTCCCGGGCGACCCGGCCCCGCTGATCGATCCCGTGAAACCGGTCAGCCCGTACATGTCGCTGAGCAGGTCATGGCCTTGAATGACCGACTTGGAATCCCGCGTGCCGCGGAGCACCTGGTACATGCCCGAGTCGAGCAGCTTGCGCGGGTGGTCGCCGACCTGCCCGATTCGCGAGGTGGCGATCGCCGTGTTCTGGTACTGCCCGGAGATGACCAGAAACGTCACCATCAACAGGGCGAACAGCGTCAACAGGCTGAGCACGACCAGGAGGACAATCCCCCGCCGCGGTTTCTTGTTGGTCACGGTCTGACGTTTCATGATTTGGGTCTCCCAGGGAGCATGCGCTGTCAATCAGGAGCGTTCGATCGTCGGTTGTCGGGATGGTGCACTCGTCTGGCCGGCGAGTGCCGCGTGAGATCCGCCCCAGCCGTTCCGGATGGGGTGCAACGAAAACCGGCGTCGTCTGCTACACGGGAAGAATTATCGAATACGAATTACCACAACGAACTGGTTTCCAGGCGAATTGTCTTTTCGTAAACCGCCACGACACCGGTCACCAGCGTGGCATAAACGACGGGGATTCGCCCGCTGCCGCTGACGTCCGGCCGCCAGTCCGCCGAACTGAGCCACGGCCAGTCGGCGCCGATCAGGGTGGCGTGTCGTTCGTACATTCCGGGACGGTCCGAATTACCGCTCAGCGACCGGTCAATGGGCCGCCCTTCCAGATAGTTGCTGCCGTCCCAGTAGGGAGATTCGGTGTCCGCAACCCGATACCAGCGGAACATCGGCGTGAAGGGCTGCGTCGAACGCAGGTTCTGCATCAACATCACCCAGTCGCCCGAGTTGAGTTCCAGTTCGGCCGCCGTGGCCGCTTCCAAGGTGACGTCCCCGCCACCGAAGCCGTCGCCGTGAAACTGGGGCGCGGCATTCGCGTTGGAGGAATTCCCGATGATCCAGACCAGCCGTTCGTTGTAGGTCGGGTCTTCTCCCGGATCGACGACGCCGTCCGTGTTGATGTCGTCGAACATCGTCTGGCTGCGGCCCAAACTTGACGCATCACGGCGGTTGAAGACCACCACCGAGAGCACATAGGTGTCCTTGTAGACGCGATTGTTGTCGATCTTGGGGGTGACGGTCGCCATCCAGGAGAGGATGCCCTCCGATTCCCGCTTGTCACCGAAGACTTGAACCGGCGGCAACGTTTCGTCGCCGGGAATGTCGAAGGTCAGTTCGTCGTCCGCGACAAAGATCTGATCCGCCTGCATGGCCGTCATGATGCCGGTCGTGGTGAGCGCCGGGTTCGGCGTCAGGCTGACGCGGCCCATCCGCGGCGGTGGCGGGACGATCGCGCTGCTGAATTTGATGTACGGAAACAGCGACGCATCGTAGATCGTGTTGTTGAACGTCCCGTTGACCGCGACGAACCGCGGGTCGATACAGAAGGCCTGGTTCAAACCGCGGGGATGCCCCACCACGGCGCCTGTCGGAAACCGCCAGGTCGACGGAGCACGCATGCCCCGCAGGTCGAATTCCGCGACGGCGTTCATTCCGACGCGCGAACTACGGTCCGCCATGTTGCCGCGTCCCACCTGGTTCAACGCCAGGGGCAGCACGGCGATCACGCCCAGCAGCCCCACGCCGACCACGCCGATGGCGAACATGACCTCCAGCAGACTGACCCCGGAGCGAATTCTCATGGCATCCTCACAACTCTGAACCTCTGACTTGGTATCCCAGCAATCGGGCGCTTCGTAGCGCTCGATCCGTTCATGCCGCCATTCGCTCCGCATCCATGGCGGCGCCGTATTGCTTTCGCGGCACGAAAGGCGACCGGTGTTGTGACCGTTGTTGCTCGCACGATCCTCAGCGCCCACCTACGGTCTGTGTTCGTTGCGCCAGGTCGCGGGCGCTGCGAAAACAATCTCGGAAGTTCGGCGGTGTCGACAGATCCTCGTCGGGATCGAAGTTCCAACCGTTCTGGGAAGAAGAGATGAGCCCGCTGCGATGCCCTACGGAAATCCAAATACTGTTTGTGTCAACCAGACTCTCCGAGTGCGGGCAGACATCGTTGTCGACCGGTGACCAGGCAATCGGGTTCGGCGTCTCCGGTGTGTCCTCGGCCAACGTCTCAATCTGTTCGATCTTGCTGACCAGCAGGTGAATCGTGCCGTTGGGCGAGAACGACGTCCCGGCCACCACCACCCGTTCGACGTCGCCGCTGGGGCGGAAGACAATAATCACCGGTCCGGCGGGCGGGCTGAGGCGATTGCCGGCCGGGTTGGTCGGATTGCGGTTATCCCAGAACTCCAGGCCGGTCGGTCCGGGGACGTCCAGGGCCGTTGTCGGGCAGATGTCGGGGACAATCGTGTCGTCAGTGAAGCCGCCGATACCGGAATACTGCAGATCAATGGCCGTTCCGCCGGGCAACTGCAGCGGCGGAGAGCTGGAACGGCGCGGATTGAGCAACACCTGATAAGGCAGGGCGACACCGGTCAGCGGCGGCACCCGGGCGGCGTCCGCCGGGTCGAGCTCGAATCGGTGCGTCGTCCCGCTGGGAGCGGTCGTGCGACGGCAACGATAGTACTGCCCCTTGTAAGCGAACTTGATCCGAAACTCGTCGCCCGCATTGGGTGCCAGGACCTCGATCAAGCTGTAGCTGTTGACGAATCCGGGCAGCAACGTGTTGGGCGGATTGGTGCCCGGGATCTCTCGAATCACGAACTTCCCGGTCGAGGTCTCGTAGTTGATCATCGCGGTGGCGCCCTGCGAATCGCCTCCGTACAACGGGGGCGTTTCGGCCAGATAGAGTTGCACCGCGGCGTTCGACTCGGGAATGCGTTCGATCCAGACACCGACGGGACGGCCGAGTGCCGCGGCCCGCCCCTTGGCGCCGTCCAGGAAGGCATTGATCTGGCGCGAGGCTTCCCGGATCCGGCTCTCCTCAATCGCCGGCTTCATCAGCGGCAGGGCGGTCGCCACCAGGAGCGTCAAGATGAAGATGACCACCAGCAACTCGACCAACGTCATCCCGCGCCGTCCCGGCAACCCGCGCCGTCCCGGTGCCAGGCGCCCGCAACCGGGCTGCGCCAAGACCCGCCGGCCCGTCGGCTGGTGCCCCGTCAACAGGCGGTCGATGACAGGCAGGCAACGAGCACGGTCGGCCTGTTCCCGGCCATTCTTATTCCGTCCCATGGGTCACCTCGAGTCGAGCAAATGGTTGGTGATGTTGTCGAAGTTGCCGTACTCGCCGTCGCCGTTGGAATCAATCGGCTTGCCAAGCTGGTTGTTGCCGATCACCACGTAAGGGTTATTGGGCGGGCAGGTGAAGGCATAGTGCAACGGCGTGCCGCTGCCGAGTTCGACGGCGATGTCGTACACCGAGTCCTCGCCGGCCGAAAAGATCAGCGGGTAGAGGGCGTACGCCTGGCTGGCAAAGGGATCGACCTTGAGCGGATCGAAGGGGTCGGGCGAGGCAGCCGGATCACGCGACTGCAACTGCGAATCGTCGTCCGTTCCCGGCCAGCCGATTTCACCAATGTCGTTCATCCCGTTCTGACCGTCATCATCCACGCTGGCGTCACCCCAGAAACCGTCCGGGCCTTCGCCCGTGGCGTACCCCGGCGCCCACCGCAGGAAGGCGATCGGCCGTCCCCACCCGTCGAGGATCTCCGGCATCCCGTCGTCGTCGGTGTCGCCGACCTCTGACTCCTTGAAGAAATCCAACGCGCTGGTATCCCCGTCGCGAATCGACGAAACGATCAGGTAGAGGCATTCGGCCCCCTGGTGCGACGTCGACCAGTGCGACCGATTGGTCCAGTCTCCGGAAGGGCCGTGCCGTGCCTTGATCAACGTGTTGGCTTTCCGGCGGTACGATTTCCAGATGGAAGGTTGGGGCAACTGCAGCGTAATCACACGGTTGGTGCCCGGGATTTCGACCGGCAGGGCACGGGGCCCATCCTCCAGGTCGGTAATCCGGTCCGGCAGTTCCAGCCGCATCAACTCGCGCAAGGCGAGCAAGCGAATGTAGGCACTCCCGTAGTTGTAGTAGCCATCGTCATAAATAATTCCAGTCGTCGCCTCCCCCGGATCCCGCCAGCAGTTGCCGTTGGTATCGGAAAACGATTCCGGGCGCGCCTTCATCCAGCCCGGGATCGGCAGGGGAACCTGGCGGACGCGGTAACTGTCCCACTTGTGCATGATCAGTGAATGCAGCTTGGCAACCTGGGTTCGGGTGCGGGTCGCCTTGGCTTCGCCGATGATGCCGTACAGGGCGGAGAGCGTCACCGAGCCCAGGATCGCGATGATCAGGACCACGATGAGCAACTCGACCAGGGTGAACCCCTGGCGGCTGCCGGTGGCCGGCTGGCGTTGGGTTGCGATCATGGGATCTTGTCCCCCAGGGTGGACCCTTCACTGAAGTTGGTGAGGTTGTCTCGGTTCTCGACGTCGTAACCGTTACCGGAGGGAAAGCTCCCGCCTGCCACGCCGTACTCGTTGTCCAGCCCGGCACAAACGATCTGAAACTTGTCTTTGTTCATGAAGGCCTGCGTCGGCAGGTCAGAGAAGTAGGCCGTGGCGACTCCCTTGATCGATGTGGAGCCGGCATAGGCGGCCGGCGGGTACTGGGGGGCCGGAATCGTGACCGGCCGGGACGCTCCGCCATAGTTCCGCGAATCGAAGTAGACGTAGGGAACGGCTAACCCGTCAGGGAAATAGACGGGGAAGCGATCGTTATCGGCATAGTTCGACGTATGCAGCTCGAACTCGTCGTTCGACCAGGGCAAGCCGGCCGGGTCGGGATTCCCGTTGCTGATGTCCGCCAGGTAGAGCGACAGGCGGGCTTCATCAAAGGGGAACTGGGGCGCGTTGCGGTCCGGGTTGGTCACGTAGGTCCCGGAGCTCGTATCGAGCAGAAAGGGGCCGCCCGGTCCGGTAAACGGGCGACGGGCATCCGAGCTGAACCCGCCCAGCCAGAAGACCAGCGCTTCGGCCGGATCCAGGAACGAACGGTAGTAGTCGGCCGACGTGCTATCGGTCGGTTCGACCCAGAAGAAGGTCTGGGCCAAGGCGAACTCTTTGGACGAAATGCTGGGAAAGGCCTTGCGAATGTGGCGTTCCACGATCGGGCGGCTGGAGAAGTCCGGCGGATAATCCGTGTACTTCGCCTTGTAGGCGTCGACCGCGGAAGCGAGTTGGTTGATCTCGAGTCCAATCTTGGAGTTCTTCGCTTTCCGAATCGCCATGCCGACGGTGGGCACCAGGACCGCCATCAAGATCCCGATGATGATGATCACCACCAGCATTTCCACCAATGTAAAGCCGTGTCGCTTGGAGGTATCCATGACCGCCGTATCCTCTCGTTTGGGCGGCTGCCTGTCCCGGAGTGGCAGCCATGTTCGTGTCAGGCATTGGGGGGACCACGTTGTCCCGGACACGCCTGGGCCCGGTCACCCGAAGGACCGCAGCCGCAGGCCGACCGCTGGGCAACGTTACGAAAGACCTTGAATCAGGGCGACCAACGGCATGAAGAGCGAGATCACGATGAAACCGACCGCTCCACCGAGGAAGCAGATCATCAGTGGTTCCAACAGAGCCATCAAACCATCGGTCAGTGTCTTGACTTCTTCGTCGAACTGGTCAGCAACCTTGTAGAGCATGGTATCCAGTTCGCCGGTTTCCTCACCGACGTCCACCATGTTCACGACCAGGTCGTCGACCACGCGGGTCTTGATCTTGGTGACATACCAGAGGGTCGACAGAATGCCGGCGCCCACCGCCGCCTGGGCGCCCAAGGCGAGCATGAACCCCATGTCTTTCATCGGGGTCAGGCACATCATCAAGATGCCCGGCGTGGCGCCCATCAGGAACCAGAACATGGCACACACCGGATGAAAGCCGAGCCGCGAGTATTCGGCCAGCGGGCGGGCAATCGTATTTCCTTCACGAATCGAATCGGTCACCCGGCCATAGAGCCGTTCAAAAAGCGCGTTGCCGGACGTCTCGCGAGTAATATTCAGCGCTTCCAGGATCGGCACGCCGCTGGAGATGAGTGTCCCCAGGGTCCGCGTGGTCCGGGCCAGGATGTTCTTTTCGATCAGGTTGCCCATGATCGGCAACTTGAGGATATACATGTCCCAGCCCATCCGGCCGTGTTTGAATTTGCGCACCAGCTTGATGAACAGCCAGATCGTGAGTGGAATGGCCGGCAGCAGGAACCAATAGCCGACGACAAAGTCGGAGATCGCGACCAGCAACAAGGTGGGCGCCGGCAAGTCCAGCTCGAATTCGTCAAACATCTTGGCGAACACCGGCACGATCTTCAACATGATGAAGATCAGGATGCTGACCGCCACCATGATCACCACGACCGGGTAGATCATGGCCCCTTTGACCTTCTTCTTCAGGGACTCGGACCGCTCCATGAAATCGGACAGGCGTTGCAGAATCACTTCCAACGCACCGCCCGCTTCACCGGCCTTGATCATGTTGATGTAGAGCCGGTTGAAGACCTTCGGGTTCTTGGACATCGCTTCGGAGAGCGTCGAGCCGGTTTCGATCTCGTCGCAGACATCCATGAGGGCGTTCTTCAGCTTGCCCGGCTTGGCGTTGTTTTCCAGGATCTTCAAGCTGCGAAGGATCGGCAAACCGGCGTCCTGCAGGATCGACAACTGCCGGGTGAAGGCGCAGACGAACTTGGTTCCGCCGCCACCGATGGCGAATGATCTCTTGCGTCCTGCCTTCTGGGTCGTTTCCTGGGCACCCGACTTCTTGACGGAGATCTTCGTGACGAAGTACCCCATCTGCCGGATCGTACCCTGGGCTTCTTCCTCCGTAGCCGCTTCGATGACGTCCCGGATCTCCTGACCCGTGGCGTCCATGGCTTCAAACTGAAAGGTAGGCATGATTCAAGTTCCGTCTGCTTGGTTCACAGAGAGGGTGATACGGTTATTTATTTTCGTCGTTAATTCTGTTCGGTTCGTACGATCCGTCATGCTGGCTCCACAACGGCTCGCCAACCACCGCTCGGCGCGGGTCTCTGACCACCGCTCGCCGCGGGTCTCCAACCACCGCTCGGCGCGGGTCTCTGACCACCGCTCGGCGCGGGTCTCTGACCCCGCCGAAACCGCCGACCGCAGGTCTCCACTTCCAAATCTGTTGGGCGCTTTATTCGCAACAATGGGTCAATCACTTCCGGAAGCTACGGGCGGATTGCGGCAGTCGTTCTATCGCCATTCCATGTTTCGCATTCCATCTTTTTCCCTTCCGCAGGTCATGCGATGCATGAGACTTTCTCGTCTTCCTCCTTCGTACGGTCGGCGTGGATTCCGGCATGCACAGCATGCCCTACAGAGCCTCATCGGCGATCTTCTTTCCCTTCCGTAGGTCATGCTGTGCATGACGTCGCGCAGCCAGGGATCATGCGGGAACGAAGCATCAACAACTTCCCGCTCGACCGCGCGGATGCATGTTCGGCAGTTGCTTTTGCTTTCGACTCATTCCTCTGGATGTCTCCTTAGGCTTCCAAAATCGTTTCACGGATAACTTCATCGGGAGTGGTGACTCCCTCGAACATAAACGCTTCACCGGCGTCGCGGAGCGAAACCATCCCGTGGTTGCGAGCGACATTTCGGACCTGATCGACGGGCGAATTGCTGACGATCAGTTCCCGCAGCTCATCATTCATGATCATCAGCTCGAACAATCCCACGCGTCCCTTGTAGCCCGTGCTGTTGCAGCCCTCGCAACCGGTCCCGCGGTACAGCTTGCGGTCGCCCAGGGTTTCGCGGGTCAATTCCAGCTCCATCAGGATGTCGTCGGTCGGCTCGAGTTCTTCCCGGCACTGCGTGCAGATCCGGCGAACCAGCCGCTGGGCCAGAATCGCTTCGACGGTGGCCGTGATCAGGAACGTCGGGATCCCCATGTCCTTGAGCCGTGTTACCGAACTGGGGGCATCATTCGTGTGCAATGTGCTGAACACCATGTGGCCGGTCAGCGAAGCTTGAATGGCAATTTCCGCGGTCTCCAGGTCACGGATTTCGCCGACCAGGATTCGGTCCGGGTCCTGCCGAAGGATCGATCGCAAGCAGGCGGCAAAGGTGACGTCGATATCGGCGTCGACCGGAATTTGAATGATCCCGTCAATGTCGTATTCCACCGGATCCTCGGTCGTGATCAACTTTTCTTCGATCACGTTCAGTTCACTCAGGGCCGAATACAGGGTGGTCGTCTTGCCCGATCCGGTGGGGCCGGTGACCAGCACGATCCCGTTGGGTTTTTCGATCGTCTCCCGAAACAACTTCATGGTGGGGGCGTCCATCCCGACCTTGTTCAGGTCCAGCGACACCACCGAGCGGTCCAGGACCCGCATGACCGTGCTTTCGCCGAACATGGTCGGGAGCACGCTGACGCGGAGGTCGACCGAGTGGCCACCGACGACCAGTTCGATCCGGCCGTCCTGCGGCATCCGGCGTTCGGCGATGTCCAGGTCCGCCATCACCTTGATCCGGGTAGTGATCGCGAACGCCAGATGTCGCGGTGGCGGTACCATCTCATAGAGGACCCCGTCCGCCTTGATCCGGATCCGGAACTCCTCTTCAAACGGTTCGAAGTGAATGTCGCTGGCGTGATCCTTGATGGCCAACAGGAGGATCATGTTGAGCAGCTTGCGGACCGGGGCGCTGTCGGCCAACGCTTCGGCACTCGTCAGGTCAAAGGCGGTCGACTTCTCCATCTCCGCCGCCAGCTTCTTGAGATCCTCGTCGTTTTCCAATTCTTCCACGATCCGCTCGACGCTCTCGCCGCCGGCGTTGTAGTACTTCTCCAGGGCCGCCGTGATCTCCCGCTGGGTTGCCACCAGGGTGCGGATATCGAGCCCCAGGAAGGTGCGCAGATCGTCCTGGATCACCAGGTTTTGCGGTTCGCAGGTGGCGATGGTCAGCACATCATCGTCCCGGCGAATCGGGATGATGTTGTACATTTGGGCCATTGTCTCGGTGACCTGGTCACGCGTTTCGTCATCCAACTCGAATTCCTCCAAGCTGATGACCTGCATGTTCATCTGCTCGGCCAACGCCTGGGCAACCTGTTCGTCGGTCACCAGGCCGATCTCTTCGGCCACCTTCCCCAGCTTTTCGCCGGGCTGACGATCCTGCTCTTCCAGGAGCATTTCAAGCTGGTCGTCATTGATGAATCCCATGTCGACCAGGATTTGTCCGATGCGACGAATCGCCATCACATTGCCTCTTGTTGCTCGATGAATCGCACGATCCGGCAGGTAGCTGGACCGCTGTCAGGAAATCGCCTCTGTCTGTTCGACGGTCTGTCTGTCTATCTATCGATCCGGGTCTGGTTGGTCTTGCCTGGCCCGCAATATCAACGTTCCAAGATTTCAACGTTCCAGGATTTCAACGTTCCAAGGTGTCATGTGCCGGCCCGTTTCGCGTCGGGAAGGCACCACTCTCCAGGGGCAGGCGTCCCCCGGGGTAGGACGCCGCCGGACGGAACCGGCATCGATCTGCGTCGCTCGCTACCAACGGTGGGCTCCTCGCCGCCGTATCCACGGCGATCGCCGCCGCCTGGACCGCTCGCCGGCCTCACGGCCATCAATCCAAGCCGTCGTCGTCGTCTTCGTCCTCGTCTTCGCTCGCTTCTTCCGCCATCATCCGCTTCGCATTCACCACTTTCTTGGCCAGGTCATCGGGATTCTGGGCCTTGGCCAGGATGTCTTCGACCGACACCAG
This sequence comes from bacterium, assembly GCA_030430075.1. Classification (GTDB taxonomy): domain Bacteria; phylum Planctomycetota; class Planctomycetia; order Pirellulales; family Pirellulaceae; genus ARS98. Next base: position 290,005 of record JAUIGN010000006.1, read on the forward strand.
TTCCTGCTTCCAGAGCTTGAAGAGGGCGTCATCCATCAACTGCATGCCGAACTTACCGCCGGTCTGGATCGCCGAGTTGATACGAAAAGTCTTGTTTTCCCGGATCAGGTTGGCGATACCCGGCGACACGATCAGCACTTCGTAGGCGGCACAGCGGCCACCGCCGATCCGTGGGACCAGGGTCTGGGCCACCACGCCGATCAACGAGGTGGAGAGCTGGGTGCGGATCTGGTCCTGCAGGTTACCCGGGAAGGCATCGATGACGCGGTTGACGGTCCCCTGGGCACTGTTGGTGTGCAGCGTGCCGAACACGACGTGCCCCGTTTCCGCGGCCGAGATGGCCGCTTCAATGGTTTCCAGGTCCCGCAATTCACCCACCAGGATCACGTCCGGGTCCTGCCGCAAGGCACGCCGCAGGGCCTCCGAGAAGCTGGGCACGTCGACCCCGACTTCGCGTTGATTCACGGTCGACTTGATGTGCTCGTGATAAAACTCGATCGGGTCTTCAATCGTAATGATGTGGTGATCGCACGTCTCATTGATGTAGTTCACCAGACTGGCCAGGGTGGTGCTCTTGCCGGAACCGGTCGGGCCGGTCACCAAGAACAATCCCCGTGGTCGCATCACCAACTTGACCACCTGCTCGGGCAGGCCGAGCTGTTCGGGGGTCAGTTTGTCGGTCGGGATCTGCCGCAACACCATCGAGATGTTGCCCCGCTGCTTAAAGACGGAAACCCGAAATCGAGCCAGCTCGCCGAAGGCGAAACCAAAGTCGGTGCTGCCGTTCTCTTGAAGTTCGCGCTGGCAACGTTCGGGCGTGATACTCTTCATCAGCCCGACCGCGTCGTCCGGGTCGAGGGTTTTCGTCTCGAGCCGCCGCATCCGGCCATGGAGTCGGAAGACGGGCGGTTGGCCGACGACGATATGGATATCGCTGGCACCTTGCTTCACGGCTGCCTGCAGCAGCTTGTCAATCAGAATTGTGGCCATGGTACGGAATCACTCGTTTCAATGCAGGTAAGGGGAAGATCACCAAATGAATACAGGCCGCCCGATGCTGAATGCCTGAGATGAGCGAGCGGAACCGGTCGTGCGATTGCACGGTCATTTGATGGGCCACCGAATTTCCCCGGCGAGCAATGGGATTATTGGCAGCCGGTCGTGGTGACTCAAGAAAATTGCAGCTTGGGCCACGACGGCGGCCCAATCTGCCCCGCGTTTCCGCGTTCCGCCGCTCGCCGTTGCGTCGCCCGCGGCGATTCAACGTCGGGGAATATCTGACGAGCCTTTCGCTAATGGATGAAGAGCCTTTGGCAACTGGATATCGGGTGCAGTGGACTGGGTTGGCCGACCTTGGTCCCGCCCCCGCGGGCAGGATGCGGGCCCCGTTGGGCTGCGTCCCGCCTCGCTCACCGGGCGGTCGCATCCACGTCTGCTAGGCAGACTCGACAATCGCATCCTGCTCGGACTTCTTGGCGATTCGGTAGACCTCATCCAGGGTTGTGATCCCATTCAGGACCGATCGCAATCCATCGCGGTAAAGCGTGTCCATGCCTTCGCTTATGGCGTGTGTGCGGATTTCCTGTGTGGGGCTTCCGGCGAAGATGTGCTGGCGAATGCCGGGTGAGACCATCATCAGTTCGTAAATGCCTTTCCGGCCCCGGTAGCCTTTCTTCTGGCAGTAGTTACATCCCTTGCCGCGGGACATGTTGCCGTTGGCCACCGCCTCGGGGCTTAGCCCGGCTTCGGCGATGATCGCCGGCGTCGGTTCGTAGGGCGCCTTGCACCGCTCGCAAATGACCCGCACCAGCCGCTGGGCCAGCACCGCGATCACGCTGCTGGCGACCAGGTATCCGGGAACTCCCATGTCGACCATGCGCGTTACAGCGCTGGGCGCATCGTTCGTATGTAGTGTACTGAAAACCAAGTGTCCAGTCAAAGAAGCTTGGATTCCCATCGAAGCGGTCTCGGTATCTCGCATTTCGCCCACCAGGATGATGTTCGGGGCCTGCCGCAACATGGCCCGAATGATGCGGGCAAAATCGAGCCCGATGTTGTGGCGAACTTCGACCTGGTTGATGCCCGGCAGGTAATATTCGACCGGATCTTCGGCCGTAATGATCTTTCTGTCGGGCCGGTTGAGGAAGTTCAGGCAGGCGTAGAGCGTGGTGGTCTTCCCCGATCCGGTGGGTCCGGTCACCAGGACGATTCCGTTGGGACGCTTGATCAGGTTCATGATGCCGGCGAACGTATGTTCACCAAATCCGAGTTGGCGGAGGCCGACCTTGATGTTGTCCTTGTCCAGCAACCGCATGACGACCGACTGACCGTGGTTGGTCGGGATCACGCTGACCCGGAGATCCAGTTCCTTCTCTCCCACGGTCACCTTGATCCGCCCGTCCTGGGGGCGCCGACGTTCGGCGATATCCAGCTTGGAGAGGATCTTGATGCGCGAGAGGATCGCGGAGAGGAGGCGACGGGGCGGGCTGTCCCGCTCGACCAGCCGACCGTCGATCCGGTAGCGGATCCGCACGCGATCTTCGAATGGCTCCACGTGGATATCAGAAGCCCGCAACTGCACCGCTTCGCTTATCATCAGGTGGACCAGCCGGACCACGGGGGCACTGTTTTCGTCGACCCCTTCTTCCTGCCCTCCCGAATCATCCGTCGTTTCGGTGAAGTCGATGGCCGTGTCGGTGAACTCCTGGAGCATCGAGTCGGCCGATTCCCCTTCGACCTGGCCGTAGTACTTGTTGATCGCTTCGTTGATGTTCTCGGTGGGCGCCAGGGCCACCTCGACACGACGATTGAGGATGAATCGCAGTTTCTCGATGGTTTCCAGGTCGAGCGGGTCGCTCATGATGACGACCAGCGCATCGTCCATTTCCTTCATCGGGAGAATGGTGTTTTCGCGCGAAACCGACTCGGGAACGAGCTCGATGATCTCTTCAGGAATGGCAACTTCGCTCAGATCGACGTATTCGAGCTTATGTTGCTCGGCCATCGCCCGCATGACTTCCTCGCCGGTGGCGTAGCCCAGTTCGACGAGGCACTTGGCGACGGACGTCTTTTCGACCCCAGTGTGTTCCCGGTTCCGCTGCTCCGCTTCCGAAAGCTGATCCAAGCTGATGACACCGCGACGGAGAAGGATGTCGCTGAAATCACCTAATTGGTTAGCCATAAAATCTCCTCGACGAATCCAAGGACCGGGGGCGCTGAACGGCGCCGCGACAGGTCGAACAACGACTGGGGAAAAGTTTACCGGTTGTTTCGATGCGGCAAAACAAACCTCTCCCTCAATCTTGCTCTATGAGGGGTGGGGTTGTCAATAAAGTCCCTGGTAGCAAGGACTTTCCGACCACAGAACGCAGTCGGGATATTCACCCTGGAGGGGCCTCGCGAGGCGCGCCCGGCGATGCCTGGCGGGGCCTCAGTCGGCGGCTGAGATCATTTCCGCTTCGGCTTCCAGGAGGAGCGCCAGGCCGGCCAGGCGCTGTTGTCGAGCGACAGCGCCGAGCTGCTGCGCGGCGTCGGCCTCTGCGGCCAGTAAGCTCGCCGTCTCCCGCATCGCCTCCGCCAATTCGGCGTTCGCCCCAGGAGGCTCGCCACTGCCGGGCACCGCCACCAACGGTCGCGGCGCACCGGTCGGCTCGGCGACGGCTGCGGGACGCGGTCGGCCCGCCCCTTCGTCGTCGCCGTTGCCGGGTTGGTCCGTCACCGGAAGTCCAGCCGTCTCACGCAAAATGGTGTCGAACAACGTGGCGTTCGCGTTCGCGTCGGCTGCCAGTTCACTGTCGTTCAGCACCGAGCCGAATTGGGCGCGCAGATCGAGGATTGTGTCGACGGCCACCGCCGGATCGGCCGGTGCCGGCAGCTCGCGCGGCGCCTGGCCAGCGACGCGGGGCGCGGCGTCTGCCACCGCCTCACCCAGCGACAGTGAAACGAGCTGCGGGGCCCGATCAGCGGCGGCGCCCCGATTTCGGGTCTGCCGCCAGAGGCCGAACGTGGTAACCACGCAGACGGCCACGAGGGTCAAGACGATCAGCAAGTTGCGGCGAGCGGACATCGACATTCCTCCTTGAATGATGACGGGCCCGATTATACGCCCGTCGCTCTCTGGGCAGAATGCGGATTTCGCCCCGGTATGAGAGGTGGGGGCGCCCCTTGGTGCTGCTGCGACCGATCCTGGTATCCGCTGCCGCCGCGAGTCGGAACGCAACAAGGGCCAGGACAGCGAGTGCCCTGGCCCTTGTGAAGCCATCGTCAATTCGCTCCGCAATCAAGGGCGAAGCGAGTTTGCTGCCGGTCTAACGGCTGGCGAGTTGGTCCACGATCGTGTGACCCATCGACAGCGCGACTTGCTGCACGTACTCCATGTCGACTGCCGACAGGCGACGGAATTCGACCGTGCAGGTACGGCCGTTCGTCTTCGTCAACCGGACCTTTCCGTCCAGAATCGTCGTCAGACGCCCTTTGACCTCGTACAGGCCCGTGTTGTCGCGCCACGTGCGAACCAGCAATTCGGTCGCCGGCAGCTTCTCGGCGGCGCTGAACGGATCGTCGTCGGCCGGTGCTGCGGCTGGCTCGGCAGCCGGTTCCGCGGCCGGTTCGCCAAACAGGTCATCCAGACCACCGTCTTCGTCGGCCATTTCCTCTGTCGCCGGTTCTGCCGGCGCGTCACCGAACAGGTCGTCCAAGCCGGCATCTTCGGCGGGTGCCGAGGTCGGCTCGGTCGCCGCCTCGTCACCAAACAGGTCACCGAGCGGATCAGCAGCGGCCGGCTCTGCGGCGGCAGCGTCGTCGGCCGGCTCCGCGGCAGGTGCATCACCGAACAGGTCGTCGGCGGCCGGCTCCGGGGCGGGTTCGGCAGCGGGTTCGGCAGCCGGCGCATCACCGAACAGATCTCCCAGTGGGTCGGCTTCCGGTTCGGCAGCGGGCTCGGCTGCAGGGGCGTCCCCAAACAGATCATCCGCTGCAGGTTCTGCGGCCGGCTCGGCGGCCGGTTCCGCGGCCGGTTCGGCCGCCGCGTCGTCACCGAACAGATCACCCAGTGGATCCGCGGCCGGCTCGGCAGCCGGTTCTGCGGCGGGCTCAGCGGCCGGCGCGTCGCCGAACAGGTCGTCGGCCGCCGGTTCTGGAGCCGGTTCGGCCGCAGGTTCGGCCGCCGGTTGTGCCTCCGGGGTGTCGCCAAAGAGGTCGCCGAGCGGGTCGGCTGCTGGTGCCGCGTCCGGTTCGGCGGGCATGGCGGCCGGGTCTGCGGCTGGTTCCGGTGCGGGTTCGGCGGCAGGCGTGTCGCCAAAGAGGTCGCCCAGCGGATCGGCAGCCGGTTCGGCTGCCGGTTCTGCGGCGGGTTCTGCGGCGGGTTCTGCTGCCGGGGTATCGCCGAACAGATCATCCAGCGGGTCGGCGGCCGGCTTCGGCTCCGGTGCCGGTTCTGGTGCCGGTTCGGGCGCGGGCTCGGGTGCCGGTTCTGGTGCCGGTTCGGGCGCGGGCTCCGGGGCAGGTGCCGGCTCCGGTGCAGGTGCCGGCTCGGGTTCCGGCGCAGGGGCCGGTTCGGGCGCAGGTGCAGGCTCCGGTTCCGGGGCGGGTGCGGGCTCTGGTTCCGGCGCCGGGGCGGGTGCGGGCTCCGGTGCCGGCGCGGGCTCCGGCTCGGGCATCGGTTGAGGCTCTGGTGCGGGCGGCGGCACCGGCAACGGCTCGGCTTGACCTGCGCCGCTTCCTTCGTCGACCGCCCCACCGGCCGAATCTCCGCCTGCCCCGTTGTCCATGTCTGAGGGGTACGTCATGATGACCCCGTCGCCCGCAGGCATGCAGTAGTAGGCGTGGTACTGAATTCGAGCCCGTCGTCGAAAGCACTTACAGGCGAGTGCCGTGTCGATTGTGAGCAGCCCCACGACTGTCCAAATCAGACAAACTTGTACGATTCGTCGCGTATTCTTTAACATCGCAGTGAGCCTCCGGTCTGGATCAATCCAGGACAACGTTTTGTTTTGCTTGGGCAGTCAGGGGCGGGTGATGTGGTCGGTTGACCGCGGTGGGTGCGCCAACTTGCGCAGGGCACGTGTAGCCTACAGCACCCTATGCTACTCTGCCCTAATTACCTATGCAACCATTTAAGCCAACTGCGAAATCGAATCAACAGATTCAAATCCGCTGACCGGCAGATGCCGTAATCCTTCGGTGGCCTACTCAGTCAAATTGTCGGCAGGTCTCCCGGGAACCCACAACGCTGGTTGATCCGTTAGTCTCCTTTTTCGCAGGGCGGTCAAACTAATCGGCACAGGTACGGCAATCCGCACGGTGCATGTTCCCTTTCCCACGAGCCGCCACCGTTTCGGCCCGCATTTCCGGGCAACTCGGCGGTGCGGTTGGGGATGCCGAGCATGAGGCGAGGGGGGCCTGCGAGCCGCGCCGCGGCTCGCGCCATGGGAGCAACGCACCACGGTCCGCGGACAACATTCCCTTCTGGCAAGCATCCGTTCAGACGAGTCCATCACATGCAGCTCACCGAAGTCCGCCAAGAGGCGTTGGAAATCCAGGACTGGATCGTCGGCTTGCGGCGGCAGATCCACCGTCACCCCGAAGTCATGTACGAAGAGGTAAAGACGAGCCAGTTAGTCCGCACGTCGCTGGACGCCCTTGGGATCCCTTACCAGTTTCCCGTCGCGGAAACGGGTGTCCTGGCCACGATCGGCAACGGCCGTGGTCCCTGCGTAGCACTCCGAGCCGACATGGACGCGTTGCCGATCCACGAGGAGGCGGATGTCTCGTTCCGCAGCCAGGTGGACGGCAAGATGCATGCCTGTGGGCACGACTGCCACACGGCCATGTTGCTGGGGGCGGCTCGCCTCTTGAAGGCGCGGGAAGCCGAACTCGGAGGGACGGTCAAGCTGATCTTTCAGCCGGCGGAAGAGGGTGGCGCGGGAGGCCAACGGATCCGCGACGCGGGTGCATTGGAGAACCCGGCCGTGCAGCGGATCTTCGGGTTGCACGTCTGGCCCCGGTTGCCAGTCGGCAGTTTTGGTTCGCGCGACGGCGTCTTTCTGGCGGCTGCCGGCTGCGTCGAGATTGCGATCCAAGGACGGGGTGGGCATGCCGCCATGCCGCACCTGGCGATTGACCCGGTTGTCTGCGCCGCGGCGGTGGTGACCGAGTTGCAGACGATTGTTTCACGCGAGATCGACCCGCTGCACTCGGCCGTCATCAGCATCACGATGATCCACGGCGGCGAGGCCTACAATGTGATTCCGGAAACGGTCGCCTTGCGAGGAACGATCCGGGCGACGTCTCTGGAAGCGTTGCAACATCTTCAGCAACGGGTCCGCGAGGTCGCCTCTGGTGTCGCGGGATCGCACCGGTGCGAAGCCAACGTCTCCTTTCCCGGCGTCGACTACCCGCCAACGGTCAACGACGCGACGTGTTGGCAGGTGGCTCGCAAGCTGGCTTCCTCGCTGGCCGGTGACGAGTGCGTTGCCGAGCTCGACATCACGATGGGTGGTGAGGATTTTGCGTTTTATACCGAGCAGGTCCCCGGTTGTTTCGTTGCCCTGGGTGTCCGCAACGAAGAGGAGGGTGCCATCTACAACGTGCACCATCCCAAGTTCAAGGTGGATGAAGATGCCTTGCCGTTAGGGGCCGCATTGCACGTCGCGTTTGCCCTCCAGTCGCTCGACGACTTGCGCTAACGCACACGCCTCACCGGCCGGTTCGCCGGCAGCATACCGGACAGGCTTACGCCGCGGTGGCCGGTAAAGTTTGCTCAATGCGCACAACGCATCGTCAATCTGTAAGGGCGGTGCGGGTTAGTTGCGCGCCGATCAATTAACCGAAACTTATTCGACCGTGGGCCGATCATCACACTGTTGAGAACTAACAGGCAATTTCGAAACGGAATGCCCCACACGCATTGTTTTAAGGAAGAAACCATGAACGCAAAACAGAGAATTGTTGCCTGGCTGGCAAGTCTCGCAATGGCGATTCTGTTGGCGCCGTCGATGGCCGGTGCTGAAGAGATGAGCTATTCGGCGCTGATGGCGCGGATCGACGCTTTGGAAGCAGAGCTGCATCAGCAACGGGCCGACTTCGTCTCCTACGAAATGGGCGGCGCCCAGAAAGACGGTGACCACGGAAAGGGAAATGGCAAGGGGAACGGGAAAGGCAAAGGGGGCGCCGGTGGCCGCTCGATCTATGCCGGATACGAAGCGACCGTCCTGCGGCCGTATGCCAGCAGCAACACGGCCAACTATTTTGGTGGCGCCGGATGGGATGACGAGTACGGGGTTGGTCACCGGTTCACCGTTGGTGGAGAAAACGCCAACGGTGTCGGGCTCCGCCTGCGGTACTGGATGTTCAATCACGGCCACGATACGGTTCCCGCCTCGACAACGCTCAGCCTTGACATGGACGTGATCGATCTGGAAGCCACGTTGAGCGAAACGCTGTGCAACACGGACCTGCTCCTCTCCGGCGGTATCCGTTACGGTCGCGCCGGTCTTGGGTTTGGCCCGGACGAGGTCTACTTCGAAGGGACGGGACCGACGGTTGCCCTCCAGGCCAGCCGCGACATCGGCTCGCGCGGGTTCCACCTGATCGGCAACGTCCGCGGCTCGTTCCTGATGGGCGAGATTCATGATCCGGCCGACTTGATCGCCGCGCCGGTTGTCGGCGATACCGTCGATGACGAAATCACGACCGTCTTGGAGAGCCAGTTGGGTATCGGTTGGTCGCGCTGCACCGGCCTGGGCCTGCTGTCGGTTCGGGCGCTGTGGGAAACCCAGTTCTGGGTGAATGACACGCTGGCCAACGACATCGTGACTCCGGGCGGTGGAGCTGCCAGCAACCTGGCGCTCAGCGGTGCCACGTTCGCCGTGGAACTGCGTCGCTAAGCGTCGAATTCGCGATGCCGGTTCGCCACGTTGCTTGAGGGGCGAACGGAACGCGTCGCCGATCAGAAATCGGGGAGGTCACCCATGCGGAGGCCTCCCCGATCTTCGTTCTTGGGTTTCCCGGCCGGGATCATTTCATGAGCGACCATCCATTCAGGGCGAGTCGTCGGGTCGCAATCGATTGTGGGGGACTTGCCAGAAACGGCTTGCCGATCAGCCGGAACCGGTTCGCGTCCGGTTGGTGCAGCTTTCGACGGAACCGGGGCTAACGCCCAACGGCTGATGAATCATCGGGGCAAACGCCTGACGGCTGACGAATCATCCGGGCCTGCGACCGTGTTGCGGTAAGCCATGGAACCCCGCGCCTGCAGGCTGTGAAACGGGCGATTAGAATAGGGGGATGGTCACAGCTTCCGGTGAACAGGCCAGCGCACGAATTCGTGTACCCGAGACGATTCAGATCGTGAATTGGCCATTGCGCGACGAGGGCCTGCGCATCTGGTTGGTCGGGCTGGTGATGATCGGCATCGGGATGCTGGCGGCTGAGATCTCCAACAGTGCCGCCATGGGCACTTTCTGCGGCGCGGCCCTGTTGCTTTCGACTTGGCGGTTCTGGTTGCCGGTGACCTTCGAGCTGGGCACGAAGGGGCTTGTCCAGTCGACACTGATCTTCCGCTGGCGAATTCCCTGGCGGTGCTTCGCCCGCTTCGAGACACGGCCGCAGGGAGTGTGGCTGATGCGGGATGCCGAGCCCACGCCCTGGTCAAGCATGCGGGGAATCCACGTGCAGTGCCGGGACCAACAAGAGCAGGTGTTGGACTCACTGCGGTTCTTTCTGGCGGCCCGGCGGCAGCGGGCGGCAAATACGACGCGGACGTTCACCTCCGAATGAGAGCGCGGCCGCGTGACTGCAGGCCGGCCGGCGAGATCGCGTGCGGACGGCGCCAAGCAAAAACGCCTGGCGAAGCGAGAAAGCCAAATAGACGCCGGATTCAGGCTTTTTCGAACAGCTCAGCATTTCCCTTCCCGTGGCGGGTGGACTACAATGGTCGGCAACGGAATGGATATTACGGCAGGTTGCCCTTCGTTCCATGCGCCATTCGGTCGCCAAGCGGGACCTGTCGGACTCAAGGATTGTTCGATCTCTTCTTGCATTTTTAATCTACGTTTCTGCTGTGGTGGGCGTCGCGTTCATCGGTCGCGCCAATTGTGCGTTCATGATCACTCCGTGGTTCGATGCAGGCACGACGGGGCGATTCCTCTTCGCGGCACCGCGTTGACTTCCGTACTCATGACGAGAAAAGTTATGTCGGCAACGACTTGCGAAGAGGATACCGGTGTGGATGAATCCAAACAGGACGGCCATCCGCGGCAGCAACGGGACGCATCAGGAGACGCCTCAACCAACCATTCGCCGGCTGGTCCGCGGGAGACTGACGGCTCGGTGTCACAGCGAGCGGCAACCCGTCTTGATGAATCACGCGACGACATCACCGACCTGGTCGCTGTGTTCAAACTGCTCTCGGATGAGACGCGCCTCAAGATCCTCTATGTGCTGCGTGACACCGACGAGATGAATGTGCTCGAGCTGTGCGGCATTCTCAAACAACGCCAACCGTCGGTCAGCCACCACTTGGCGCTGCTGAGAAGCAAGGGCTTGATTGGAATGCGGCGGGACGGCAAACACAACTTCTACCACATGCTCCCCGCGCGGCTGGACAAGGTTGCGGCGGCGGTTTTGCAGGTGGCCCCAGGATCCCAAGGGGGCTCCGGCATCGGAGCGGGTGACGGCTTTGTTCCGGGCGATGGCGTGGTCTAGCACGGCAACCGGTGACGGCCCCGACGGATATCCGCAGTCCGACTCCGACATGGCAGGCGGAACCCGCGTAGCCGACCGTGTAGAATGGGGCGATGGCTGATTTCGTTCATCAACGGCACAAGCCGCTGGCCCACCTGGATCGGGCTCGAGAATTGGTGCTGGTATGCGCCCCTCTCCGCAGTAACGTGAATCTGTCGCGGATCGTGCGGGCGGCCAGTTGCAGCGGCGTGACGCGGTTGATCGCCTGCGGCAATCCAAAGATCGATGCTCGCATTGCGCGGACCGAACGGCAGGCATTCGACGTGGAGATCCGCCGTTCCTTATCCCCGGTGCTGAAGAAGCTGAAGGCGGCCGGTTATCAACTGGTCGGTCTGGAGCAGACGACGCATTCGCATAACATTCACGACTTCGCGTTTGCCCGGCGGACGGCGCTGGTCGTCGGCAATGAGCGGCTCGGCTTGACCGCAGAGACGCTCGACGTGCTGGACGCCACGGTTGAGATTCCGGTTTACGGGTTGCCGTTTAGTTTCAATGTCGCGACCGCCACCGCCATGGCCTTGTATGAGTATTGCCGGCAGTTTCCCCGCGGATAGCGAGACGTGGGCGGTGGTTGGAACTGCCCGCGTGGTTGGAACTGCCCGCGTGCGGCAAGACATCCCGGTATGCCGACCGCGTGCCTGCCGGCCCGATGTGTTACCATACGCGGCTGGCGGTGGCAGCAACCGAAACGGCGGACGCCGGCGAACCACCGCCGTTATTCTTGAGCCACCCGGCCGTTAGCGAGGAACGCTGTATGACTCGTCTTCTGCTTGTGTTGTCAACGATCTCTTTCTTGTTCCTGGGCGTGGTTTCGCTCGCGTCGGCGGTTCCGCCCGGCGCGCCCCACGTTTACAAGACGGTGGAGGGGCGGTCATTGCAACTCTACGTAACCAAGCCACCAGGGTGGACTTCTGCGGACCAACGCCCGGCGATCGTTTTCTTTCACGGCGGCGGCTGGACGGGCGGGGCGCCGGGACAATTCACAGAACACAGCAAGTACCTCGCATCGCGCGGCATGGTTGCGGTGCAAGTCGAGTATCGCCTGTTGGATCGCAAGCGGAAGGATCCGCCGATCGTCTGCTGCCGGGATGCAAAATCCGCCATGCGGTGGGTTCGCGGTCACGCCCGGGAGTTGGGCGTCGACCCGGTGCGGATCGCCTCGGCCGGCGGCTCCGCCGGGGGCCATCTGGCCTCGTTTGTGGCGATGGTCGACGGCGGTGACGACCCGCTCGACGACCTCACCATTTCTCCGAAGCCGAATGCCCAGGTCCTCTTCAACGCCGTCTTCGACAACGGACCCGATGGCTGGGGGCAAGCTCGCGTGGGAGACCGGTACCGTGAATTCTCCCCGCTGCATAACATCAGCCGTGACGATCCACCCGCCCTGGTGTTCCTGGGCTCTGCCGACAAGTTGATCCCGGTCAAGACGGCACACCAGTTTCAGGCCAAGATGCAGCAGGCCGGCGTTGCCTGCGAGGTCATGATCTTTCCCGGCAAGCCCCACGGGTTCTTCAACCATGGTCGCAATGAGAATCGGGACTACCTCAAGACCGTGATCGCCATGGACCGGTTCTTGGCCGGACTGGGGTGGGTCACCGGCGAGCCAACGCTGGCCGCACCGGAATAGGCCGGAAAGGGCTGGAGTCGCGGGGGCGCGGGATGGGGCGGGTCGGTGAGCACTGGGGACGACGGGGGAGAGTTGCGGTTGGGAGGGGGGGGTTGCGGTTGGGGAGGGGAGACCTTCGGTCGGCGGTTTCGGCGGGGTCGGAGACCCGCGCCGAGCAAGAGCAGCGCACGTGATCCGCGCCGCGTAGATCGTGCGACCCGTGCTGAGCAGCGAACGCAACTCCGCGCCGGGCAATGACTGCGACACAGCGATGTGAACCGGACTGTTTTTCCTACACGCATCATCCGGGGTCACCGGATGCGGTGAGTGCGCCGACCAGTTCTGACAGCACGCTGGCGGCGGCCTCAGCCTGGCGTTGGTCGCGGGCGGACGACGTCAGTTGGTGTCGCCGGACCCACGTGTGGGGCGCCCCGTCGTCGTCGGCCCGCCTTGCGATGCCGATAAACACCAGGCCGTCCAGCGGCTGGGGCGCGTGCGGCCCAAGATGCCCCGTGACGGAAAGCGCCAGGTTGGCCTCGGTGGTCCGGGCAAGCGCCCCCGTCGCCATTTGTCGGGCCACCTGTTCGCTTACCGGACCAGGCGCGTGCAAGAGGCTGGCCGAGACGCCCAGCCAATCTTGCTTCGACCGGTTGCGATACGTGACGAACGAACCGCAGTGAAATTCCGAGATGCCGGGGACCGTCGCCAGTTCGGCAGAAACCAGCCCGGCGGTGCAACTCTCTGCGAAGACGACGCGGCGACGGGTCCGTTGGAGCTGCTCGGCGGCTGCCTGGACGGCTGCGGATAAATCCACGGGGGCACCTCCTGATTCATTGGATGGCCGTTTGGGCAGTCGAAGCGCCAGGCCGGCAATCATTGCGTCCGCCGGCCCTCGGGGTGACCGCCCCGGCGAGTGACAAGCCGCTCTCGGAGGGAAAGCGAAATTACCGAGGCAGATGCCGACCGGGTGACAGATCATAGTAGGGAGCCGTTTCCAGGAATTGGATCCGCCGCTTGGCTTCCAAAAGTTCCATTTGCAGCCGCCGTCGGTCACACCACCAGCCAATCATGGCAGCGACCAGGGCCATCAGTAGCAAGTAGGTCTTGAGGCTGTATTGCCATTTATGGCGGGTGGTGTTCTTCATGCGATCCGTCTCACGGTCTTGCTCGCAGCGCCCCGCCGCGACCGGAGTCCCGGGCTGGGCCCGATCAGGTTTCCCCCTTTGCTTTGGCCTTGCCGGGGTCGCCCAAGCCCAAAGTATAGCCCGGATCATCCATCAACGAACCACGATCCACTGCAAGCCGCAGTGCCGCAGTGCCGCAATCGTTGATGGCCAACGTACCAACGGGGCCGCGCATCTCAGCCGGAACGCGTCAGCATCCTGTTCGCACGGCGATCAACGGACCCGGGGCAAATCGCCAACGGCCGCAGAACGAGCCGGGTTCGCTCGCTATTGGTCCGAGGCCCTGCCTCGTTAGAATACTCGGGTGAACCCAGCCCCTGCATCTCGTCATGACTCTTCTTCCGACGCCGGTCGCCGGCTTGTTTTGATCGGTGCGCTGCTGGGGTGCGTGTCAGCGGTCGGTTACACGGCTGCCAACGGGTTCTTGAAGGCCTCAGCGGAGGCGGCCCTCGATCCGATCTGGGTTTCGACGATCAAGACGCTGCCAACCATCCTGGGGGCCTTTCCCTGGCTCGCCTGGTCCTGGTGGCGCGGGCAGCGTCTCTTCCCGCCGTGGCGGGTGGTCTTCGAATTACTGATTGCCGGCCTGTTCGGCCAACTGGCCGGAAATGTCCTCTTTCAGTGGTCTCTGGGCGCGCTGGGGTTGGCAATCACGGTGCCCCTTTGCTTCGGCGCGATCATCTGTTCGAGCGTGCTGCTAGGACGGATCTGGCTTCACGAATCGGTGACGCCGCGGACGCTGGGCTCGGTCGGCCTGATCGTGGCTGCGATCTGGATCCTTTCCCTAAGCGCGCGTGATGTACACGGTCTGCCGTCATCACCGCAGGCGACACCGACGTACCTGGTTGTCTTGTCGATTGGTGCGGCCTGTGTGTCGGGCAGCGCCTATGGCGTGCTGGGCATGGTGATTCGCCGGGCCGCCATGGAGGGCGCTTCGGTGGCGGCGACCACGTTTCTGGTGGCCGGCGTGGGCACGGTCAGCTTGAGCCTGCTCAGCTTTCAGCAACACGGATTTGGCCATCTCCAGCAGACAACGGTCGAGCAATGGGGCGTGATGGTCGCCGCCGGTGTCTGCAACTTCATCGCCTTTGTGGCACTTACCCGGGCACTCCAGGTGACGTCGTTGATCTTTGTGAACGCGATCAATGCGACCCAGGTTGCCCTTGCATCTGTGCTGGGCGTCGTCCTGTTCGGCGAGCCGGTTTCGGTGGGGTTGATTCTGGGTGCCACACTGACCGCGTGCGGCCTGCTGATCATGCCCCGCAAGACGGCTCGATCGGCCGGCCGTCCGCAGCCACCCGACGTGCCATACCGCGACTCCCTGGAGAGTTACTTGCGACCCAGTGCGGAGGACAGCGACTTGGGGGTGCGGAAGTCCGAAAACCGTGACTCCAGCGATGAAAGCTGCGTGTCGAGCCAGCCGGAAAAGGCTTCATCCGAGCCGCGCAGTGAGACTCCGTCTTTGAACGCCGAGCTGACGTTGGCAGACGAGTTTTCGTCAGGTGCCGAATAGTTGGGGAGTGGCGCCATTTCCCTTCTCCTGCGTCGCGGCCAGTTCCGGTTGGGCCATCAACGCTCAAGTCCTTGCCGCTGAAGCGGGCCGTCCAGGCCGGTGACTGTCCGAACGGACAGTGGAATCACGGGCGAACGTGTCTGGGAATTCTAGCAAGCAACTGCCATGCCGTCACTGCTGGCAGTTTGCGTCGAGCGGGTTAACGTCTTTCTCTTGAACGGCTTACAATTTTTTTGTGGGGCCAGGTCTCCCCGCTTCCCTTGTGACTTTTGCCAACAGCCTGTGCAACATTTCGCGCCGCAAATCGGGCGGATCCCTTATATTGGTTGTCCTGGATTGCCTACGTGTTTTCGTTGGCTGTGGGCCTGATCGGGCACGCCACCCGGCAACTCGGAAATCTCGTCAAAAAAAGATTCAAGCCGAAGGCGAAACTTTCCAATAGTCCCGAATCGGACGCGAACACCACCTTAGAGGTCCGGATGCCAGTCAGCTAACCCCTGCAACGAAACAAATTTAACGCAAAGCCACTACTTTTTTGGGAGGATCGGAGAGATGTTAAAGAAAACTGCGATTGTCGGAGCCGCTGTGACCTTATTGGCAGTCTTGTTGGCCGGACGCAGTCACGTTCGGACGGCTTGGACGGAAGTCAAAGACACGGTCAAGAACAACGTGTCGCTGGAATTCGAGCTCAAGCGGGCGCGGGGAATGATTGAAGATCTTCGTCCTGAGATCGAGAAAAATCTCCGCCGCATTGCCCAAGAGGAAGTGGAAGTCGCACGCCTCGAGAAACACGTTGCCACATCGGAAGAGAAGTTGGCCCAGGATCGGGCGGATATCCTGCGTCTGAAGGACGACCTCGACTCGGGATCGGAAGTCTTCGTCTACGCGGGCCGGAGCTTCACCGCCAAGCAGGTCACGGCCGATCTGACGTCTCGCTTCAATCAGTTCAAGACCCAGGAAGCGACGACTCAGGCGAAGCAGCAGATTCTGCTCGCCCGTCAGCAAGGCCTGAAGGCTGCCCGCGAGAAGCTGGAGTCGATGTTGGATGCCAAGCGTCAGTTGGAAGTTGACGTGGAGAACTTGGAAGCTCGGCTGACGATGGTCGAAGTTGCTCAGACGAGCAGCGCCTTCAAGTTCGACGACAGTCAACTGTCGCGGACCCAGGAGTTGATCTCTGACATCGGAACGCGGATCGAAGTCGCCGAGCGACTGGTGAACGTCGACGCCGGACAGATCGACCGGATCCCGCTCGACGAGCCCGCAGCGGACCGTGATGTGTCGGAGGAGATCGCCGAATACTTCAGCACGAGTCTGCCGGAAGTCGAAGCGTTCGTAAACTCCAGCAAGTAGTTCATGACCAAGGCCCCGGGGGCTCAGGTGATCGGCCTGAGCCCCCTTTTTTAACACGTGTTGCTAACTCACCGGCGAATCTTTTAGGAACGCGAGCACGGCGAAACGACGAGCGTCTTTGACCTCGTCCAAACGGCAGACCGCAGGTCGCCAAGTTCGGTTGTGTTCGGCGTTCTTAGCAACTCACGGTCGAAATCATGTTCCAGACCTGGCGACTGAAAGTACGAGAAGCCGAGGAAGCGTTGAACGCGGGGCGGCTCAACGAGGCGCACCAGAGTCTCGTGAGCAACGACCTGACTCAGTTCCTGCCTGGCAAGCGGTTGGCGGCCAGGATCGCCACGCGATTGGCCGAGCGTGCCCAGCAGAGTGCCTGCGATGCGGATCTCACGGCCGGCTGGCGCGACCTGCAGGCGGCGACGGATGTTGCGGGAGAAACCCCCGAACTGCTGGCAGCCCGCCGCGTCTTGGCCGAATCCTCATTGCGGCAGGCGGAGAAGCTCTTATCGAGCGGCGATACGGCACGCGCGATCGGCAAGCTGGAAGAATTGCAGAAGGCCGGTCATGCCATCCCGCGGCTCGATACCCTGATGCAGATCGCTCGCCGCATGCTGTCGGCCGAACACCTTGGTCGACGGGGGAAGTTCTCGGACGCCGAGGCGCAGTTGTCGGCCGCCGTGGCGCTCGAGCCCAGTCTGCATTTCCTGGAGGCCAAGCGAACACTCTGCCACCAGAAGCTGACGCGGAGCCGCGAACTGACGGCCGACCTGCACCGGGCAATCTCCGATTCGGCCTGGTCGGACGCCCTGTCGCTGGCGGACTCGCTGCTGGAGCTGGCGCCGGAGAGCCAGTTGGCCCGTGACGCACGTCGCCGCGCGTGGGCCAAGGTGGGGACACGCCTGGCGGATTCCTATCAGCCCAAGCAAACTCAAGAATGGATCCCCAGTCGTCACCCGGGCAAAGAGCAACCGGTGACGGCCGGTCCGCGCTTCGTCTTGTGGGTCGATGGGGTCGGTGGGTATCTGGTCTGTTTGGCGGAGGAGGTCGTGATTGGCCAGGCCGTCGACGGCAACGGAGTCGACATTCCGATCTTGGGAGACCTCTCACGGCGGCACGCGCGGATTCGTCGCGAGGGCGAAGGCTACGTATTGGATCCACTGCATGCGGTCCGCGTGGCCGGCAGGCCGGTGCAGACGAAGACCCTGCTGAATGACGGCGACGAGATTGAACTGGGCGAGGGAATTCGCCTGCAGTTTCGTCGTCCACATTCGCTCAGTGGATCGGCCCGGTTGGATTTTGTCAGCCGGCACCGAACCCAGCCTTGGGCGGATGGTGTCCTGTTGATGGCCGAATCGTGTGTCTTGGGACCGCGCTGGCAGAATCATGTTGTCTGCCGAGATTGGTCCGGAGACGTGGTTCTCTACCGTCAAGATGACGAACTGTATTGTCGAGCGATGGATTCCATCGAGATCGACGGTGCCTTGTGCGATGGTCGAGGTCGGCTGGACGTGAATTCTCACGTCGTCGGCAGCGATTTCTCCATGAGTCTGGAGGAACTAGACAAATGCTCAATACAGCCGCTACTCTAGATGAAGGCGGCCCGTCGGTGACCCAAGCCGCAAATGACAACCAGGGAAAACTGCCCAGAGGCGGCGCCATGAAGTTCGCTTACGCGACCGGTTCACGCCCGCTCAGCGGATACACGATCAAACGTGGTATCGGCGTTGGTGGCTTTGGTGATGTCTATTTCGCGATCAGCGATGCGGGCAAAGAGGTCGCCCTGAAGCGGGTCCAGCGCAGCATGGACGTCGAAGTCCGTGGTGTCAGCCAATGCCTGAATCTGAAGCACGTCAACTTGATCTCGCTCTTCGACATCAAGTACGACGACGAGGGCCAGGCTTGGGTCGTGATGGAGTACGTCACCGGCGAGAGCCTGAAGGACGTGATCGATCGCAACCCGCACGGCATGCCGCTGGCGGACGTGGAGGATTGGTTTGGCCAGATCGCCAGCGGCGTCGCCTATTTGCACGACCATGGCATCGTCCACCGGGATCTCAAGCCGGGCAACATTTTCTTCGATGAAGATGTCGTCAAGATCGGCGACTACGGCCTCTCGAAGTACATTTCCTGCAGCCGCCGCAGCGGGCAGACCGAAAGCGTCGGCACGTTTCACTACATGGCGCCGGAGATCGGCAAAGGGGTTTACGGTAAGGAGATCGATGTCTATGCCCTGGGCATCATGCTCTACGAAATGCTCTCCGGGACCGTTCCCTTCGACGGCGAGAGCAGCCAGGAAATCATCATGAAACATCTCACGGCGGAACCCAATGTGGACGCCGTCGAGGAACGATTTCAACCCGTCATTCGGAAGGCCCTTCACAAGGACCCGGAACAGCGGTTCAGCAGCGTCACGGAGATGCTGCGGGCTTTCAACACGGTGGAGGCGTCCCCGGCGCCGAAGTCCCCGAGCCGGGAACTGCCGCCGGTCCGGGTGCCGCTGGCTGAGGCCACCGAAACGCTGTACATCATGGATGACAGCGAGGGCATCGAGTTCGGTCCGCTCAAAGAGGTCGTTCCGACCTCGACCAAGACCGGAACCTCGCGCGGCCGGACGGCCAATTCAGCACCCCGAACAGGGGCCGAATCGCGGCCCGAGCCGATCGCACTTGCCTTTCGTCAGGGCAGCTCCAGTGCCATGGCCTGGTGGCGCGATTCCAACTTATCCATGCCCCTCAAGCTGGTTGTCATCCTGGCAATTGCGACCGTGTTTATCTTCAACGCCGGTTGGCTGGTCCCGCTGGGGATCGTCATGGGGGCTGCCTACCTGGTCTACTTCGGCATCTACTCGCTGGTCACCGTCAGCGGCGAGGCAGCGCCCAGCCCTTCCCGGCCGGCGCAGGCGGAAGGGGCCGCCGTCGCCCGCCAGCAGCGGCACTCGGCCGCGCGACGCAAACGGAAATGGCGACAGATCGCTCGGGAATCGCTCAACGCAAAACACGGCACCGAACGGCTGGCCGAGCTGAATGGGTCATTCCTCGTTTCCGCGGTCGCCGCCGCGTCGCTCGGATTTGTCATGCTGTGGGTTGGACAGGTGCCGATCTTCACGAACGCATCGGTCTACGCCTGGTCGCTGTACGCCTGGCTGGGCATCGTTTGTGCCGTCTGCAGTTGGGCCATTCTGTCGGTCAGCAAGCGTTGGGAAGGATACGATGGGAGCCCGCTCAAGCGGCGTTTGGTGCTGCTCGTCGCGGGGCTCCTCATGGGTGGACTGGCGTACCTGGTCAGCGATTTCGTCGACGTTCGCCAAGCTGGGTTTCTGGCCCTTGATTCGATGCAAGGGTATCGCAGCTGGCCAACCTTGTACGGTGCCGACGGGCAACCCGAGCTGTGGGTCTTCATGATCCACTTTGCGGCCATGTTCTTTCTGCCTCGCTGGTGGCAGCAGGCGGACCCGCTGCGGCGAACACGGCTCAGCGTCTTCCGCACCGGCGGTTGTGTGTTGATTGCCTGGATTCTTCACCTGATCCTGCCATTTCCCCAACCTTGGGGCATTCTCATGGCCGCTGGCCTCTCCGTGACCGTCCAGCTTTCGTCACCTTACCTGGCGAAAAAAGATCGAGAACGATTCCAACAGCAAGCCTTGCAGCAGGCCTGAGCAGCCGCGGACGAGGCGCGTGAAACCTGCGGCGCCGGTTCCCAGTTCGGACGCGCCGCACGAACGGATTTGATAGTTCAAGCGAAAGAGTAGGTGATTCAAATGATCACACTGTTTTTCATTGTCATCGTTGCGTCGTTGACGCTGGCGGCTTCTCGAGCTGAAGGTATGCGACCGCTGGGTTTGGCATTGGTCGGGATGACCAGCATGGTCCTGGGCGTTCAGGCCACTGCCGTGTTTACCGACTCCGCCATTGCCCCGCTGTTGACCTCCGTAGCCTCCGCTCAGGAGACGCCGGCAACTGCGGCGGAAAGTCCAGAGAACGCCGAGGACAAAGCGGAGGACGTGTCGGCAGCCGCGGAAGCGACGGACTCCGATGCTGCCAGCCGCTCGGCAGCCGATGAAACTCCCGCCGCCGAGTCACCTGGTTTGACAAGCGCGGCCGAAGAGGGCACCGGTTCTGAGACGGCCGCCGAGCCGGACGAGGTGACCGCAGACGGCGGCGACGTTGAGGACGCGACAGACGCTTCGGCTCCCGTCGGGTCCCCACCGGAGCCGGCTGCGCCGGCGGCCGAGGAACCTGCCGATACGGTGGAGGACGCGGTCGAGGACGAGCGCCCGGCCGACGCGTCGTCGGCAGCGCCCCGGCAACTTTCCTCGCCGACGACCGTCGAGAAAATCACGAACGTAACGTATGTCGATCGCGAGGGAGAGGATACGCCGGAGTGGCTTGAGAAGAAGCCCTGGACCCAGGACGGAGTGCACTTCGTTCCGGTCACCTCGCGGATTCAGATCACCGAGGCCGACTGTGCGACGGCACTCGACAGCGAAGTTGAAGCGGCCACCGCAAAGTACGTCAACCGCCTGCTTAAGAACAAGTTGGCCACGACGTTGCTCGATCTGAACTCCTCCGCAGCCGCTCCAAAAGTCATGGGGAGTTTTGACGAAGAGGTGGTGTTGACAGCTGGGACCATGTATCAGTCCCATGTGCTGCTTTCCTTCGACAAGGACTTCCACGAGGCGATCCAGGCGGAATGGAACGAAGTGCGGGTGACCAGCCGGCTAATGCAGACCGGGCTGGGCGCGGCGGTTGTGCTGCTGCTTCTGGGAACCATGTTTAGCTACTTCAGGTTGGACACCGCGACGCGCGGCTACTATACCGGGCGGTTGCAGTTTGCGGCGGCGGCAGCGATACTAACCGTGATCGCTGTGGGCGTCCTGTTTGCGAATTACGTTCCCTGGATGTAGTACGGCGAGACGCCCGGAACACGCTCGTGGTCCGATTGCTTGGATGACTCTCGGGCCCTGGCGGAATCGCCTGTTATTGATCCGTGAACTCCCCATGAACCCTGCTACGGAAACAGATCGCCTGCTCGTCCAGCGGATTCGGAGCGGAGATGGAGACGCTTGGGGCGATCTGAT
Organism: bacterium; assembly: GCA_030430075.1. Lineage (GTDB taxonomy): Bacteria > Planctomycetota > Planctomycetia > Pirellulales > Pirellulaceae > ARS98. The sequence continues at coordinate 311,475 of JAUIGN010000006.1, forward strand.
CTCGCGTTACGAGGGCCGATTGCTGGCGTTTGTTGAGAGCCGCATCGGTCGCCGGGCGGTCAGCGAAGACATTGTCCAGGAGGCCTTTGTGGGCTTTCTGACCAGCCTCCCGAATTACGACGGGCGGCGACCTCTGGAAAGCTATCTGTTTTCCATTTGTGCTTACAAGCTGACCGACCACATGCGCCGCGAGGGCCGCCGCCCCGCGTTGCCGTTGTCCGCGGGTTCCGATTCCGGCGGTGAATGGCAATTGGCGTCGTCTGCCCGCGCGGCCAGTAGCATCGCCCGGAGCGGCGAACGCAAGAACCTCGAAGAGACAGCCATCGTCGAGGCGCTCCAGCAGCAGGTGAGCCGTTGGAAGGAACGGGGTGACTGGGTCAAGCTACAGTGCATTGAGCTGCTGTTCGTGCGCGGGTGGGCGAACAAGGCGGTGGCCGCCGAGCTGGGGATCACCGAGCAGCAGGTGGCGAACTTCAAGTTCGATTTCCTCGCCAGGATGCGTTCGATCATCCGCAAGCAGGGATTGTCCGAGGACGTCTTTCCGGAGATCTACAGCGAATAATGGCTCGCACGTTCACACATGCCGACCTGGAAGCGTACCTCGACGAGGCACTTTCGCCCGCAGAGATGGTCGAGTTTGAAGACCAGTTGCGGACGGACCCGGAGTTGGGGCGCGAGCTGGCTGCGATCAACGCCCGTCGCGACGCAGGGGTCCACACGCTGGGTGAAATCTGGCGCCGCCAGCGGGTCAGTTGCCCGACCCGCGAGCAACTCGGCAGTTTCCTGCTCGGCGCACTTGCTCCCGAGCATGCCGATTACATCACCTTCCACATCACGAAAGCGGGTTGCCGGTTTTGTCTGGCAAACCACGACGACCTCAAGGCGCAGCAAGAGGAAGGGAACGAGACCGTCGCCACGCGGCGAAAAAAGTACTTTCAGTCGAGTGCCGGGTATCTTCGCAAATAGCTTCGCCGGTCGTGACGAGCACTCAGACCGGTCACTTGGATTCGGCACTTCCGTAGGTCATGCTGTGCATGACATTCCAGGAAGCGTCGATGACCAGTTCATCGGCCGGCAAATCTGCCTCCGGCTAATCTGCGGCCGGCTGCAGGGCCGACCGGTTTTCGGCGGTTGCCTCTGCCACCTGGTCGTTCGATTCGAATGGCAGATACTGAGCCCGCATGATCATCTGGTAGCGCTTGTCGACCCGGTAGTCAGGGATCAGGTACTGAAAGTCCCAGGCGGGGTTTCCGCGCCCGCCGCCCGATGGCGATTGGGTCAGCCGCGGTTGGTCGGCCGAGCGAAACAGGAAGGCCAATGCCATTCCGTGACTGACGCCGAAGTACCACGGCTCATGGAAGCGGTGGTTGGAACGGCTGAAAACCAGACTCAGCGGAAAGTCCTCGGCGCGGGTGAAGCGGCGATGGTCGCCTTGAGCCAGGTGGGTTGCCAGGACGCCATGCGAGGGTGTCACGCCTCGCACCCAACCGGTTTCTTCCGGCTCGTCCGCCAGGCTTCCTCTGAAGTGAATATCCAACGACTCGGGCTGCCGGATGTAGCTGGCCCAGAACAGGCCGATGTAGCCATTTCGAAACGCCGCTCTTCGCGGGATGCACTCGAAGGTCATCTCGATGGTCCCGTCGCCGAGCAGCCGATAACGGTGGCAGCTTTCCAGGCCGTAGTGCGGTGTGGGCGGTTGATACAGGTCGACCGTGTATTCGTCAACTCGGCGCAACTGCATCTCGGCATGCCGGGGCTCGAACAAGACGGTTCGATCTTGCGTCGTGCCGTCATGGATGTGTTCGAAGTTCAGCCCGGCATACGTGGGAACGAAGACATTCTCGGGACGGGCCGCGTGTGTCAGCGATGCCACACCGCTGTAGCCGGCCCGATGTCCAGGCAGAACACCATCGTCGACGGCCGCGTTGTCCACAATCACGGCCGTCACACCGCCCCGCTTTAGCACGGCGTAATGCTGATCGGGTGTGGGAAACTCTGTACTCGGCGTGCCCAACGACGTTAATGGTGTCACGCGTTCCGCCTGGCCAGCGGCGGTATGCCCGATCAACAGTCCGGCGGCCAGCACGGCAAACGGGGTCCAAGCAGAATTCAGCAAGCCTTTCATGGCAGCCTCCAGACGCGAACTTCGGGCCCATTATCCAGCGACGGGAGCGGCCTGTCAAAAGCGGCGCTCGGCCGCGTGCTGCCGGCAGTCCGGCTTCGTTCGTGCAACGCCTGCCCTGCCGGCCCGAATTCATCGGCGGCTTCCCAGGATGTGGCCGTGGATCTGTGTGAGCAGGTAGGGCAGATAGATCGCGCCGCTGTAATGGTTCGCCAGCATCTGAACGTGGTGGGACTGATCGAGCCCCGCGGCCTGGGCGAGGATGGCGGCATTGCGGGGCGGTACGACGGTGTCGAATTGCGCGGTGTACAACCAGGTCCGGTCGGGATCCAGGCGGTGGGCGATCCTGGTCGGTTCGATGGGATCGAGGAGGGCCTTGAGCTTGTCGCCGCGGTAGCCCGCTTCTGCCAACTCTTCACGCATTTTGGCGGCGTCCTTGCCTCCCTGTTGGATGACGTCATACAGATTGCCGCCTGCCAGCACGATGAAGACCTGGTGATACGCGTTGTCAACGCTGGCCGACGTGGCGGCCACGAAGCCGCCCAGGCTGGTTCCTTGCAGCGAGATGCGTGAGCTATCGACCAGCGGAAGGGCGGCGACCGCATCGCGCGCCCGGCGAACGTCGGCGACGGCCTGACGCATCAGGGCAACCAGTTGCTCGGAACGCGCCTTCTTCTCCGCGGTCTTCCGGGCACCGTAATACGGCAGTTGTATCATGAAGGCGTGCAAGCCCTGCAAACGCAGGCCGCGAGCAAACAGTCGCCCGACCGCCATCGCGCTGCCCGACTCGTGCACGACGACCACCGCGGGAGCCTCGATCGGCTTTTTTTCCGCATCGCGAGCGACATACCATTCGAGGGCCACTTCATCGTTCTGCGCGTCTCCGGTCGATATGGGCGAGGGGAACCGGATCAACAGGTCGCCCGCATGTCCGTCGGGCCGATCGCAGCGAACGCTGAACTCTGTCCGGGGCCATACGAGCGCATCGAGGCAACGTTGGGCATCGTCCTTGTTGTCGCGTTGCGGATTCACCGTGTCGCGGCCGACGACCGTCGTGCCGATTGGGAGCGGCGGCGCCGCCAGGGCCGGCGCCGCCAACAGGCACGCCAAGAACGCGATTCCTACCGTCGTGCTGTTTGGATTCAGGCCGGCCATCTCAAATCGGTTTCCGTGTTCCCAGGATGTTTCTGCCGCCCCCCCACGCTCGGCATGGCCACGGTGACGAACGACATTCACTCACGCATCAGTCACCGACGGTGGCGACCGGCGTCACCTCGCCGGACCGCATCACTTCCAATAACGCCGACAGGTCCAGACGCACATAAGGTCGTTCGGCAGCCGGCTGCCGGTGGGTTGCATTGGCAACGTAAAGAACTCCGTCGGCGGGGACGAAGAGGACATTGTGCAGATTCGATTGCATGGCGACCGGGCGGCTCATCAGCCACTGTCCGACGTTCGCGTCAATGGATCCGTGCCGCTCGGTCACGCGTTGGCGAAGTGTCTCCAGACGGGAACCGGCGGAGAGGACCACGGCATCGCGAATGCCGTCGCCCAGCAAGGGGTGCCCTTCACCCGGGCCGACGAATTGGATGGCGTCCGGCGTTGCGGCGACCCCGACCGCCTGGTTCGTCTTGCCGTCGGCAAACACATAGTAGTATTCGCACGTTCGCGGATTGTCTTTCCAAAGCGCCTTGACCTGGTCCAACGAATCGCATTCTTCGAGTGCCCTCCGCATCAACGTCGCCATGGGGACACCATCCCATTGGCCTTCGCCATGTCCACCCATTTCTCCCAGCGAAATCCCCTGGGCGTTCATGCCGCTGACGCTGCCGGTGAATCCTGCGTAGCCGACGTTGGCAAAAGGGATCCTTCCCTGCGGCGCGATGATAAACGTCGTCGCGGCATCTTGCAGTCCGATCGTCGTCATGTAGTCCAGCACCCGTCCGTGGTACAGCTTGCCGTCGCTGGTGGCCGAGCCGAAGACGGCGAACCCGGAGCAGTGGAACAGTTCAGGGAAGACATTCAATGTTTCCGCCAGGCTCGGATCAATGTCCAGGCTCTTGGCCAAGGCTCGCGTTTCCCGCTTGTGGTGTTCTGGAATGTGGGGGGCAAGGCGTGCGTAGGCCTCATCCAACTTGTGGCGAAACCACCGCCCTGAGCGCACGGTTTCCACCGTGCCGAATGAATACAGCACGGAATCGATGCAGCGCATCGACTCCACTTTCAGCAAGTCGCCATGGGCCTTGCCGATCTGCTCGGGCGTCCCCTGCAGGAGCGCAACGCGCTGTCCGTCGATCCATCGCAATTCACCATGCGGCACGGTGATCGTGCGGGTGGCGGGGGACGTCAGGCTGGGCGCGGGGGCCAGGATCTCGGTGGCTCGACGCACACCCCGCACCAACTGCCGTTCCAGTTCGGCGCGCTCCAACAATTCTGTTCTCATCCCGGGCCAGTCATCGGCGGCGAGCGGAGAATTGACGCTGGTCGAAAGTGAAAGCTTGAGTTCGACGTCGGCATGCTTAACCTCGACGTTGTTGCCCTGGTCGGCGACTCGCACCGAAACCGCATCGCCCAGAGCCCACGTCTCACTCGCCTCGTCCCGTTCGATGGTGACGATACTGTTCAGGAGGAAGCCCAGCGAATTGGCGTTTCCGCCTTGGACGATCGAGGAATAAACGGATGCCAGCGAGTCAGGGCTGAGCAGGCGGGCAGAAATCCCTTCCGGGCGAAGCTGGTCCCGCCGATCGGTATCCCCTTGGCCCAGAAAAACGACGCCATGCAACGGGAGGGCCAGCGCCGTGGTGTCATGCCGGCGGCGGAGCTGCACGGCGTAGTCGGCATGCGCCAGGTCAAGGTCGAAATCGCTGTCCGAGAATCGTTCCAATCGAAGGGCGATCCGCTGCATCGAGCCGTCGATGTTGACGTTGGCTTCGCCGCGGATGGCAAACGTATCCTGCTGGCCCGACAGGCAGGCCAGCCACGGTTTCAGGGCATTCGCAAACTGAACGCCTTCGTCCGCGGCGAACAATGTCTGCCCGGTTGTGAACAAAACCAGGAACGCGACAACAAGCGAGCATTCTCGACGCACAGAAGTCTCCCTTCGTACGGACTGCGGTGATCAACGGACGACGCTGCCAAACTGTCAAAAGCCTGTCTATCTTAGCAGACGAAGCTCGGCAAGGCTGCGCGAACTGACAGGCCCCCCGGGCCGTCTGCCGTGATGCGCCCTTCCCGCCGCCGGACCCGGCGGTGGCGGCGGACCAGGCGGTGGCGGCGGACCAGGCATTACCGGAAGATCGGGGCAACCGTTTGGTCTTCTGGTGGCGACTGCTCCTCGAACCGGTGCACCGTGCCCGCAACCTGGTGCACCGTGCGCGCAACCCGGTGCACCGTGCGCGCAGTGCCCGTCGACTCGGTGCGTTCTTTGTCGTGCGGCCTGCGGCTGCCGGATGTCACTGGTGCTTGTCCTGGGCGGCCTGGGCGATCACGATAAGTGGCGGCGACAATCGTGCTGTGTGGTTCCAAGTATTCGACACCATTGCCGGGAGCCGGCGGCGGCACGATGTGGGTTGGCGCCATTCGAACCTTCGAGACATGGGGAGACCGACTGTGATTGCTTGCAGGCAGGATGGGCGGAACCGGCGCACGCGATTGGACGCGTGGCGTTGGCGGACGCGTGTGGCGATTGGACTGATTGTCGCTGGAGCGGTCACAATGGGGCTCGCGGCGTCCGGCCACGATCATGCCGCGCTGGCGGCGGCCAAGCCAGACATTGTGCTTATTGTCGCTGACAACCTGGGGCACGGCGACCTCTCCTGTTACGGATGCCCGGATATCAAGACACCCAACATCGATCGCATCGCGGCGCAGGGCGTGCGATTTTCCAACTTCTATTCGAACGGCCCCGAATGCTCACCGACCAGAACGGCCCTGCTCACCGGCCGCTACCAGCAGCGGATTCCCGGCCTGGAATGTGCCTTGGGGACCGGCAACGTGGGCCGCTATGACGATGCGATCGCGCTGGCCGAGCGGGGGCAACTGGGGCTGCCGCCGAGTGAGTCCGTGCTGATTCCCGCCCTCAACCGGCAAGGCTATCGTACGGTGGGGCTGGGCAAATGGCACCTCGGTTACGAGAAACACCTCTTGCCGCCACACCACGGCTTCGACTACTTCCTGGCGGTCCTCGGAGGAACCGTCGACTACTTTTATCACAATGAGCCGACCGGCGAGCCGGTTCTGTATGAGAACCTGGAACCGGTTCGGCGAGACCGGTACCTGACCGATCTGATCACCGACGGTGGCGTAAAATTCTTACAACAGCAGCCGACCGACGAGCCGATCTTCTTGTACCTTCCGTACAACGCACCAAGTGCTCCGTTTCAGCATCCCGATCAGAAACCGGACCGCCCGAAGGTGTCGAGCAAATGGGATTCGAAGGACTGGCAGAAAGGGGATCGAGCGACGCTGCGGTTGATCATTGAACGCTTGGACCAAGGGGTTGGCAAGATCATGCAGACCCTGGAAGCGACAGGCCGCGCGAAGAACACGCTGTTGATTTTTTGTAGTGACAACGGGGCCTACCCGATCGCCGCCAGCAATGCGCCTTTTCGAGGGCACGCCTCCGAACTTTTCGAGGGCGGGATTCATGTCGCCTGCATGGCGCGCTGGCCTGGACGCCTGCCGATGGGCAAGGTTGACAATCGGCCGACCGTGACCTTCGATCTTACCGCGTCGATCATGGCCGCGGCGGAGGCGAAACCGCCGGCCGAACGCCCCCTGGACGGCGTCGATGTCCTGGGAGAGATCGCTGCCGGCAAACGGCCGGCCCCGCGGACATTGTTCTGGAGGTCGCGCCGAGCCGAACGAACCTGGAAGGCGATTCGCCGCGGTGACCTGAAGTACATCTCGAGGCAGGACGGCCAACAGCGGGATGAGTTTCTCTTCGATCTGGTACGCGATCCGGGCGAGCAATCCAACCTGATCGAAGCACGGCCGCAATTGGCTGAGCCCTTGAAGGGCGAACTGGCCAACTGGGAACGGGCGTTGCAGAGACCGTCCCCGTCGGAATGATTCGCACTCGACCGGCGGCCGAAGCTGGTCGGCCGCCGGTCGGTACAGCAAACGCCGTAGGGGCGCGCATGACGAGCCACGTCCTGTTACGCTATCGGCTGCCCGCCGGCTGCCGGCGGCGCCCCGTCAAATTCCAGAGGACGACCTGACATGAGTTTTCGCATCCTGGCACTTCTGTCCGTGGTTTGGAGCCTCCCGACGCTGCTCGCCGCGGCCGAGCGACCGAACGTCGTATGGATCGTCTCCGAAGACAATTCGATCCACTACCTGGACCATTTCTTCAAGGGGGGGGCGGCGGCGCCCAACATTGAAGCCCTGGCCGCGAACGGTCTCACGTTTGACCATGCCTTTTCCAACGCCCCCGTTTGCTCGGTGGCCCGGACCACGTTGGCGACAGGCTGTTATGGCCCGCGGATCGCGACCCAATACCATCGGCGGTACCGCGTCGCGCCGATGCCGCCCGGTTTGAGGATGTTCCCCGCTTACCTCCGCGACGCGGGATATTACACCACCAACAATCGCAAGAAAGATTACAACGCGGTCGAAGGGCCGGGAGTTTGGGACGAGTCGTCTGGGAACGCTTCCTGGCGAAATCGAACCCGGCCGGATCAACCCTTTTTTCATATGCAGTCCCATGCGGAATCGCATGAGAGCTCGCTTCACTTCGGTCGCGATGTGTTCGAAAAAGAGGAGACAGGCACGGATCCGGCATCCGTGCGCCTGGCGGACTACCACCCCGACACGGCCATCTTCCGCTACACGCACGCCCGCTACCTTGACCGAATGAAGACCATCGATGAGATCGTCGGTCGAACGGTGGCACAACTGGCCGACGACGGGCTCCTGGAAGACACGTTTGTGTTCTACTTCGGTGACCATGGCGGCGTGCTGCCGCGCGGGAAAGGTTATCCCTACGAATCCGGGCTGCATGTCCCGCTGGTGGTGCGCGTGCCTGAAAACTTCCAGCACCTGGTGCCGGCAAAGCGGGCTGCTCGCTTGGACGGGTTTGTCAGCTTTGTCGACTTTGGCCCCACGACCCTCCACCTCTGCGGCGTCTCCGTGCCCCAGCAGGTCGACGGGAAACCGTTCCTGGGCGCCGGCGTTTCGCTCGACGACCTCAACGCGCGTGACGAAGCGTTCGGTTACGCGGATCGGTTCGACGAGAAGTATGACCTGATTCGTTCGCTGCGGAAGGGCCGGTTTCAGTACCTGCGGAATTACCAGCCGTATCTCCCGGATGCCTTGAACAATAACTATCGTTACAAGAGCCTGGCCTTCCAGGAATGGCGTGCGCTGTTCCGAGCCGGTCGGTTGCAGGGTGCCGCCAGGCAGTTTTTCCAATCGAGGCCGGTCGAGCAGTTGTTTGATTGTGAAGCCGATCCGCACCAGGTCAGGAACCTGGCCGACGACCCGCAGTACGCCGAAACGTTGCTGACGCTGCGCGGCAGATTGCAGGCTCTGCTCAAGGAATTGCCGGATCTCAGTTTCTACCCGGAGAGCTACCTGGTCGCGCATGCGTTCGACAATCCGGTTCGCTTTGGTCAAGACAATCAGGATCAGATTGGCCAGTTGATCGATACGGCCGATCTGGCGCTCTTGCCTTTTGAAGAGGCGGCCCCCCGGATTCGGCAAGCGCTCGCGTCCGAAGAACCGCTGGTCCGATATTGGGCGGCGATGGTCTGCACGGCGTTCGGCAACGAGGCCGAAACGCTTGCCGACGATGTGCGTCCGCTCGCCAAGGATCCGTCGGCTGTCGTCCGCCTCCGCGCCGCGGAGTTCCTGGGGCGAATCGGGGCCGTCAATCCGCAGCCGGCTCTGACAGATATCGTGAACACCACCGAAGATCCCATCGTGGCGACCGAAGCGCTGAATTCCGTCGTCTGGTTTCGCGACTTCTTCGACGATCGGTACCCGGTCGAGCGGTCCGACTTTCATCCGGTCAGCCGAGGTGCCGATATCGACGATCGGCTCAACTACATCAACGGCGTTCCCTACCCTCCCAAGAAGCCCAACCCGGGTCGAGCGAAACAGGGCCGAGCGAAACAGGGACAGGCGAAGAAACGACAAGCGAAGAAACGACAAGCGAAACCGGAGCAGGTGAAACCGGAGCAGGCGAAACAGGAGCGGCAAGAATCGTCTGCAACCAAGACAGCGGCCGCGGCTGCCGGACAGGTTTTCGGCCCCAGGTTTCCCAACCTGGAATCGATGGCAACGGGCGAATGGTGGCGCGTCAAGCCAAACCCGCGGCGTTCCATGAATTTGAACGTGGCCCGCGACCAGGTGGTCGCCTTCGCCCTCTATACGCACGACCACGGTACGCTCAAGCTGACGGCGCAACTGTTTCCCCTGATGCCGGACGAAGATCGCATGGTGCATCTGGATCTACGGGATCGCGACGGCACGTGGCGGGAAGTTGCCGCCGAGAAACTGATCGAGCTGGGCTGGAGCGCCCATTTTCGCATCGAGCCTTGGGACAACACGCGGGACGTGGCGTATCGGGTTCGGCACGGTCAGCGCGCTCGGTTCGAAGGATTGATTCGGCGCGATCCGATCGACAAGGACGTGATCGTCGTCGGCAACCTCTCGTGCAATAGCTCGCGCACGCCCGGACCTCGGCCGAAAATGGTCGAGAATCTGCTCAGGCTCGATCCGGACCTGCTCTTCTTCGCCGGCGACCAGTCGTACCACCACACCGAACACACGTACGGCTGGCTGGAGTTTGGAATCCAGTTCCGCGATGTGTTGAAGGATCGCCCCGTGATCACGATTCCGGACGATCATGACGTGGGGCAGGCAAATATCTGGGGCGAAAACGGCAAGCAAGCGACCAATGCGGCGGGCCCCAGCGGCGGATACTTTTACCCGCCCAGGTATGTCAACATGGTCCAGCGATGCCAGACATGGCATCTTCCGGATCCGTACGATCCCCGGCCGATTGAACGTGGGATCGGCGTGTACTACACGGATTTGACGGTCGGCGGGATTAACTTTGCGATCATCGAAGACCGCAAATTCAAGAGCGGGCCGGAAGGCAAGATCCCCAAGATGGGGCCTCGCCCGGATCACATCAATGACCCGAAATATGACCGGGCAGCAGTCGATTTGCCGGGCCTCAAGCTGTTGGGCGAACGGCAATTGAAGTTTCTGCACGCCTGGAGCCAGGATTGGACGGGCGCAGAAATGAAGTGTGTCTTGTCGCAGACGGCGTTCTGCGGTGCCGTGCATTTGCATGGCAGCAAGGACAATCGGCTCCTGGCAGACCTGGACAGCAACGCCTGGCCGCAGACAGGCCGGAATCGTGCGTTGCGGGAAATTCGACGAGCCTGGGCGCCCCACATGTGCGGAGATCAGCACCTGGCGGTCGTCGTCAAACACGGGATCGATGAAGCGCGGGACGGCCCCTACGGGTTCACCAGCCCCGCCATCGTCAACACGATCTATGGCCGCTGGTGGTGGCCGGAAGACGAACGCGCGGGGCCGAATCCCGTCCCCGATAGCCCGCTTCCCTGGACGGGTGACTACCTGGATGGGCTCGGCAACAAGATTCACATGATGGCTTATGCGAATCCGCCGAACACGCGCGACGAAAAACAACGGGGTGACGGGTTCGGGATTTCGCGCTTTCACAAGAAGACACGTCAAGTGACATTTGAGTGCTGGCCCCGCTTCGCCGACGTTGCAGACGGCGACGCGGCCCAGTATCCGGGCTGGCCGATGACGATCGAGTACCGCGACAATGACGGCCGCACGCCGGTCGGCTTTCTACCCGAATTGGCCGTCGCGGGTACCGAGCGGCCGGTTGTGCAAGTGGTTCAGGCCACCACCGGAGAGATTCTGTACACCGTGCGGGCACCTTCCAACCGCTTCAAGCCGCCGGTCTACGCAGCCGGTCAGTACGATGTACGCATCGGCAAGGACAAGCCGAACTTGAATACGCTGAAAGGCCTGACGCCGGTCGAGGAGGGCCAGGACCTTGTGCTGCACGTCGAACTCTAAGGCCAGGTGGTCGCCAGTCGTCTGCTGGATCACCGTTGCCCCGTGGTTTGCAGAGTCTTGACGATGGGGCGGTTGTGATACCGGGCGGGTCGCTGCGTCGCAATCGACTAAAGTGAATTGGCGCGAAGTATGCCGCATGGCAGCCCGGATCGCGCGAGCGTCCGGTTCGCCCGACATCCGGCCGCAGGCAATCTTATCGCGCTCAAATGGCCCGCTCGTTCGGCTTACCCTGAAGGACGTCATGAATCGAATACTGACATGCCTTGCCGTCGTCTGTTTTACCACGTTCACCAGCGGGAGCGGTGCATCGTCAACGGCGTGCCGCGTCCAGGCCGCCGAACGGCCGAATGTGCTGTTCATCGCGGTCGACGATCTCAATGACTGGGTGGGTTGCTTGGGCGGACACCCGCAGGCCAGAACACCTCACATCGATCGCCTGGCTGCCACCGGCATGTTGTTTACCAACGCGCATTGTGCGGCCCCCGCCTGCAATCCTTCGCGAACCGCGATCATGACCGGGATTTCACCGCACCGATCGGGTCTGTACGACAATCGTCAACGAATGCGCGAACTGTTGCCGGACGCGGAATTGTTGCCGAAATATTTTTCCCGTCATGGTTACTGGTCTGCGGGCTCGGGGAAGCTCCTGCATTACTTCATCGACGCGCCGTCCTGGGACGAGTACTTCCCCCCGAAAGAGACCGAGGATCCTTTTCCCCGCACCCTTTATCCCGAAGAGCGTCCCGTCAGTTTGCCCCGCGGCGGACCTTGGCAGTATATCGAAACGGACTGGGCGGCCCTGGATGCAACCGACGAGGAGTTTGGTGGCGATTGGCTGGTTTCCCAATGGGTCGGCCAGCAACTCGAAAGGCAGCATGACCAGCCGTTCTTTCTGGCGTGCGGCATCTACCGCCCACACGAACCCTGGTTTGTTCCCCGCAAGTACTTCGATCTCTTTCCCCTGCAGGAGATTCAACTTCCGCCCGGCTATCAAGACGGCGATTTGGACGACTTGCCGCCAGCCGGCAAGCGGCGCGGACCCAATCGATACTTTCCTCACATTCGCCAGCACGGCCAATGGAAGCAGGCGATCCAGGGGTACCTGGCATCAATCACCTTTGCGGATGCCATGGTTGGACGGGTCATCCGATCCCTGGAAGCCGGCCCCAACCGGGAGAACACCATCGTCGTTTTATGGAGCGACCATGGGTGGCACCTGGGAGAAAAACAGCATTGGCAGAAATACACGGCCTGGCGGGTCTGCACGCGGGTTCCGTTGATCGTTCGCGTGCCGGGCGGAGTTCCCGGACTGTCCGCGGGTACCGAAGCGGGGAGCCGCTGCGATCAACCGGTCAATTTGTTGAGCCTGTTTCCGACGTTAACGCAGCTTGCCGGACTGCCGCCACAGCCGTCTCACGACGGCCCGAGCCTGGTCCCTTTGCTGCAGGATCCGCAAGGGCCATGGCCGCACGTATCGATCACGTTCTTGAACAAGCCGCGTAACGTCGGCATCAGCGGGCGACGCTGGCGTTACATCGAATACGACAACGGGGACCGCGAGTTGTACGATACGAAAGACGACCGTTTTGAATGGACAAATCTTGCGGAGCAGCCCGAACATGCGGCCCGGATAGCGGCGATGCGGGCACGGGCGCCGTCGACCTATGCGAAGCTGGTACCGGCCAGCGATGAAGCCTTGCCGAAACTCGCCTGGCAGCCTGCCGGCGATGAACCCGCACCGGCATCGCGCCCCGACGGCGATCCGTTCCAAATCGTCATCACGAACCAAAGCAACGTGCCGGTGAATGTCTACTGGATGGATCGTCAAGGACACCCCAGGCCATATGGCTCGTTACCGGCCGGCTGGCGCAAGACGCAACAGAGCCGTCCCGGCGCCGTCTGGCTCATTACCGATTCCAGAGACCAGCCGCTCGGCCATTTCGTGGTCGGAGACCGCGCGGCACGCGCCATCATTCCCGATCTCGATTGAGGCCGCTCAGCCGGAGCGCGTGACAGGTACCGGTCTATTCGTAGGTCATGCTGTGCATGACGAATTGCGGTCCGCCGCTCGGCAGAAACGTGTCATCAGCGATTCCCGCACGTCCCTACGGCTGGATTGATGGCAGTCGTTGTTGACTCGCTCCCTGGTTGGCCGGTTTCCTCCGCAATTTCCAGACGTCCGGTTCCATGTTGTTTCCCGCGACCATCCAGAGAGCGTCGTTGTGAACGAAGACGCTGGCCGCGTGGCGAGGTCTCCAGGGAGTGTTGGGCACTTCGTGCCAGACCTGGCCGTCCGCCGAATACCACACGTCGTTCCGGTTGCCCCCTTCGCGATGGTACCCCTCCAGCACCCAGAGGCGATCATCCCATGTCGCAACGTCGTGATACTGGCGTGGCTTCCAGGGGGCGGCTGCGGTGTGTTGCGTCCAACGGACTCCGTCTGCCGAACTCCACACGTCATTGTGGAACTTCCTGGTCGGTGTCTGGGGCGTGTCGTACGTGCCCCCGCCCAGGATCCAGATGCGGCCATGTAAGACGGCGCTCCCTCCGATCATCCCGCGGGCAGACCAATACGGTTCCCGCGGCGTGACCTTGGTCCATTCCCGCCCGTCCTGTGTCGTCCAGATGTCGCGATAAAATCGCTCGCCAACACCGTCCTTGGCGAAGGCGGGCATCGTCTGGCCGCCCATCACCCAGATGCGATCGTCATGTACCACGGTGTAATGCAACGCCCGTGGTGCCCACGGAACGGGTGCCTCGGGATTGACCCGTTTCCAGTGCTTGCCATCCGAGGAGTTCCAGACGTCGTTCTGATAGTGCCCTTGATTGACATCTCCGCCGACGATCCACATCCGGTCGCGAAACACCGCGTAGCCGGCCGTGTGCCGTCCTTCCCAATCCGCGAGCGGGTCAAACGACTGATCTTCGAACGAATTGGGTTTGACCAGCGACCAGTCGGCTCCGTCGGTCGAATTCCACACTTCGTTGTTGCAAATTCGAGGAAAGAATGCGCGCTGGGCCGCACTCGGATTCCAGCCGCCGATCAACCACATCTGGCCTTGGAAGGAGAGTGCGCCGGCGCCGTCGCGTGGGGCAAAGGGCGCCTTCATCGTGACCTTGACCCATTCGTAGTCGGCCGCAGGGGCCGGCACGGCGAACAACGGGTAGAGCACGCAGATCAGGGTAATCAAGGGCGACCGGCAGTATGGCAGGTGGCGAATGGCCGTGGCGGACGCCCGTGCCGAGCAGGCGAGTGATGGCAACTGTGGAACGGGCCGGCGGGCGGGCATGGCGTGACTCCTTCTCAAGGATGATCGAACATACATAGTGGTTGGACTGTCTGCAGCAGCCGGGGAGGAATTACGAAGCGACGCGCACAACGTGAACCTTCGTCAGGTGTACTCTGGCAGAAACGCCTTCCAGTTCTCGTAGATGATCCGCTCAATCACTTCGCCGGGGATGCGGGGAAGATTGGTCCCTGCGATGACGTCGTTTATCTTGCGTTGCCCGGCGATGACCTGGGCCGCGGTTGCCGAGGGAAAGTCCGAGCCGAAAATCAGTTTGTGCTCGACGCCATACTCGATGGCCGTGTTGAAGGCCTGATAGTGCCTGAGCGGGCGATAGTGGAGGGCCGAGATATTGGTGTACAGGTTGGGGTGTTTGCGGATCAAGACAACGCACTCGTCCTCCCAGGGGTGCCCCATGTGGCTGATCACGATGCGGAGGTCGGGACAGGCCACGGCGATGTCTTCCAATTGGATTGGATTGGCGTACTTCAGCGGCCCCGTCCGCACGAACGACGTGCCTTGGTGGATATTGACGGGAATCCCCAGCGACTCGGCCTTGCGAAACAAGGGGAGATGTCGCGGGTCCTGCGGGTCCCAGTTCTGGTAGATAGGCGAGCACTTCAGTCCGCGCAGACCGAGCCGCGTGACGTAGTGTTCCAACTGCTCGACACAGTCGGCATCATTCGGGTCGACGGAACACCAGCCGATGAACTTGTCGGCATGTTCGGCGACAAATGAGGCGATCAGTTCCTGGTCGCAATTGATCCCGGTGAACGGTGCCTTGATCCCAAACACGATTACGCGGTCAACACCCTGCGAAGCTTCCAGGAGTTGCTCGGGTTTGGAATCGAAGGCGTTTGCCTGATGGCTTTCGCTGTCGGCGAAGTAAACATCCTTCGAGAGCCTCATCTTGGCTCGCTTGGCCTCCCAGGCGAACTCGACGAACTCGTCCGACAGATGGTCCGGATACCACATCAGGTTGGTGTGCGTGTCAAATAGCATGAGGGGTTTGCTTGCTTATGGGGCGAGATCGTTCATTTTGCGTCAAGTTTCCAGCGACCAGCGGGAGCGGGTTGTCCTGTGGCGAGCGTCAGCTCGCAATTGGTTCGAGGCTCTGCCTCGTTGGGATCCTTTTCCGATTAGGTGCGTTGGGCCGACATGGAGGCGGACGGATCCACGGCGTGATTGGGATTGACGAATAGCCAGCAGATCGCGCCGGCGAAATAAAAGCCGGCGTGCAGGTAGATGACCGGAGCCCAGTCTCCGCCCGATTCACGGATCTGGCCGAACCACGTCCCCAGGAGCGTGGGCAGGATCACGGCCGCCAGGCAACCCGCCATGTTCATGACTCCCATGACGACCGCCGTTTGTCGTCCACCGATGTCGATCGTCGCGGCCCAGGCAGCCGGGGCTCCCAGTCCCGAGAACAGGGTGCCCAATGCAATAACGATGGACAGTTGGGCGGCGGAGCCGGTCCAGGCGGAAACCGCGGTCAGCAGCCCGCTGAAGGTCAACGAGACCAGGGCGGTTCCGGTGCGGCTGAGCCAACGACTGTTGGTCGCTCTCAGAATGCCGTCCACCAGCAGGCCCCCGGAAAGGCTTCCGATGACCATTCCCGCCAGCGGCAGACTGTTCAGGGCACCCGCCTCGGCCTTCGAGATCCCGTAGGCGTATTCCAGGAACGCAAAGAACCAGGTAACGAAGAAGCCGTAACCGGCTGCGCGGAAAAAGGCTTGTCCGCAGATGCCCCACATACTGGTATTCGTCAGCAACAAGACGAGAGACGGTCCCTTCGATGGCGCGGCGGACCGGTCAAGGCTGCTTCGATCCTGGCGGTTCGCGTCGATCAGGTTTCGTTCCGCGTCATTGACCTGCGGATGGTCGCGCGGAAAAGTGCGAAAGTAGCAGCAGAAGCCGATTGACCAGGCGACGCCCAAAAGTGAATACGCGGCGAATAGGGTTCTCCACCCCAGTTCGCCATCCAGCAGGCGACCTGTCAGCCACATCGCAAAGGCGCCCCCGACAGACATTGCCGCCGTGATGGCGGCGCTGCTGATCCCGTGGGTTCGAGCGGGCATCCAGTCGCGGACGATCTTGGCGGAAACGGGCACCAGTCCTGCCTGGAACGATCCCAGCGAGAAACGTGAAGCCCACAGTAGATGGAATGTCGAACCGACGGCTGTCCAGAGGTTGGATAGTGACCAGAGGATGCTCAGCAGCGTAAACGCCAGCCGGGTTCCCCAGCGATTGCCGAGCCAGCCGGCAGGTACCTGGCAAAGCAGATACCCGATCGCAAAGGCGCTCATCAGTTGCCCCATTTGAGCATCATCAAAACGCAGGTCGGCCTGGATCGCCGTGTTGGCGGCCGAAATGCAGTGACGGGTCAAGTAGGCAGCGGCTGACCCAAAGGCGACCATCGCAAGCACCAGCCAACGCACTCCGGTCGCTGGCGCGCCGTGATGTTCAAGTCGATCGGGTTGCTGGTGTTGTTGCTCCGCCATGTGGGCCGTCCGGACGATGGATGTCGCTTCCCGCCACAAGAGCGGCCCCGGTTGCCCGGCGGCACGACGATGGCGCGGTGGCAGGAACCGGTCGTCATCTCGTGATTCGCGACAGAGCCGCTTGCCGCGACATCGTACCCAGTGAATTTCTCAGCCACAAGCAAACGGGGCCGACGTGCCGTTGACGTGGCGGTGGAAGGCCGGCGCGGTCGCGACCTGCAGCCGGCCGGCCCGTCGTTGCGGCCGCAACGCCTGCGGGAACACGGACAAATCGCGTTCGCTGTTCACCGGTGGCGGCACAATGAGGTCGTGGATGACACATTCTCCGGCGGAAATTGAAGGGCTGATCGCGCGCGACCACCGGTCCAAGCCGGGGCCCGCAACCACAGGATCGATTGGGGTTCGGGGTCCGTTGCGGGGAGAGCGGCGCTGGCGTATCTTGACGATGGCCATGGCGCTGCGGACGACAGGACCACGACCGGGCAGCCTCGGAAGGGTGGTCGGCACTTTGCTAAGGATCGGAGACGATGAACTCAGAGATTTTTGCCGGCTGTATTCCGGCAATCATGACCCCCTGCCTGCCGGACCGCACACCCAACTACGAGGTGCTGGTCCGCAAGGCGCGGGAACTGGTTGACCTGGGCATGAGCGGCGTGGTGTATTGCGGTTCGATGGGTGATTGGCCCCTGCTGACCGACGAACAGCGGCAGACGGGTGTCCGCCACCTGGTCGACGCCGGGATTCCCGTGGTGGTCGGCACGGGCGCGCAGAATCCGGCAGTGGCCGCGGCACACGCAGCCCATGCCCAACAGGTGGGTGCCAGCGGCTTGATGGTGATCCCCCGCGTGTTGTCCCGCGGCACGTCGCACGCCGCCCAGCGGCATCACTTTGCAGGTGTGCTGTCCGCGGCTCCCGAATTGCCGGCCGTTATCTACAACAGCCCCTACTATGGATTCGAGACCAAGGCCGAGTTGTTCTTTGACCTCCGCGAAGAATTTCCTAACCTGGTCGGGTTCAAGGAATTCGGCGGTGCGGATTCGCTTAGCTACGCCGCCGAACACATTACCAGCGCCAGCGAGGATCTGCTCCTGTTGGCGGGCGTTGATACCCAGGTTGTGCACGGGTTCGTGCGTTGCGGAGCCGTCGGCGCGATTACGGGAATCGGCAACTGCCTGCCCCGCGAAGTGCTCCATCTGATCGCCCTCTGTCGCCGCGCGGCGGCGGGCGATCCAGAAGCTCGGCAACTGGCGGGAGAACTGGGTGACGCCCTGGCGGTCCTGTCAGGATTTGATGAAGGTCCCGATCTGGTTCTCTTCTACAAGTACTTGCTCGTGTTGCTGGGCGACTCGAACTACGAATTGCACTTTAACGCGACGGACACGCTGACGGCGAGCCAGCAGAAGTATGCGGAAACCCAACTGCAGCTCTTCCAGCAATGGTGGGACCAGTGGCCGGGCAAGCCGCAGCCTTGAGGGTGGTCGCCGGCGAGGCCGAGTCCCAGACGGTGCGGCCCGTCACAGAGACGTCGCCAAGACCGCCAGCGAGACACAGCACGAGTCAGGATGCTGCCACAACCAACCTGTCATGATGGTCGCCATTTGCCGTGCGAACGTGGCCTTGTGCCGCTGCCGTCGCGCAACGAATGACGGCCCGATCGAACGAGCGAGACGAAGAAGATTGTCATGAAAGCACTTGTCAAACGAGAAGCGAAACCGGGCTTGTGGTTGGAGGATGTGCCGGAACCGGAAATTGGCATCAACGACGTGCTGATCAAGGTCGATCGTACCGGTATTTGCGGCACGGATGTGCATATCTACAAGTGGGATGCCTGGGCGCAAGCCACGATTCCCGTGCCGATGGTCGTCGGCCATGAGTTTGTCGGTGAGATTGTCGAGGTTGGGAGCAACGTCTCGGATTTTCGCGCCGGGGATATTGTCAGCGGTGAAGGGCACGTCGTCTGCGGCCGCTGCCGCAACTGCCTCGCCGGACGCCGACACCTTTGCGCCGACACGAAAGGGGTGGGCGTCAACCGGCCGGGGGCCTTTGCCGAGTACCTGTCGTTGCCGATGACCAACGTCTGGCACCACGACGGATCGATCGATCGTGACGTTGCCTCGATCTTTGATCCGTTCGGGAATGCCGTTCATACCGCGCTGTCGTTTCCGGTGCTGGGCGAGGACGTGCTGATTACCGGCGCAGGCCCAATCGGTTGCATGGCGGCCGCCGTCACCAGGCACGCCGGCGCGCGCTACGTGGTCGTGACCGATGTGAATCCCTGGCGGCTGGAACTGGCCAAGAAAATGGGCGCGACGCGTGCCGTCGATGTACGCTCGGAAAGCATCGCGGACGTGCAGCGCGAGTTGGGAATGGTGGAGGGCTTTGACGTTGGGCTCGAGATGTCCGGCAACCCAGCCGCGTTTCGCGAGATGATCGACCAGATGTGCCACGGAGGAAAAATCGCCATGCTCGGCATCCCCTCCGAGGAGATCGCCATCGACTGGAATACGGTGGTCTTCAACATGCTGACCATCAAGGGGATTTACGGTCGCGAAATGTACGAAACGTGGTACATGATGACGGTCTTTATCCAAAGCGGTCTCGACCTGTCTCCCGTCATTACACACCGATTCGACTACACGGACTTCGAGCACGGGTTCGAGGTCATGATGTCGGGCAAGTCGGGCAAGGTGATCTTGAATTGGGCATGACAGGTTTCGGCCGTTGAGCGGGTTGGTTGCCGATCGGAGGCATCCCGGCCGATTGCTATCCGCCCCTGTTTCGAAGGCGCTCGGCGGCGGGGGGCCGGAACGTCCATCGCGAAAACCGACAACGACTGCGCAACGCAAGGAATAACTTCATGAAGGCTCGTCCACCGTTGGTACGCTTGTTTTGCCGTTTCGTATTCCTGGTCGGAACCGTGCTGGGGAGCGGTCCGATCACGACCGGCCAAGAGCCGGCCAAGCCGGTCTTCAAGGATGGAGAAGCCCAGGTCGTCAAGGCGTTTGCGGATCCCGACTATTGGATTCGCCATGACTTGTGGGTCGAGACCGAGTTTGATTCGGACGGAGACGACCGGTTGGACCGGATGCATGTCGCGGTGACTCGGCCCCGACAAACGGCCAGCGAGGGACTGAAGCTGCCGGCGGTCTATGTTTCCAGTCCCTACTTTGCCGGGACGGGTGCCAAAGGGCGTGAGTTCTTCTGGGACCCTCGCCACGAACTGGGCGCGTCTCCGCCCGAGCGGACGCACGTGCCGGCCGTCAAACGTAAAGGGATGCGGCCCATCATCTCGAAGTCCCACCTCAAGGACTGGGTATCACGGGGCTACGTCGTCGTCCATTCTTCGTCACCTGGCACGGGGCTGTCGCAGGGCTGCCCCACGGTGGGCGGAAAGAACGAGTCGCTGGCGCCGAAGGCGGTCGTCGATTGGCTGTGCGGTCGTGCGGCCGGGTTCACCACGCCCGATGGCCAGAAACGGGTCGTTGCCGATTGGTGCACGGGAAAGGTCGGCATGACAGGGACGTCGTATAACGGCACAATCCCGCTGGCAGCCGCCACGACGGGTGTCAAGGGGTTGGAAGCGATCATCCCGATCGCGCCGAACACTTCGTACTATCACTATTACCGTTCGAACGGGTTGGTACGTCATCCGTACGGGTTCTTGGGTGAAGACATCGACTACCTGTACGACTACATCCATAGCGGCGAGGAAGCCAGACGCGAATACTGCGATTCCCAAATCCGAGACGCGGAGATGGCGGCGGGATTTGATCGAGAATCAGGCGACTATAACGACTTCTGGGCCGGGCGCGACTACCTGAATCAGTTGGAGCCGTTGCGGGCCGCGGTTTTGATGGCCCACGCTTTCAACGATTGGAACGTCGTTCCCGAACATAGCGTCCGCATCTATGCAGCGCTGAAGGAGAAGGGGATTCCGACGCAGATCTTCTTTCACCAGGGCGGACATGGCGGACCTCCTCCCATGAAGATGATGAACCGTTGGTTCACCCGTTATCTGCATGGGGTCGAGAATGGTGTCGAAGACGATCCGCGGTCCTGGATCGTGCGCGAAAAGGACCCGCGCGACAAACCGACGTCGTACGAAGACTATCCGCACCCGGCCGCCGCGCCCGTTACATTTCACCTCGAAGCCGGCTCGCCGCAGCGCGGCGCCCTGACGACGGACCGGCCGCCTCGGCAGGGCACGGAGACGCTGAAGGACAATTTCTCTTTCAGCGGTGCCGCCCTGGCGCAGGCCGAGTGGACGGACCACCGGCTGATGTTCGTCACGCCTCGTCTCGAGCAGCCGATTCACATCTCCGGCACACCCAGGATTTCGATCAAGGTGGCCAGCAACAAGCCGGCGGCCAATCTGTCGGTTTGGCTCGTGTCGTTGCCGTGGAATGAGTCGGCTCGAGCCAAAATCACGGACAATCTCATCACTCGGGGTTGGGCCGATCCGCAAAACTACCGCTCGCTGACGGAAAGTGAGCCGCTCGTGCCGGGCAAGTTTTACGAGATGGAGTTCGACTTGCAGCCTGACGACCAGGTGATCCCGAAGGGACAGCAGATCGGTTTAATGATCTTCTCCAGTGATCGCGACTTCACCTTGCGACCTGATCCCGGAACCGAGGTGTCGGTCGCCTTGGACGCGACGACCCTGCGTCTCCCCGTTGTGGGAGGCGCGCAGGCCTTTGCCGACGCGCTGGTCGATGCAGAAAAGAAACCGTGATTGTGATGCAGGGTCCCTGCGAAGTCAGGGGAACGCCCGGCAACGCGGGACTTGCCGAGTTCAGGTGCAGTCCGGTTTGTTGCCGAAAACTGCGGATCACCGCCCGGGCTGCGGAACGGTCCGACGTGAACCGTGACGCGTTTCGCAGGTGACCGACCCGCGCGTAGCCGCTACTCCTTGACCAGCATCTGGATTTCTGTGAGGTACTTCCTGGGGTTGCCCTTGAAAATCATCCCAGGTCCCTTGAGATAGACTTCGCGAGTCGGCATCACGAACTCGAACGCCTGCTCCTTGAGATGGGCGAGCAGTTTCTCGTAGGACCGGCCGAGTTCGTCGTAGGGACCCTGGTGAAGCAGAGCCATTCCTCGCCCGCCTGCCAGCTCGCGGACTTCGATGCCGTTCTTGCTTGTGCCCTGCCGGATGGGCATGCAGGCTTCAAAATCCGCGTCCTCTTCTTTGTACTCGGCATCATGGTGCAGCAGGAATGGTTTGCCGCACAGGTAGCGCCCGAACTGTCGCCCGATCCGGGAAAATCCCTGGCCGCAGTCGCTGTAGCGTCCCTTGATACGAACGGCAGCGATCAGCATTGAGTCAATGGCCTTCTCCTCAACTTCGTAGCTTGTCGTCTTCATGGCAACCTGGGCCTCCCGTTGTTCTGCGATGATCTGTTGAAGTGTTCGGTCGATCTCCCGGTAATGACGAACCTTTTCCTGCATGGATTGCAGGTGCCGCTCGAAATAGGCCAGGATGTCTCCGTCCTCGCCCTCCTCTTCCTCCTCGCGGCAACGGAGAATGTCGACGATGTCGCCGAGCGGAAAGTCGAGTTTGCGGAGTTGCGTGATGATCCGAGCGGTCTCGATCTTGTTCGCGGCGTAGTAGCGATAGCCGGTTTGGACATCGACATGCGTCGGTTCCAACACGCCTTGCTCGTGGTAAAAACGTAGTGTTTTTACGGGCAGGCTGGTGATCTTGGAGAACTCGCCGATGCTGAACAAAACGCAATTCCTTGGGCGGAAGGTGCCTTGATTTGCTGCTCAGCACATCGTACGGCCTCCAGTAGGTGGAGAGTCAACGGGGGAATTCAAGATTCTATTGATACTTGCGCAGTGAATGGACCAGGACGACCACGGGAGTCCGCAGATTTCTCGGCCGCGTATTGCTTGCCGAAGGCTCATTTGCCGCGCAGCCGTCGATAAATTCCCCGCGTTCAGATGGTCCGATTTCCACGGTGCAGGGCGCGCCGCCACGCAGACTAATACCGGGGCAGGCCGGGATCGATCTCGGTCGACCAGCAATCGATACCGCCCGCCATGTTCTGCGTGTGGGAAAATCCCTGCTGTCTCAGCCATTGGGTCACTTGATGGCTGCGACCGCCGTGATGGCAATAGACGACGATCCGCCGATCAATGTGCTCGCGCAGTTCGCCGACGCGAACCGCCAGCTCAGACATTGGCAACAGTGTCGATCCCTCGATCCGCACCAGCTCGTATTCGTCGGTCTCGCGACAATCCAAGAGGAGAAACGGTTCCTGCTGGTCAAGGAGCGACTTGACGAAGTGGACATCCACTTCACTGGGCAAATTGGTCATCGAATCGGTCCTGCGGACGGTGCTTACTCTGCTGGTTCGCTTCCGTTGGTCGCCAAGCCTCGACCCAAGATGAACGACCTCGGCCCCACAAGCACGCTAGTCTTGAGCGGCCCGTTTGTCCAGGTAGCGCCATGTGTGTGCGTGGCGAGCCGGGATGATTCATCAGCCGTGGGGTGTCAGCCCCGGTTCCGTCGATCGCCGAGCAAACCGGACGTTAACGCGTGCCTGCTGATATGCACGGCGCTTTGGGTAGGGTCACCACAAACAATTGCGCAACAGTGACTTGCACTGAATGGCGGTTCGTTCATGAATCATCCGGGCCAGGCTCTCCACCGGAGTGACCGGGCATGCCGGCAGGCGGCTTTCAGAACGACCGCGCAGCGGGTAGGTTGCAGCCAGGTTGGATCGTCCGCCTGCGGCAGCCCTTGCCGCCCACGCCTGGATCACAAGCTTCGTGAATGCCTTGAAACCAGACCGCGAGTTTGCCATCTCCGTCGTTCGAACACTCCGCGCTGCCGGATACCAGGCATTGTGGGCCGGGGGCTGTGTGCGTGACCAGCGGTTGGGGTTCGAGCCGAAAGACTACGACGTGGCGACGACGGCAACGCCGGACCAGATTCGGGAGACGTTCGGCCGACGACGGACGATCGAAATCGGCGTTTCTTTCGGCGTGATCACGGTCCTGGGAAACGGGCAACAGGGCCAGGTCGAGGTGGCGACGTTCCGCCGCGACGCCGGCTACTCGGACGGCAGACGGCCTGACCATGTCACCTTCAGTTCACCGGTCGAAGATGCGCAGCGCCGGGATTTTACGATCAACGGCATTTTCCACGACCCGCTGACCGGAGAGGACATCGACTACGTCGGCGGGGGCGAAGACCTGGAGCATCGGGTTATCCGAGCGATCGGCAATCCGCATGAGCGGTTCGCCGAGGACAAGTTGCGCATGCTGCGGGCCGTCCGCTTCGCAGCCACCTATGGTTTTCACATCGAAGCCCGCACGTTCGCTGCCCTCCAGGAACACGCGGGCGATTTGCTGGTCGTCAGTGCCGAACGGATTGCCGCGGAGATGCGCCGGATGCTGGTGCACGGCTCGCGCCGGAAGGCAATCGAACTCCTGGCGGAGTCTCGGCTGTTGCCGATCGTCTTGCCGGAAGTGGTCGTGGCCGGAGAAACGAAAGGTTTTGGTCCGCCGGGAGGTCCGACGGACCGGACCCTGTTGATGCTGGACGCGTTGGATCAGCCGTCGTTCTCTGCCGCCCTGGCCGTCTTGCTCCGTGACGCCGTCCTCACCAACGATGATCGCTCGGAGGAAGACATCGCCGCGGCCCCCGCCAACGCGGCGCCTCCCCAGCCTCCGCTCGTCAACACACAGGTCGTCAACGCCATTTGCCGCCGCTGGCGGTTGTCCAACGACGAGACGGCGGGGGTCTTGCTTTGCCTGCGGCACGAGTGGTTGTTGCGTTACGCGGACCGGCTCCCCTGGCCGGAGGTGCAGCGTGTCCTGACACATGCGCGGATCCAGGAGATGCTGGCCTACGTGCAAGCTGTCTGCAATATCGCGGACGGCGAGGCGGCGGGCCCGCAGTTTTGTCGAGCGAAGCTGGCGCTGCCTGCCGAGCAATGGAATCCGCCGCCGCTGGTGACCGGTGATCAACTCAAGGCAGCCGGTCTGAGGCCAGGCCCGCACTTTCGCACCATCCTGGAAGCGGTCCGCGACGCTCAGCTCGAAGGCGCTATCTCCGAGCCTGCCGAAGCTCTGGAGAAAGCTCGGCAGATTGCTGCATCGATGGGGGAGACCTGAGCCTTCGGGAGTTCGCCAAGGTGCCGCTGATTGCTGTGCAAACCGGAACTTCGGTCATGAATGACCGGCCGATGCGCCGGACTCAACAGGTTCCGACTCCATCGCGCGCTCGCTGCGGGTGACGTTCTCGTGGCAGAAACGGAAGACGGCGAGCGACCGGTCGGCCAGTTCGTAAACCTGGCCGACTTGGTACAGGAGATCGTCGACGGCGCTGTTGGCAGTGTCCAGAATCAGGTCCCACCAACCGGTCTGATGCTGGGGCAGCGTAAACGGGATCGATTCATGGTGGGCATTCAACAGGAGCAGCAACGTGTCGCCGACAATCCGGTTTCCCCGTTCGTCGGTTTCGTCGATCTGATCCCCGGCGAGCAGCATTCCCAGGCAGCGGACGAAGTCGGCGTTCCAGGCGGCGTCGGTCATCTCCTGACCGGAGGGTTCGAGCCAGGAAATGTCTTTCACCTGGTGGCCCCGAATTGGCCGTCCCTGGAAGAACTGCCGCCGCCGGAGCACCGGCTGTTCGGCCCGCAGGCGGATCAGCCGTCGCACGAAATCGTGCAGGTCCTGTTGCTCCGGCGTCCAATCCCAATTCAGCCAACTGATCTTGTTATCCTGGCAATAGGCGTTGTTGTTGCCACGCTGCGTCCGGCCGAATTCGTCTCCCGCGCAGAGCATCGGCACGCCTTGGGAGAGCAGTAGCGTGGCCAGGAAGTTTCGTTTTTGCTTGTTGCGGCGGGCAATCACGTCGGGATCATTGGTCGCTCCCTCGGCACCGCAATTCCAGCTCCGGTTGTGATCCTCGCCGTCGCGACCATGCTCCTTGTTGGCCTCGTTGTGTTTGTTGTTGTAGCTGACCAGGTCATGCAACGTGAAGCCGTCGTGCGCCGTGATAAAGTTGATACTCGCATACGGGCGACGACCGCTGTGCTCGTACAGATCGCTACTCCCGGAGAAGCGGGAAGCGACTTCCGACACGGTGCTGCCGTCTCCCCGCCAGAAGCTGCGCATGCAATCGCGGTACATGCCGTTCCATTCGGTCCAGCCGGTCGGAAAATTGCCGACCTGATAGCCCCCTTCGCCCAAATCCCAAGGCTCGGCAATCAGCTTGACCTGTGACAAGATGGGATCCTGGCACATGATGTCAAAGAATGCCCCCAGGCGATCAACGGCGTGCAGTTCACGAGCCAACGCGCTGGCCAGATCGAAGCGAAAGCCGTCGACGTGCATCTCCTGGACCCAGTACCGCAGGCTGTCCATGATCAACTGCAGCACGCGGGGAGAAAGCATGTTGAGCGTATTACCGCAGCCCGTGTAATCCATGTAGTAGCGGCGATTTTCATGGGTCAAGCGGTAATAGGCGGCATTGTCGATGCCCCGCAGGGAGATCGTGGGCCCCTTCTCGTTGCCTTCAGCGGTATGGTTGTAGACCACGTCCAGGATGACTTCGATGTTCGCCCGATGGAGCAACCGCACCATGCGTTTGAACTCGTACACCGATTCTCGGGCCGATCCGGTCGATGAGTAACGCGGATCGGGCGCGAAAAACGAGAGGGTGTTGTACCCCCAGTAGTTCTTGAGCTTCTTTTCGACCAGGTGACGGTCGTTGAGGTGGCAGTGCACGGGCATCAGTTCGACCGCCGTGACCCCCAGGTCCTTGAGGTAGGTGATGGCCCCCTCCGACGCCAGCCCGGCATACGTGCCGCGCGACTTCTTGGGGACGTGCGGGTTGAGCTTGGTGAAGCCCTTCACGTGCAATTCGTAGATGACCGTTTCATGCCAGGGCGTATTGGGGCGCCGATCCTCGCCCCAGGTGAATGCGGAATCGACGACGGCGCCGAGCGGTGCGGAAGCGGCGTTGTCACGGTCGTCAAAGGAGAGATCTCCCCCTTTGTCACCGATCCGGTAGCCGAACATCGAGTCCGACCAGTTGACCACGCGGGCGATCGCCTTGGCGTAAGGATCGAGGAGCACCTTGTTGGGGTTAAAACGGTGCCCCGCTTTGGGGTCGTAGGGGCCGTGGACCCGAAACCCGTACATTTGACCGGGAATAATGTCCGGCAAGTAGCCGTGCCAGACCATGTCGGTCTGTTCGGGCAACGTGACCCGCACGGTCTCGGTCTTGGCGCGGACCGAATCGAACAAACAGAGCTCGACCTTGGTGGCATGTTCCGAGTAAATGGCGAAGTTGACGCCAGCACCGTCCCAGGTCGCACCCAACGGGTAGGGGTTTCCAGGCCAGATTCTTACGTTTTCCATGGACATCTTGGCTTCTGCTTCTTGGAGGCCCGACGAGTGCACGTGCCTCGCCGGGCCGGTTGGTTGCCGCGGACACCGGGCGAACCGGCGCCTCTCGTGGGCGAAGTTTAGATGCTGGCAGGGTGCCCGACTAGCAGGCTTGTATCAGGTTCGGCTTACAGAAGTGACAGGTTTGAGCGGTCAACGGCGCGGACGAACCCGCCTCATGCATTAGCCGTTGGGCGTTAGCCCCGGTTGCGTTGAAAGCTGCCCCAACCGGCAGGTGCGCGCCACCGAATTCTCGATCGTGCCAAGCCGCTCGCCTCCTGCGGCGCCGGCGTGCGCATCAGTTCGACGACTGCTCGGATTTCGTCGCCAGCGGATCGAGGTGGGCCGCTTTGGCACCGGGCAGGTAGGGTTCGAGCAGGTCCATGGCCAGGAAGAAACCGGCCGCCAACGTCCCGATGAAGTACCCCAGGACGGCTCCAGGCGGCATCAGGGCAACTCCGCCCACGATCAACAGCAGCAGGTTCGCCTTTCCGAGCTCGCCGACAAACGAGATCGCGACCCAGAACGGCAACAGGATGGCTCCGATAATGGCTGACGCACTGCGGGCCGTGGAACCGAACAAAATCTGCACGATGCAGATGGCGGAGATCTCAGTCGAAACGAACATGTAAACCAGCGGCGGGGCGTGCATGTAGTTCAGGCCGCCAAACAAGATCGCAAAGATGGTGGTTAGCGCGAGAACGGGAAACAGGCCGAATCGGCGGGGCACCGTATACTCGGCCTGTGGAAGTTGCCCCAAGTGTGGCAAGTAGACGCCGGTCTGTGCTCGGTAGGCGGCGTACGCGGAGCCAAACTGCCGCTCCATGTCGGCCTCCACAGCCGGGACCAGTCCCAGCCGGACGAGCAGCGCGGCGAGAATCACGGCGACCACAATGAAGCCGTTGTCTGAGAGGAACGCCAGGGAGAGAAAGAACACGGAACTGGCCAGGAGCAGTGGATGACGGATCGCGGCATACGGCCCCATGTGAATGAACGTCCACGGAGCCAGCGGCTTCTCCTGTGGTGATCCCGGCAGCGGTGATTCCGGCAGCGGTGATTCCTCCAACGTCCACAGCTCGGGTTCGATCACAATCTGCCGCGAGGCCCAGATCATCAACAAAATGGACAGGGTGGCCGGTATTGCCGTGCTCCACCGCAGCAGAATGGGGATTCCCAAGGTGGTGTGCCAGGACCAGGGGCCATCCAGTACGTAATAGGCGATCGGTACGACGCAAAGGATTGTGGCGATCCGCCGGATCCAGATCTGCCGCGAGCTCGGCACCCCCACCACCGGCGGCGAATGGCGCGGTTTTCGCCAGTACATGGCGGGGAAGAAATAGATTGCTCCGAGATAATAAAGCAACACGCGGAATTCGAAGGTTCCATTCATCCGGCGGCTCGAGATATCGACTAAGATAAGCTGGCGAATCTAGGTGACATTTCCCGATAAAGACTCCGATTCGGGAGGGCCCAGGAATTGACCCCACCAGCGTGGGGCGCCCCTCTCCGCTCGCCTGAATTAGCCCGAATTTTACTCGCAGCGAACGGCCGACGCCAATCGGGTCGCACGGGATGGTCGCGGTCGGCCGCTGGTTGACGACGGGTACGATCGGATCGGTGTTTCGTTTACCTTAGGGACAAGGCGATGCGGTGCATTGCGACCGCACGGAGGGATGGAGTGCGTACCGAAGCTTCGTTGGAAAACATTGGCGCGTTGGTCGAAGGGCGGCTGCAGGATCCGGCCGCCCTGCTGGGACCTCACAAGATTGAAACTCGGGGCCGCACTGCTGTGGCCGTTCGCGCCTTTTTCCCCAATTCCAGCCGTGTGTGGCTTGTTGATCCGACGCATCAAACCAGGCGGCCGATGCGCCGCATCCATCCGGCCGGGCTTTACGAATCGGTCTGCCCGACGTCCGAGAGTGACCAACCCTTTCACTATCAGCTAACCGTTGCCGATGCCATGGGTAAAACGACCACGATGCACGATCCGTACAATTTCGATTCGCTGTTGACGGACTTTGACTTCCATCTGATCGGGGAAGGAACCCACTACGACGCCTACCGGAAGCTGGGCGCCCAGCCGAGGTCGGTCGATGGCGTAACGGGCGTCAACTTCGCCGTCTGGGCACCGAATGCACAGAACGTCTCGGTGGTCGGCAATTTCAACAACTGGGACAGCCGCACTCACGCCATGCGAAAGCATATTCCCTGCGGTATCTGGGAGATTTTCATCCCAGGGCTCAACGTGGGCGAGATCTATAAATACAAGGTACAGACAGCGACCGGCGAATACATCGACAAGGCGGACCCGTATGGGTTCGCGACCGAACTGCCACCCCGAACCGCGTCGATCGTGGCGGACCTGCAACGTTACCAGTGGAACGATGCCGACTGGCTGCAGCGGCGGCAGGCGGACGACCAGCTCAATCGGCCGATCTCGATTTACGAAGTCCACCTGGGCAGTTGGCGGCGCCAGGACGATCGGCTGCACGGCTGGCTGAATTATCGCGAGCTCGCCCATCAGTTGGTCAAGTACTGTCAGGAGATGCAGTTTACGCATATCGAGCTGCTACCGATCAGCGAACATCCTTACACGGGGAGCTGGGGCTATCAGACCCTGGGCTACTTCGCGGTCACGAGCCGTTACGGGACGCCGGAAGACTTCATGTATTTCGTCGACTACTGCCATCAGAATGGCATCGGCGTGATTCTGGATTGGGTCCCGGCGCACTTCCCCAAGGACCAGCACGGGCTGCGGCAATTCGACGGGACGGCCCTTTACGAGCATGCCGACCCGCGCCAGGGGGAGCATCCGGACTGGGGGACCATGATCTTCAATTATGGCCGCAACGAAGTGCGGAATTTCCTCATCTCCAACGCCCTCTTCTGGCTGGACCGCTATCACATCGACGGCCTGCGCGTCGATGCGGTCGCCTCGATGCTGTACCTCGACTACAGCCGCGAGGATGGCGAATGGGTTCCCAACGAACACGGCGGCCGCGAATGCATTCCGGCCGTCGAGCTGCTGCGCGAGTTCAATCGCCAGACACACGCCAAGCACCCTGGGATTCTCACCATCGCCGAAGAATCGACCTCCTGGGGTGGAGTCTCGCACCCGACCGACGTCGGCGGGCTCGGCTTCAGCATCAAGTGGAACATGGGCTGGATGAATGACACGCTCCGCTTCATGAAACTCGACCCCATCCACCGCCGGCACCATCACGACGAACTGACGTTCAGCCTGATTTACGCCTTCACCGAGAACTTCGCCCTGCCACTGTCGCATGACGAGGTCGTGCACGGCAAACGTTCGTTACTGGACCAGATGCCGGGTGACCTGTGGCAAAAGTTCGCCAACCTGCGGCTCCTGTTCTCCTACATGTGGACGCACCCCGGCAAGAAGTTGCTCTTCATGGGTAGCGAGTTCGGGCAATGGAACGAATGGAACTGCGACTCCAATCTGCAATGGGATCTGTTGCAATGGGAGACCCACGGCGGGGTCAAGCAGTTGATCGCGGACCTGAACGGCCTGTACCAACGCGAGCCGGCCCTTTACCAACATGACTTTGACGGGAGCGGTTTCGAGTGGGTTGACTGCGAAAACGGGAACGACAGCATCCTGAGCTACCTCCGCAAGGCAGACGACCCGAACGATTTTCTGCTCGTCTGCTGCAACTTTACGCCGGTCGTCCGCGCTGGGTACCAGGTCGGCGTCCCGCAGGGTGGCTGGTACGAGGAGGTCTTCAACAGCGACTCGGAGCACTACGGCGGCACCAATGTCGGCACCCACCCGGGCGTCGAGGCGGTTCAACCGGGGACCCACATGCGTCCCTACGCCCTCAATATCAACCTGCCACCGCTGGGCGTCGCCGTCTTCAAGCCCCGCCACGCACGACCAGGCGACCGGCAAGCGTAAGCGGTTCGGTCGTTCCGCGGGTGCCTTGTTCCTATGTTCCGTAGGTCATGCTGGGCATGACAATTCCCGCCGGTCAGGCGGATTCCGGCCTGCACGGCATGCCCGAACAATTTCCGGCGCATTGGGGCCGTGATCGCCGTACCTCCCTGCAGCTTTGCTCGCTAAGTTCGCGATGGCGAACGGCGACGACCGTGCCGGCTATCCCTGAGAGGGCGCTGGATAATATTCGACCTGTTCCGGCACGGAAATGCCGCCGGACATGATCGCCTGGAGCGTCTCGTCCAACGACCAGGAAATCTCGGTCACTTCCTCTTCGGGCAACATCAGCATGTAGCCGGACGTCGGCACCGGCGTGGTCGGGACGTAGATGCATAAGATCGTCTTGCCGGTGGCAATGTCTCGGCAGGAAGACGTCACAAAGGCTGGTACGCGCATGCCGGGGTGGGGAAACGCGACCAACACCACTCGCTGGAATTTCTCCGCCTCGCGTTGCCGGTGCAGCGTTGCAAACATCTTGCGGACGGCAGCATAGATCACCGTGACGCCCGGCACGTGGAGCACGATCCAGTCGATCATGCGGTGAATCCGCGAATGCAGGAACATTCCCAACACATAGAGGCAGAGGAGCACGACCAGGATGGCGACGGCCGGCGCCACAAAATTGACAAAGTAGTCCGGCGGCTGCCCTTCTCCGAAGACGACGTCGACCACCCTGGCGATCACCGCGTCCAGAATCACGGCGCGGAACATCTTGTACAACCAGGCGATGACCCAGAAGGTGATCGCAAACGGCAAGACCAGCAGCAGCCCTTCGAAGATCCGGTTTCGGATGGCGGCAACCAACGACCATTTGGGTTCCACAGCGGGGCCGATCGGCGGCACCAGGCTGGGAGTCGACTCGTCAAGCATTTCCAAGCCTCACTTTTCCAGGTCGCTGGAACGGGCCTCGTGGTTCAGCATACGCCGGACCGTGACTCGAGGGGACTCAGGCCCGCCGCGCCGCGACGCGATGGAATCGCAACTGGACCTCTCGATCAACCACCCGCCGCACGCCTTCGACCAGGCACCGCGGTTCGTTGTCTTCCTGGCCCAGTCGAAGGACTTCCTCAAGCTGCGGACCGGGCGGCACCGTGAATGTCGACTGGTGAATGATCTGGTTGCCGGCGTCCAATTCCGGCACGATGAAATGGCAGGTCGCTCCGTAAGTCAGCATGCGGCTGGCAAACGCATCGTGGTAGGGGCGGAGCCCCGGAAAGCTGGGGAGCAATCCATGATGGAGGTTGATGATCCGTCCACCGGCGTACTTCCAGCAGGCTCCTGCAGAGAGGACTCGCATGTAGCGGGCCAGGATCACGTAGTCGACTTCGTATTGATCGAAAACATCGACCAGACGTTCGTCGTCAACTGCGCCCTTCTCGTTCCCGATCATGTGCCAATCCACACCAAACTGCTCGGCCAGACCGCGGCAGGCGCCCCGGTTGCCGACCATCACCGCCGGCTCCGCCTTGATCTGCCCATCGCGAATCGCGCGGAGAAGGGCCAGCGGTGGCTCCTGCCGGTAGGTAACGCAGATCGCCAGACGGGGGCGGGCCGCCCGCTCATCCGGCGACCAGACGCGAATCGACAGGTTCTTGAGCTCCCCGATCTCCTTCATCGCCGACCGGAGTCGCTCCATCTGCTCGGCCGGAAACTCGATCCGCAGCAACATCGCGAACAAGTTTTCGTCGTCATGGTCGTACATCTGAACTTCGGCGATGTTCGCCCCTTCGCCGGTGACGTAGTGGATGATCGGATCGACCAGCCGAACGTTGTCCGGCCCGACCGCGGTGATGATGATTTGCATGGTGTCCGCCAGGGCAAACAGTGATAATCGAACCGCCGCGCGTCTGCGACGTCAGGAATCGCGAGCGCATACATGAAATGCTATCGGCGACGGAGGGGCTCCGGCATTGAACGAATTGCCCGGGAACGGGTTGCCGGCAAACGATCCGCCCGTCTGCCGGTTCCCGGACAGCCGATCTCAAGCCACCAGCCCCCCAGGAACGGGCAGACTGCTGTTCAGGTGGAAATGGGTTTGCTAACTTGTTGCGAGTCTTGGCCTTGTCGAGTGCCAGGTGAAACGGCGCTGATCGCCGCCGGCGATCCCCGGACGCTGCCGCGGCGGCCATCTTCGAGTCGCAGGCAAGCAGAGATGGATCGCGCGATCGACCGGGACCAACCGGCGTGGAGCACCGAACGGATATGCGAACGTTGCGGGCCACCGCCTCTCCAAATTCGTCACAAGGATCGTCCTCATGACCGAAACTGCCAGGAAAACTCGCGAAGACCTCAAACCGGGGGAAGTGCTGTGCGAGTACTGCACCGCCAAATGCTGTCATTACTTCGCGCTCCCGATCGATACGCCCGAGAGCGAACGCGACTTTGACTTCATTCGCTGGTACTTGCTCCACGACCGGGCGTCGGTCTTCACGGAGGATGACAGTTGGTACATCCTGGTCCACACCAAGTGCCGGCATCTCCAGGACAATTATCAGTGCGGCATCTACGAAACGCGGCCCCAAATCTGCCGGGATTACACCACCGATAATTGCGAATACGAAGACGACTGGGTCTACGATCGTTACTTCGAAACGCCCGAGCAGGTCGAAGAGTACGCGGAAGCGACCTTGCCGCGCAAGCGGGGCCAGCCGTTCCGCAGTCCCCAGCCACCGCTCGCTCCTCCCCTGCCGGTTCTCGCCTGATTCAGACACCATGATCACACCACGTACCTTGAAAGGGTTTCGCGACTATCTCCCCGAAGCGATGATCCCCCGCGAGCGGTTGATTGCGACGGCGCAACGGGTCTATCGGTCCTACGGGTTCGCCCCCATCGACACGCCGGCACTCGAATACCTGGAAGTGTTGACCGGGAAAGGGAGCGACGAAACCGATCGCCAGCTCTATCACTTTCAGGACCATGGAAAGCGGGATGTGGGCCTCCGCTTCGACTTGACGGTCCCCCTGGCACGGTTTGCAGCCCAGCACGTCCCCAAGCTTGGCACGCCCTTCCGCCGCTACCACATCGCGACGGTCTGGCGGGGCGAGAATACGCAGCGAGGTCGCTACCGTGAATTCATGCAGTGTGACTTCGATACGATCGGCACCAAGTCAATCGCAGCCGACATTGAGACGGGGCTTGTCATCCATGATTTGATGCAGGCCCTGGGGTTCTTCGAATTCACCATCAGAATCAACAACCGGGCGATCTTGAACGGCCTGCTGGAGACCTTGTCACTGCAGGAGAAGTCGGTTCAGGTGCTTCGCGCTCTCGACAAGCTGGCCAAGATCGGTCACGAGAAAGTGATCGCCGAGATGGTCGAAACTGCCGGTGCGGACGCAGCCCAGGCAGAGCGGGTCTTGGCGTTCGCCGGGTTGCAGGGCACGAACGAGGAAATCCTGAAACAGTTGGAGCCGCTGGTCGGTGCCAGCGGGACGGGGCAGGATGGCATCGCCCGGCTGCGTGAGACTTTGGCCGGCATCCAGGCTGCCGGCGTCGCGCCGCAGCGCGTTTGTCTCGATGTCTCAATCGCCCGTGGGCTGGATTACTATACCGGAGTGATCTTCGAGACTTTTCTCGATCAACTTCCTACGATCGGGAGTGTCTGCTCGGGGGGCCGCTACGACAACCTGGCCGGCCTGTTCACCAAGCAGGAACTGCCCGGGATTGGAGCCTCGCTGGGGTTGGACCGGTTGCTGGCCGCGATGGAGGAATTGAAGATGATCGAGCCCGTTCGGACCCCGGCCCCGGTGCTCGTGACGTTTTTCGACAAGCAGCGGTTGCACGATTACGTCAAGCTGGCGGCCATCGTCCGCAAGGCGGGCATCGGTGCCGAGGTCTTCCCGGACCCCAAACGACTGGGGCAGCAGTTGAAATACGCAGATGGCCGGGGCTTCACCCTGGCGCTGATCGCCGGTGAAGACGAATTCGCCGCGAATTGTTGTCAGGTCAAGGATCTGCGGACCGGCCAGAGCCAACAGGTTTCCCTGGCCGACGATGCGGCCGATTTGATCGGTCACCTCCAGGCCTGCCTCGCAAACGAGCCCTGATCCCGGCAAGCGCCCGGTGTCCATCGGAAGTGACCCGGCGGCCGCCACGTTCCCCTAACATTCTGGAAGATTGTCACTTAGGGCCAAGCGGGCAGCGTGTTAATTGACACCTCGCCGCACCGGCCGATACAATTCCGTCGCCACGTCGTTGGCACATCACAAACAATTTATCGAGGAGCCCGCAGTATGGCTGGTGCAAACGTTTCGGAACTGGGTGAAGCAGACTTTGATGGTGAAGTCCTCAAATCAGACCAACCGGTCCTGGTTGACTTCTGGGCTCCATGGTGCGGTCCCTGCCGTGCCATCGCGCCGATGATCGACGAACTGGCAGACGAGAACGCCGGATCGGCCAAGATCGCCAAGGTGAACATTGATGACTCGCCCAGCGTTTCGCAGAAATACGGGGTGGACGTGATCCCCACGCTGCTGCTCTTCAAGGGGGGCGAAGTCGTCGAGCGCTTCAGCGGTGCCCAGCCGAAAGCCCGACTTCAGGAGGCGATTGATTCGCTGAAAGCATAGCTCTGCGACAATCGACGACGATCGCGACCCGCGCGCTAAGCACGCGCAAGCAAAACCGGCCGTGTGCATAGGCAAGACGCGCTGTGCGCAGGAACAAACCCGCTGTGCGCAGGAAAAAACCCGCTGTGCTCAGGAAGAACCCCGCTGTGCGCGGGTCTCTGACCCCGCACCCGGCCTGACCGAAGGTCTCCCCCACCCACTGACCGAAGGTCTCCCCCACCCACTGACCGAAGGTCTCCCCCACCCAGCAACAATCGACGTCACGGCCGAAGCAGTGCAGAGGCGTGCGGGGAGACCAGCGGCTAGCCCGTACTTGGAATTTGCCGAGAGGGGATAACAGGTTGTGGGCACAGGGCTTATCGCGCATTCGAAATGCGCGCGTTCTGGCTACGCCGTAGACAGGGGGCGTCAGAGCGAGACGTCGAG
>JAUIGN010000087.1 GCA_030430075.1 bacterium
AAAATCGAAAAAACGATCACCCACCGGGTTGGCAAGTCATCTGGGAAGGATGGAAGGAACTACTCCCCATGGTCATCGGATACGACGTTGCAAAAACAAAGTACAAGAAATGTGGCCAAACCTAAGCGTTAGCCCCGGTTCCTTTGAAAACAGAACAAGCCAGACGCTAACGCATTCCGTCTGATTTGCGAGGCGTTTTGGGTAAGTTCACCACAAAAGATTGCGGCACAGTAACTTGCACTGAATCGTCGCAGGTCCATGAATCACCCGGGCTCGCGCGTGCCGGCCGAGAGGCGCGGCGTTTCGGGTAAGGCCATTGCAAACAACGGCGGCATAGCAACTCGCATTAACTCGTTCTTCGATCGTGAATCATCCAAGTTAGCCACCGTCGCCAGACGATGGCGACCTCCAGGTAGTTTTCCATGACTCGTTCCCAGGGTCCACGATGAGGGTGCGCGAAAAGGGCCGTTCGCAGGTGGGGATTGATCTCGATCCGTTCGTAGAGTGCGTCGCGGAAGCTAAGGCGTTTCTGCAGCGCCAACCCAGTCAAGCCGCGAAGGGTCAGGCCGCGACCCTGGACATTGACGACCTCCACCGACGCCTGGCCGACCTGACGCAGCGCAGCCTCTCCGAGCCGGAATTGCTCGACGAATTGGCGCAAGCCATGGCCTGCGGTCACATCGCGCTGCACCAGGCGGCCGGCGCGGCGGACCGGTTGGTGCAGACGGCAAGCCCCCTGATCGCGACCGCGCTCGCAGCAGCCGCCGCCGGCTGGGCAACTTCGGGCCGGGCCGATGAACCAGTCCCCCCGCCGGTAGACGCGTCCCAGTTGGCTCGGCTTTACGAACCGTTCCTGGACCGGTTCCACCGGCGGCGGCGGTCGCGCCACGGCGTCTACTACACACCCGCGGAGCTTGCCCGCTTCATCGTGCGGCAGATTGACCACATGCTCCGTATCGAGTTCCAGTTTGCGGACGGGCTCGCCGATACGATCACCTGGTCCGAAGTGATTTCTCGCAATCCGCACCTCCACTGCCCGCCCCAGCCTGGCCGCGACGAGCCGTTCGTAAGGATCCTCGACCCGGCCGTCGGGGGCGGCGTCTTTCTCGTCGCCGTGATCGAATCGATCCACGCCACGTTGGTGGCCAAATGGCAAGCCGCCGCCTGGACCGCTCGGCAGCAGGCCGCCGCCTGGCAAGAGTACGTCGCGGCAAGCCTGTTGCCGCGGCTGTGTGGCCTGGAACTCATGCTCCCCGCGGCGGTCGTCGCACACTGGCAGGTACTCCAGACGCTCACGAAAACCGGGTACGTGTTTCAAGGAGACGAACAGATTCGGATTCTGTTGGTCGATACGTTGCGTGACTGGCCCACTTCCTCGACGCCCGCTACACCGGAGGCGAACGGCGATTCGGCCCACTACGCCTGCCGTCAGGAACCGTTCACCGTCGTGCTCGGCAACCCGCCCTTCTCGGGCGTCTCCGGGAATAAGGGGGAATGGATTACGGGACTCTTGCGAGGTCGCAATGAAGACGGCTCGGAGACCTCCAGCTATTTCCGAGCGAACAACAAGCCGTTGTCGGAAAGGAAACACTGGCTGCAGGACGACTACGTGAAGTTCCTGCGATTTGCCCATTGGCGAATCGAGACCAGCGGCGCCGGCGTGGTGGGCTTCGTGACCAATCACGGCTACCTGGACAACGTCACCTTTCGCGGCCTTCGCGAACAGCTTCGCAAGTCGTTCTCCCGGTTGACCGTTTTCGACCTTCATGGCAATACAAAAAAGAAAGAGCGCCCGCCTGAAGGACAGACCGACGAGAATCTGTTCGGAATCGAATCAGGCATCGCCATTGGGCTGTTGCGCAAGCCGCCGGGGCCGGCGGAAGCCCGGATCGAGTACGGTGAACTGTGGGGGACTCAGGAGGCAAAGCTGACGGCACTGGCCGGAAGCAATCCCGAAGTGCGTCGTATCGATCCCGCCGCCCCCTATCACTTCTTCACACCGGGTCGCGGCGTTGCGTCACGCGAATACGAAACCGGCTGGGTTCTCACGGAAGCCATGCCGGTCAACTCGACGGTCGCCGTCACGGCCCGGGACAGTTTCGTGATTGCCTTCACGCGCGACGAACTCGTGCAACGCTTGCAGGTGTTTCGCGACCTGACGATCAGCGATGAAGAAATCCGCGCAAGGTTTTTTTCCAACTCGCGTTCGACTCGCTATCCACCGGGCGACACCCGCGGCTGGAAGCTCGCAGCGGCAAGACAGCGAATGGCCGCCGATTCCCAGTTTGCCCGGCACATTCGCCCGTGCCTGTATCGGCCCTTCGATCGACGTTGGATCTACTGGGCGGACTGGATGGTCGACTGGCCTCGCAACGACGTCAATCGACACCTGATCGCTGCTGACAACCTGGCACTCATCGCCAGGCGACAGATGTTACCCACCCACCCTTGCAACTTCTTCTGGGTCAGCCGCGACATTCCCATCGATGGAGTCATTCGGTCGGACAACCGGGGCAGCGAGTCGGCCTTTCCATTGTTTCTCGCCGACGATCCGCCCGGCGACGGTGGACATGCCGTCGCCAATTTCCATCCAGCGCTGATCGCCGAGGTCGCGGCAGCGACCGGCTTGACCTGGCAGAGCGGAAAGACGCCCGCCTCACCACACACGTTCGGAGCTCTGGAGCTTTTCCAGGTCATTTACGCGCAGTTCTTCTCGACCAGCTACCGCCAACGTTATGCAGACTGGTTGCGAATCGAGTTTCCGCGCGTCTTCGTTCCCCGCTCGGCGAACCTCTTCCACGGGCTCAGCCGACTTGGCGGCGAACTTGCCGCTGCCCACGCTGCGCTCGAACCGCAGCTGCCAGTAAGCGAGGGGCGGGGGGACTGCCAGTCGTCGGATTCACCCCCGCCCGCCACGGTCAACGCGATCATTCAGCCCGGCTTCCCCAAGTTTGCTGGGCATCAACTGCTGCTGAACCCTGACGTCCCGGTTCCGGGCGTGACGCGTGACGTGTGGGAGTTCCAGGTCGGGGGCCACCAGGTATGCCGCAAATGGTGGAAAGACCGCCGGGGCCGGGTGATGCGAGACGAGGATCGGCAGGCGTATCGGGTCCTGGTCCAGCGCGTCCGCCGGACCATCGACCTGGTCGGACAACTCGACCGACTGCTGGCCAGTCAGGGCGATTGGCCGGCTGCCTTCCTTCCTCACAGGCTAAGTACGGAATGTCATGCGAAGCATGACCTACGGAAGTAGGGAAGTACGGAAGTACGGAAGTAGGGAAGTAGGGAAGTAGGGAAGTAGGGAAGTAGGGAAGTAGGGAAGTAGGGAAGCGGAAAGCGGGAAGTGCGGGAAGTGCGGAAGCGCGTCATGCCGTATCGCCCACACTGGCTCCCCTCTCCCCCAGCTTGTCTGGGGGAGAGGGGCCGGGGGTGAGGGGGGCCGCCTTTCCCTGCCGCCCGCAAAGTCTACGCAAACCTCCAAATTCCTTTAACCGATACCACCGTCAGAACCGAAAACACTTACCGATGGAAAACTTGACGTCGTGCGCACGCAGGCTGCCGCGCGACGGTGGAATGATTCGAACTTCGAGATGGAACGCTAGCAATGGTATCAACTCACCGTCTGGCTACATTGGGAATGCTGCTGCTCTGTTGCCCGCTATCGCGGAGCGTGGCGGTCGAGCTGCGGAACACGGTTGGGTCGCGAGAAGTGGTACGGCAGGTGTCGTTTATCGACCCGCTTCAGACCGAAGCGCCGGCCAGCCTGGGCGATGATTCGATGATCGTTGAGCCACTGCCGTACGAAGGCGATCTGCTGGTTTACGACGATGGGGCGACGCCCTGCACCGCCTGCGGTGTGCAGGGTTGTTCGATGGACTGCCTGGTCCCTCACCGAAAGTGGGCCCGCTTTGACTATCTATTGTGGTGGCGCAAAGGTATGCCGCTACCTGCCCTGGCGATCACCAGCTCCGATGATACCGAACTGAACAACCTCCGATTGGGACTCGACACAACCACGATTCTCTACGGCAACGAGCGAGTTGGAACGGAGGCCCGTCCTGGCGGGCGTGTTTCGATTGGGCTTTGGTTGGACGATTGCGAAAATTGCGGCGTCGAAGGCCGCTTCTTTTCGTTGGGACGCCAGACGAGCAGTTTCAATGCCGCGTCCGACGGTAACGTCCCGCTGGGACGTCCCTTCACCAACGTGATCCCCAATCCGAATGTGGAGACATCTCGTACGCTGGCCTTTCCAGGCTTTAACACCGATGGATCCGTCAACGTCACCAGTACGTCCGATCTGCTTGGCGGCGACGTTCTCTATCGGATGCTGGGGTGCGGTTACCCGGACTCACGTTGGTATCTGCTGGCCGGCTACCAATACGCACGGCTCGAAGAGGACCTGCTGATCAGTGATTCGACCGTGATCACGGCCCAGGATGTGACCCAGGCAATCACGGACCGCTTTGATACGCGAAACGAATATCACGCGGCATCGGTCGGTTTTGCCTACGAACGTTTTCACGGCTGCTGGCAGTTTGACGTCCTGGCCAAGGTCGGCTTTGGAAACATGAGCCAGACAGTCAATATCGCCGGCACGACGACTAACACGGATGCCACCGGCAACAGCGTGATGGTCTCGCCGCCCCAGGGCTTGCTCGCCTTGGAGAATCAAGGGCGTTTCAGCCAAGACAAGTTCTCCGTGTCGCCCGAAATCAACCTCAACGCCGCCTACTCGCTCAACGAGTGCGTCCAACTTTCCCTCGGCTACTCGTTCATCTACTGGAGCAGCGTCGCGCAAGCGGGTGCCCACATTCCGGCCAACCTGGAAGTTCCTTCACCGTTTGCGTTCAATGACACGTCGTACTGGGCACATGGACTCAACGCGGGCCTGGAATTCCAGTTCTAGCAAAGCTGGGCCTCGGCCCGATCGCGAGCAAACGCCAAACGGCCGCTGAATCAGCCTGCTCGGCGCGCAGCCCACTCGGCGCCGGTCCCCGACGTCTGCTCGGCGCGGAGCCCACTCGGCACGGGTCCCCGACGTCTGCTCGGCGCGGAGCCCACTCGGCACGGGTCTCCGACGTCTGCTCGGCGCGGGTCTCCGACGTCTGCTCGGCGCGGGTCTCCAACGTCTGCTCGGCGCGGGTCTCCGACCCCGCCGAAACCGCCGACCGCAGGTCTCCCCTTCCAATCGCGTCCGGCACGCGAGAACAGCGTGACGCCATA
The DNA here is from genome assembly GCA_030430075.1 of bacterium. Lineage (GTDB taxonomy): Bacteria > Planctomycetota > Planctomycetia > Pirellulales > Pirellulaceae > ARS98. Next base: position 5,224 of record JAUIGN010000087.1, read on the forward strand.
CACAGCGTGACCTACGGAATGAGCAAGGAACGACCGGCCGGCTCCCGATCGCGGCCTGCCCGATGAACCCGCGGCATACACCGACTAACCCAGCAGTTCTTTCGTCAGCGCCACGGTATCTTCGAAGCTCTTGTCGCTGCCTTCGCGAGTTGCCCAGCCGGAGAAGCCGATCTCGACCAGGGCTTTGCGTACTTCTGGCCAGTTGACGTCGCCTTCGCCGAGCCGGCAGAAGCCGTTCTTCTCTCCCCAGTCCTTGACGTCCAGTTTCACGATCCGTCGCCCCAACGTCCGGACCCAGTCTTCGGCCGGGCCGAACTTGCGGCAGTTTCCGATATCGAAGTAAGCGCCCACCCAGGGGCTGTCGATTTCGTCCAGGTAGTCCCGCATCTGCTCGGGGTCTTCGCAGAATCCGTTCCACACGTTCTCGATAAGGACATGAATCCCCAACCGGCTGGCGACCGGCAGCACTTTACGAATCTCTGCGATCGATCGTTTCCAAACGTCGTCATGGGTTTCGTCCTGATCCGTGACGCGTCCGGGAACGAGCAGGACGCTCGAGCCGCCCACCGCGTACGAATCGCGAATTGCCTGCTTCAACGCGGCGACTCCGATGGCCCGGACATCCGGGTCGGGGGAGGAGAGGCGTTCTCTCCAGTGGACCATGTCGACGACCCCATGCACGGGAAACTCAACCTCTTCGACGGCTTCGCGAAGTGCGCGCGGATCGGAGATCCCGGGGCTCGCTCCTTCAACGCCGGTAAACCCCAGTGCCTTGAGCTGCTTGAGTCGTTCCACCATGGCCGCCTTATCTTTGCCGATGCCGCCCCCCTTGATGGCCGAGTAGATGATCGGCGTAGCGGCCGAGTCCTGGTTCGCGTACGCCGCGGTTTTCGCGCCAACAGCAGCGGCTGCGGCAAGGGATGTCGTCGTCTGCAGGAACTGGCGGCGGTTCTGGGAAAAGTCCGTCATGAGTGCCTCGGTCAGTTGCGAGTGGAAGGGAAAACAACGCGGCAGAGCCCGGCGCCACCGTCCCATGGGAAGCAGGCCGCCCGGATTCGACCAAACCTGGGTCGAACTTCAGGGCCGGCCTGCCAGCGCGTCGCCGTCGGCGCTCTCCTAGTTTACCAGTCGCCACGGTGGAAAACAAAAGCGGGGGTGCCAACCAGGTGCGGCCAACAATCCGGGCGGACCGACTCGGATCACCCACAGTTTAACCGAACCATGTTCGCCTTCTCACAGGTAGCGCAGCGCGGCGGCAACGATCAGCAACAGGATGGCAATCGCGTCGCGTGCGGTGAGCCGATCGGTACGAGCGTGTCGCCGGGCGTAGTCGAGGACCGCCCCGGTGGGGCAACCGAACCGGCAATACGCCAGCGGCACGAACCGCGCCGCCACCAGGCCTGCCGCGGCGATGCTCAGGCTGGCTGCGCCGGCGATCCAGAAGACGAACGCATCAAAGGGTTCCAAGGCGGCCAGATTCAGCGACCCATGACGCATCGCCGTCCCCACGACCACCACCAACAACAACGCCGGAATCAGCTTGAGGCCACGAATCAGGCGAGCCGGCAAGCGGCGATGCCGGACGGCACCGATCCGTACCAATTGTTGCGCCGCCCCGTACGGGCAGAGATGGTGACAGTAGACTTGCCTTTTCGTCAGGGGCGGAATCACGAACGCCACGGCCACCAGCGTTGCCAGGCCAGGCGCGAGCCGCCAGGGAACGCCGCTCTGCGCCCAACCGACAAACAACGCTTGTGATAGCAGGTCGCCGTTCATGAATCCAAAGTAGCCTACCAGCACCAGTTGAAAGCCTCGCCGGACCGCCGGCCGACTGCGGAGTCGCGTGAAGCAGATCAGCAGGCCTGCCAGAATCACGACAGCAGTCCCGGTGTCGCGCGCGGACCAGACAAAGCGGGCAGCGCGCTCGACGTGAGGCACCTGGCTGGCCTGCGCGCCGGTGGCGATCCCGTGGGCCACCGCCAGGCTGGTCATCGTCGCTCCCGACACGCCTTCAATGCCGGCTTCGGCCGGGTCCAGTCGAGCGAGCTCGTCGATCGTCCGGCCATCAAAACACTCCAGAAAGTACGCCTCGTCGCGCACATAGCCCACATAAGGTTCATTGTCGAAGCTGTCTCGAAGACGAATCCCAATCACCCGCTCGTCGGCCCCCAGCACGACCAACGTGTCGGTCGGTCCCTGGTACCCGATCTCTTCATCGGCTGCCGGCGACGTGCGGAAGCAGGCACCGAGCCGCTCGCCATGGGCGTCGACGACGTCGAGGATTGCAGGGCGGCCCGCACGGGCCGTTAGCGCACCGGCGTTCGGGAAGAAGGGTACCAATTCGGGAACCGTGATTTCGTCAGGGAACCGCAGCGAGGGTCGACTGCCGCTCAACCGGGCGCTGATTCCTTCGAGGATGGCCAGGCTCGTCAGCGAAGCACCGCTCACCGCATCCACGCCGTGCGTCTCCGCCGCGGTTCGCCAATCTCGCCCCACCAAGGCGTTCATGAAAGCACGGTCATCGACCACATCGGCCACATGTTCGTCTGTGTCGCCGCTATCCAGGACGTGAATGCCGAGCACCCGTTCGTCCGCATCGAAGGCAATCAGAACATTGGTCGAGCCGGAGTAGCCGACAATCGAGTCGCTCTGCGGCGACGTCTGGACAACCAATCCCAACGTGCGCTGCGCACTGTCATAGACCGTCACCATGCCCCGGGCCGTCTGCGCGTCGGAGAGCGCGCGTGCCTCGGGAAAAAACGGCCGGACAACATCCAGGGTGATGGGCGATGTCGAGGTCACTGCCTGCACGTGCTGCCAGGCCGTGTGCTGATCGCGAATCAGCCACACGATCGACAACAAGAGCGCGATGCGGAGCAGGTGCAGGAACCGGCCTCGCCACGGCCGACGCAGGGCAGCCATCGTCGTGTTCACCTAGCCTGGAGAATTCCTCAGCCGTCGGGCGTTCGCCCACGGTTCCGTTGCTCGCCGAGCAAGCCGGACGCGAACACGTTCCGGCTGAGACGCGAGACACTGTTGGTACGTCCACTGCAAACGATGGCGATACAGCGACTGGCACTGGATCGCTGTTCGATCATGACGTGTCCGGGCGGCTTGGGGCAAGGGGCAAACGTCTTCATTTCTTGTCGCGCTTTCCCGACGAACGTGAGCGAATGCCCGTGCCGCGAGCGTTCGTTCGCGACGGGTCCGCGGCCCTTTCTCGCTACGGGTTCGCCGGCAACCACTGCACCGCGTCAGCGTGCGCAAGACCGCCCGCGTCTTCGGTCGAGATCGTAACGACGCATGATGCGCCGGCGTCGAGCTCGACGTGCCCCAGCGAGATGAAGCCATGCTCAAGCGGCGGGGCCTGCCGCATATCGATGCGAACGGTCCGCGTTTCTCCGCCGCCGGACACCTGCACAGGCACGCGGTTCCCTCGATTCTCGTGCCGGCCGTAGGAGAGCCGGACTTCATAACGGCCCGCTTGCTGTGCTTCGAATGAATAGCGAATGGCGGCACCGCTGTTGGGCGACGCGTAACGGTAGCCGTGCAGAACGTACCCTTTCAGCCCCGCGCCTTCGGTCCATTTCCCGGAAACCTCGGCCTTGCGGTCGTCCACAATCACGCCGCCCAACTTGTCGGGATCGAGCCCGGAGGGAGGGCCATACGGGTTGGCGACTGGAATATTCTTGGGCATCACGATGTCGTCAAAGACGGTCGCCCGACGTGCTTTGCCGGGGAGTTCCAACAGGCGTTTGAGATCATCCAGATAATGGGTGTATACCTCGCGCGGGGAACAGTCGTGCGCAGTGCAGATGGAAGCCGCCTTGCCGACCACCTCGCCCATCATCCCGCACGTCTTCATCACCCGCGTGGTTCCCAAAGCGCGGTGCGTCACGCTGATGCACCGCCCGGCCATGAACAGATTGTCGAGAGACCGCGAGTAAAAGCAGCGGTAGGGTACCGGATAGCCAAACGCCCGATCGATGCGGCGGTCGTGCTCGGCAATGGAAATGAACGGATTGTCCGGGAACTTGGACGCATATTGCTTCTTCGGATAGTGCAGGTCAATCGACCAGGTACTGGGCACACAACCGTCGGGAAACTCGCGTTTCGTGACGATATCCTCCTGCGTAAGCACCACGTCGCCAAGCAAACGGCGTGATTCCCGCGGCCCTCCAATGAAGGCGATCCAGGCCAGCCTGGCATGACGGTGCTTTTCGCGGCCGTCCCGATTCTTCATCGCATTGAATGCACCGTAGACCGCTCGAAAATTCCAGTCGCGAATCAGTTCCGCGCCGTCCAACGGATCCTTGTCAAAACCACTCTCCCAAAACCATTGACCGTGATGGTCGCGAGGATAAGGGAAATCCTTCATCTCCAGGTCCAGGGCCCACGGCGTCTCAGGAAACTCGACCGGCGATTCAAGTTCTTCCCAGACCCACATGTTGCTCATCCCCATCCGGCCTTGGGGAGTCATCTCCCAGTCGGCTGCGGCGAGGTACCCGATCGTGCCGTGGCCGGTGCAATCGCTGTAGAGATTGCCCCGCAAGCGAATGTGTGCGCCGGTCCTGGTGTCGAACGCATCGACGCCCGTAATCCGCTTGTCTTCAGTTGACACCTTGTAGGCATGATGGTTGAGGAAGAGGTCAATGTTCGGTTCGCTGCGGACGATGGCTTCCTTGAGCTCGTCGCCAAACTCTTCGGCGCGGCCCGGCGACTTGGTCGCCCGGTCTGCAAACTCTTCCACGATCTCGCCAATCCGCGGATACTTTCCGCGCCGGATCAGCCCCATCGCCCAAACCCGAACTTCACTGGAACCATTGCCGCCCAGCACGGGCCGGTTCTGCACCAACGCCACCTTGCATCCCATCCGGGCGGCCGAAATTGCGGACCCCATGCCGGCGTAACCGCCGCCAATCACCACGAGGTCGTAGCCCGCCTTTTCGATCGGCTTGTCCGGCAGTCCCAGCAGTTGCCGGCGCCAGGCCGGGAGAATGTCACTCCCAGCCGGCGGAACGGCCTGCAGATCCTGCGAGAAAAAGATCGCGTCGCAACGGCCGTCGAAGCCGGTCAGATCATGGAGGCTGATCTCACACGTCGCCTTGCTGATGTTGACGGTCCCCCCATCGTGCCAAAACCACTCGGCACCTTCCGTGCCGAACGTTACGGCAAGTGGTTGGCCGTTGACAAGGACCTGAAACCTGCCCGGCTGTCCCGGCGCCTTCCAGGGTGCCACCCAGTCCTTGGTGCGGACCCACACGCGGTACGTCCCCGTGGCGGGAAAGGCAACCGTCCTGGTGGCATCCTTCACCGGGCGGCCCATCCCATGGGCCAGCAGATAGGGCGACCCCATGGCATCGATAAATTGGGTGTCCAGCACCCAGCCGCCGTGATCGTCAAAACTCTCGGCTTCGACCAGCACGGTTTCGGCGGCCGGTGCACCGCCGGCAACGATCGCGCCCATGGTCAACCCGATCGCCAGCATCCCCACGCGCAAACTCATGTCAACTCTCTTTGCTGGTATAGAAGACGACAACGCCCGCGGCGAGGCAGATCATGCCGAGCGACCCGAGCACAAAACGTGTCCATTGCCCCCGACTCTGCTGTTGCGCTGCCGCCGCCTCTTGCTGGGCAATCAACTGCCGAGCCGCCCCCATCTCGGCCGACTCCGGGTTTGCCGGACCGGCGGCGAGCGTTGGATGCAGCAGTTCGACCGACGCCTGGCGTACCGCTTCCTCCGTCTCGACGTCCGTGGTCGCCGCGCCGGCCACCAGACCGGGCAGGATCCAGCTCAAGAGCAGAAGCACGGCACCGCCACCGAGCAACCAGTAAGCTTTTGTCACGATCCGCGTCTCCCGTCCGTCAGGAATATCGGTGGTCCCGGTGAGCCCGCAATCGCGGCCCGGACAGCATGCCCCGGTAGCTGTCAATCCAGCTCGACCGTTTGCCCATCATCAATGCTGATTAAGTGCGCCAAGTTGAGGCCGTCGACCGTCTCCGACAGAAACCCGACATGACCATCAGCATACACAACATCCACCCCGCCCGGATGGCGACTCCGCGGCGCGGCCGACAGGTAATAGGAAGCAGCGGTGGGTGAAAATTCAAGGCACGGCACCTTCTCGCGACGCGCCTGCACGCCTTCCGCGGCGGGACACCAATAGAGCGTGTCGCCGGCCCCCCGATTGTTCGGCATCTGCAGCCCGCCCAGCGTGAGATAGGCCGGATCCGCCGTAAAACCGCCCGACCCGCCTCGATAGCTGTACGGATGCGGCATGTGATGGAGGTCCAGTGCGAGCTGCGTTGAACCGGTCCAGGGCAGCGCCCAAGCTCCACGTTGGTCTCGCGGGTGCGCCCGCGTCAGCACCTCGGAAATCATCACCGTGTTGCTGGTCCCGTCGAGGAACCTGGCCAGCCGGTGCTCGACCATGCCCACCAGGGCACCAGGAAAACGGGTTTGATTTTCGACGTGGTAGGGGCTCACAAACGCCGCGTAGTTACCCTTGGCAAACTGTTTGTTGTTGGTCAGCGCGGCGTCCTGGTAGATGCGATCACGGGCAGAGTCGCTGGGACAAAGGAGGGTCGGCAACTTGCGTGACTGGGGCTCTTGGGATTGGTTCAACACGGACGCTCGGAAGTCGAACTGATCGTGCAGTGCGCTTTGCTCGAGCTGCGGCAGAATCAGCGTGACCCAACTGAACATCTTCCCCGTCGCCGGCGCGAAACAGCCCGGTTCGGAAACCTGCGGATCAATGCAGTTCTGGGTCGGGCCCACGATACCTGACGAAGGCAGCACGCGGAAGATGTCATTGTAGTTATGGATCGCCAATCCAAGTTGTTTGACGTTGTTCTGGCACTGCAACCTGCGCGCTGCTTCTCTGGCCGCTTGAACCGCCGGCAGTAACAGGGCCACCAGGATGCCGATGATGGCAATCACAACCAACAGTTCAACGAGCGTAAAGCCTGCGCGGCGGAGGAGGTCTCGTTTCATGCTGATGCGCCTCTGACAAGGTTGCTGGAACCGTGGGACCGACCGAAGCGGGTCTGCAGCGTGCCGTCCATCGCAGCCCTTCATGCGCCGGCAAGATCTGGCGCCCCAGTAGCCATTCGGACGCCCGATCCGATCCTTACCCGCAACCCCGCTGAAACCTGTTCTAGGTACAGACGTACTCAAAGTCAACGCTTTACATGGGGACTCCGGCGGGGCGGTCACAGCGCCCGGCCCGCAAGGCCGGTCATGCACGGGCGGTGGCTTGTGCCGTGGCTGACGCCGGCCGATGCAGCGATCAATCCGCTCGTTCGTTCCTCTGCATCGACTTCTCTGCATCGACTTCTCTGGGTCGACTTCTCTGCATTGCCCTGGTCGACCGGCCCGCCGATCTTTTCCGGCTCCGCGCCGGAAGGCGGCCACGGGGTCGCCATTTCGACCGCACCGGCCGGCGAGCCGGTTGCGTAGTGGTTTGCGGCGACCTGACCTGTCGGTGGGGTAGGAGTTGCGTAGTGAGTGCGGCAAGTGTCTTTTGGGCGCAGAGTGGCTGCAGGCCGCTCGGCTTGGCGGCCGTAAGA
>JAUIGN010000039.1 GCA_030430075.1 bacterium
TCAGGGCTCCCGCGCCCGCGCCGGCGAAGGTGCCGGTCAACCCCGAGCCGCTCGACCCCGCACCCGCCGCGGCGATCCCGAAGGCGAGTGCATCGATCTTCCGATCGCGGCTCGATCCCGGACGATCCTCCGACGTCGACGTCACGCTCAGGCTGCCGTCCGCAGAGACGGTCGCCTCGGATACAAACGCGTGCACGTTGTTGGAAATCGTGTTCTCCGCATTCGCCACACCAACACTACCCGACACTCCGGCGCCGCCCCCTTCCGCCGCGGCAATCGCGACCGCCACGCCGCCGGCATCGGTGAAGATCTCGGAATGGTCCGTGGCAGAAATCATGACGCTCGGATCCGACGTCACATCGGTCGCACTCAAGCTGCCGTTGGACAGGCTGGCTTGAACGTCGATGTCGAGATGGTTGTACGAGCCGGCCCCACCCGCAGCCAGCGCCAGCGTCAAGCCGCTGCCGAACGATTCGGCGTCACTGCCGGCAACGCCGATGGAAACGGCTTCGATCTCCGCCGTCGACTGAGCGTTCAGCAGCACATCACCGCCGGCCGTCACATCGACCTGGTCGAGGTATGCTTTGACGTTCTGGCCGTCGTGCAGGCCGATGTCGTTGACCACCAACGATGCTCCCACCGCCCCGGCTTTCGAACCTCCGGAACTGGAGGTGGCGATGGCGATCGCATAGCCGCCGGCGTCACCCCGAATCCGTGTTTCATCGCTGGCCTGAACCGTCAAGGCGCCTCCCACGGAGATATCAACGGTCGCGTCCGCGTTGCTGGCCTGCTGGATAAACGCGAGGACCGAGTTGTCGATCGTATTGACCACCACGGCACCGGCGCCGGCATAGGCACCGGAGATCCCGTTGCCTTGCCCGGGGCTGACGGCACCCGCGATGCCAAAAGCCAGTGCGTCGATCTTACGTGCCCGCGATGAATTCGGCTTGTCGTCCGCCGTGGCGGTCACTGAGAGAGCTCCGCCGGTGGTGGCCGTCGAGTCGTCAATGAAAGCCTTGGTATCGATGGCAACCGAGTTGACTGAAGTCGCGGCACCGACCGAGGCGGTCAGCGGAGAACCGGCGGCACCGGAGGCCGAAGCGATGGCGACCGAAACGCCGCCGGCGTCGGCAAACACTTCATACTGGTCCGTGGCGGCAATCGTCAGACTGCCCGCCGTGGCGGTCGCCTGGCTGCTCGCGGCCAGGCCCGCCTCGACATCGATCACGATCTCGTTGTAGGCGCCCGCCCCCGCCCCGGACAGAGCCGTGGCCGAGCCCCCGGAGGACGATCCCAGGGCAAACGCGCCGCCCATGGCACGCGATTCGACCTCGCCTTGCAGGGTGGCATCCATCTCGATGTCGGTCGCAGCCGTCACGATGGACCCTTCAATCAGGGCGGTCACTGCCGAACCTGCCAGCGTCCCGATCTGGTTGTTCGTGACCCCCACGCCCAGCGACAACGCACCGCTGTCGCCGCTACTACCTGTCGCCTTGGAGACGGCCAGCGCGAAACCTCCCGCGTCCGCTTCGACGAACGAGCGGTCGGTGGCGGAGAGCAGCACCGATCCATCCGAATCAACCCCTGGGTTCGAGTTCGCACCCTGGCTGTCCCGGATGATCGCGTTCACCACGTTGTCAATGGCATTCTCGGCGCCCGAACCCGCGCCGGCCATCGTTCCGCTTTCGCCGTTGCCGCGAGCCATCGCACCGGCCACGCCGATGGCCAGGGCGAAGTAGTTCGGGGATGCCAGTGCTTCCAGTTCGACGTCACCGCCGGCATCGACGGTCGCGTCATCAATCAACGCATGGATCTGGTTGCGGACCTTGTTGCGGGCAACCGCTGCCCCGAAAGCCAGGGCCCGCGAGCTGGATCCGGCTTCACCGGAACTGGCGGAGTACGCCGCGGAGACACCAAAGCCGTCGGCGGTGATGTAATGCGTGCTGTCCAGGGCGGTGAAGGCGACGTCGCCCGTGGCCGTGATGCGACTGCCGTCATCGGCAGCCGCCAGGACATCCACGTTGATCGTATTGAAGCTGAAGCCCCCGGCACCGGAGACCGCTCGCGTCGACGTGTTGCCGGAGGCCACCGATGCCCGGGCAAAGGCGACGCCAACCGCCAGCGCCTGGACTTCGGCCTCCCAGGTCGCTTCGGCCGTCACGTCATCCACGCCGGTAACGGTCGAGTCGGTCACGGTCGCCTCGACGGCCGTACCACCGCTTTGCCCAATATCGTTGACGGCCAACGCCGCGCCGGCGGAAGAGGAGCGTGTGGAGAGAGGCTCTTCGTCACCCTTGCGATTCCAGGCCAGCGCCACGGCACCCGCGTGGGCAAACACGCTGGAATCGTCGCTGGCCTGCAGCCCGATATCGCCGGAACTCGATGTGGTCGTAACCGTGCTGTCGCGTATGAGGGCTTTCGTCGACCCATCAAGGATGTTGATCGAGGTTGCTCCGGCGATCGCGGTACTGCTTTCTTCTGCGTTCGCCACGACGCCGCCGATCGTGAACGCTTCGTAGGTCGACGAGGACGTCGCATCGATCAGCAGATCCCCGCCCACCTCCAATTCCACGTTGCGGAGATGCGCCTTGACAACCTCAAAGCCGGTGTTGAAGGCGCCGCTCACGGCGACCCCGGTTGACGAGGTGATCGGGGTTTCGGAACTGCTATCGGAGCCCTGATTGCCTCCGCCGCTCTTGGTCGGCTTGGTGGTCGCGTAGACCCCGGCGACGCCAATGGCGCCAATAAACCCACTGTTCTCGGCACTGACCTGGATGCCTCCGTCAACGGTCATGGTGGCGGGCACGCTCAACCCGTCACCAATCTGCCCGATCACGGCCTCTGTCTCGCGCTGGATCAGGTTGTAGGCGAATGCCGGTCCCACGCCCGTCTTGCGCGTTCGCGTGAACGAGCCGGAAATTCCAATCACGGTCGTGGTATCCGCCGCGCCGACCCGCAAGCTGATGTGGTCGTTGTCGCCTGCGGTAAGATCGGTATCGCCGATCACCAACTCCGCCTGCTCGGCAATCTGTGCCAGGGTGTCGTTGAAGACCAGGGTAATCGTGCCCGCAATGTTGGTTGCCGTCTCTTTCGACTTGCCGGTTGCGGCACCGAGCGTCGCGTCGAAGACTTGCGTGGCCGCGTCCACCGACAGGCTGTCGGCATAGAGCTCGACACCATTCTCGATCTTGGCTGTGACGGTATTCGAGTACACCTTCGTCAAGGCGATCAGGCCGACTGCGGCCTTCGTGTCGTCACCACCGCTAACCGCCGGCTCGACAACCGTCACACCACCCGGACGCAATCCCTTGAAATAGGTCGCCTTCTTGGACTCGCTGGTCGGATCGTCCTTCTCCTTGGAAGCCACACCGAAGGTCTGGAAGTTGCCGCCCAGGTGAATCGCATGACTGACGCTGCGGGCGTCGACGACCACCTCCTGGGCGTCGGTGCGAAACGAAAGATCCTGGTTGACGTCGGCGCCGTCGCGGATCCTCGCGTCGGCTTGATGCTGTAGCGAGATAAGGGTGATGGCAGCCGCGCGAGCGTCCTTTTGACCAATCGCGATCGACTGATTCCAACTGTCGAATAACGTCGCATTCAGGCCCAGATTACTGTCCATATACGAGGTCAGCGCCCGCGTCAGGTCAGAATAGACTTCCCAGCCGATGTTGATTCGCAGCCAGTTGTCCTGATCAGAAAAATTCTCCGTGTTGAGATCAAGCTCCGCCCCGTCGGGCCCCACGTACGAATACGTTTTGCCCCGCTGCCCCTGGCCGTTGAAACCGGACTTGATGCGCACCGTGTCTCCCTCGAACACGGTTTGCGTGCCATCGTTCGTATCGTAGGTCGGCTGGGTCGACTCGTTAAGAAACGGGCTGACGAGATTCGCGCCGAAGAGTTGCGAGGGGTCGATCTGGTTGAGCGCCTCGCCGAGCACGGTGATCTTGCCACCGGCATCAACGTCGGCATCCCCGTAGATCGTGGCCAGCGCGTCGTTCTGATGAACGATCGTCAGCAGCCCGATTGAACGGCCCTCCTTGGCCTGTCCCTTGATCTGCTTTGCGTCGCCGCCGGTAACTGCCTTTTCTTTCTTCTTGGGATCGCTTTCCGTATAGGCGACCGCGGTGACGTCCGGCCGGTTCTCGGTGCGCGCCGTCACATTGATGAACCCATCGACCTCGACGTCGGCCCGGTTGGCCATGTCTCCGTCACCCAAGCGGGCCTCGGCACGATTCTCATCCAATTCCATCACCCAGGCACCGGCATACTGCACGTCCCGTGTGAAACTCGGTTTGTTCTCCGGATCCTGCTTCCAGATCGTCCGATACGCCGAGTTATAGGCCGCCGACCCGAGGCTGCTAAAGAAATTCGAGAGCGGCGAGATGATGCCGTTGTTAATGTCATTGGTCGCATTCTCGGCAACATTCCCGAACCGGACATCGGTACCGACGCTCACTTCCGCACTGACACCTTGCTTGATCGACGGCAGCGTGTAGAGCGCCAAGGCGTCGATTCCCGACTTGCGTTGTTTGGCGGTCACATTCAGATTTCCGGCCACGTCGACGGTCCCGTCGACCAGCGCGTTGGTCTCGCCTTGCTCGTAGTTGAACGTCAGCGCGAAGCCTCGCCTGGCGTCCAGGCCGGCAACCGAACGGGCAATGGTACGATTGCGGTCAATCGTATCGCCCTGCACGAACAGATCGCCGCCGACGTCCAATTGCGCGGCGTCGGTGACGTGGGCCGTCGTATCCGACTCGAGCCAGCTCACGGCAATCGCCCCTCCCAGGCGGATGGGGCCCGACGAGCCGGAAGAGCTGGCGGTGACATTCATGATATGGTCGGACGAGGCGCGCACGGTGACGTCGCCGGCGGTCGTGATCTGGGCGTTGCCGATCTTGATCTCAGAGACCGTTTCACCAATGCCCACCGCGGCGACACCGCCGCCCAGCTTGCTCGGGTTGGCCACCACCCGGATCCGCGCATCCGTTTCCGCCAGGAACCGGTCCGCCACGATGGTCGTCGGCCCGTCGTCGGACGTGCCGATCAAGATGCGCGCGCTGGACAGGGCATTGGAAACGCCTACACCGATGGCAAAACTGGTTTCCGCGGCGCCGATGATCGAACTGAAACCTCTGGCCACCAGCGACGGGAAGATCCCACCACCGCCAAAGTCACCCGCCTTCAAGTAATGTTGGCTGTCCGCCACCGCCTCGATCTCGAAGTTCCCTACAGAGATCGTGGCTTCGCCAACCCGGACCTTGGTGCGGATGATGTCGAAGTTGTAGAACCCTTGGCCGAAGAAACGCGCCCGATCATCGATCGCCTGGATCTTCAGCGATCCATGGTTGCCCGCGCCGGACAACGTCGTCAGCACCGCACCGTCGCCGATCTGCACGTCGCGGCCGATCAACTTGATGTCGCCGGGGTCCGTCGAGTGGCTCGTATCGAGCCGATAGCCAAAGATCTTGATATTGTCGGCCTGGATCGTGATGTTGCGGCCGTAAGCCAACAGGTCTTGTTTCACGACTTTGGTCGAGTGCGTCCCGGTCGCGCCGTACGGGCTGAGGTCCTTGCTGATCCGATAGCCCTCGGCCGCCTGGCCGGTTTCGTCGACCCACTCGAGATCGTCCTGAGTCACGTCGTCGCTGTCGTTGAGGATGACGATTTCGTCCGTCCCGTCGCCGGCGTCGACCAGCACGGTATCAACGCCGGCCGTCAACCCATTGACGTCGATCTCGAAAACGTCGTCCGAGTCGCCGCCGCGTAGCGTGTCCAAGCCGCCACCCGTGTTGAAGGTGACCGTCAACAGCGTATTCGTCAGCGCATCCAGGACGTTGTCGCCGCTCCCACCGGTCAGCTCGGCATGTTCCAGGTTCGTAAACGTATCCGTTTCGCTGGCCGGCGAGCCGATTGTCAGTGTATCGGCCGTCAGGAACATGTCCTCGTCGCGCGTGGCGACCAGCGTGTCTTCTCCACCGCCTCCGTCCAGCGAATCGTCGCCCTGGCCGCCGATCAAGCGGTCCGGTCCACCACCGCCGATCAGCGTGTCGTTGCCTTCGCCGCCATCCAGGGTGGTTTCCGCCAGTCCAATCGGCTGGCCGGTGTAGCTCGCCTGCGACGTGGTCGAAGTGCCCGTGTCGTCCACCAGACCGAGATGCAAGGCAGCGTTGGAGCCATTCAGGGCCGTCAGTTCGAGCCCACCGCCGTCATCCGTCGAGTCGCTTACCCGAATGGCGCCCGCTGCATTCAACGTTGCGGAAAGCCGATCGTGCCCTGCCGTGATGACGTCCAACACCTCTTGGATCGAGAGGAGCTCGGAAAAGTCGAGACGCACCTCCGTGCCGTCCGTCAGCACAATCAGCAGGTCGCTGGCATTGTCGGTGATCGGCGTGCCGGTCAGCGTCGCGCCAACGCCCGTCTTGGCGATCCCCAGCAACTCGGCCACATTGGAATCGCCGGATAGCGTCGCGACGCTCACATCGCCACCGTCGGCTTGCGCATCAACGATCTCGATGGCGGTCCCCGCGTCAGTCAGCGCGGCGGTCAGCCGGCCGGCGGCAAAGGCGCCCTCAATGGCGTCCAGCAGGTCCTGCAGCGTGGCGTCCGCGGCGACGGAGACATTGCCGGTCGTGCCGTCCGTCAGGGTAACCTGAAAATCGTCGCCGGCCGCCACCGACAGGTCGGCTGCCAGTGACGCGAGGAACACCGAAGACTCGGTTCCCAGCATGTTGACCGACGCCAGATCGGTCGTTTCGATCCCGCTTCCCTCGTTCAGGGTCGGCAGCTGGGTTTCCACGCTGATTCCGGTAAAGGCGGAAGCATCGATCTGATTGTCCGACGCACCTCCCGTCAGCAGGGCGAATTCGAAGTTGGACAACACATCGAGCGTTCCGTCGGCATCCAGGCTGGTATCCGTCAGTGTCAGATCGGCATCGAACTGCTCAATCAACGTGTCCAGTCCGCGCCCCGCTTGGAGGTCGTCGCTTCCGCCTCCACCGGTCAGCGTATCCTGCCCTTCACCGCCGACCAGCAGATCGTCCTGGGGACCGCCGAGCATCACGTCGTCGCCCAGTCCGCCACGGAGCGTCACCGAACCATCAAAGCCGCTCGCATCCATGCGATTGTCCGAATCGCCACCGGTCAAATCGGCCGCTTCGATATTGGTCAGGGTGTTGAGCGCCGTGTCCGGATCGGCGCCATCGGTCAACACCGTCACCGCGACATCGCCGGTTGCCGTCAGGTCAACATTGGTGCCCGTCAAGTCCGGTTGATCCGCACCGCGCCGATTCCCGACGAAGCCGATGTACCAGCCGTTGATGCGAGGATCTGCCACGACAAGCACCTCGTCCGGCTCGAGCTCGGCAAGCCCCAACAGGGCGGCCGCGACCTCGGCACCCGTTGCGTCGAAGTCGATCGCATCGGTGGTGGCTCCGTCGTATGTCAACGTAAACGTGCCGCCGGTGACGGTCCCCGTGAGACGCACTTCCACGTACTCGCTGGCACCGTCGCCACGGTCCAGCGTGGCACTGGCGGCATCACCTGCGAGCACGAACCGCGTGTCCGCCGCTTCGACCAGGGTGTCGGTGCCGCCGCCGCCATCCGCCGTGTCAATGCCCCGACCACCCGTCAAGCGATCATCGCCGCTGCCGCCCAGGATCGTGTCGTCCCCGTCTCCGCCGTCCAGCGTGACGCTTCCCAAGGTGAAGGCCGACGCATCGAGCGTATTGCCCGAGTCGCTGCCGGACAGTTCAGCGTTCTCCATCGACGCATGCGTCGAGGTGACGGTCGTGCCGTCCAGCAGGGTCATGACCAATGTCGTGTCCGTCAGCGTCATGTCGGCGTCATAGGAGGCAACGATCACATCCGTGCCGCCGCCGCCTGAATAGCTGTCGGCCCCGCCACCGCCGCGCAAGGTGTCATCATTCGAACCGCCTCTCAACGTGTCCGCGTCTTGCCGACCGTCCAGCCGGACATTGCCGGTGACGATGCTGCTGCCTTCAAGCAGGCCGTCGGTGCCTGTCCCCAGAATTCCCAAGTCGGCGGCGGCCGTTGAGCCGTTTAAGCCAACGATTGTGAGGTCCTGGGCGCCACCGGCCGTATCGACCAACTGGATGCCGGTCCCCGTCGCATTGATCGACGCCACCAGTCGCGTGTGCAGCGAGTTGAGCTCGGTGAGGACTTCGCCAATGGATCCCGTGAACGACAGGTCCACGTCGATCGTTGTCCCGTCGGTCATGACGATCCGCAGATCGTCGCGCTGATCCGTGGTCGTCGAGCCGATCAAGGTGTCGCCCTCTGTCACACCGGCAATCCCCAGATCCTCGGCGACACGGGATCCGTCCCACGACGTAATCTCGAGATCACCACTGTCGTCAATCGAATCCACCACCTGGATGGCGGTGCCGCCGGTGACCAGCGACGCCGTTACCCGGTCCGAGGTGGCCGCGGAGACGGCGTCAAACACGTCCTGCAAGGTCGTCAACCCGGAGAAACTGACCGCCACACTGCTGCCGTCGGTCAATTGCAGCGTGAGTCCGTCCGCGGCCGAGTTTCCGACGCCAAGCCCTTTGTTCAAGTCACTAAGCAGCGTGGTGCTCTCCGCCCCGGTGGCGTCGATCACGCCGTTGTCCGTCGTGGCGACCCCCGTTCCGCCGTTCAGCGCGGCAAACAACACATCCGTACCGCCATCCAGGGTGAGGCGACCGCTGAAGCCCGTGCCGTCGATCACGTTCGGACTCACGCCGCCCGTCAGCTCCGCCTCCTCGAAACCGGAGATCGTGCTCACGCTACCGTCAATCGTCAGCGAACTGTCGTTGAGCGTCATGTCCAAATCGTGTCGTTCCGTAAGCACGTCGACGTCCGTACCGCCTATGTCACTGCCGCCCCGCAAGTCGTCAACGCCACCGCCACCACGGATCCGATCACTGCCCCCTCCGCCTGAAATCGCGTTGGCGTTGCCGTCGCCCAACAGGATGTCGTCGTAGTCAGAACCCGTGACGTGCTGAATGTCTGCGACGTCGTAGAAGCCGGTCGCTGTCCCGTCCGAAAGATCAACCACCACGGAATCGGTGAAGGTGGCGTAGTCGAGCGTATTGGCGCCGCTGCCACCGACCAGGTTCTCCACGTTCGCGATCGTGATCTCGTTCGAACCGTCACTTACGCTGAAGCTCGTCTCACTGGCGACCGTAATCGTCAAGTTCGCGGTCACCAGTGACAGGTCGAGTGTGTCGATGCCTTCGCCGTTGTCGCCGTCAGGCTCTTCGACGATGGTGACAGCGCCCCAGTTGTCGCCGAACAGGAATTCGTCATCGCCAGGTCCACCGGCGAGCTGGTCGTCGCCACCCCCACCAACCAGGCGATTGTCTCCACTGTCCCCCGTCAGCGTGTCGGCGAATGGGGTACCAATGATCGCCTCGATCGAGAGCAGGTTGAAGTCGCCGGATCCCGTACTGCTCGACAGATCGACGGTCACCGCGGAACCAAACAGCGAGTAATCAACCGTGTCCGACCCGCTGCCCCCCACCAACGTTTCCATGCCGGTGAAGTCGATCAGCCCGCTGATGTCGCCCGCGTGCGTCCCGTCGATCGTCCAGGACGTATCGCTGTCCGGGCCGAACAGCGTGTCACTGCTACTGCCCGCCTGCAGCAACTCGACACCGGTAAACGCAACGAGGTCATTGACGTTACCCGTTTCCGCCGCGGTGACCGTCCATGCCGTCTCCGCGTCCGGACCGATCAGCCGATTCGCCCCGGCACCTCCCGTGAAATGGATCTCACCCGCGACGTCGACGCCGACCTCGAGCGTTGTTGCAGACACATCCAGAGTCAGTTCGACATCGAATCCGGCCCCGTCAATCTCGACGCCATCGACAGAAAACTGATCAAGGGCCTTGCTGGCCAGTACCGTGTCCGGCGCGGCCGTCTTCACCAGCCGCAATTCGTCCGCCTCGACCTTCAGCGTCAAGGGGTCCGAATCGGCCGCCGTGTACAACAGATCCGCTGCCAGCAGGAGCCGGGGCTCGAGCGGTTCAAACAACCGATCAACCTTGCGACGCCGCGCCTCTCGCTTAGCCAGTTGTTTGCGACGACGATCCCTGCTGCGTTTCGAAAGGATGGGGAGCTTTGCCAATGTACCGTGTTCCTGAATTCGAATTGTTCCAGCCTGCGCGACGGCGAACTCCTCGTGTACCGATCGCCGCAGACATCCAAAGCCCCAACCAATCTCTCCGGTGCTCCTCGTAAACAACCGCCAACCAAATCATCCCAAACACCCCGCTCAACGCATCCACCCGATCTCCGCCTATCTGCCTATTCGCGCTGTGACTCGGTTCGCATAGCGGAAACCCGATCCGGGCGGAGCGAGGCGATCCGCGCAACATGCACGTTGCGCACGACCCACACGGTAGTAAGCGCATTCCCGGCCGCTGGTCGACAAAGAGAGTTTTTCTTTTTTTGATCGACTTTCCTCTTGACAACCGGGTGGCAAATGGCGGCAGCCTTACTTAGTTGACATCACGATCCGATTTTTGGGAACCGAACCGCGCGGACGCCCCCGCCCTTTTCCCGTTTCTCTTGCCCGGCACGGCCCATGCGAACCGATGGCTGCGTGACCGTTGCAACACGATTCTCCCGGCCCTGCCGCCTGAATGAAGGGGTGCAGCGGATGGCCGGACATGACTCCCGGTTGGAATTTGACCCATAGTTCAAATGGGCTGTACCGTCATTGGCCACCGGGTTCGCCTGGTCGGCGACCGGTCTGAATCCCCTACCTGGCCGTCGCTCGGCGGCGTTTGCTCCCCCCATCGGTCCACTTCGCCACCGTTCATCAACCGCAGTTTAACCGTCGGCAGCAAGAATCCGTGGCCCGACTTGGCCGGCCGACCTGCCACGTAAGGCGCACACGACCATGCTCAGTGACTGGCTTGCCAGGCAGATCGCCCGACTGGGTGAGTTCACAGCGATCCGGCGGCTCATCTGGCAGCTACGCAGCGTAACACGATGCCCGGCGGCACGACGGGCTGCACCCATGCCGCACCGCGGCTTGGACCTCGCCCAACTGGAGGACCGCGTCATGCTCAGCGCGACCCCGGCGGCGGTGATCGGCGATCTCGCCGGGCTGGCCGAAGTTCCGGACGATGGGCTGAGCTTGTCGAACGTTGCCGATTCCCGTACGGATGCACTGGACGATGCAACGGAGCCGGTCGTCCAGCAACGGGTTGTGGATGAAGCGATCGATGTCGACGCCAATCGCATGCGGGAACTCGTCATCGTGGATCCGGCAGCGTTCGATCACCGTCAGCTAATCGATGACCTGCTATCGGACAACCGTGCCGGTCGGACCTTCGAAGTCATCCTGTTGGACGCGGACCGCGACGGTGTCGAGCAGATCGGCGAGGCGCTTCGCGGCTACCAGAACCTGGAAGCAGTCCACTTGATCTCGCACGGTACCGACGGCCAGATCAAGCTCGGCAGCACGTGGCTTTCCCACAGCAACCTGTCCGCCTACGCCGGCGACGTCGTCGCCTGGCGGGACGCCTTGGCCCCGGAGGCGGATCTCCTCCTGTACGGGTGCGACCTGGCTGCGACGGACTCGGGCAGAACGCTCGTAGAATCGCTGAGCGCCCTGTGCGACTGCGATGTGGCTGCCAGCACGGACGACACCGGCCACGCTGCATTGGGCGGCGATTGGGATCTTGAGTACCGGTTGGGCGACGTTTCCACCGAGGTCGCCGTCAGCGGCGAGCTGCAACAGAGCTGGCAGGGGCTGCTCGATACCTTCGTGGTGACCACGACGGCCGATTCCGGAGCGGGATCGCTGCGGCAGGCCATTCAGGACGCGAATGCGTTGGCCGGGACCGACACGATCACCTTCGCAATTGCCGCTACCGACCCGAACCACTTCTATTATCGCGACGACGGCCTGGCGGACTCGCTGAGCCTGACTGCGACGACGACGCTCGCCGATCGTGACATCACCGACTTCGACCCGGACTACCCGGCCGGGATGGCCCGCTCATGGTATCGAATTCAACTCACCTCCGACCTGCTGATCACCGATGCAGTCATCATCGATGGAACTTCGCAAGCCGGCTATCTGACTGGTGCACCCGTCATTGAGATCGACGCCTCCGGGGTGATCGCCGCGGACCCGAATGTGCTGACGCTGCAAGCCGGCAACTCCACGATCCGCGGCCTGGTCATCAACGGAGGCCCCGACGACGCACTCGAGATCGAAATCAACGGTGGGAACACGATTCAAGGCAACTACCTCGGCACGGATGTCTCCGGGACGATCGCCATCGGCAACGACTGGGGCATCGCACTGGAAAGTGACAACAACCTCATTGGGGGAACGACGCTAGGGCAACGCAATATCATTTCGGGTAATTCCCAACACGGCATTGGGCTGTATAACTCGGCGACCGGCAACCGGATCCTTGGAAACTACATCGGCACCGACGTCACCGGAACCCGCGCGCTGGGCAATTCTCGCCACGGCATCAAGATCGACGGGGCCGCCCACAACAATATGATCGGCGGCACGGGGGCGGGTGACGCGAATCGGATCGCCCACAACGCACGCGACGGTGTGACATTCGACGTCACGGCGGGCAGCGGCAACACGATTCGCGGCAATGCCGTCTATGCCAACGGCGGGCTGGCCATTGATCTGGCGGATGACGGGATCACGGCCAATGATGGCCTGGACATTGACGCGGGCCCAAACGAGCTGCAAAACCACCCTCTGCTCACGACCGCCCAGACGGACGGCGCGGGCAGCATCAGCCTGGGTGGAACCGTCCACACCACGGCCTCGACGACGGTCACGATCGACTTCTACGCGAGCGCCTCGGCGGGCCCCAGCGGTTCCGGACAAGGCGAACGGTACCTTGGCTCGGCGACGGTTGTAACGGACTCAGGGGGCG
This sequence comes from bacterium, assembly GCA_030430075.1. Lineage (GTDB taxonomy): Bacteria > Planctomycetota > Planctomycetia > Pirellulales > Pirellulaceae > ARS98. The sequence continues at coordinate 12,927 of JAUIGN010000039.1, forward strand.
ATGCCAGCTTCAATACGACACTCGCCGCCCTCGTGGCGCAGGGCGAGTTCGTTTCGGCGACGGCGACGGTCGCCGGCAGCACGTCGGAATTCGCCCCCCAGAGCGTCGCATACGACGGCAGCGAGAACGGAGGCTGGGCCATCTGGCGAGAAAACGGCAATAGCCGCCCCGAGTACAACCGGTTCGACGGGACCCGCTTTGGTACGGAAGGCGAAACCATGAGCCTTGGACAGTGGCGCGTGATACAAGCCGCAGAGGCGCCCACGCGCGACGAGGTGATCGTCCTGGGTGTTGATTCCGGTAACGCGCTGCGTGGTCAGATCTGGGACGGCAGCACTTGGGCACCACTTCCGCTGAACGCGCTGGGACATTTGCTCGTTTCACCGTCATGGAGCTTTGATGTGGCCTATGAGCAGCGGAGTGGCGACGCCGTCGTGGTTTGGGGAAACAGCCAGTACCCGCAGATCCTCAACTACAGTGTCTGGGACGGCACAAGCTGGTCGGCTGCGGCCCAGGTAACGGGATACGTCGGAACGGAGATTGAACACCTGCAACTCGCAGCCAACCCGAACTCAGACGAACTGATTCTGGTCGTCTCCAACGATCTGGGAGACGACCACGCGCTGGTCTGGAACGGGTCAAGCTGGGGCAATCCCGTCATCCTCACGACGTTCGATGGGCAGGCGTCGACCGATGTGTCGGTCGCCTTCGAGCAACAGAGCGGCCAGGCCCTGGTGGTCTTTGCCAAGGACCAGGACGACCTGCATTTTCGCACCTGGGATGGTGCAAGCTGGAGCGCGGAAGCAACGCTCGCCGCGCCCCTGGCCGGCAACGCGCACTGGACGACACTGGCGGCAGACCCGACAACCGACACGATCGCGCTGGGAGCGCTGACCGAACACCAAGATGCCTACCTGGCCATCTGGGACGGTCAGGCCTGGGTGGCTGCCGAAACCCTGGTCGCCTCGACCAGCACCAATGGAAACACGGTCCCGAACCTGGCCGTTGCGTTCGAGAGTCACAGCGGCAACTTGCTGGCGACCTACGGCGAAGACGACAACGCCGTCCGTTACCGCACCTGGAATCCAAGCGACGGGTGGTCCCAGGAACACACTGGCCCCGTCCTGGCCAACCAACCCACCTCGATGACGCTGGCACCCGACCCAACCTCGGACCGGATCATGCTCTCCGTCCTGGACGAAGGGAACGTCGTCAGCTTTGTGGTTTGGGAAGCCGGGGTCTGGGGGACACCGATGCCGCAGGAGGTTGATGCCGGGCAGAGTGATGGCCAGCCGTTCGCGTTTGTCTGGGGCGAAGGCGCTGCGGGCAGCGCGCCGGTCATTACCAGCGACGGTGGCGGCGCGACGGCCGCGCTGCAGGTCGCGGAGAACTCGACGGTCGTCACCACGGTCACGGCGACGGATGCGGACCTGCCCGGAGAGACGCTCACCTTCGCAATCGTCGGAGGGCTCGACGCCGCGCAGTTCACGATCGATGCCGGCAGCGGCCTCCTGGCCTTTCTCGCCAACCCGGACTACGAAAGTCCGGCCGACAACGGCGCGGACAACATCTACGATGTCATTGTCCAGGTCAGCGACGGCACTCGGACCGATGCCCAGGCGATCGCCGTCGCGGTAACTCCCGTCAACGACAACGGACCGGTGATTACCAGCGACGGTGGCGGAGCGGTGGCCCATATCCATGCTGCTGAGAACACCACGGCGGTGACGACCGTTGCGGCAACCGACGCCGACATACCGGCACAATCCATCACCTTCACGCTCAGCGGAGGTGCGGACCAATCGAGGTTCACCATCCATGCAACGACCGGCGTGTTGACCTTCCTGGCAGCGCCGGACTTTGAAGCCGGCGACGATGCGAATTCCGATCACGTCTTCGAAGTCCGGGTAACCGCAGACGACAACCAGGGCCGAGCGACCGACCAGTCGATTCGTGTCATCATCGACGATCAGAATGAGGGGCCGATTGCCGTTGGCGATTCATACACGACCGACGAAGATCGCGTCCTGGCGGTCGGCCCGGGAGCGGGCGTGCTAGCCAACGACATGGATCCGGAATCATCACCGTTGACAGCGGAACTCGTGACGTCAACCACGCGCGGCGCGCTGAATCTCAATAGCGATGGGTCTTTCACGTACACTCCAGATGCCAACTTCCACGGCAGCGACACCTTTACCTACCGAGCGGCAGACGGAACGAACCGATCGTCACCAATCGCGGTGGCGATCACCGTCAGCGGCGTCAACGATCTGCCGATCGCCATCGCGGAACATTACACGATTGCGAACGACATGATCCTGACGGTGCCCGCGGCGGGTGTTCTGGACAATGATACGGACGCCGACGGTGACTCGCTGACGGCCGTGCTGGCAAGCAGCCCGGCTCAAGGCACCCTGACCCTCGACCCCGATGGAAGCTTCGTATACACACCGGACGCGACATTCGCCGGCCAGGTCACGTTCACTTACCGCGCCCACGATGCGGCAGGCGCCAGTAACCTCGTGACGGTAACCATTGATGTGCAGGCGGCAACGGGTCCGGCGGAATCCGCGCCTCTGCCTGGATCGCCCGTGCCGAACGGGCCGACCGGCATGGTGGAAGTCGAGCCTGCGCCGACGCCCGCGGAATCGCCGGACGCCGACCCTCCCACGATCGGACCGCCGACCCCGCCGCCACGGCCTGCCGAAGGGCTCGGCACGGCAATGCCATCCCCTGGCAACCTGGGCCAGGCGCCAAAAGCGAGCCAGGGACCCGACCTGATCGAACAACACGTTTCCTTGGAGCTGGACGAGACGCGCCGGACAACTCGCCCGGCCCGCGTGATCAAAACCAACCTGGAAAGTGCACCCCCACAGAAACTTGCCCCGGTCACGATGACCGTCAACCCGTATTTCGACGCGCGCCTGTACTGGGACCGCTTGGAAGCGTTCGAGGAAGAGGTCTCGGAAAGTGCCAATTCGGTCATGGGGATGACCGTGGGTCACGTGGCCGGAGCGACCCTGGCCTTCACGGCCGGCTACGTCGTCTGGACGATTAAGGGCGGCTACTTGATGGCAAGCGTGCTTTCCTCACTACCCGCCTGGCAATCCATCGACCCGCTCCCGATCCTCGATGCCAGCTCGTCAAACAAACGCTCCGACACGGGGAAGAACTGCCCCGCCGATTTGGGAATCCTCGATGAGGCCGATGATGATGATACAGAAGCGGCTGGTGGGCTGAGTGACGGTGGTGATCGTGCTGGCGGCGTGGGCGGAGTGTGCGGCGTGGACGGTGTGTGCGGCGTGGACGGTGTGGACGGTCGTGTGGACGGTCGTGTGGGTGATGGTGTGGACGGTGGTGTGGGTGATGGTGACGGCGTTGCAGGTGGCGTGGACTGTGGCGAGGAACGTGGCGCAAGGCGGTTGGGGCTGTGAGGTTGGCAATGTTGCAGGTGGCTACGCGCTGGTCGGCGAGTCGCCGACCGCCATGATCGTCCTGCGCAGATGAGGCCCCGAACGAGCCCGGTGTGCGTCCACAGTTGCGCTCGGCGCGGGTCTCCATTTGCGCTCGGCGCGGGTCTCCATTTGCGCTCGGCGCGGGTCTCCATTTGCGCTCGGCGCGGGTCTCTGACCCCGCCGAAACCGCCGACCGAAGGTCTCCCTGTCGCCAATGTCGTCCGCGGTCGATGCACGTGGTTGTTTGCGGGGAGACCTTACGGTCGGGGCGAGTGCGGGGTCAGAGACCCGCGCACAACAAGTTCAACCCGCGCACAACAAGTTCAACCCGCACACAACAAGTTCAACCCGCGCACAACAAGTTCAACCCGCGCGCAACCACACCACCCAAGTGCATCATCCTCGAGCAAACCGATCATCCTCGAGCAACCCTCATCATCCTCGAGCAAACCCATCATCCTCGGACAACCCTCATCATCCTCGGGAAAGCGCCAACGATCCTCGGACAAGCCCCAACGGAACGGTTGAGGTGTGCTTACCACACCACCAGCACTTGGGTCTCGGAAACCACGGGGAGGTGCCCTTCCTGGAGGGCGGTGGCGCGGATCGTAATTTGGTGTTCGTCCACCATGGAAGGGGCGGTCAGCGGCGTGATCGGCAAGACGACTCGCGTCTGCCCCGGCGCCACGGTCTGAGGCTCGGCCGCCAACACACCTGCGCAGATATCGTCGCGGACCAGTTCGACCAGAACCGGCTCGTCCAGCCCGCTGGCTCGATTGACGGTCAGTCGTAGTTCGATCGGCTCGTGTCCCCGTACGGTAATTTCTCGGAGATCGCAGTTGATCTTTAGAAGCGCTCCGGTGGGGAGGAATCCGATTCGAGTCTTGAGTTTGCTGGTCAAATACCGCACCCGGCCTGCCGGGTCACGAACTTGTGCCACGCCGTTGACGACCATCCGCGAGGTCCGAGTCGTCTCCAGCCATTCGGGCAAAAAGACCGGATACAAGATCCGCTCGACGCGCGGCGGAACCGGGAACTCCGGCCCTCGAATTCCCTGGCGATGGCGACCTTGTTTGGCGGCCATTTCCAGTACGATCTCGCCTTCGAACCCCGCCTCGCGTTCGATCAGCACAGGTGCCGGAAACGTAGTTCCACGGGGCCATTTGGTGACATCGTTCTTGCCTTCGGCATCCAATGAGAATGGCGGCGGCATGGTGATGGCAAGCAGGATTGGATCGGTCGTGCTGGTGACGTCTCTTCCGTCAATGCGAGCCGTTCCGCAGATCCGGATCGGCACCGCCCGGGTCGCCAGGTCGGCAGCCGCCGTGAGGGTGATCTTGGCCGAGTTCTTCTTGGCCGGAATGAGCGCCGTTTCGGGAAGCGACACCCCGTCCGGTAGCCCCTCGAATCGCAACTCAATCGGCTCGGTGAACCCGCCGGTCCGCACCACGTTCAGGGCCAGCGACGCCGACCCGGCCAGTGGTAGATTGAGATGCTCCGGGCCGCGCAATTGAAAACCGGTCCGGGCCGCTTGGACGACAAGCCGGTACGTCGCCGCACGTGTCCCGCTCTGCCGCGATGAATCGCTGACCTCCAGGCGGTAATCCCCATCGGCCGGCAGAACGAACTCCATGCCCGCATCCGTCGTTCCAGGCAGGTCGTCGGACCGCTTCAATTCCATCCCCTCGACATCGGTCACGGCGACGGCGACATCGAGCCCGGAGCCGATCGCGTCAGCTTGCACTTGAATGTCCCACACGTCTCCCTTGGTTCCGCTGGCCGCGAAGTGGTCCGCACCATAGCGTGTCTCGATCACGCCGGTCACGGCGGCTGGCACGTTGATGCGACGGGAATCGCCCATCACAGCGGACCCTTCCACTTGCTCGTTGAGATCACTGACCAGCAAATGCACCGGTTCGGAATTGCCGTGGGGCGTTTCGATCCGAGGCGCAAACCAGGCAGATGAATCGTCAGGAAAGGTGATCTGGCGAACGAGCGTCTCGAGCCCATCAATGCCCGTGGCGATGCCGGGGCCGATGAATTCGACGTCACGGGTCGCGCCGCGAGTGCCTGCCGCGGGAATCGCGACGTTCACCACCGGCCTCGGTGTCAGGGCGAGCCGATAAACAAAGCTGCGGTTGCCGCGAAAATCAACATCGTAGACGCGGACGGTGTACGCCTGCTTCGCTTTCGCGGTCATCGTGAGGCGCAGGTCGGCCCCCGTGGTATCGGACGCCTCGGCAACGAGCGTGCCCTGGTCGGTAGAGACGTCGATCGCCGCCGTCAGCGGTGAGCCCAGGGCGGCGGTTGCCAACGTCAGTGTGAACGGTCCGTCCTGGGGCGCGGTGAACCGATACACGTCGACTTGCTCGATGCTGCGAATCTGCCCGGATACGGTAACGGGCAACGCCTCCAGTACCTGGGGGACGTTCGAATCTGCTTCCTGCTCCCGGACTTCGTTGTCTGCGGAGACGACGAACCGTCCGGTCGCGGAGGCTCCATTGGCATTAGCGACTTGCCAGCGATAAATACCGGGCGGGGTGTCAGAAGAGATCTTCAGCCGAGCCGGTGTCTCGCGCGGCATCAGGAACGGCGGTCGACGCGCCTTCTTGCCGAACCAATAGGGCGGCTCGGGAACGATGACCGGGCCGGGTGGCCCAGTTAATTCGAGCTCCACGCCCGGCGCGAACACGAAGACTTCCATGTCCGGCGTCCAATCATATCCGCCCAACACCACATCGATCGACGTGCCGGCTTGGCCACCCGCCGGATGCATGTAGCCAATCGCCGGCGCCTGCTGTTGGGCGGCCAACCGGGACCCGACCATGCTCGCGATCACGAAGACGAGGACAGCAGTAGTCGTTCGAACGGTCATTGGGATGATCTCGTTGAGTCTCACGTTGTGACACGCTCGCACGGTGTGTGCATGTTTCGGCAGGGGCCAGCGGGCGCGAAACATCGCTCTAGCGAGGCAGGGCCTCGGACCGATAGCGAGCTGACGCTCGCGGCATGTTCGTCCGCTCCCGATGGTCGCTCAAACTTGACTCATTTGTGAAGCTAAACCTGGTACAAGCCATCTAGGCCGATCCTTGTTGGCTCTTGGTGCTGCCGCACCAGGCAGCAGCTTTCCGGCAAACTCGCGTGTCAAACGTTGGGCAAGGAGGCACGACCGATCTGGCCGACGGGCTGGCGGCGCCGCAACGCCCCCGGCTGCCGCCCGCTGCTGGGGTCACACCAACTCGCGAATCAGCTTGCCTCCGTCGACCAGCGGCACAGGTCGGCCAAGGGGTCCGAAGTACTGGCGGTCCGGATCGATCCCCAGCAGCCGGTGGATCGTTCGCAGAATGTCGTTGACGCCGACCGGATCGGTGGTGGGTGCCGCGGCCTGGGCATCGGTCGCACCGATCACGCGTCCCGGCTGCGTCCCGCCACCGGCAAAGATCGCGGTTTGGGCCATCGACCAGTGATCGCGACCGGCCTTGGCATTGATCCGCGGCGTCCGGCCCATTTCTCCCATCATCACGACCAGGGTCTCGTCCAACAGTCCACGTTCATCCAGATCCGTCACCAGGGCGCTGAAGGCGCGGTCTGCATAAGGAATCAGGTCCGTCCGCAAGCTGGGAAAGCAGTTGAAATGCACATCCCAGCCGGGCGCATCGACGCCCACGAATCGGCACCCGCCTTCCACGAGACGCCGGGCCAGGAGGGCGCATTGGCCGATCTGGGTATAGCCGTAGCGCTCACGCACGGCATCAGGTTCCGCCTGAATGTTGAACGCCTTCTTGGCGGTCGGGGACGTGATCAAGCCGCGGGCTTTTTCGTAGTAGGTCGACATCGTCTTGGCTTGCCCGGCAACGTCGCGTTCCAGGGCGTCGATGCCGGCAAGCAGCTTCCGCCGGAGGGCCGTTCGCTCAGGAGAGAGGCCGGCGATCGGTTGCAGATCCTTCACCTCGAAGTCGGGTTGGGTGGGATCGGATTCGATGACGAACGGCGCGTATTCGGCACCGTAAAAACCGGGCCCTCCCGCGCCCATCGGATGCGGCAGATTGATGTACGCGGGAACGGAACTACGGGGTCCCAATTCACGCGCCACAACGGATCCTAAGGAGGGAAAATACTCGTTGTTGGGTATCGGATTGTCTCCGTCGGCGAAGTTCGCCCGACGCCCGGTCATCAGGTAGTGGTAGCCGGTCGAGTGTCCATTGTCCCGATGGCTGTGGCTCCGCAGGATCGTGTACTTGTCGGCAATCTGCGCGCATCGGGGCAACTGGTCGGTGACCAACGTGCCCGGCACGTTGGTGCGGATCGGCTGAAACGGTCCCCGGATCTCTGGCGGCGCTTCCGGTTTCGGGTCCCACATATCCTGGTGTGGCGGTCCCCCTTCCAGGAAGAGGAAGATGCACGACTTTGCCTTCGCCCCGCCGGGCGCGGCTGCCTTGGCTTGCAGTTCCAACAGGCGCGGCAGTGTCAGCGTGCCAAACAAGCCCGTCGTCCCCAGCCGCAGCGCATGACGCCGCGAGATGCCGTCACAGGTGGTGACACGCGGCGAACCTAACTTGAACTTCCACATGCGATGTACTCGGCTAATGGTTAAACATGAATTCCTTGGAATTGAGCAAGGCCCACTGGATATCCTCCACCGCACTCCGCCGATCGGCTTCCGCCCCTTGAAACGCCTGCAACATCAGTTCTCGCTCGGCGGTCTCCGGCAGACGGGCGAGCATGCTCAAGTAGAGTTCGTCGATGATCGCCTCCGGAGTGAGCGCGGAACGGGCCAGCCGCCGCGCCGTCCCGTGCCGGCCCTGCACCTTGGCCATCATTTCTGGAGAATTCAGGAGATGCAGCGACTGAGCGATGCTCGGTTCACCACTCCGTTCGCATTCGCACACACTGGCCCGCACCGGCCGACCAAAAATCCGAAAGAAATACGAAGGCATGCGGTTGTCCCAGACTTGAATTGCCCGGTAGCCGGCAGGCCAGCCATTGAACTTTTCGGCGACATCGGTCACCTGGCTGATTGCGTCCAACAGCACTTCAGCCGGCAAGGTCTTGTAGGCGGCGTGCGAAAAATTCTGCAAATCATCGACATTCGAAGGGCTCGGCTGCGAGCTGAGTTGATAGACGCGGGACTGCAGGAGGGTCCGCGTAAACGCCTTCACGTCAAAATTCAGGTCCCGCAAGTGGTCCGCCAGGGCGTTGAGGAGCGGCTCGTTGGAGGCGGGGTTCGTCTCCCGGAGATCATCGATCGGCTCGACCAGCCCACGACCCAGGTAGTGCGCCCAGATGCGGTTGGCGAGGGCTTTCGCAAAGAACGGATTCGTCTCGGAGGTCACCCATTTCGCGAGCACCGACCGGCGATCCGAGACGCCCGTGAATTCCGCGGGCGGTCCCCCCAACGGCCGCGCGGCGATCACGTCCCCGCTTCGCGGGTGCGGTAGATCCCGGCCCCCGGACGAAACGACGGCCTCGGTTCCATCGGGCAACTTCTTGATGTTGACGCCGGTGAAGTAACCTGCCAAACCGACGTAGTCCGCCTGGCTCCAGCGTTCGGACGGATGATGGTGGCACTGAGCGCACTCGATGCGGACGCCGAGCAGCAATTGGCTGATCGACCGGCTGGCCTCATCGGGCTGTTTGAGGATCTTGTAAAACGCGGCCGGGCCTTCGGCCGTGATACTGCCCTGGGCGGTCAACAGGTCGCGGGTCACCTCGTCAAACGGCCGATTCTCGCGAAACTGCCGCCGCAGCCAGCGTTGCATGGCGACCGTCCCCTGCGGCGTAATCTTCAGTTGGTCGGCTCGCAGCAGATCGAGCCACCGCATGGTCCAGTAGTCCGCGTACTCATCGCGCTCGAGCAACCGATCGATCACGTGGCGGCGTTTGTCCTCCGCCGCATCGGCCAGGAACGCCCGCACTTCGTCGGACCTGGGGAGCGTGCCGATCGTATCCAGGTAGACTCGCCGCAAGAACGCGGCATCGTCCGCCAGACCGCTGGGTTCGATGCCCAAGCGTACGAGCTTATCCCAGACCAGCCGGTCGATAAAGTTGTTCTCCGGCGGCCGCGGAAACTCGACATCCAGCCGCGGCAAGGTAATCCGACTGACGGCCACATGCCCCAGGTATCGCACCAAAATCGCCGCTTCGCCCGGAATATCGCTGGCCTCAACCAGCCCCCGTTCATTCACGTCCGCGATCGTGGCAGCATTCGATTCAAACTCGGCGTCTGCCGTCACACAGCGGCGGGTGCCGCGTCCGTCGATGGCGGTAACACGCAACTGCTGCGTGCCGCCGGCCAACAGATATTGCTGCAGGGGTTCGACTTCGATGGCGACAATCTGGCGGCTCGCGTCCGGCGCGTGATCGAATTGGGCACCTTCGGCGATCCATCGCTTGAGCCGCGCGTACTGGGGGCTCGCGACTTCGATCTTGCGTCCCCCGCCGTGCGGCACCTCCGCAGCGCCTTTCCGCACGAGGAGGCTGCGGCCCGGGGCGGCGGGGAAAACACGGCGGCCACGACCCTCGGCCACAATGGCGGCGAAATCGGCATGTGCATCGAACCCGAAAATGCTCAACTTGAAGCCATTCTGTCCTTCGGCCTTGCCATGGCAACCGCCCGCGTTGCACCGTGCCTTGGTTAACAGGGGCACAATCTCAGTGCGAAACGAAACAGGTTCCGGAACATTGAATCGGTGCACATGGAGCGGTATGCGAACCACTTGGTCTCGATAGGCGACTTCGATTTCCGTCCGGCCATCGCCCAGCGGGTGGACCAATCCTGTCGGATCGACCTCGGCAATCTCCGGCTGCAGCACCCGGTATGTTGCCGCTCGTGAAACGTCGACCGTCAATCGCTCGGAACCGGCGACGCTGACCAGCAACTGCTGCGACGATTCGGGCCGATCAAGGACGACCGCCGGCGGTCGCACACGGAGTTCACCACTCGCCCCACTCGCCCCACTCGCACTCAAGCATGCCCCGACGACGGCCAAGGCGACAGACGGCAGGCTGCGGCGGATCAGGCGGGCCGGGAGAGCAAGACCTCTACGAATTTGGCAACGGCTCGGCAGCATCGAAGGGCGATCTGATGGTGGGTGGGTGGGTGGGTGGGTGTGAATGCGCGGCGAGTAAACTTGGAGTTCTCTGGGGATGTCGCGAACACTACGGTGCGCCGCGGCCCCCGGCGAGCAGCGCGGGTCTCCAACCGGGTGCTCGGCGCGGGTCTCCGACTGAGTGCTCGGCGCAGGTCTCCGACTGAGGGCTCGGCGCAGGTCTCCGACTGAGGGCTCGGCGCGGGTCTCCGACCCCGCCGAAACGGCTGACCGAAGGTCTCCAATCCCGCTGTTGTGACACGCTTGTCGCGAGCCGCATTATAGGTAACCGGACTTGCCATGTCGAAGCGAATCCGGGGGGGCGGGGCGATAGGGGGTGCCGGGTTGGGCGTTTTGCGCGGAGGTTGCTGGGGGGAGACCTTCGGTCGGCGGGGGTGCGGGGTCGGGAGACCCGCGCACAGCAGGGATAATCCGCGCACCGCAGGTGCAACCCGCGCACAGCAGGTGCAACCCGTGCACAACGGGGGTCGCCTGTGCACCGCGCGTTGCGATTCATCGGCGTGTGGCAGTTATTCGCCGTTATTGATCGGCGGCACGTAGGACCGATTCGATCGTGGCGTATGCTTCCTGGCGCATCTCGTCGGGAAAATCGTGATCGCAGTTCGGATGCCGTACGACCAGGTTGCCGGTGCCGTCGAGCAATCGGTAGACGGGCTTTGCGGCGGCAACGCAGCGGTCGACACTCTTGGCGCGGAAGTTTCCGTCATGGAGCGGCGCATTGACGAAGACGTGGCGCGGTGCGAGGGCGCCGAGCAGTTCGGTGAAGTCGAACGGGATTTGGTCGAGCTTGCCGCGGTAGTTGGACATCCGGGGCATGTAACGAATCTGGCACCAGCCTTTTCCGAAGTACCAGTTCCGGTCCGCGCCGTCATAGTAATCCGGATACGCATCGAATCCGCAACTACTGACGACCACCGAGATGCGCGGATCGAAGACAGCCGTGTAAATGGCGTTGTGGCCGCCCAGGGAATGGCCGATGGCGGCGAAACCACGCCCGGTATCGACTTCAGGAAGCGATGCCAGCAAGTCGATCCCCCGGATGTTGTCCCAGATCGCTTTCATCGTCCCGCTGACGTACCCCAGTTTGCCGAGGTTCGGCCAGTAGTCGGCCAAGTGGGTGTACGAGGGCGACAGCGTGACAAAGCCACGTTCGGCCAGTTCCGCCGCGTATTGCCGATTTGGACGACCGCCCAACCCAACCACCACGCGGTGCCCGATCTTGTTGTCCGTCGGATGCAAACAGAGGACTGCCGGCGCCCGGCGTTTTCCGCCCAGGACCTGTTTCGGAATACACAGGTAGGCGGGCGTCTCGACACCGGCATCCGCCTGGTACATCACCAGCCGCCTCACGTACGACCCGACGTCAGCTTCCTCGACGACGCGCAACTGCAGCGGCGTGCGCCGGTCGTCTCCGGGCAACGGCCCCATCACCGTCTGCATTGCTCGCAGTATCTCCTGCCGCCGCTGAGCCCATTCCGCTGCACTCGTCACCGGAAGCACTCGACCATCGGCGCCCCGGTACTGCAGCAAGTTGTCGCGGTCCAAACGAGTGGGCTCAGCCCCATCGAGGCGGTGCCCGGCCGAGGTGCCAAGGCAAACGAAAAGCAGGGCCAACGGCAGACAGTTCAGTCGATCCATGTCAGATTTCCTTGGCGGTTTCAGGCAACGTCTACGCGGCAAACCCGAACAAGCGGGCCGCCGTTCCCCCCAGGATCTTCGCTTGATCGACCGGGGAGAGATGATCCAGGAATTCAGCGGCACGCGCGAAGGCCGCTCGATACGAGCGACCGGTCGCCTCGGCATGAAACCCGCCGCCATAAATCATCCGGTCGGCACCAAACCGTTCAGTGAGTTCGCGGATGATCGGACCGATGTCCCGATGCGGGTAGTTCCGATCCGAGGGAATTGACGAAAGTTTCATGATCGTGTTTGGGAATCGCGACCACTTGAGGACGGTGGCGTGTTCGCGCGGAACGCCCTGGAAGGGGCGTCCCAGATGGTCGATGATCACCCGGGTCTGGCTGAACTCGCGAATCAGCGGTTCAAAGCCGCCCGCGTAACGGGGCTCGAAATGAAGCTGCACGGCCAGCCCCAGTTCCGTCGCCATTTTCCACAACGTTCGCAATTCGGGCTTGCCGAACGGCGGAAGCCGGTCCGGCGCGTACGCATGCACACGAACGGCAATCAGGGGAACACGCGCAGCCAGCCCCGGCAGCTTGTCAAGCGAACCCGGACGGTCGGCGAAAAAGAGTGCGGTGCCCTTCAGTCGATCGCCGCCAACCCCCAGGCAATATTCCAAGTAACGGTGGTCGTCCTGGTACGGCTCCGGATGGACAACAACGGCAAAATCGACCCCCGCATCGTCCATGCAGCGGAGCAAGTGCTGGGGAGTGGCAGGAGCCTCAGGCGTGTACGGGGCCCGCGCGTGATAGGGGAAGCGGGCATCCTCCGTCCCGCCAAAGCAGTGCAAATGGGTGTCGACTCGGGGCGCATCCGCCTCCACGGCGGCAGTGCCGACCGCCTGCGGATACGTACCGGCCGCAGCCGCCACCGCGGCAACAAACTGGCGTCGGTCAATCTGGATCATTTCGAATCTCCATGGCAAGGTCTTACCAGGTGGAGCCGATGCACGGGCGGCGAGGCGCCCCAACGCCCCGCGTCTCCGACCACGCCGCTCGGCGCGCGTCTCCAACCGCTCTTCTCGCCGCGCGTCTCCGACCACTCTGCTCGGCGCGCGGCTCCGACCGCTCTGCTCGGCGCGGGTCTCCGACCCCGCCGAAACCCCCGACCGAAGGTCTCCCCGCTGACCGACCGAAGGTCTCCCCTGCCGCACATCGCGTGCAACTCGCACGCAGCATCCTCAAGAAAGCTGGCGCCACAACCGGTCAAATTCCTGCTGATATTGTCCGGCGATGCGAAGATCATGGCTGACCAGAATATTCTCTTCGTTATGAAGGGCGGCGCTGCGCGTCCAGTTATAGCTACCGGTCAACGCCGTCTGTCGATCGAAGACGGCAAACTTGTGATGCATGTGGTGCTCAGTTTCGTCAATCTTAACGGCGATTCCAACGCGTTCAAACCGCTTGATGTCCGACCCAAAATCCTCGGCCTTGTCGTTGTCGGCGATGATTCGCACCGCAACGCCTCGGTCGCGCGTCTCGACAATCGTGTCGCTGATGCGGTCATCGGTAATGGTGAACACGCAGATGTCGACCGCCGAGGTCGCGCGGCGGAGCAACCCTCTGATGGCGCCCAGGCACCTGTCGCCGGGACTGAAGAAGACCTCCGGAGGCTCCTCTGCAGGACCCGCCTTGGGCATGACGTCAGCGTCCAATACCTTGACGATCGCTGCCAGCCAATTCAGCACCGCGTGGGCCTGCGGCCCCAGCAATTCGGCGCGCGCCAATTCGAAAGCCCGATGCCGGAGGAAGTCGCGTTGCTGCCGGGTTGCACCCAGCTCGCTGAGTATCTGCTGCAGCACCCGCTTCTCACTGCGCGATACGCGATAGTCGGTCAGCGTCTGTTGCAAGATGCGATCGAACGGTTCATCGGTCATCAGATCGGTCCCTCGGTCGGTTATCGGGTCGGAACACCGCAGCCGCACCGGCCTTCGCTGCGAGCAACGTGGTCGCACGCCGTGTTCGCGGTTCCCTGCCGCCAGGTTCAGTCATTCCGCCGCCAGTCACCTTGCCAGCCGGCCTGTTGCCAGCCGGCCTGTTGCCAGCCGCCGCAACCGGTCCATTCCCGCGACGCATGACACGCCACCATACCGCAACCGCCGGCAATTGTCGCCCGTTACCGGCGTCTCCCTGATCGATGGGCGCCGGACCGGGAACTGGTTAGCCTGGAGGTTGGCCGCTGTCACTGGGCCGGCTTGCTGCACTTACCGGGCAGTCAGCGGCTCGGCGCCGCGATTCGTGATTGTCCGGCGAATCGCGCGATTCGCCGCGGCCGGCGACGGTCTTCACGAGTTCCATCCCCAGAAAGGCGTCGATTGGGCCACCGCAGAAAACTCCTGGTAACGTTGATCGGGATCTTCACGTCGGTGACCCTGATCATTGGGGCGGTCGCCATCGGCAGTCTCTACCAGATCACCATTCGCCAGAGGCAAGCCGACCTGGAACACACGGTTCGCGGCCAGGCGCGGCTGATGGAGGCCGTCGCCAAGGCGAATCTGGCCGAGCTGCCGGCGGACCGTCAGGCAGCGATCGCGCTCACCTTGCAGCAGTTTTCCGACGCGCATCAGCGGTTCGCCGGGATCGGGAGCACGGGCGAGTTTACGCTCGCCAGGCGGGCCGACGATCAAATCGTCTTTCTCCTGGGACACCGCCACGGGGACCGTTCCGACCCCCAACCGGTCGGCTGGGCATCACCCCTGGCAGAGCCGATGCGACGCGCCTTGCGGGGTGAACGAGGAACCCTGGTGGGGCTCGACTATCGCGGGCAGACCGTCGTTGCCGCGCACGCGCCGGTGGCCGTGGTCGACTGGGGTATCGTTGCCAAAATGGACCTGGCGGAAGTGCTGGCACCATTCTTCCGGTCGGCCACCCTCACCGCCCTGGCCACGCTCACGATCGGCTTGCTGGGTCTGGCCATCCTGGTTCGCGCCGTCAACCCGCTGCTCGATCGCCTGGAAGAGTCGGAGGGATCGGCGCGGGCTGAGCTGGAGAAACGGGTCGAAGCGCGGACGGCCGAACTGGAATCCTCGCTGCGTGCCCTCCGCGAATCGCACGACTTCGCCGAGACGGTCATCAACAGCCTGCCCGGGATCTTCTACGTCTTCGACGCAGACGGCGGCTTCCTGCGCTGGAATCAGAATGTCGAGCGGATCACCGGTTACAACGCGGACGAGTTGGCCAACATGACGCCGCTCGACTTCGTCCACGAAGAAGATCGACCGATGATCGCGGAACGCGTGAACGAGGTTTTCCGGCGCGGAATCGCCACGGCCCGCGCGGACTACGTCTTCAAGGACGGCCGCAGCGCGCCGTTCTTTTTTACCGGATTGCGGTTCGAGTCGGCCTCCCGCCAACTGCTGATCGGATTCGGGATCGATGTGAGCGAACAACAGCAGGCGGAAGCCAAGTTGCGCCAGCATGCGCAACGATTGCAGTTGATCGGCGACATCATGGAAGCCGTTCTCGAAGCCGGGTCAACCGAGCAGGTCGCTGCAGCGGTCCTCGAGCGACTCGGCGCCCTGGTACCGTGCCAGCGTTCCAGCGTCGTCTTGTTCGGCGACGACCTGCAAAGCGCCCACCTGCTGTCGGCACACGGGGATCCCAACACCACACTGCACGCCGGAATCGACCTCCCGATCGGGATGTTCGGCGCGCTGGACCGGATGGCCGCCGGCCAGGCGAACCAGATCGACGACCTGGGCAGCGTCACGCGATCCGCGCCGCAACAGGTGCTCTACGACGAAGGCGTACGTTCGTATTTCAGTATTCCACTTCGCGTGGAAGGCGCCTTGATTGGGGCGCTCAATTTGGGCGCGTCCCAACCACACCAACTGGAGAACGAACATATCATGATCGCCGCCGAGGTCGCCAAACCGCTGGCGCTTGGGATTCGTAAATCCCAACTGCACGACAAGGTGCTCGCCCACGCTGCCACGATGGAATCGCGGGTTGCCGAGCGGACGAGCGAGTTGGCGGAGGCGAAAGAACAGGCGGAGGCGGCCGATCGAGTCAAGTCGGCCTTCCTGGCCACGATGTCGCACGAATTGCGAACGCCGCTGAACTCGATCATCGGCTTTACCGGCATCATGCTGAAACGGTTATCCGGCCCACTCAACGAGGAGCAGACCAAGCAGCTCGGCATGGTGCAAGGAAGCGCCCGCCACCTGCTCAGCCTGATCAATGATGTCCTCGACATCTCGAAAATCGAGGCGGGGCAGATTGAGGTCAATGCGGTCCCCTGCGACCTCGGTCCTGTGATCAACCGCACGGTCGATTCCGTCATGCCGGCCGCCCACCAGAAGCAGTTGCGGCTGACGACGCAGCTCCCCCCCGGCCTCGAGCCGGTCATCGCCGACCCGCGGCGTGTCGAGCAGGTGCTGCTTAACCTGGTCAACAATGCCGTCAAGTTCACCACGGTCGGGCAGGTTTGCGTTTCCTGCGAGCCGCAGGGCGAGTCGATGGTGGTCCGTGTGGCGGACACCGGCTGTGGCATTCGCTCGACCGATCTCGAGCGACTCTTCCAGCCGTTCCAACAACTCGATTCCGGGATCTCCCGCCAGCACGACGGGACGGGCCTGGGGTTGGCCATTTGTAAGCGTCTGGTCGAGTTGATGGGGGGGCGACTCACCGTCGAGAGTACGTTTGGCGCCGGGAGCACCTTCTCGTTCACCCTTCCGGTCTGGACGAGCGAACCGGCCATGGACTCCCCAGCGGCCGACTGACGCGCGCCGTTGGGTCGGCCAATACGCGAGACGAACATCGCGGAGTTCGATACCAGCCTGGCCGTTGGCCGTCCGATCCGACCGCCACCGTGGGCGGCACATGCGGTTCGCACGGAAGCGGACAGCGAGAGGTCGGCGGGCAGCAGGTCGGCGTTGGAAATTCGTTCGCCAGCGAGAAAGATGCCTGCTACGCTAGATGCCTGGCGGCCTGGTCGTCAACCGCGACGGCCGGGCATTCCCGCTTCCTCTGCCGACCTTTGAGGATTGACCGTTGAGTCGGAAGATCTTGATCATTGAGGACAACGAACAGAACCTTTACCTGGCGACGTTCCTGCTGGAGCAGGGAGGCTACGAAGTCATTACGGCGCGGTCTGGCCCCGAAGGCATCGATCTGGCAACGCGTGAACACCCTGTCCTGATTCTCCTGGACATTCAACTTCCCGGCATGGACGGCTTCCAGGTCCTCGAGCAACTTCGCCGGAACCGGGCGCTCGACCAGGTACCCATTACGGCGGTAACCTCCCACGCGATGGTCGGCGACCGCGAACGGTGCCTGACTGCCGGTTGCGACGGCTACATCGAAAAGCCGATCGACCCCGATACCTTTCTTTACGAAGTTGAACAGCAGTTGCCGGCCCCCAACCATTCTGCGGACGGCCCGTCATGACAACAATCCTGGTCGTCGACGACAACGGGCAGAATCAGTACATGCTGGAAGCCTTGCTCGGCGGCAGCGGCTATGAAGTCATCACCGCCACCGACGGGGCCCAGGCCTTAGCGATGGCCCGCGACCGTCCGCCCAGCGTGGTGATCAGCGATATCCTGATGCCGATCATGGATGGCTTTACACTCTGCCGCCACTGGAAAACGGATGACCGGTTGCAGCAGATTCCCTTCATCTTCTACACGGCCACCTACACGGACGCCAACGACGAAGCCTTCGCCCGCGACTTGGGAGCGGACCGATTCCTCCGCAAACCGGCCGAACCCGATGCGTTCCTGGCGGTCGTCCGCGAGGTCATCGCTCAGGGACCGACGGGCCATCCAGCGGCCGCCTCCCCGGCGGAGGTGACGGAAGAGGTCCACCTGCGGCAATACAACCAGGTCCTGCTGCGGAAGCTCGAAGACAAGATGGAAGAGCTGGAACGGGCAAACCAGTCGCTGGAGCAGCGTGTCGCGGAACGGACGGCCGAATTGGAGGAAAGAAACCAGACCTTGGAAGCCTTCGCCTACTCCATGGCCCATGACCTGGGTGCGCCGCTTCGTGGGATTCGCGGCTTTGCGGGGATATTGCAGGACGAGGAAAGCAGCGCACTGAGTGACGCGGGGCGAGAAAATCTTCAGATCATCATCGCGTCCAGCGATCAGTTGGACGGGATGATGCAGGACCTGCTTCGCTATGCCACCATGGGAAGCGGAGGCCTGGGTAAGGGCCCTGTCCCGCTGGGCAATATCCTGTCACGCGTCCGTCGCGACCTGACCACCCTGATGAAAGAATCCGGCGCGACCATCGACATTCCGGCCGTCCTTCCCACGGTCACCGGCGAGGCGACGCTGCTGACCCAGATCTTCCTGAACCTGATCCGCAACGCCCTGACTTACCACCGCCCTGGTGAACGTCCGCAAGTCGTGGTTGCCTGCCGGGAAGCGGGCGACCGGGTTATCATGTCGGTCAGCGACCAAGGGATCGGCATCCGCCCGCAGGACTGCGAACAGATCTTTTCACTATTCCGCCGGCTCAACAGCCAGGAAGCATATCCGGGCAGCGGCGTCGGCCTGGGAATTGTCGAACGGGCGGTCCGGCTGCTGGGTGGGCGCGTCTGGGTCGAATCGGAATTCGGCCAGGGAAGCACGTTCTCCGTCGAGCTCCCGCTGGGTGAAACCGGCAGGTGAGTTCGCGGTCGCTGCGTTCTCAGCGACGACTGCGGCCGCTCGCCGCGCCCCTCCCGAAGTGGCCGGCGCCGTACCGGATTTGCTTCGCGAGCCCTCGCCATCACGTTATAATCGACGGGATCACTTAACCGCATCAAGGATTCTCGCATGCCGGTCGCTCACCATGTCTCGTCCCTGTCGCGGCGTCATTTTCTTCGCCAGGCCGGGGGTGGTGCCGGGATGTTGGCGCTGGCCGGCCTGATGGCCGGCGAATCGGCAGCCGCGGCCGCGTCGCGGCCCACGGAAGGGACGCAGCCGCCCCACTTCCGGCCGCGGGCCAAACGGGTGATCTGGCTGTTCATGCATGGCGGGCCAAGCCACATGGACCTGCTGGACCCCAAGCCCGAACTGGCCCGGTATGCCGGCCAACCGATTCCAGCCAGCTTCGGCCACGTCATGACGCGCCGCAACGTGCGCAAGAACCCGCTGCTCGGACCGATCAAGGCCTTTCGTCCACGAGGACAGTCCGGTCTGGAAATCAGCGACTTCCTTCCCAACATCGCTCGCCATGCCGACGACCTGCTGGTGATTCGCAGCATGCACGGCGACAGTGTGAATCACCCGCAGTCGGTTTATCAGATCAACACGGGCGGCATTCTGATGGGGCGGCCCAGTGTGGGGAGTTGGGTCGCGTACGGCTTGGGCAGCGAAAATCGTGACATGCCGGCATTCGTCGTGCTGCCCGATCCGGGCGGCGGGGCCAAGGGTGGACCGCCGGCGTGGGGAAGTGGCTTCCTGCCGGCGACCTACCAAGGTGTCACGATGCGAACCGGCGGCACCCCGATCCTGAACCTCCAGCCGCCGGACCGGATCAGCGCCGCCCAACAGCGGCGGACATTGGACCTGATTCAACAGTTCAACCGCCGGCACCTGGCGACCCGGCCGGCGGACGACGAACTCGCCGCCAGGATCGCCGCCTACGAACTGGCATTCCGGATGCAAGCCGCGGCCCCGGAGTTGGTCGATCTGGCCGCCGAAACGCCCGCCACGCACCGACTCTACGGGATCGATCAGCCGGCAACGCGGGAATTCGGGCAGCGGTGTCTGCTGGCCAGGAGAATGATCGAGCGTGGCGTCCGCTTCGTGCAACTGTATTCGGGCGACACGAATGGCTGGGACGCACACAACGACGTGCTGGACAATCATTCGCGATACTGTGGGCGAACCGACTTGCCGGTCGCCGGGTTACTCGCCGACCTCAAACAACGGGGACTCCTGGACGAGACATTGGTGATCTGGGGAGGCGAGTTCGGCCGGATGCCGATGAGCGAACAGGGCAAGGGGCGCGACCACAATCCTTGGGGTTATTCCTACTGGCTGGCCGGCGCGAAACTGCGGGGAGGCCGAGCCTACGGTGCCACGGACCCAATCGGGCTGCGGGCCGCCGAGGATCCCGTGCATGTCCGCGACTTCCACGCCACCTTGCTGCACCTGCTGGGACTCGACCACGAACTGCTGACGGTCGAACATCACGGTTTGGACGAACGGCTGACCGGTCCCAACGAGGCGCACGTGGTAGAAGGGCTGGTGAGCTGATGAATCCGGTCGACCAAGATCAACATGAGGGCACCGTCCGGCGGCCGCCGTCCGCGCTGCGGCGGCAGCCGCGCAATACGCTCGGCAGTGGTCGCTTCGCAGCAACCATGATGTTGGCCCTGTTTTCCGGGCTGGCCATGGGCAGACCGTCGGCGGCGGTCGAGCCGGCTGCGGTGATTCACGAAGAACCGATTTCGGCAACCGATCGGGATCATTGGTCGTTTCAACCGCTCAGCCGGCCACCCCTCCCACCCGCGGCCGGCAAGCTGCCCGGCTGGTGCAACACGCCCGTCGATCACTTCATCCTGGCCCGGCTCGCATCGCTGGACCTGGAACCGCAACCCGCGGCTGATCGCCCGAGCATCGTCCGCCGCCTCTACTTCGACTTGCTCGGGCTCCCGCCGACACCGACGGATGTCGCCGCCTTCGTCGATGACTGCCGCCCGGACGCCTACGAGCGGCTCGTTGATCGGCTGCTCGGCTCGCCTCATTACGGCGAACGGTGGGCTCAGCACTGGTTGGACCTGGCCCGGTTCGCAGAGACGGACGGTTTTGAACACGACAAGACGCGATCCGAGGCGTGGCGGTATCGCGACTGGGTGATCGGCGCGCTCAATGAGGACCTCCCTTACGACCGGTTCGTGCGCTGGCAGCTCGCCGGAGACGAGATCGCCCCCGACAACCCGGCCGCCCGGATCGCCACGGCATTCTGCCTCTCCGGCCCCGACATGCCCGACATCAATTCGCAGGAGGAACGGCGTCACCATTTGTTGAACGAACTGACGTCGACGGTCGGCGCCGCGCTGATGGGGTTGCAGATCGGCTGCGCCCAGTGCCATGACCACAAGTATGACCCGTTGAGCCAGGCCGATTTCTATCGCCTGCGGGCGGTGTTTGAGCCGGCCGTGGTCCTGAAGAAGAACCAGTCGGTCAGTGTTCTGCAGACCCGCTCGCGGTCCGCGCCCAGCCACCTGATGATTCGCGGTGACTGGCAGCGGCCCGGACCGGAAATCGCACCCGGCGTCCCCCGCATCGCGCATCCGGCCGCAGGCGACGCCCCGCTGCCGGACAGCCTGCCGCCACGGACCGGACTGGCGCGGTGGCTGACTGGCCCGGACCACCCGCTGACTGCTCGGGTCATCGCGAATCGTGTCTGGCAGCATCACTTCGGCTTCGGTCTGGCGCGGTCGTCAAGCGATTTTGGGCTGGTTGGCGAGGAACCTTCGCATCCCGAATTACTGGATTGGCTGGCAACGGAATTGGTCCGGCACGATTGGCATCTCAAGCCGCTCCACCGGCTGATCGTCTGTTCGGCAACCTACCGGCAGGCCAGCCGCCCGTCACAAGACGGCTGGTCGGAGCAGCAGCTGTCGGACGCACAGGCCGCCTGGGACAAGTCATGGGAAATTGACCAGCCCAACTACTGGCTGGCCCGGTTTCCGCGCCGCCGCCTCTCCGGCGAGGAACTGCGGGATGCCCTGCTTGTCACGAGCGGCACGATGCATTGGCACCAAGGCGGCCCGGGCGTCCGCCCTCCCCTGCCCGCCGCGCTGGTCAAAACACTGCTGAAGAACCAATGGAATGTCAGTCCCAATCGGTCCGACCACTTTCGGCGCAGCGTGTACCTTTTCGCGCGGCGCAATTTACGGTTTCCCATTTTTGAGGCCTTCGATCGACCGGACGCGAATGCCAGTTGCGCGCGGCGCAGTCGTTCGACGACCGCGCCTCAGTCTCTGCTGTTGCTGAACTCCGACGCCGCGTTGGAGGCGTCACAGCGGCTGGCCGGCCGGGTCCTGGCGGAATCATCCGGCTTGGACGAACGACTCGACATCGCCGTGCGCCACGTGCTAGGGCGCTCACCCTCGACCAGCGAACGAGGGACGCTCGGCCAATTCCTGGCGACGCAACGCACGATGTTGAGCGGTAACGGACGCGCGGTGGAGACGCTTGCTTTGCCAGAGCCGATGATCGAACAACTCGACCCGTTTGAAGCCGCTGCCTGGACCGACCTCTGCCTGGCGCTCTACAACTTCAGCGAATTTCTCTACGTCGATTGAGCGACTTCCATCGACCGCCTGTGATCGGATGAACCGCCCTTACAATCCGCTCGCACGCCCCGGGTAGCGCCCTCGAATGGTTTATCAGCCGTCGGTCGTTCGCCCCGGTTCCGTCAATCGCAGAGCACACCGAACGCTGCCAGGTTCCGGCCGATCGGCGCGGCGTTGTCGGTGCGTTCTGCGGAAATGATTGTGAGCCAGCAACGTACGCTGAATCACGGATCATGGAGGAACCATCCGCGCGACGTGCGGTATCGCGAACTGCCGTGTCACTCGGCGCCCAACGGCAGTTCCAGATCGAGGTCGTCGCGGTTGGCTTGGAACCCGTCTCCGTCAACATCGACAAAGATCGGATTGGAGACGGCAACCGGGGGTCGCAAGCCGGCTTGGGTGCCCATCACCCGCCCCAAGCTCAACCCTTCGCCGATCGCCGCCACAATCACGTGGGCATCCGTCTTGAATTCCATCGGGATCTGGGCGTCAAACTTGACGACCTCGTTGGCAAAGCTGGCGGGCGTCGTGCGGCGCGTAAAATTGAGTGACTCGACGGCCCGGCCGTTGACGAAGACTTGAACGCGGTTGATATCGAGCCAGTTGGAGCACTGCACGCGAACATGCAGTTCGGCCGTTCCTTCGGCAACACGCAGATCATCGCCCGGCAGCGCAGCAACCGGCCGGCCGTCGGTGGCCGTCTGGAGGGACACTTCCATGAAGGGGCCGGTGGTCATGACCAGCCGACCACGCTCGGTCGCGTGGACGACGTCCATCGTCTGGATCGCCGCGGGATCATCGGTGGGACTGTGGATATAGTTCCGCAACCATCCCGATCCGTGATCGTTGTAATGGGCGTCGGTGTTGACCACGCCAGGGATTCGATAACCCAGGTTCAGCAGTTGCATCCAGTGGAAAATCGGGTTGCGGGCCAGTTTGCCATCGGCATTCCGCTCAGGCTTGCTGAAGATGCCTTCGGGAGGGTGGACCTCCATCACGTCCATAAAGCCAAACATTCCTTCGAAGCCGCCGTCCGGTTTGCCGTTCAGGTCACGATCGCCGACGATCTGCACCAGGTTTGGATGGTTTTCTTGAACGAGCTTGTCACTGTTGTTGTCCCACATGGCCAGCCGTTCGATCTGCAGCAGTGGGTTGCTGTCCGTTCGAGGCCCGCCGCCATCCTGGGTGCGTGGCCGATGCAGGAGCGGAAAAGCGTTCTGGTGATTGACGGGCAGCAGGCCGCCGGTCAATTCCATTCCGGTGCAGGTCGCCATGACGGCTTCCAGACCGAGCCGTTCCAGATGAGGTGTATAGCTGTCAACCCGGTTGTGCTCGGTGCAGGGAGCGAACTCGATATGTTCGCCCACCAGGTTCAGAACGCGGCCCAGTTGCCGGCCGGTGTTGTCGCCCGACGGGGTCGAATGGCTATGGAAATCACTGCTGATCCAGCCTTTCGTATCGACCACGCGTCGCAGTGTCGCCTGCAGTTCGACATCCCGCCCACGCTCGACCTCGATCGTCGTGAACACCGCGTCATATTCGGGACCGCGGCTGATGATCACCTCGTAGGTGCCCGGCCCGAGCGGCTGCCGAAACGTGCCGTTGTGGCTGTAGTGCAGGTTGCCGACGGCGCGGGCTTCGGAATTCGGCCCGAAGTTGGGCGTCTCCGTGCCGCCGACGCCGTGAAACGCCACCTTGCAAGGGATCGGGGCGCCCCTTTGATCACGGATCGTCGCATCCACATAGCCGCAACCGTCCATCTGGATTTCCACGTTGGGGGACGCAGCATCCCCCCGGTGTGTGACGGACGTACGTCCCAGGGCTTCGACCTTCAATTCAAAGGGGCCGGCCGGTACCGCGAAACGGGCCGTTCCATCATCGGCGGTCCGTGCCGAACCGCGGGCCTGGCCATCGCGGACCAGCGTGATCTTGGCTCGAGCGACGGGGCCCGCGGGATCCTGGACCTGCACCCGCAACGGAACGCCGGGTCGGCCGGCGATCTCGTTGGCCAGCCCTTGCAGATGCAATCGCGAGTCCGCCGGAATGATCTTCCGCTGGATCGTGTGCGACTGGCCGGGCGCGAGTGTCAATCTGGCCGAGCCGTCTTGTTCGAGCAGCAACACCGATCCGCGGCTGCCGCTGCGCTTGACCGAGCGGCCGTCGATCAGCACGCCATACGCCTGGCGGTACCAAGGCTCGTACGCCCAAAACATGCCGGATTCAGTGTCGCTGCCAAAAGCGAACGGGCCGTCCGCTCGAATCAAATCGCTGATGCTCAGCGAAACCTCTTTTTCCCCCGGGTTCACGATCGTGGTTTTGACCGACAAGTACGGTTGGGAATCGGCGAGCGAATAGTGAATCGTGACGGTCAACCCGTCACGCGAAGTGGCCGAAGCGCGCCAATCCACACGCGCGCCCCGGCGTGAGGCGAGCGTGTCGGTTGCAACGGCCCCGCCGTCAACCTCGAGATGCACCGTGTTGGGATCCCCAACAACCAGTGGCATCCCATTGGGATGGTACGCGCTTAACTGGTCGTTTTGCCGATCGGCTCGCGTCAAGTCGATGATCATGCCTCCCACGCTCCGCACCGTCATGTTGGCATTGCGGCCCCGCAGAGGCTCGGCAATCACCGCGACCAGTTGGTCGTTGCGCACCACGTAGTCCCCGTAGATGCAATCGACTTCTTTGCCCTGCGGGGCAAACGCATCCCACGTCTCGGGCGTCAAGCGGGCGACCTCGACCGCGGAACTCACCAGCGGAGTAAAACTGGCCAGGAGAGCGAGCGCGACACCTCGTACGCGCCGGAGCATTCGAATCGTGGTCATCTTGGTAGCCTCGAGAAAGTGCTTGGAACCGGGAGTGCCTTCACAGGATACACGCCCACAACTTGCCGACCAAGCCGGCCCGAACTACCGTGAATGGAGTCGCGATCGCGAAGTTGATGGCATACCCCGTACGCGCCGTCGCCGCAGCCGACCCCACGGGAAAAACGGCATCCACGAGCTCCGACCAGTTCGCGGCACCGATTGACATTGATTGCCGAAACACCTCATATTCCTGTATTCTTCACGCATCTCTTTCCGAACCTTCATTCCATTCGGCGGTCAGGATTCGACGGGGCTTCTTCGTCTCGACTCACCAGGCGTGCCGCTGCCGCAACCGGCCGAGACACCGGGCACAACGTCACACCCCGTCCGCCGCCCCGAATTCCGCGACGTCCATTGCTTTCGCTTTCCCGCTTCCGCATCGCCTCACCTCCTGGAGTTCGTTATGGTCGCCTCTTCCGGCCACTTGTCGCGATGGATTCAAGCGCACCGCACATGGGGCCGCCTGGTTGGCTCGACCGGTCGTACCACGTGGCCCGCGGTTCTCCTCTGGTGGTGCGTACCGTTGCTGGGCAACCTGGGGACGTACGCGAGCGCGGACGGTGTCGAGCCGGATCGCCATCCCGTCATTGCGGGTTACGAACGCTTCTACGCGACGCAACCGCCAGGCTCCGCCGCCGGTGGTCGATTGTTGCTGGGCGAGTTGAATTGCATCTCGTGCCACGAAGCGGGAGGTGCCGCCGCCCATCTGCTGCCGAAGCAGGCGCCGATTCTGGACCACGTCGGGCAACGTGTGCGGCCAGCGTACCTTCGCGCCTTTCTCGCCAATCCACACGCGGTGAAACCGGGGACGACGATGCCGAACCTGTTTGCCGGAGTGGAGGAGACCGAGCGGGAGCGGCAGATCGATGCGTTAGTGCATCTGCTGGCCTCGACGGGACGGATCCGGGAATCCGCGCCCGTCACCGCGGCCGCGCGGCGGGGAGAGGCCCTGTTTCACACGGTCGGCTGCGTCGCCTGTCATAACGAACGGCGGACTGACGCCGATTTGCTGGCGACGTCCGTGCCGCTGCCGCCGGTGATGGAAGCCAAGTACTCGGTGCCGGGGCTGGCGGCCTTTCTGACCAACCCGCTGGAGGCACGGCCCGGTGGCCGGATGCCTCACCTGAACTTGAGCACGGAAGAGGCCCGAGATCTTGCCTGTTACCTGCTACAGGACCTGGATGTCGAAGGTTCGCTGACGTTTTCCTACTACGAGGGAAACTGGCAAACGCTGCCCAATTTCGCTCGCCTGACACCGAAGATCCGGGGCCAGGCATCCAGCTTTGACGTGAATGTGAACGCAAAGGACCATTTCGGCCTCGTGTTCGATGGCCTTTTCCGAGTCTCCCGGGACGGCCGCTACCGCTTCCACCTCGGTTCGGACGATGGCGCTCGCCTCTCCATCAACGGCCAGCCGTTAATCGATGTCGACGGGATTCACCCCTTGTCCTTCAAGGCGGGCGAAGTCGAATTGTCGGCCGGCGTCCATCAGGTTCACGTCGAGTACTTTGAGCAAGGGGGCGAGCAGGAATTGCGGGTGGAATTCGAGGGCCCCGAGCTAAAGCGGCAGTCGCTCGAGTTCGCTTTGGTCACGTCGCGTGAAGAGGGGCCGGACGATGACCGGCTGAACGTTGACGCTGGGAAGGTCGCCGAGGGAAAGCGCTTGTTCAGCCGTCTGGGCTGCGCCGCCTGCCACCAGTTACAGCCGCCGGGGACCGACGCACCGCTTGCTGTGCAGCAACAGAGCCCGCCACGACGTGCCCGGTCACTTGCCGAACTGATTCCGCTCGTCGACCGACAACCGTCCGGATGCCTCAGTCCGACGGGCAGCGCCGGCCGCCCACATTACGGGCTGACTTCCCAACAGAGCAACTCGGTAAGCGCGGCCCTGCAGGCGATTGGCAGCCTGAGTCCACCGGCCAACGAAGCACGAATCGACCACACGTTGACGGCATTCAATTGCCGCGCGTGTCATGCGCGGGACAAGCAGGGCGGTGTCGAGGCGGCTCGCAATGCGGCCTTCAAATCGAATCAGCCGGAGATGGGTGACGAAGGCCGGATTCCGCCAGCCCTTGACGGCGTCGGCGCCAAGCTTCGCTCCGACTGGCTGCGCCATGTTTTCAGCAACGGCGCGAAGGATCGCCCCTACATGTTGACCCGGATGCCCCGCTTTGGCGCCGCCAACGTCGGTCACCTGGTGCCTGCGTTTGAAGCGGTCGACGCGACCGACCCAGCCCCCGCCGTCAGCACCGACATTCCGGTTCGCCGCCTGAAAGCAGCCGGCCGACGTCTAGTCGGTGCACAAGGCTTCTCCTGCATCAAATGCCACACCTGGGGCAACATGAAGGCGACCGGCATTCAGTCGATCGGCATGACGACCATGACGCGGCGATTGAAACCGTCTTGGTTTGTTCCTTACGTGCTGGACCCGCAGTCGTATCGTCCGGGAACCCGCATGCCGGCTGCCTGGCCGATGGGCCAGGTCCTGCTCCCCAAGCTGTTGGATGGCAAAGCGGAGACACAGATCCACGCGGTCTGGGAATACTTGAGCGACGGCGATCAGGCACCAATGCCGACCGGGCTGGGAGGGGACCCGATCGTGCTCAGACCGGTCGACGAACCGATTCTCTACCGCAACTTCATCGCCGGGGCCGGCCCACGAGCGATCGGGGTGGGCTATCCGGAAGGTGTCAACCTGGCATTTGATGCGAACAATCTCCGCCTGGCCGTCATCTGGCACAACGCTTTCATGGACGCGGCCAAGCACTGGCGCGGGCGGGGCCCCGGGTTTCAAACGCC
Source organism: bacterium (assembly GCA_030430075.1). Lineage (GTDB taxonomy): Bacteria > Planctomycetota > Planctomycetia > Pirellulales > Pirellulaceae > ARS98. The sequence continues at coordinate 41,073 of JAUIGN010000039.1, forward strand.
CCTGGGAGACAATGTTTTGAACCTGCACGACGGTGCCCCGCTGGCCCTGCTGGCCACTCCGGACGCGGGCTGGCCCCAGGAGACGGCCCGGCAGTCCGGACACCGGTTCCTGGGCTACGACCTCGATGAACACCGGCGCCCCACTTTTCGGTATCGGTGGAACGACGTCCTGGTCGAAGACGATTTCGAGCCGACCAGCGACGAAGAATTCACACCCTTGCGCCGTACGCTGACGTTCACTGCACCGCAACCGATCGACCATGCCTGGTGGCGAGCGGTGACCGCCTCGTCGATCGAGCCGCTCGGCAACGGCACTTATCGTGTCGACGACCAATGGACCGTCAAGCTGAACACGTCGGCAGGAACGCCGCGTCTCCGCCAGGCCGACGGGAACATGGAACTCCTCGTACCAATCCTGGCGAATGCCGTCCGCCAAACGGTGACCCAGGAGTTTATCTGGTAACCGCGGCCCGGAGGAGCGGTGCGACAGCTCGCGCCGCTCGCCTGCCCCGCTGTCCAATATCCATTGTCAACCAACTTTGCATGAGATCGATCATGAGCGAGACCGCGTCAATCGACGTCCGAGTCGTGGGGCAGCCAGCCAAAGCCGGGGCAACCACGGGTGCTCTTCCCTGGGCGGAAGCCATCCACACGGTGCGGCAACAGATCATCGCCATCGGGGCATTTCTGATCGTCGCCCTGGCAACCATCTACACCGCTTGCGGACAGGCACCGGCGGAAGAAGACGACTATCGCATCACGCCCTTGCCGATCCCCCCGGGGATCGTCCTGGAAGCGGGCGGCTTGGAACTGATGCCTGACGGCCAACTGGCGGTCGCGACACGCCGCGGCGACATTTACCTGGTCGATCGTCCCTTCGCCGACCCGCCCGTCGATCTCAAGTTCACGCGGTTCGCCAGCGGCCTGCACGAAGTGTTGGGGATTTCCGCCCATGACGGCTGGCTCTACGCCACCCAACGATGCGAGCTCTCGCGACTGAAGGACCTCGACGGCGACGGCCGCGCGGATCGATTCGAAAACGTTTGTGATCTCTGGGAAATCAGCGGCGACTATCACGAGTACGCGTTCGGAACACCGCCCGACAAGGACGGCAACATCTGGGTCGTGCTCTGCTTGACCGGCTCGTTCAACAGCAACGTTCCTTTTCGCGGCTGGTGCGTGCGCGTTACACCCACGGGTGAGATGATCCCCACCTGTTCCGGCATTCGTTCGCCGGGGGGCATCGCCATGAACGCCGTCGGTGACGTGTTTTACACCGACAACCAAGGCCCGTGGAACGGCACCTGCAGCCTCAAACACCTCAAGCCCGGTTCGTTCCAGGGACATCCGGGGGGAAATCGCTGGTTCGAGCTGACCGACGCGCTGGGAGACCGACCGCTGGAGCCGACGAGCGGCAGTCGCATGATGGTTGAGGCGGCCAGGATTCCCGAACTGGAACCGCCGGCCGTCTATTTTCCCTACAAGAAGATGGGCCAATCGGCCAGTGGGATCGCCTGCGATTTGACAGGCGGCAAGTTCGGCCCGTTCGCCGGCCAACTGTTCGTTGGCGACCAGACGTTCAGTACCGTCATGCGTGTCTGTTTGGAACAGGTGGCCGGCCATTATCAGGGCGCCTGCTTTCCCTTCAAGGAAGGATTCGGTTCCGGTACGCTCTCCCTGCGCCTGACCGAAAAGGGAATGTTCGTGGGAGGTACGAATCGGGGCTGGGGATCGCGCGGCAATAAGCCGTTTGCCCTCGACCGCCTGGTCTGGACCGGCAAGATTCCCTTCGAAGTCCACGAGATGAAGGCCAAACCGGACGGCTTTGAACTGCGGTTCACGCAACCGATCGACGCGGCGTCTGCCGCCGACGTTACATCTTATTCCCTGGAAACGTACACCTACATCTATCAAGCCAGCTACGGCAGCCCCGAAGTCGATCACACAACACCGGCGATCAAGGCAGCCCGTGTCTCCGCAGATGGGCTTGGTGTACACCTGCAAATCGAAGGCCTGCAGATCGGACACGTTCACGAACTGCACCTGCCCGGCGTACGTTCCGCGGCCGGCGAGGCGCTGCTGCACGATGTCGGCTACTACACGCTGAATTATCTACCAACTCCAGCGTCGGCTGCCGCCATGCCTGAATAGCCCGTCACCCCACCGGTTCAGCGCGGGGCTTCGGGCGAACCGCCATTGACCTGAAGTGCTTGAGATTGCCGGGCAGCGGATGTAGGATCGCGGGCAGTTCGCGTCGACCCGTTGTCGACCCGTTACCGCGCGGCGACGCGATGCGCAAGACACGATGCGTCCCTTCCCGGCACGACCCTCGAACCAGAGATCAACGATGCAACCAGCCTCCACTTCAAGACGATTGACGGCAGCCCCTTGGATCATCTCGTGGGTCATACTGGTGTCGCTGCAGTCCGCCTGGGCCGATTCGCCCGCTTACTTTCGCCGCGACAGCGGGCTGATCGGAGGCAAGCATCCGCTTCCGGGCGATTTCTCTGCGTCTGAGTCGCAGCAATGGCGGACGCCGCTGGCAGCAGGGATCTCGACCCCGTGTGTCACCGGTGACGCGATTTTCCTCACGACTTGGGACGAGGAGCAACGCGAGTTGGCGACGGTCGCTTTGGATCGCGAGACCGGCAAGCTCCGCTGGCGGAACGTCGTACCAACCTCCAGAATCGAGCCGGTCCACGCCGTGGGCAGCCCCGCCTCGTCGTCTCCGGCTTGTGACGGCAAACGCGTATTCGCCTTTTTCGGCAGCTACGGCCTGCTCTGCTATGATCTCGACGGCAAGTTGCTCTGGAAGAAGGAGATGGGCCCTTTTCAGGACGAGTTTGGCGCGTCAAGCTCGCCGATCCTCGCCGAGGATCTGGTGATTCTGAACGAAGACCATGACGTCAACAGTTTCCTGGTGGCGATCGATCAGCAAACGGGCAACACGGTTTGGAAGACCGCCCGCCCCGAGGCAACCCGCAGTTACTCGACGCCGGTCATTTGGGACGACGGAGACCGCAAACAGATTGTCGTCGCCGGCTCATTGCAGTTGGCCGGGTACGATCTGGCGACCGGAAAGAAGCAATGGTGGGTCAATCGCCTCTCGCGGATCGTCGATCCCACGCCCAACGTCGTTGACGGGCTTGTCTACATCGCCACCTGGACTCCCGGCGGAGATCGGACCGACAGGATTTCCATGGAACCGTATGCCGAAGCCCTGGCGAACCTGGACGAGAATCAGGACGGGCGGATCGGTAAGAACGAGTTGCCGGAGGGCAGCCCGGTGATTCCTCGCTTCTTTCGAGTCGACCTGGACCAGGACGGGGCGCTCAACCGCGCCGAATGGGAGCGCCACGCCCGTGTCTTCGAGCGCGCCCAGAACGTGGCCATGGCGGTCCAGCCAGGCGGCCAGGGAGACGTCACCGCCACGCATGTCAAATGGGCTTATCAGCGCGCCTTGCCGACGGTCCCCAGTTCCGTGGTTTACCAGGGTGTCATGTACATGGTCAAAGATAGCGGCATCATCACCAGCCTCGATGCAACGACCGGCAAGCTGCTCAAGCAGGGGCGGTCCCGAGGGCCGGGAAATTACTACGCGTCCCTGGTCGCCGGCGACGGTAAGGTCTACCTGGCTAGCGAACGGGGTGTTTTGACCGTGCTGCAAGCGGGACCGGAGTGGGAGATTCTCTCCTCGCACGATTTCGGTGAACGGATCATGGCGACTCCCGTCGCGGACAAAGGCCAGATGTTCGTTCGTACCGACGAGGCGCTCTACTGCTTCAGCCAGTGATCGGCCCCAGATCACGAGATGTTGTCGCCGTCCCGATCTGGCCCTGAGGATGACCGTTCGCCGATCGGGGCACCGTCACGGAGGGCAAGACACCGCATGACTCGTAAGCTGACCGCGCATGATCGATCCCCAACTGCAGAAACCGGCCGCGGAGCCACACGCCCGCAAGTGGCCCTGGTGGCAACCCTACCTGTTCACCTCGGGTGTGCTGGCCGCGTTTGTGGTTCTGCTGCTGTTCTTCGATTTCCTGGCGTCCATTCCCTGGGCCGAGCCGATCCTGTTTGGTCTCCTCACGCTGGCGGCCGTTGTGCACGCGTTTCGAAAGCCGCTGCGGCCCCCGTCGTACTGGAGTGAACTCGTCCTGGCCCTTGCCTTGGGACTCGGCTGCCTGGCATGCCTTGCCGAGCAACAGGTATTGTTGAGCGTGTGTTACGGAGCGCTCAGCTTGACCTGGCTGGGTGTGGCGCTCCGCTGTGCCACACTCCGCCGGTCGATGCTGAAGGTGCGATCCGCTGAGCGTAACCGCGCTTTGCAAGCATTCGAGCAGCAAATTCAGCAGAACCAACCCAGCGAATCTTGAGGCGACCGGCGGGCTGGGAAGAACTGGGATGAGCGTGCGCAATCGTTTGGGTTGTTCGCGAACGAGCGATGGCTCAGTGCAGATCGCTGTGTCGCAATCGTTGGCGGTGAACTAACCCATAGCGCCGCGCCGATTTGCCGGGATGCGTCGGCTCGCGGTTTGTGCGGTTTTCGACTGAACCGGGGCTAACGCCCAGCGGCTGATAAGTCATCCGGGATCGGGTCCGCCCCCGAATCGTTTCCGGAACCAGGCAGCAGCGGCTCGACGCGTTACCGCATTCCACCGCGCCGGCCTGGTCCGGCGGCAGGAAACCGCAGTCGCAGCGCACCAGCGGCGCTGCAGTCGAACCGCTGCAGCAACCGACCCGCGGCACGTGCCAGTCTGGGGGCAAGACTCCGTAAGCGACGCGATGAGAGGACGTTACGGCGAACGCACTGCCGCCGCACCTCGATTGGCGCAGGTTGTGCAACAGGCGATCTGGTCGTCTTCACAACGCCCTCTCCGCAGGTCGAATCATGAGTACCTCCCAGCGTAGCGACTCGCCGCTCGTGCGGTTCTTCGACAGCTTCTTGCAAGAGAAGAACATCAAATGGGTCCTGGCGTCCGGTCTGCTCATCCTGCTTGGCTCGTCCCTGATGATGGTGACCAAGGGTTGGTCGGGGTTCGATCCCACCATCAAGTTCATGGTCATCATGGGTTACACGGCGGCCCTCTTCACTGCCGGCCAGTGGAGCTACCACCAGTTGGCATTGCGGAAGACGGGTACGGTCCTGATGGCCCTCACCGTGCTCATGATTCCAGCCACCTTTGTCGGCTGGCATTGGCTCTGGTCTTCCGTAGACGCAACAGCGACGCAGGGCATTGCAATCGTTCTCCTCGGGCTGAACGGCCTGCTGGCGGCCTTCGCGTCTCAGCGCATCTTTGCCCACCTGCTGCGCGGCAACCAGACGACGTTTGTCCTCAGCTTTCTCCTGTTGAGCTTCTCCGCGGCTGCGGCTCCCGCTGTCCGCGAACTGGCTCCCTGCTGGTCGTGGTTGAGTTCATTCGTGTTGTGGTCTGTCTTTGCGGTCGGCGTCATCAAAGTGAACCGGCATGTGTTCTGGTTGACGGAAGAGCATCGCCAGCCGCGCATCTTCGGCTTCTTTCCGATTGTTTTGCTGGGCATGCAATTCCTGCTGGTCTTCACGACCAACTTTGTCCAGACGATTCCCACCGACTGGCTCGGCCTGGCCCTGGTTCTGGTAGCGATCCCCGTGCTCGGCACGGCAGACCGGGTCGCCCGCGTCTTCCAGGAACGGACCGGCAATCTGGTCCGCCCCATTCCCTGGCCGATCATGTTGCCGCTCTGCGTCGGCCTCATTCTCTGCGCCGCGGGCCTCGGCCTGGCAGCCAGCGGGATGGCCGGCGGCGTCCCCTACCCGCTGGTTCCGACGGCCGCCCTGGTAGCGATCCTGATGGGCGTCGCCGCGCACCGTGCGGACCGGCCACCGTTCGTGTGGGCGATGCTGGCCTGTGTGGTCATCGCCTACAACTTCTCTCCCGTCTTCTTCCAGGAGCTCGCTCGGGCCGCCATCAAGCAAGGCGCGCAGGCGGTCAACGAAGCAAGGCTGCCGTACGCCTTCTACGGACTGACCTACCTGCCCTTGATCCTGACCGTGCTGGCCGCTGCGACGTGGACCAGAGTGCGAGGCCATCGCCTGTTTGCCAGGCCCCTGCGCCAATTCGTGGCAGGCCTGTCGGTCCTCCTGCTGGCTGTCGCCTTCGGTCACCTCAAAGCCCTGTTCCCCGTCTCGCTGTTGATGACCAGCCTCTTCGCAGCCATGGCCGTGCTGTTGGACGACCGGCGGTTGGCCCTCCCCGGTCTGGCGGCATTCCTGATCGCCACCGGCAGCGCCGTGCCGTTTGCCGAGCACAGTTGGGGGATCGATGTTCCAGCCAGCTGGGACTTTGCGCTACCGCTGCTCGGCGCCACCCTGCAGCTCGGCGCCGCGCCGTGGCTGGACCGCAGAATTCGGACCTTGGGGATCCCGGGAAACTTCATGCAGGGTGCCGCCATTGTCGAATCACCCACGCTGGTTTTCTCGTTTGCTGCGACCACGCTGGCAGCGGCTGTTTGGGTACCGCGGTCATTTTCGGCAGGTCACGATGTCGACCTGTGGCCCACGCTGATGATCGGAGTTCTGCTGTTGACCCATTCGCTGATCTGGACACAAAAGCCAACCAGCTGGCTCTGCCTGGGCTTCGTGACCGCCGAGTCACTCCGCCTCGGATGGGCCGCCGATCTGACGGTCTGGGGGATGGCCGAGTTGGCGGCTTGCGCCGGACTGGTCGCCTGGTCGATTAGCTACGGTCTCGAACGCCGGCCAACATGGCGGATCTCACGAGCCTGGGCGGACGTGGCCCAGTGGGGCGCGCTCGTGGTGCTCTCGTTGGCGACGGTCACATTCGCGATTCCCGGCTTGCTGCTGGAGATCGTCGACGTCCCTTTTTCAGCGATCCCCCGTGATCCGTTCTGGTGGACGACCTGTGCGTTGCTGATCGTTTGGTGCTTTGACGCGGCGCGGCGATTGCGGCAACCGGTGACGGCGTGCATCGGCTGTCTCTGCCTGCTGCTGTTGGAAGGCGGGACCGTTTCGCATCTGACCGGGCGCGACGGCCTGGATCTGCTGCCTCTGGTCTGGACCCTTACCGCGTTGGCCGCCGTCCCGCTGATCGAGTACCTGCGCAGCGTCTCGGCTGCCATGGAGACGCGGGTCGTCACTGTCGATGCCTACCGGTCGTTGCACGCGGTGCTGTTCCCCGTCGACGCCATCGTGCGAGGCCTGCTGCTTGTTGTTACGGGAATGTCGCTGGTGTATTACCACGGCCCGATCCTGATCGCCAGCGGTGTCGCCATCACCGGCCTGGTCGGTTGGGCATTCGCTCGCCGCGAGCCGCCCCGCCTGCTGCCGATGCTGCTGCTGTGCAACTGGTTCGTGATCGTCCTGCTGGGGCAAGCCGCCAGCGACGTTCAGCACCTGATTGAACTGGTCTTCGTTGCTCCCGCGCATTCCACCTGTCTGATGACCGCCCTGGCGGCTACCAGCGTGTTGGGCTGGCAACTGGCCGCCCGCCATCGGCCACCGTGGCGAAGGGCGGCAACGATTCAGATCTTCGCGCTCCGCGCTGTGGCCGGCCTGGGAGTCCTGGCGACGATGTTGCAGCCGGCCGTGGAGCCAACCCATTCGGCGCTCGTTGCATTCGCCTTCCTGGTAACCGCGGCCTCCGAATTCTGGCTGGCCGTCTTTCGCCAGGATGTGCGCCGCTGTTGGAGCGGCCTGGCGGTGACGACGGCCGGCTTCGCCTTTTTGGGGTGGTGCGACGTGCTGCATTTCGGCAGCGGCATGGCGATGGTTCTGCCGCTGCTTGTCGGTGGCGGACTAACGTTGGCCGCCGTTCTGGCGCGACGCCACCCACGAACCGAACTGCTGGCAACTCCATTCTCTTCCGTCGGCCTGCAGATGCCCTTGATGACGGCGGTCGTCGCGGTCGCGCGGCACCTGAACCAGGGCCACGACGTCGTCTGGCATGGCTTCAACAGTCTGGCGCTGCTGGGAAGCAGCGGTTTCTATTTCTGGCGAGCGGTCGAGCAGCGTCGTAAACGGTATGCGGTGCTGTCCGCAGCAATACTCAACGTCGCCCTGCTGCTTCTCTTCCGGGAACTCAGGTTGTCCGATCCGCAGTTCTACCTGGTTCCGATCGGCATCTCGATTGTCGCTCTGGTCGAAATGCTCAAGCCAGAGATTCCGACCGCCTGGCACAATCCGCTCCGCTACGCGGGGGCACTGGTCATTCTGGTGTCTCCCACGTTTCACCTTGTCGGACAGAGTTGGCTGCCGATGTTGTCCCTGATGGTGCTGTCGACCGGGGTCATGCTGGTCGCCATCGGACTCCGGGTCCGCGCCTTGATGTACACCGGTACCGCGTTCCTGATCGCCGACCTGCTGGCCATGGTTGTCCGTAGCGGCATCGAACATCCCAACCTGCTGTGGATTGCGGGCATTGGCTTCGGAGGGGCAATTCTGATGTTGGGCGCGTTTCTGGAAAACAGCCGTGAAAAGATGCTGCAGCGTCTGCGGGCGCTATCGGCGCAACTGGAACAATGGTCGTAGCGCCGAACGGCAGGACAACGCGACCATCGACAACGTACCTGGAAAAACACCCCTTACGACCAAGGAGACCATCATGAGCTGGTTGAACACATTTTCTTTCCTGATGCGAGCGAACGTGACGACACTGCGGGAGCGGTTCAGCGACCCGGAGCGAATGCTGCACCAACTGTTGATCGACATGGAAGACGAACTGGAGCGAGTCCGGGCGAGTGTCGCGGGGGCCCTGGCCGACCAGATTCAACTGGAACGGAAGGCGACCAAGGCGTCCGGCGAGGTGGACCATTGGGAGACACGTGCCGCGACCGCCGTCAAACGGGGCGACGATGCTGCTGCCCGCCTCGCGCTGGAACAAAAGATGCAGGCCGAGCAGCGTGCGGAATTACTTCATGCCGAGTTGGAAAAACAGAATCAACAGACGGACAAGCTCCGCCGTTCGGTCCAGGAACTGGAGGACAAGATTCGTCAAGCACGGCAGAAACAGACGCTGCTATTGGCGAGGTTGACTCGAGCCGACTCGACGTCCCGCATCAACCAGGCCATGGATCGTGTCGGCGGAAATTCGGCCTTCGCCGAGTTCCGGCGGCTGGAGGATCGGGTTGAGCGGGCGGAGGCGATGGGGGAAGCGTACGCGCGCCTGGAAGGGCGAGACCCGAACGCCGAGGAACTGGAAGAAGAACTCGAAGCGGCCGATCGCAAAGAACGGTTGACCAGGGAACTCGACGCACTCAAACGGCGTGTCTCCCATGATGCGTAGTCTCGCAGCGTTACTGATTGACTGGTGGAAACAAGATCGCATCCGGACTCGACCCGGCGAAGGGCGGTTGCTGCGCCTGCGACCGGGAACCGTCCTGCATGTTTCCGCCTGGCCGGAGCTGGCACCGGTCGACCTGGAAGTGGTCGCCCGCGGTAGTGACCCGGCCGGTTCTTCGCCCGGCGTGTGTTACGTGTGCCGGACGCGTCGCGGCGAGGGTCACCTGTGGGTCACTCGGAATGGGCGTGGCGAAACGAACGTCCAGTGGCGCACCGGGGCATGCGTCGCAGAACTGGACCCCGGAGAGATCGAAGTCTTCTCGCCACACCCGCGGCGGTCATGAGCCTCCTCCGGAACAACAACGTGACGCGCTGCGGTGGCGCGGTCCGGAGACCGGGCAAACGCTGGGCAGTCGTGCGTGGGCTTGCCTTTTGTCAGGACAATCCAACGTCGGCAGGCGGCAACGCGGTAGAATGGGTCTATGTTTGCCGACTTTCATCTGTTTTGCCTGGGCGCCGCGACCGTCGTTGACACCGCCTTGCTGCTGAGCGTCCTGGAGCGGCGGAACTGGCGTTACGTGGCAACGCCGCTCGTGGCGATCCTGCTGGGCGTGTGGCTGTTTCACGTCGGCGTGTTTGCCGACCTGTTGCTGATCGACGCCACCGGTCGCTGGCCGGCTGCGGCGCGGTGGGTCTCGCGGTCCGTGATGTGCTGTGGTCTCTTGTTAATGCCATCCGCCATGCTGCACGGCGCGATACGGTTCTCGCGGACCGGGTTCGCCTTGCGCCGCCGCCGCAATTGGGCCTACCTGCCGGCCTACCTCCCGGTGCTCGCTTTGCCGGCCGCCATGGTCTCGCTGACGCGCGACCCGAGTGCGCCGTTCCTGGACCTGTTGGCCGGCTACCTGGCGCCCTATGTCGTCTGGGTCTGTCTCGTCAACGTGGGTGCCGCGGCGTCCTTCTTGCTGCTCCGCCAGTCCCGCGAGCATCCCGATGCCAGCCAGTTTCTGGCATGGATCGCCGTCATCCTGGTCGCCATGTCGGGCTGGCTGGCGTATGCCCTCTTCCTGGCGGCCGACCAGTGGCGCGACCCGACTTCGCTGGTCCCGCTGAGCGTGCTGATGATGCCCCTGGTTCCGGCGTTGCTGTTCGCTTATTTCGTCATCCAGTATCGCTTCATGCAACTGATCCTGGAACGGACGCTGGTTTACGGGGCCCTGCTGGCGGCCGTGCTCTTGTTTCATCAACTGGTCGTCGACGACCTGGTCGACCGATTGGACCGCACGTTCAAGATCAACTTCGTGATCGTGGAAGGCGTGATCCTGTTCTTCATTATTCTGGCATACCAGCCGATGCGGCGGCGCGTGGCGGAGTCGCTCCGCTATTTGCTGGGTCACAGCCTGGAACCGGTGCGGGAACGGACACGCAAGATCTCGATCGGGATCTGGCAGCACCTGGCGGATTCGCCACCGGAACTGTTGGACTGGTTCGTCGATTCGCTCAGCGAGTCCTTCGGGATCTCAACGGCAGCGGCGTGGCTCTACGACGATTCCGGCCAACCGGTGGTCGTCAGCGGGGACGTCGCGAACATCGACGCAGCCGCAATCAACGGCCTCCGCGATGCAATGCCGTCTCACGGGTATGTTTCGACGGGGGAACCCGGATCGGGAGACTTCGGTGCGTTCGACCGTCTCAAGCGGCTTCAAGGCAGCTTCGCAGTTCGGCTCGACCACGAAAACATCTCCGGCCTGCTTTTTCTGGGACGACGTCCCCGAGGAGGGGAAGCAAGCGACGAGGAAACACACTCGATTCTGCTGCTGGTCGAGCAATTGGGCGTGGCGTTGCACAATGCCCAACTGCAAGGGCTGCGACTGGCAGCCGAGCGTCGGGCAGCGCAAAACGAGAAACTCAGCACGCTGGGTCTGCTGACAAGCTGCGTCGCTCACGAAATCAAGAACCCGCTTTCCTCCATCAAGACCATCGCCACCGTGCTCGGCGAACAGCTCGGCCCCGACCACCAGCATGCCGAAGACGTGCGCATGATACTGGAAGAAGTGCAGCGGCTCGGCGACACCACGACCCAGTTTCTGGCGTTCTCGCGTCCCAATGACGACGACGTTGGACCCACCGAACTGCGCCCCGCCATCGATAGTGCCGTCCATGTCCTTTCTCACCTCGCGCGTCGGCAGGGCGTCGACGTCGTCGTGCAACTGCCCGAACGGTTGCGGGACGTGACCGCCACCCAGAACTCGCTCCGCGAAATCCTCTTCAACCTGCTGCTCAACGCGATTGAGGCGGCCGGCAGCCAGGCCGAGCGACCGGGTCGAGTGACGCTGGAGGCGAGCGACGATCAGGAGTCGATTTCACTCGTCATTCGCGACAACGGACCCGGCATCGCACGTGATCTGCGAGAGCGCATCTTCGATCCCTTCGTGTCGGGCAAAGCCGGCGGAACCGGGCTGGGCCTGTTTATCGTCGGCCGCGCGGTCAACGAGGCAGAGGGTACGATCGACTGCCAAAGTGACGGGGAGGGAACTCGGTTCACCGTGCGCCTACCCGCCACGCCCGCCGAGGTGAAATCGCGTTTCGAAACGCGCAGAAAAACCCGGTGAAGCAACGACCCGAGCCTGATGGCCCATCGCGACCCGTCCGCTGACTTTTGCTCCCAACAACTGAGGCACGGGCGGGTGCGATCGTCTTCACTTCACCGGGTGTCGTATTCCCAAGTCGTCCTCGTCCCCTGCTCGCCTGGGCGGACGGGGTCAGGTCGACAGTTGTCCTTCCAACTCACGGAACTTGGGGATCTCCGCCGCGAGATGCTCGCGCCAGCGCTGCGGATCCCAGAGCTCGACGCACACTGCCGCCCCGACGATCATCAAACTGCCCCCGGGCTCCACGCCCAGAAACTCGCGAAATCCCTCCGGAATGACCAGGCGGCCCCGTTCGGCAAGGCGAACCGGCTTGCTGCGAGTCGACAGCAGGCGGCCCCATCGCTGCAACTCGTCCAGCCGGTCCGCCAATCGTCCGGCCTCCAACTTGTCCTTGATGAACGCCGCGTCCTGTTGCCATCGCGGCTCCCACCGCCGGGCATTCCACAGACTGAGCGCACCGGGCCGCTCTTTGACCAGCACGAATTCCTCCGTGTCGCCCAGGCCCTGCACCATCTGGCCGGGAACCGAAACACGATACCGTTCGCCCAAGACGCGCTGACTTTCGCCGAGGATCAGGGTCGAACGGTCGGTCATGGCCCAAGCGGTGAAGGTTCATCGTGCGGCATCCGTCCGTACGGTACGCGGCGACGAAGCTCGCCACCGCATGCGATGGGAGAATTTCCCACCAATCCAACATCCCTAGCGACTTGCGTGGGCACCTAACCCACAGATGACAAGTTTAGCCCGCCGCCCGGTCGACCACAAGCATCCGCCCGGCCCGCCCCCCCCACGTTCAGTGGGACGCCAACCCTGAATGCTCGTTGGAGCCATTTGATGTTGGGTGACGAATCGCCTGGCCCCGAACGACTCTAAACGCCCCACACACCCCACGCACCCCATGCCACTCATTTGAACTGGACATACAGGGCCGGTTCGCCTATTCCATGTGCCCCAACACGTCTCCGACGCAGGGCTCACGACCACCGTCTCCCCTCTTTCCTACGCACTTATTAACGTCAGGACATTCATGACCGATCGTCACGTTCTTTCAGAGCCGATCGTCATCACGGGCATTGGAATGATCGCCTCGGTCGGCGACGACCGGGAGTCGGTCTGGCAGGCAGTCCGCGAGGGCCGCAGCAACTTTCGCTATTTACGGGGCATCCGCGGGATCGTGGACGATACGATTGTCGGCGCGACGGTCGATCTACCTCAGCGGTTGGACGGCCGGCTCAAGGTGCTGCCGCTGTGTGAAACGGCGGCGGCGGAAGCGATGGCGGACGCCGGCGTGGAGATGGCGAATATTGACGCAGACCGGTTTGGTTGCTCGATCGCCGGCCACATGGGCGACACGAGCTGGATTGACGAGCAGTTGGGAAAGCCGTTGCCGGAGCGTCGTCCCAACTGGTGGGAGCAGTGGTTCCCCAACACGGCCTGCTCACTGATCGCCCGCAAGTACGGTCTGGGTGGCCCGCGCCTCTGCAATTCGACGGCCTGCTCAACGTCGCTGATCAGCATCATGACGGCGGTCCGCGCGATTCGCGACCGACAATGCGACATCATGCTGGCCGGCGGAGCGGACGCATTGGACCCGATGTTCGTGGCCGGTTTTGACCGGATGCGGGTGCTGGCGAAGGATGACGATCCAAACCGGGCATGTCGTCCGTTTGACCAGACGCGGAAGGGGTTCGTCTTTGGCGAGGGCGCGGCGATATTTGTCATCGAGCGGCTCGGTCATGCCCTCCGTCGCGGGGCGACGATCTACGCGGAGGTCAAGTCGACCTCGGCGCTTGCCCAGGCCCACCACGTCACGGGCGTGGATGCGGAGAGCGAGACGCTGGACTACTTGATTCGTTCGGCACTGAAGAAGGCCAACGTGCAACCGGAGGACATCGGTTACATCAATGCCCACGGGACGGGCACGGAGCAGAACGACGCGGCGGAAGCGGCCGGCATCCGGCGGGCGTTCGGTGACCTCACGGACGGCGTCTGCGTCAGCGCGACGAAGTCGATCCTGGGTCACATGATCAACGCCGCCGGCGCCGCCGAACTTGCCATCACGACGTTAGGTTTGCGCGACGGCTTCGCACCTCCCACGCTCAACCTGCACAACCCGGACCCGCTTTGCACGTTCGACTGTGTGCCCCGGACGGGCCGCACCAACCGCTACCAGCACGCGCTCAAGCTCTCGCTGGCGTTCGGCGGTCACTTGGTGGCGATGGTCCTCAGTCGCTGGAACGACGCCAATACCGGCTTCGCCTATCCGCCGACCTATGTGCCGGCCGTTACCGGCTCGAGCCACCAGACCGGTTATCCATCACCGAGCGTCGATTTACGGCGGAGCATGTGATGATAGTGCTGCGCGAAGCGGTGGGACTCGTCCCGCACGTATTGCAGCAGCCGCAACGCGAAGGAATTGCGTCCCAACCTCAACGGGTCGCTCTCGCCCGGCAGAAAGATCTCTTCGTCCCGTTTGGCCAATGAGATCATCGTGGGACGCGGAATTTGTTGATCGCGAAACGCGGCCAGCGCGGCATTCAGTTGCCCTTTGCCGCCGTCGATCAGCAACAGGTCCGGATAGACTTCGGCCTGGTCGTACAGCTTGCGATACCTTCGCGAGACAACTTCATGAATGCTGCGAAAGTCATCGACTCCTTTGACCTGGCGAATCTTGTAGCGGCGATACCCGGGTTTGAACGGCATCCCGTCAATGAACTGCACAACGCTGGCCACCGTCTCGCCGCCGCCCAGGTGGGCAATATCAATGCCCTCGATCGTCCGCGGCGTTTCCGTCAGCTTGAGCACCTGTCGCAATCCGCTCAGCCCCTTCTTGGGATCGATGAAGAAGACTTCAGGCTGGGCGTGCGTATCGAGCTCGCCCCGCTGATCGAGCGTCTCCAGCATGCGAATCTCGTCGCGGAGCCGGGCGGCCGATTCGAAGTCGAGTTGCCTGGCAGCCTCTTGCATGTCGCCCCGCATTTGGTTCAGCAGGTTCGTCTTCTTTCCCTCCAGGAACATTTGCAGGCGGCGGATGTCGCGTCGATATGCCTCCTTGTCGATCCGCAGGTTGCAAGGCGCCGTGCACTGGTTGATGCTGGCCAGGAGGCAGGGGCGGAACCACTGCCAGCGCTCGTCATTCTCCTCGATGTCCAGCGAGCAAGTGCGGAATTTGAAAATCCGCTGGAGAACCTGGACCGCGCCGCGGAGATCGCCGACATTGGCGAATGGTCCGTATAATTTGACCCCTTTCTGCCGTGGCTCGCGCGTCACTTCAACGCGGGGAAAATCTTCGCGCGTGGTGATCATCAAGTAGGGGAACGTCTTGTCGTCCTTGAGCTCCTTGTTGTATTTCGGCTGGACGTCTTTGACGAGCCTTGATTCAACCAGCAGCGCGTCGACTTCGCTTTCGCAGGCGATGTAGTCCGCGTCACAGATTTCGCGAACCCAATCGGCCGTCCGTCGCTCCTGCTCTGCTCCTTTCAAGAAGTAACTGCCGGCCCGCGAGCGGAGGTTCTTCGCCTTGCCCACATAGATAACGCGACCCGCCGCATCCTTCAGCAGATAGACGCCCGGTTCGGTCGGAAAGCGGCGCACCTTGGCTGCCGCCTCGTCGAAGCCCAACCGGTGATCGTCCGCCGAGTCCGGCACGGCGGCCTCGCCGGTTCCGATGTCCGCAGCGGCCATCTCGGGATCCCCAGCGGCATCCGCGTCGCTCGTTTCCCCTTGATCGGCACCGGCCCCTGCGTCGTTGGACGAATGTGGACCGCTCTGGGCCGGTTCGTCGGGCGCGGCGCCCTTCGCAGGCGGATCGTATTCGATCTCGTCGGACATGGACACCGTCCTTCTCCTGCTCACCGCCGACACCGGCAGCAGTTGCCGTCGGGCTACTCGTCGGAGCACTCGTCTAGCTGCGCCTGGATCTCTTCGTAGCTCAGGCGAATCGGCGGCACGGAAACACGCAATTCGTCGTAGTCATCACGTTCCCAGTGGGGCAGCCGCACGCGTTCGACTTCGTCCTCAAGGGCGACCAACCAGGCCGGTACGTCGAATCCGACACCGGACGGGACCAACGTGAGAAACTCCGTTTCGTGCCGCAGCGCCGAAAATGACTCGCCGCCGTCTGCGCCGCGCGCCTCGTGCATGGCGGGCTCGACAAGGGCACACAGCCGGTCGATGGTCAGCGCCCGCACAAACCGCTCGCCGATCCGATCCGCGATTGACGGCATCTGCATCGCATACTTTTGCTGCAGGTCGGTCAGTTTTCTTTCGTACTTGTCCGCTTCCACGCTGATCCGTTCGCGGAGTGCGCGGCGCCACATCTGGGCGGCCCGCTGATGACCGTTGCGGACCAGAATATGGTGTGCCAAGACGACCGGTTTGAGATTCCAGCAAACGCGGTCGTAACGTGCGCGGAGGCGGAGGAAGTCCAAGAGCGTGTAGACCAGCTCGCCGCGATCCGACTGTGTGGTTGTGCTGTTGTAGTCGCGGTATTCACTATAGTTCTCGACGATCGCCTCCAGGACGAGCATCAGGTGGTCGGCCGCCTCCGCCAGCGGGATCGCGCCGTCCAGTTCGTCGAGGAGCCGATTCTGCACCCCCTGCGGACAACCCTGCTTGAGCTGCGACAACCAGCTTGCGGCACCTTGGTGCAGGATCGCCCGCACGTTCCCCAGGTTGAGGAATCGCTGCGTGAAGAGGTCCGCACCGTAGCGTTCGATGAACTTGACCAACCGCTCCCACGCTTTCTTGTCCTTGACTTTCTCCATCACGGACAAGCGAAGCGTCCGGCTGTGGGCCAGCCAATTCACCAACAGGCTCTCGGTCAATTGCTCCAGGAGGGCAACCAACTGGGCGTTGGCCGGGTGGTCGGCATCATCCACCCCCTCCCATGACTCGGCCGATCCGACCACGCATTCGACCAGGGCCTTGTATCCAATCTTGAAGAGTTCGTCGAATTCCGTAACCGCGCCCGGCCCCACCGGATTGTTGCGCTCCATCTCCCGCGCCATCTCCATGATCTGACGCGCTTCCACGATCAGCCCCAACCGGGGCAGGCATTTTTGCAGGTCCTGGATCCCCCGTTGGCGGACCCGAACGGAAACGATCGTTTGCGGGTCACCCGCCTTGCCCAACGGCACGTACAGCAGAGGCGCGTCGGCCAGCACGTCAATCAAGTCGTTGTTCCGCCGGCGAAGCGCGTCGGTATCGCGTGCCAGGACCGCCGCGAACGTGGCGATGACCAGTTGTTCTTCCAGGCGTTCCGAACCGTCGCTGTCTGGCCCCGCGGTACCGCCGCCGCGACCTTCCAGCACGGGGGATGGCTGTTCGGCCAACTGGGCGGCAGCCAACAACCGGGACGCCACCGCCATTTCGACGCAGGTCTCGATGATGCGTTCCAGCAACGACTCTTTGACGACCCGGCGGCGATCGAATTCCAGCATCGAGTCATGGTCACCCAGCGGCGTGGGAATCTGGTAGGCGTGCACGTCGTTCAGCAGGCGGGTCAGGCCGGCCCGATTGCGGTCGGCGTATTCGGACCACACCTGCAGCGCCTGGCGGCGGCCGTCGGCCACCGGCCCCTCGTCGGCCACGCGGGTCAGCGCCGCGATCCTCCACAGACGAGCCAGCGTGCCTTGGAAGGCCAGATGTTCGTCGAGCCGCTGCGATTCCTGGGCGAGTTGATCGGCGGCATAGGGATCTTCCGATCCCAACAACTCGCCTTCAACGCCGTCGTTTGTGCTGTCCACATAAACGAAATCTTCGTACGCCGCGTCGAACAGACCGTCGCCATCGCCGTCTTCGGTGTCGTCGCCGTCGTTTTCCAGATCGTCCTCATCGTCGCGGGGTCGAGCAAGCACTCCGACGTCGAACTGGGGAACGTTCCAGAGCTCTTCGGCATTTGCTTCCAGATAGTCGAAGCTCTTTTGGATCCGCTGCCAGGTCGGCAGGTCGATCCCGCCGCAGGGACGGCTATGTGTCTCGCGAACCTCGACAATCCACCGCTCGATCAAACGGTGAAACGAGTTACCTCCCTGCTCCAGCCCCACATTCGCGGACTCGCTCAACCAGTGCACCAACAACCCCATGCTGGCAACGTAGTCGTGTTGCTCGAGGAGGGCTTCGATGACCAGCGCATAACCGCGGGGAGAATCAAACAGCTCGGCATGCGGGGCCCAGAATCCAATGGCTCCGGCGGCGGCACCGTCCTCATGCCAGAGACGAATCGCCCGCGCTACGTGCTCGGCCGCATGAAAAGCGACGGTAGCATCGACCGCCTCGACCTGCGAAACCTCGTGGGCCGCGTACTGGTACCACCAGTCGACCAAGTCACGAAACTCGTGCTCCAGCTTGTTCCGCAGCGGTTCGTCGTCACCCTTGGCGGCCAGACTCCAGGCCCGCGCATAGAGCACAAAAATCTGTTCCATCAAGTCGACCAATTCGTCCGCCCGATGGTCGTGGACGCTGTTCTCCAATGCGGGAAACAGACTGAATTGGGCATCAAACCCCAGCAGGTTCCAGGGGTCGATGACCGCCCCGCACTGGATGCCGCAATGCAAGGCATCAATCACCTCGCGCAACAAGCTGACCGCGGCAGTGATGTCCTCCTGGTCGAGCACATGGTCGGTTTCTGTCAGCTTGCAGTCGATCTGGCAGAGGATCCGAGCCGACACGGTGGGGACCACAAGGGCTTCGTCCGCGGCGGCTTCCGGATACCCCATCCTCGCGAAGATCTTGGCCAACTGGACGTGCTCGAGTTGTGACGCGCGGCGGCGGGCGAGCTGCGAGTTCAGGTGCTGCCGTGCCCTGGCGAACGGTTGCCGCATCTCCGCCTCTTCCGTCCGGAGGCGGGACTGGTGCGGCTCACCCAACCGACCGATCAACCGCTCGTAAAAGGCGTCGCGATACCTGGCGATCTCCGGCAACAGGGTTGAAAGCGTGGTGTCGGAGTCGTGCGTATCCGGCCCCGCCCCGCAGACGCCGGTCGACATCAAGATCGTCCCGGCCAGCACGGCCGCGGCCTCGAAACGAATCTCTTCGAGCGGCAGATCGGGCGGCTCGTCGACTCGCTCCATCAGCGCGTCGAGCGTCACTTGCTGGACGACAAACCTCCGATAGCGCCCCTGGTTGTCGATGGCGTGCGGATCCCACATCCCGAAGTGGTGGTTGGGTCGCTTGTTGGCCGGATGATCGAAATCGTAGGCCCGTGGATCGAACGCCAACTCGTCCAGCAATTCGGGATCGAAACAGGCTTGCCGCAACAGGTCATCATCCGTCTCCCGAAGCAACTCCAGCGCCAGCTCGACCACCTCCTGGTACCGCCCGGTGACCACGCCCGCGCCGCGCAGGTAGAGCGGCATTGGCCGCACCCACTCGTGCAGGTAAGGCTCGATCTTCTTGTTTTCCAGGACCGCCACCGGACGAAATCCGATGAAATCGTTGAGCCGAATGATGACCTGGCGAACAAATTCCGGCGACGCCTCCGCAGGCAGGCCCTGCTGAAGCGTGGCTTGACAAACGCGCGCGAAAAAGAACGGATTGGAGAGCAACTCGGGCGGCTGATGAAAGAGCACGTCCCGGTGAAACTCCAGGTAGCCGGGCAGAATCCGGTCACAAACCGTCGTCAAGACGAATTCTGCCTGGCCGGCATCGGCGAACGAATCCTTCGTCCCCGCCAGCTCGACCAGCTTGGCCTGGAGGAATTCACCGGCAATCCGCCAGGCCGGCCGCTCCGGTTCGGGGACGAAGTTCGGCCAGAGCTGATTCAGGTTGAGCTCAAAGGCGGGATCGGCCAGGCCCGAAGAGAAATTCAGATAGCCTAGAACCTGATCCAGCGACTTTTTGTCTTCTGGTCCTAAGGCGTGATTCTCCATCTTCGACTCCCGACGTTTTTCACGATCTTGGTTGTCATCGTAGGGCGCGCAAGGGAGAAGGTCTAGGCGGGGCAAGCCGGCCTGCCCACGCTCGCCTAATTCCATACGAGGTAACGCCTTGTGGAATCCAGCCGGAAGCCGGTCCGAACGTCCGCCGGTTGGCCCGGCAGGCGGCCCGCCGATTCATGCCGGCTCCCCGTTGGACGGCCCCGACGGTCCCCGTTCGATCGACCCGCCGCATGGTGCGGCGCAGGCCCGTTGAAAACGGCGCAAGTCGCACCCTGACAGGTGTTTTTGCCGACATATCAGGCTTTAGAACGTGATTTTTCCCAAACCGCCGACTAAGATCTAGTAGGAAAGAACCCGCTCCAAAAATCGCAGGATGTCCTCATGTCGCGATGTGCCGCCTTGCTGATCCTCTTCGCCGCCCTGCTCGTCCCTACCGCTGGCCAGGCGCAACGCCGTTCTTCACGGAGCGGTTTGATTCGTGAAGACGTCGCGAACCGCGTCGGATTGACCCGGAGCTGGTTCACTCGGGTGCAACTTGACAGTGCCCGCAGTCGCGTCGCCCACGTCCGGCAACATGTCAGCTCGACCAACGCCTTCTCCGCCTGGGAAGTCACCCACGACCGCGGGAAGCTGATTTATACCGAGCGTGACCTGGACGATTTCGGCGAGGAACTCGGCAAGGAAAAAGCGGAGAAGTTGGCCCGCGAGAAGGTCGAATCGTTACAGTTGGCCAATCTCAATCCAAAGATTACGGCCCAGGTGATTCCGGAAGTCACGATCTACGTCATGACGGACGGCGGTGTCGTCCATGCGATCGACGCGCAGACGGGCCGGACGCGTTGGTTTACCCGTGTGGGGAATCCTGACTACCCGGTGGAAGCCACCGGTGCCAACGACCAATACGTGGCCGTCCTGAACGGCTCGACACTGTTTGTGCTCGACCAGGAAAAAGGCGAGATTGCCTGGCGGCGCCAAGTGATTGGCGCCCCGGGCGCCGGTCCGGTGGTCACCGATCGGATGGTGTTCGTTCCCATGGCCAGCGGATCGGTTGAAGGCTACCAGTTGGAAGACCATCGCCAGGTCCCCTGGGTTTACCGCTCTCACGGCCGAGCTGTCGTGCAACCGATTTGGACCGGTTACAGCGTCGCCTGGCCAACCGACCGAGGCCATCTGTACGTCGCCGAGGGCAACAACGCGGCGATCCAATTCCGCCTGGAGGCAAGCAAGCCTATCGTCTCGCAAGCTGCCAGGCTCGCTCCCTCCCGGATTGTGGTGGCATCCATCGACGGCTACGTGTACTGCCTCCACGAGCAGAGCGGCAACTTGATCTGGCGGTTTTCGACTGGCGAGCCGATCGTCCGTGCGCCGGTAGTCGTGGGTGATCACGTCTACGTGGTGACCGATGAAAACAGTCTCTTTCGTCTCTCCACCGCAAATGGCCTGGACGATTGGAGCACGACCGGCGTCAGCGGCATTCTTTCGGTCAGCAAGAACCGGATCTACTGCGTCGGTCGCGTCGGCCGGATGGTGATCCTGGATCGCGATTCCGGCAGCCAGTTGGCGACCATCCCGACCGAAACCCTGGACGTGCAGTTCTTCAACACGTCGACCGATCGCATCGTGCTGGGAACCAGCGAAGGGATAATCCAATGCCTGCACGAATTCCAAAACCATTGGCCGCTGATCCATGCGCCCCTGGAAGAAGCGCCTGCCGATGACAAGAAGGCCAAGCCTGCAGCGGCTGCACCTGCGGCCGCGGCACCGGCGGCCGACCCCAATCCCTTCGGCACCGACCCGTTTGGTGGCGGCGGTACTCCGGCCACCGAACCGCCTGCTGCGGGTGGCGGCACCGACCCGTTTGGCACGGATCCCTTCGGCAGCTAAGCCAACGACCGTGCGTCGCCTGGCAGGAATACCGTTCGATCGGATTCCGCACTTCCGTAAGTCATGCTTTGCACGGCGTTCCACGCTGCCCAACTTCCCTTGCCGCAATGCGGTTCGATCGCATTTCGTAGGCCGTCGTTTACCCATGGATGGTAGCGGGAAAACCGCGGATGCCTGGTAGAATCACCAACGTTGGTCAAGCGACACGGTGCGGATGCAATCGCCGGATACGAGCTGACCACGAACCGGGCTAGCGGAGCGAAGTGCCGGGGAGCTTGCTTTCCACGTCCGACCGGCGGGCGGCCGTATGTGATGAATCCGCTTTGCGCCCTACCAGCAACAACCGGTCATTCTTGAGGAAATACGGGACATCCGCCAACACCGTGTACTCGCTGGGCAACTGGGCTTCCAACTGCGGCAGGAAGCGATCGGTCGTCAGGAAGCAGGCGTCGGCGTGTGCGTCAACGAATTGAGCAAGCTTCGCATCCGGTTCGGGTGCCCAGGCAAATTCGGTAATCGACTGCTTGGCATAGAACACCCAGGTCGATTCCAGGCAACCATACGACGCAATTGCGGGCCGCCGGCCGTGTTGAGATAGGGCTCTCAACACAACAAGGTTTTGCTGGTGCTGGCTCACACGGACCGTGACCCAGCCGAACATCAGCCAGGCGAAGAGTACGGCACCGACGGCAAACGCCCGTGTCACGAGGACCGGCCGTCCTTTTGCCAGCCCGATCAAAGAGGCGATCGATGCGCCCAGCGGGACCAGCCCCACCAGCGCCAACCACTCGTCTCCGGGCAGGAAACGGTGTGCCGCGAACGGTAGACCGACCAGCATGCCCATGCCGACCAGCCCCAGCGAAATCAGGCCGGCCCGTTGCCAGAATACGGAGACCAGGGTCTCTCCGCGCGCCCAGTGATTCACGAACTTGCCGCACAGGATGGCCAGCGCGGGATAACAGGGCGTGATGTAGCTGGGCAGCTTGGTTTCAACCAGCGTGAAGACTCCCACAAACACGCCCACCCAACAGGCGACAAACTGCAGGCCGGCCAGGTCGCCTTGACGGCGGCGCATGCGGCCAATTGTGTCGATCAGGATCGGCACGGCGAAAACCGACCAGGGAAATAATCCGACCAAAATCGCTCCCGGATAGAACAGGGGCGTCCCGTTGTGATTCTCCATTGCCGTCGTCGCACGGCCGAAGTGCTCCTTCAGGAAGAAGCCCTCCAGAAACGCCCCGTCGGTCGCCAGTCCAACCCAGACAAACCAGGGCGTTGCCACCGCCAAGGAAGCGGCCAGCGCCGTCACCGGCCGCATGACCCAACAGGTCTTCAGGAAATGCACCGGTGTGAAAGGCCGAAGAAAGGCGAGCCACCGATAGTCGCCCCGTACGGACAACAGCGCGACAACAACGGCGGCCGTCAGTGCCAAGCCGGTCAGACCAGCGAATTGAGCAATGAGTGCCAGGCCAATCACCAGGCCGCTGACCGCGAAGGGTGTCGCCCACGCCGACCGTGCCGCCTGTGGGCCAGCCTGAGGAGAACTCCCGGCTCGGTGTTTGAATACGTCAGTGACCGCGGCGCCGCGTTCGCCCGCCGCGCCCGCAGCGGAATCGTCCCGGGGCAGGCGGCGGAGCAAGAGGAACATGCCGATCACCGCGGTCGGGACGACCAGCGCGACCGGACCCTTGGCAAGGATCCCGCCTCCCATGACGGCGTAGAGCAAAACGGCCTGGGACCAGCGTCGAGGAAAAAAGTCGTGCTGGCTCAGGCTCGTGCACGTGTCGCCCGCGGCCCGTCGCGGAAACGCGGCCAGCACGTAAACCATCAAGGCCATCGTCACGAAGAAGATCAAGACCGAATCAGGCGTGGCGGCACGTCCGGCTACGTCGAACATCAAACTCGTGGCCAGAATCAGGGCCGCCCACAGGCCGACCCTCGCGTCAAAAAGTCGACGACCAATCTGGTAGGTTCCCAGGACGGTTAAAATAGCGAGCCCCGCGGACCAAAAGCGGGCCGCGAATTCGCCCACGCCGAACATGCCGTAGGCGGACATGATCAACCAGTAAAGCATCACCGGCTTGGCATCCCGCAGTTGTCCGTTGAACGTGGGAACAACCCAATCGCCCCGGTTTAGCATCTCCTCCGCACAACCGGCGTTTCGAGGCTCGTCACGGTCCCAGAGTTGGGCCCCGCCCAGATTGGTAAACATCACCAACGCGGCGACCGCCACAATCAGGGCCTGATGCCACACCAGTTGCTTCATCGCATGGCCTCCTTGCCATCACTCGGTGCTTACCGGACTCGCCTGCGGCGAGTGCAGGTCGGCCGTTCGCTCGCCCCGCGCCGAAACCTGCCGCAGCGCACAGAGCGGGGAAGTCTAGGCCAGGGTGACCAGCGAAACAACGCCAGTTTCCGCGAACTGCGGGGCGTGACCAAGGACTGGTGGCTTCGCAACGTCCGTGAATTCAGGGGCGTGCACGTGCACAATGTCGTGCATGCCATATTCTTGCATCGTGCCGGACCGCATTACGTCACAGACCGCATTACGTCACAGACCGCCTGACGTCACAGACCGCCTGACGTTCGGAATGACAAGAGCGACGCCTTCTTCTCGCCGGTCCCTAACGATTGGCGGCGGTAGGCTTGCGGCGATTGCTTCTTCAGCGAACCTTGTACAACTTGATCTCCCACCTCGCGTTCCGTTGCGTCTCTAATTGGGGTGCGCGAAAGTTGTTGAGCAGCACGAGGTCGCTCGGCTGGTAGGCGAATGTGGCCACAGGTTCAAGTCGCCGGCGGGCAACTTCAAGCAGTTCCTGAAAAGTCTGATTCCGCTCGGCGTGCAACCCCGTCGCCAGGTAGGCATCGACCTCGCCGGGCAGCGACGCGGTCGACAGATTCGCGTCAAAGGCCGGCACCGCCACAATCCCGCCGGCGCGTAGCTGGTAGAACAGGGCCGGCTCGCCTTCCACAAACACAATCGCGGTGCTCGGATCGACATTCGTCGCGATGAAAGTCGCCGCCTGCCGGATGCCGCTCCGGTCCTGCCAGGCGGGAGTTCCCCGGTCGGTCGTCGGCTGGCGAGCTGCGTAGGTCGCGATCCCGGCAATCAACAGCAACACGACCAACGTCACACGGCCCCCCAGGCTGTGGATCAAGGCAGGGCGCCGATCCGCGCTCGCCGGCATGCGTTCACAACAGGCGGCGAGCGCCGCGATGGCCAGCCCACCAGCCAGCCAACCGGCACTCATCCAGGGCAACGTGAGACGCGGGTAAGGGGAATAGAGGGGCGTGGCCACGAATAACCCCAGGAACCAGGAGGCGGCAAGCCATCCTCCCAGGTCATCATTTCGGACACCGGCCGCATCCGGCGCATGCCCGCGATGCGGCCGCTGGATCCGCCGGCACTCAATCAGCAACCCGCCCGCTACCAGGCTGCCGAGGACAATCGCCACGCCGACCCAGACGGCGAGCGCGGTCAACCCGCATCCCAACGCGGCCGTCAGCAGCAGGTCGAGCTTCCCGCGGCGGTCTTCGTCGGTGGCGAGCAGGCAGAGCACCAGGGCAACCGGGAACGCCAGACAACTGAGCCAGCCCTCGAATTGGGCCAAGTTCTGGACCTGGGCGACCAGGCTGGACAGCCATCCGGAGAGACCGACCACGTACCCTGCGTGATTTTCCATCACCGGCCTATAACCGCCGGTTGCCTGTAACGACCACAGGCAGGGAGACCAAACGATCGCAGCCACGGCGGCGAAGCCCGCCCAATAAGCCGCGTCGCGGCCCACCGTACGGCGCGCTCGGCTCACAAAGGCCCAGCGCAAGACAAGCCCGCCGGCAGTGATCAACAAGCCAAGCCAGCCATTGTATTTCGTCCACCAAGCCAATCCGCACGCCACGCCAGCCACCGCCAACCAACGCAGATCCCGTTTGGCCACCGCACGTTCGAACAGGAAGACGGCCAACAGCAGCCAGGGCAACAAGAGCACGTCCGTCAGCGCAGTTCGCGAATACAATGCATGGAACTCACTCAACGCCGCCAGCGTCGTCGCCCCGATCGCGGCCGCCGAGCCAAACCAGGTGCGGGCTACCCACCAGACGATGACCAATGTCAGGCAACCACCGAACAAACTGGGGAACATGGCCGCCATACTCGATGGCCGAGTACCCGCCCCGGACATCACCTGCTCAGCCAGCAACGATACCTTGATCAGGGCGGGAACGAAGGGTGGTGCATAGAGCTCGCGGGCCGGATACCTGCCGCCCGAGCTGGCATCGAACCACAAACTCGACGCATAAACCCCTTCGTCAAAGTGCTCCACCGCCATTCGTTGCGGCCAGGCACAACGGAGACCGACTCCGCAGAGCACGATCATGGCCACCAGGGCGAGTTCGTACCAGGTCCGGCGATCGGATTCCGGAGCGGAGCCGACCGGCGGGTTGGCACGTGTCGGATCTTTCTTGCGCGTCCGAATGGCGTCACCTGTGGGAACAGACCGCTTGTCTTGTCTGCTGGTGGACGAACAGCGTTACGTCATGCAGAGCATGCCCTACTCAACGGGTGTCACTGGCGTCGGAGGTGCGGGCAACGCTTCTGGGGGCGCCGTGCGGTCGAATATTTTCGAGATCAGCCGAAACGGGTTGGCACCCCGCCCGCCAGTCGGCGATTGCCGCTTTGCCACGGGCATCGGTACCTCGCGGAGATCCGCCTTTCCGGCCGTCTGGCGGTCCGGCTGGCTAGGCTCCGGCTCGGCGGACTTCTTCATCCGCAAACGCCGCATGCGGTCGGCGGTCACCAGCACCACCAGCTCGTGCGACACCCCATCAACCGGCTCGGCGGGCAGGCCGCTTATCAAGACCGAACCTCCGGCCGGTAGCTCAACGTTCGTGGAAGCCTTCGTGGTCTCCACCCGGGGGATGGCCAGGTGAATCGGTTCGGAGCGGTTGACAAGTCGAATCGAACGCGTCGTCACGTCGAGGATCCGGGAGAGTACGATCTCGCAATCGAGCCACATCTGATCCTCATCCAACACCGTCCGGAGCCGGACCATTTTGCCTTGGGGTACAACCCGTGTTTGCGGCACCCCTTCATTCCAACCCACCACAAACGGCTTTTTTTCTCCCACGACGGCGGTCGCCGTCATCCCATCAATAAAGGCCAACCGTGGGCTGAAGATCGCCTGTGTCCGCTCGTCTTCGGTAAGCTTACTGATCAGCTCGCGAGCTTGCTCGTCGTCCAGGATCTTGTGCGCCGTGGGCAAGTGGACTTCGGTCGAAGCCACGATATGGCCGCGCGGCCTGTTGTCGGCACGGGTTCCAGCTTGCTGCAGGGGTTGGTTCATCCCCGCGAACGGATCAGAAGCGGCCACGCTACGCTGGTCCAGGGGAGCGAGCACCCAGTCAGCAACCGTCGCTTCCAGCAGCTCGGCCGGCACTGAGAGAAACATCACTTGGGCCTGTACCTGATCAAGATCGTACACGGCCCCGCGCTCGCCATCCGCCGCCGCGGGCAGCTTCCGCACAGCGGCCGCACGCGACGCACTTCGGTCCTCGGCATGCGCCGCGTGAAGCAACCCTAACAGGAACAGGTACAAGATTGCCACGCCCCGCGTTGTCCCAACCACCCGCAACTCACAACCACACTTCATAGATCGCTCCCGTTCGAGTGTTCGAATGAGGTATTGCTACCGAGCGCTCGCGGAAACATCCTGGCAGGGGCTCCTCAAGCCGGGGGAGTGTAGAAGAACTGGAATTCGGATCAAGGCCAAATCACCGCTCCCCCCCCCGCCTGGCGGTCATAAACGGACCACCTGCCCCGCCGACCATGTAGGCCGGGACCGGTGCCGACGACGACCGATGTTGAGCACAACCGGTGCTCAGAATGACCGTTACGGACAATGACAGCACGGGCAGCGTGCTTCTCTGCGGGAACAGCCGTCAGGCGAAAATCTCGGAGACGACGCGGCCGTAGAGGTCCGTCAGTCGAAAGTCGCGTCCGGCCTGTCGAAAGGTGAGCCGCTCGTGATCGGTTCCCAGCAGATGCAGGATGGTGGCGTGCAGATCGTGCATGTGCACCCTGTCCGTGGCGGCCGCATAGCCGAATTCGTCCGTCGCGCCGTAACTGGTTCCGGCCTGGACGCCTCCCCCTGCCAGCCAGACGGTGAACCCCTTGGGATTGTGATCGCGACCGTCGTTCCCCTGCGCAAACGGCGTCCGACCAAACTCGCCGCCAAACCACACCAGCGTATCGTCCAGCAGACCGCGGGCCTTGAGATCCTGCAGCAGGCCGGCGACCGGCCGGTCGACTGCCCGTGCATGGAACGCGTGCTTCTGAAGGTTCGAATGTTGATCCCAGCGAGGATTGTTGGAGTTATCCGCATAGTTGACCTGGATAAAGCGAACCCCCGCCTCGGCGAACCGGCGTGCGAGCAGGCATTGGCGGCCGTAGTCGTCGGTATCCTTCTCGCCGATCCCATACAGAGCGTTGGTGGCCGCCGTCTCTCGAGACAAGTCCATGACTTGAGGGGCGTTCTGCTGCATCCGAAACGCCAGTTCGAACGAACTGATCGCGGCCTCCAACTCATCATCGTCGGGACTTCCTGAGAGCTGCTCGCGATTCAACGACTGCAACAACTCCAACTGACGGCGTTGCTCGACCAATCCGATGCGGTCGTTCGTGACGTGACGGATTCCGGCCTGCGCCACCGGCACCCCGGCTCGACCAATCGCGGTTCCCTGGTATTGGGTCGGCAGGAACGCATTGCTGTAGTTGCGTGGTCCTCCCTTGGCCGCCGTGGGGCAAATCGTGATGAACCCCGGCAGGTTCTCATTTTCCGTTCCCAGCCCGTAGGTGATCCAGGATCCGACCGAAGGTCGAATCAGGTTCGTCGCCCCCGTATGGAGAAACAGGGTGGCCGGTCCGTGGGCAACGCCCTCGGTGTGCATGCCGCGGAGTTGGCAGATCTCGTCGACCTGCCGCCCGATCTCCGGAAACAGTTCGCTGACCCACTGGCCGCTTTGGCCGTATTGGGAAAACTTCCAGGGCGAAGGGAAGACGCGTTCCGCGGTGGTCTTCATCGTCCGCGCGACGTCGAATTCGACCCGCTTATCCGCGTACTTCGCCAGCGCCGGCTTGTAGTCGAACGAATCAACCTGGCTCGGACCGCCCTGCATGAACAAGAAGATGACGCGCTTCGCCCTCGGCGGATGATGCAATCCGCGCGGGCTGACGCCGGCTGCCGCGCGACCTGTTCGACCGCCAAGGCCGGCCAGGGCCAGCGAGCCGAATCCGCAGGCGGTGCGGGCCAGCAACGAGCGTCGCGAGTGGAGCATCGAGTTCATCGAATCGTACCTTCCGGATCCTGGCTTGTCGGACGACGTATTGTTGCGGACCGCACTCATCCGCTCCCAACGTGATGACAGGGCATCGCGATTACTTGACGTAGCGGAAATCGAGGCAACCAAACAGGGCTTGCTGAAAGCGGGCCCAACGCTGCACCCGCAGGTCGCTCGACGCGTCCTCGGCAAGCCAGACGTATTCCAAGGCCAACCGTTGTTCGGTGGCGGAAGGCAAACGGCCCAAGGACCGCTCGTACGCCAACCGGACCCGCAACGCGTCATCGCCGGGCGTATCCAGCAGTGACCGTGCAGCGTGCGTCGCTTGCTCGATCACGAACGGGCTGTTCATCAAATAAAGGGCCTGGGTCGGCAGGGTGCCGGTCGACCGCTGCCCCGTCACCAGGTTCGGATTCGAAAAATCAAACACCTCAAACAGGTCGTGGAGCGTGTTCCGGAAGACCGGAACGTAGACGCTTCTCCGGAGACTGGTGAACCGGTAGCCGAACTCCGACTTGACGGAGGGCGCAATCAGCGACCCACCTTGCTCGAAATCCAACTGTCCCGAAACCGCCAGAATCGCATCCCGGATCGCTTCCGCCTCGAGTCGCTTTCGGGTCGCCCGCCACCGCAGGAGGTTCTCTGGGTCGAGCGTGGCTCCCGCTTCTTGATGTTCGCTGCTGAGCCGGTACACCCGCGCGAGCACAATCCGCTTGATCAGCCGCTTGACCGACCATCCATCCCGTATGAACTCGGAGGCCAGGTGATCGAGCAGTTCCGGGTGCGTCGGCAGCTCACCTACGGTCCCGAAGTTATCGGGCGTGCCGACAATCCCCCGGTCCATCAAGTGCAGCCAAACTCGATTCACAAAGACCCGCGCCGTCAACGGGTTGGCGGGAGAGGCAATCCAGTCCGCCAAAGCGATTCGCCCGCTTCCCTCCGGCATGGATGCCGGCGGTTCGCCAAAGGAGGCCACCTGCAAGAATCCGCGTGGAATCGGCTCACCCAGGTTCTTGACGCTGCCGCGAATGTGCAGCGGGCAGTCTTCGACCTCCTCTTGATCCTGCACCGAAATGACGACGGGCGCCGCCGGCGGGGCCCGTCGATCCAACTTTTTGAGTTGTCCCTCCAGGTCGTCGACCACCGCTTGCTGGCGGTCCAGCGCTTCCTGCAACGCCCGGCGTTCGGCGACCGCAGCGGCATCCTCCTTGGGTTCGCCGGGGCGATCCAGCTTCGCGACCGTGTCGCCGACAGGCAAGAACTGCACCACATCGCCGATCACAACGCCGTTCGCGTCCCGATTCGAGATGGTTACGGACAGCGGCATCTCCTGGCCGGAGTGAAACCGCCCCAGCGTAACGAACCTTCCGTCAATCGCCGGCCGCCGGCGCTGATCGATGCGGCGCAACGTCTGGCCACTGCGGTGCGCAACTGCGATCAGC
The DNA here is from genome assembly GCA_030430075.1 of bacterium. Taxonomy (GTDB): domain Bacteria; phylum Planctomycetota; class Planctomycetia; order Pirellulales; family Pirellulaceae; genus ARS98. The sequence continues at coordinate 71,539 of JAUIGN010000039.1, forward strand.
GCATTGGCTGCCCGATTACCGCTGGACGTATAGGAAACGCGCACCTCGTATTCGCCCGGAACCAGGTCGGCGGAGGTGAACACCAATCGGTGATCGCCGGCCGGGGATCCTTTGGCGAAGAGATAGCGGGGCCCCAGAAACCCGCGGATCGACGTCGACTCGCTCCAGCGCCCAATCGCCTTGGCCTGCACGTCATCCACAACGATACCGGGCAGCGAAGCCAGCGAGACATCGGTCACGCCAAGTTGCTTGGCTAACCGTTCGTGCTCCGACCTGGCGGCACGCAGCGCTGATTCGATGGATGCCTTCGCTGTCGCATGTTCATCCAGCTTTGCCTGCCAGGCCGGGGCAACCGGCAAGGGTCGCAGAATCAGGTTCGAGACATTCGCGTGCTCGACGGTCTTCGTATTGCGAAAGAAGCCGGCCAGTGCATAGTAATCGCGTGTGGGAATCGGATCGAACTTGTGGTCGTGGCAACGCGCGCATCCAATGGTCATTCCCAACATCGACCGGCCGATCGTATCCAACTGCTCGTCGACAATCTCCATCGTCAACAGCGTCTTGTCCTGGAGTTCGTAGTTGATCGGTCCCAGTCCCAGGAAACTGGTCGCCGTCAACTGGCGGGCCCGCTGTTCCGGCGTCTCCCACGGCAGCAGATCGCCGGCAATCTGCTCCTTGAGAAACTGATCGATCGGCCGGTCCTGGTTGAACGCTTCGACCACATAGTCACGATAGCGCCAAGCGTTGCGGAGGATCTTCGTCCGACCTCCGCCCGTCGATTCAGCATAGCGGACCACGTCCAACCAGTGCCGTCCCCACCGTTCGCCAAACCGGGGCGATTCAAGGAGTTGGTCGACCAGAGCTTCCCAGGCAACTCCCTGATCGGCTTCGAGAAAGGCTTGAACCTGGCTCGGCGAGGGAGGCAGGCCGTGCAGATCGAAATACAAGCGACGGATCAGGGTCCGTGGCGCGGCGTCGTGATTCGGCACCAGCCCTGCCGCTTCCAGGCGAGCCAGCACAAAGCGATCAATGTCGCTTGACGGCCACGACGAATCACGGACTGCCGGCGGGTCGGGTGTACCGATCGGCTGGAACGACCAGAATTCACGTCCGGACTCGATGTCCGCGCCGGCCGGCTTCGCAGCAACGGCCGGCCCCGCCTCGCGTGGATCGCCCGCTTTCCGTGGATCGGCGGCGCCGTCCCGAATCCACCGCTCGAAGTCAGCGATGACGCGATCCGGCAGTTTGCCCTGGGGCGGCATTTCGTAGGACTCGTAATTCAAGGCGTCCAACAACAGGCTGGCGTCCGGCCGATGCGGTACGACGGCGGCACCACTGTCACCGCCCGTGCGGATCCCCCGGCGCGAATCCAGCAGCAGACCTCCCTTGACGGCTTGAGACTTCGCGGAATGGCACGAATAACAGTGTTCCGCCAAGACGGGCCGAATTCGCGTCTCGAAGAAATCGAGCTGCTCGGGCGTGACGGATCCGCGGTCCTCGGCTGCCTGACCAATGGTCCCGAGGCACAACAGCCCGAGGCACAACAGCAGCCAGAATGAAATGCATCGCATATTCACAGGCACCAGGAGGGGTTTCAGAAAACCATGCCGAACCACGTGCCGGAGCCGTGAGGCACGTCATTACGCGGGGGCTGCGAAGCGGGCCGGCCCCCTCTTCACGCACCCTCATTCTAAGTCGTGACAACCCTCTAGCTTAGCAAAGTCGTTTTGCGGGAAGCAAACGACCGCGGAGCCGGGTCGCCCGTACGAATATGGCTGGGTCTGCATCGGGTCGACGCTGGCTGGCGATGGACGAGTCATCCATCAACGACTGAAGCGGATGACCGCCGCCAGGCGTCGACCCGAACTCCGCTTCTCCCCGCAGGCCTACAGCGTGTCGTCGAATCCCAATCCGGCGAGCAGGTCATCCTCGGATGTATCGGCCGCGTGGTCGACGGCCGGTTGGGCTCGGCTGGCGTCCGCGTAACGGCTGCGGGCACGTTCGAAGCAGTGATCGAGGAGTTCGGGGCCGACGCCGCGGGCGGCAAAAAAACGCCGCAACGCGTGCTCGCTCGTATCGTGAACCGTGATGACCCGCCGCGTGGACAATTCGACCAACACGAAGCGTTCGCCACGGTCGTTTTCGCTGACTTTCTTGATTGTGATTTCCACGGTGAATTCTCGTGTCCCGAAGCCAACGCGGGCACCACCGGCTGCCGTCCCGGTTCTTGCCGCCGACAGTCTGCCCAGCCGTCATCTCCCGAGCCTAATCGATGGGGGATCGCACAACAACATTCGCCTCCGGGCGGCGGTGACGTGCTGCTGCCCGCCCGTTGCCCCAGGCAGCGATCTGAGCCGGAAGATGCTATTCTCAACGTCGTGGCTCGCTTCCAATCCGGGCCCATCTGGTGATCGCCGTCGAATTTCCGCTGACCGCCGAACTGGCCGCGGACAACGTGTCGCCCGTTCAGGAACCGTCTCCCCGTGAAATCACTGCTCCGCTCGGCACTCCTGATCAGCCTCGTGATGCTCGTCCCCATCCTGCCGTTCCTGTTGGTCGGCGAGCCCTTGACGGTTTTAGTTCGGGACTGGCTTGAGCAACCATCGTCCCGCCCGGTGACGATTGCACTTGTCGTTGGCCTCTTGTCAACCGACATCTTCTTGCCGATCCCATCGAGCATGATCAGTACGCTCGGCGGCTGGCAGCTCGGCTGGTTCGTCGGGACGCTGGCTTCGTGGCTGGGCCTGAACCTCGGTGCCATCGCCGGCTTCGCGCTGGCACGTCGCTGGGGGCGCCCGTTTGCCCTCTGGTTCACCAAGGCGGAAGAGCTTGACCGGATGCAGCAATTGACTGCTTCCTACGGGATCGCCATCCTGATTCTGGCTCGGGGCGTTCCCGTGTTGGCGGAGGCAAGCGTGTTGCTGATGGGAATGCACCGGCTGCCGTGGAAGCGGTTTCTGCCGGCGATGCTGCTGAGCAACCTGGGGATCGCCTGGGCCTACTCGCAATTCGGTGAGATCGCCGAGACGCACCAATGGCTGCCGCTCGCACTGGGCGTGTCGGTGGCGTTCCCCGTTCTGTTGGCCGCGGCGGTTGAACGTTTCGTCGCCCGCAAAGAGAAGGTACTCAATCATGACCGATGATCGCGAAGCGTCAGCCGAGCTGCTGGATGGCTCCAACCCGAACCTCTACGACATCCAGACGGTCGGTGACGGTCCGCAGGGTGCGTTGCCCCTGACCGACGAAATGCTCCGCACCTGGTCCAGCGGCCAACTCTTTGGCCTCACGCAAAACGCCGGAATGGGTTGGAAACCGGAAGACATGCTGGGCCCTCAATACCTGTTGCTGAGCACGCAGGGAGGCGTTCGCGCGCCGGACGGCCAGCCAATTGCCCTGGGGTACCATACCGGGCACTGGGAAGTCGGCCTGCTGGTGCAGGCGGCCGCGGCGGAGATCAAGCAGGCGGGCGGCGTGCCGTTTGCCGCCTTCTGCAGCGACCCCTGTGACGGGCGGACCCAGGGTTCCACCGGGATGTTCGACAGCCTTCCCTACCGCAACGACGCGGCCATTGTCATGCGGCGGTTGATCCGTTCGCTGCCGACCCGACGGGGCGTCCTGGGGGTGGCCACCTGTGACAAGGGCCTGCCCGCGATGATGCTGGCGACGACGGCGATGCACGACCTCCCCTGCGTCGTCGTCCCGGGAGGCGTCACCTTGCCCCCACGTCATGGAGAGGATGCCGGCAAGGTCCAGACGATCGGTGCCCGCTATGTGCACGGAGAAATCTCGCTGGACGATGCGGCGGCGGCCGGCTGCGCCGCATGCGGCTCTGCCGGCGGCGGGTGCCAATTCCTGGGGACCGCCGCGACGTCGCAAGTCGTCAGCGAAGCGCTGGGGATTTCGCTGCCCCACTCGGCACTGGCCCCCAGTGGCCAACCCATTTGGCTGGACATCGCTCACCGCAGCGCTCGAGCCCTGATGCGGATGGCGGATCAGAGCGTCACCATGCGCGATATCGTCAGCCAGTCGTCGGTCAGGAACGCCATGGTGGTGCACGCCGCCTGCGGCGGATCGACCAACCTCCTGCTCCATATCCCGGCCATCGCCTTCGCGGCCGGGCTGCAGCGACCAACGGTCGACGACTGGAACGAAGTCAACCGGAGCACGCCCCGGTTCGTTGATGTCCTGCCAAACGGCCCCAGAAATCACCCGACCGTGCAACTGTTCCTGGCCGGCGGCGTTCCCGAGATCATGCTCCATCTCCGCGACCTTGATTTGCTGGACCTCGATGCGCGAAGCGTTGCGGGGCTGTCGCTGGGCGAAGTCCTGACGTGGTGGGAGTCGTCCCCCCGCCGGGCGCAACTGCGGGCCTTGCTGCAGGAGCGGGATGGCGTCGACCCGGATGACGTGATTATCGCGCCGGCCGAAGCAAGACGCCGCGGGTTGACCAGCACGGTCTGCTTCCCCCGCGGCAATCTCTGCCCCGAAGGATCGGTGATCAAGGCAACCAGCATTGACCCGACCGTGGTCGACGAGGATGGCGTCTATCGCAAGACCGGGCCGGCCCGCGTGTTCACCACCGAACGGGCCGCCATCGAAGCGATCAAGGGGCAATCCGAAACGCCTCTCAAACCGGGCGACGTCCTCGTCCTGATGGGCCGTGGGCCCCAAGGGTCCGGCATGGAAGAGACCTACCAGATCACCTCGGCGCTCAAGTTTCTCAAATGGGGCAAGGAAGTCGCCGTCGTGACCGACGCCCGCTTCTCAGGTGTGAGCACCGGGGCCTGCATCGGCCATGTGGGGCCCGAAGCGCTGGCCGGCGGGCCGATCGGCAAGGTCCGCGACGGCGATCAGATCCGGATCATCGTCGACCGCAAGGCGCTGACCGGCGCCGTCGACCTGGTGGGTGACGAAGAACGCACCTTTGACGCGGACGAAGGCCGGCGAGTCCTGGCGGACCGGCCGCTGCCGGCGGACCTGGCTCCCGATCCCGATCTCCCGGAGGACACGCGACTGTGGGCCGCCCTGCAACGCGTCGGAGGCGGCGCCTGGGGGGGCTGCGTCTACGACGTCGACCGGATCGTCGAGGCGCTGGATTCGTGATCCCCGGGGCGCTGCCCGCTCCGATCAACCCCGTTTCGCAGCGGGTTGCCGGTCTTGTGACCGGGCCCTTCTGCCGGGCCGTCCATCATTCCGGCGTCACCGGTTTGGCCGGAGCCTCGTCTTTGAACGGGATTGGCTGCCCGCCGCGGCTCAAGTAGAGCTGATAGAGCTGCATGTAAAGATGCCCCTGGACCAGGAGGACAAAGGCCACCGCCGGAAAGACACCAATTAAGCATGCCAGCGCTCCTAACAGGTATAGGAGCACAGCCGAGGCCATCCAGAAGAGTTGGGCCAGCAGCGTTTCGATCCACATCTGCCGCATGAAGTCCTTGATCCATGCAAAGTCGAACGAGGCACGAAAATCCTGGGTCAATCCGGCGCGGATGGTCAGCGGCGTGACGACCACCGTCATCACGATGGAAAAGACGAACATGAGGACCATCATCACGGCCATCATGACGAATACGCCGATACCGATTGCCTGCTCGTCGCCACCCGAGGCGGCCCCCAAGACGCCCACCACGGCCATCAGGCCGAGCACCATCACCCCCATGACTGGAGCGAAGACGACCATCACGACCAGCATCACCAGGAAAATCCAGAGCCCACGCGTCAGGTATTCCTTGAAGCGGTCCTTGTCGAAGTCCGGGTATCCGACCCTGCCCGGATGACGCAGCAGGTCTTCAACGATCTCGAACTGGTAACCGATCCAGAGCAACTGGCCGACGATCGGTATGACCTGTGTGGAGAGGATGCAAAGGCTGCCCCACAGCAGGTTCATCGTCCACTTGGGGCTCTCCGTGACGTAGTTGATCGCCCGCATGTATTCCATCGACTCGCGTTCGCCCAAGTGGGGCTTGGGATCGGTCGTGGAAGCCTGATAGGGATTCGAGTCGTCGGTCGACATGATTGCTCCGTCGCAACATTCAGAAGAAACCAACCGGAGAGAAGCTCTGTAGCGCTTCCAGTTCACAACAGCCTGTTCGCCCGCCGCCGGAAAATCTTGCCTGCCAGGCCGCAATTCCCGGCAGGCCGCGGCGGAGCCGTCGTAAAGGAACGAGTCAAAACGGCCTCTGTCACTTCAGCAGCCAGGCTGTGCGGGGAGTTGTTGGTGGCACGTTGCGACATGATGACAGACCGCATCCCGTCATGCACAGCACGACCGACGACATGGCCAAACCAAGCCAGCCACAGGTTGCCCGTAGCGCCGTTCGCCAGAGGGTGGCTACGTCGCAAACGAACTTCTCATCCCGCTGAATATCCGCCTGTCTGCGCGTTTGAGCGATTTTAGCACCTGCCCCGGGTGTCGCAAGTCATCGTCCTTGTCGCCCGAGCCGGTTGCGCTGTTCGCAAGTCGTTTGATTCGAATAGGTTGGAACGCGTTGAAATTTGTCTTCCCCGCAGCGAGCGTTCTGATCTCCGAGGTTTGGTCATTCTGGTGATCGTTAGAACTATTT
>JAUIGN010000040.1 GCA_030430075.1 bacterium
CGAGAAGCCGACCATCATGAACAAAAGGGAACAGAGAAGAGGAACCGGTATTTGAATCAACCAAGGACGTCGCCATCAAATCAGGCCATACACAACTCTTGACAATATCTCGTCCAGAATCGGTATCCCCCCTCTGCAACGATGATCAGTACGGCACCCAGTGCAGGTTCGGAGATGATGCGAAGAAGACGGTCTTCGCCACGAGCGAGCCACAACTGCTCTCCCCAGGGAAGCAGAATCTGTCGTAATCCCGTCAACTCCGTGTACAAGAAACTGGCTGGCGACCTGAAGTTGATCAGCATTGCAACAATCAGCGCTCCACTAATCAAAACCGCGACAACCCGGCCAAGGGTCTTGACGCGCGCATAGGCGACGATAAACCACACGGTGGCAAGCGCCCACAAGCCAGAAGTCGTCACGTACCAGCGAAGTGCCTCAGCCATCGTCCCGATCGTGTCGGATCGGTACATGTTAGCCTCTGCGATCGCGTTGGCGGCCGCGGCGCCCAGCGTAACGGCAAATAGGAGATGATTGATTTCGCTGTGAACGCGGAACCAGACGAGCAAATGCACCAGCGCGAGCGCGAGAAATGCCGCGGCCGCCATGTATTGTGCGATTTCGAGGTAGTCCACTGACTGGGCTCCAGTGTCTCCCCAGGATCGTTCGACTCTCCCGGAAACGACGCGTCTCGTGCCACACACCCTGACAAGATGGGCAAAACATTCAGTTTAGTCCAGCCGGACTCGCTGTTACCAGCACAGGCTCTGCCGAATCGGTGGACCGCTTCAGGTGAGGTGGACGATAGGACCGTCAGGCGCGAATCTGCTGTCGCGGGAGGTGTAGGTGTGGAGATGCGAATTCGTTCTGGTTTCATTCTGCTGCTCAGCATCGCATGGGTAAGCCTCATGCTTGAAGAGTCCGTTGATGCGCAGACTCTTTCTTCTGGTCCGCCAGGGGCGGCGTCCATGGCGCTGAATTCGGACCCGACGACGTGGATGGTCTCGTCCGCAAACGGAAGTAATGACGGCTGCGGGCATGCATGCGTCGAACTTGGCTACGATGGAATCGCAACAGACGGTTGCTGCTACTGCGGCGAACGGCGACATACTTCGCGCTTCCGACTGACGGAATTCAATATCTATCCAACCTTCTCCTATCTAGGCGATCAGTCGGCTACGTACAACGAATTCGAATTTGCCAGCCACACGGATCTCGGCTTCTTAGAGATGGAAAACCGAACCGTCCTGAACGTGGCGGACTTGCCCTCGACCATCAAGTTGGGGCCAACCAACCCAGGAGACTTGCCGGCAACAGTTGGTGTTCGAGGCAACGGATTCGGCGACATTCTTTCGGGTTTCTTTTTTTCACTGCCGGGCGCCCATGAACAACGAACCCATCTGGGGGTTGGGCCGGTCTTGACCTTCCCCACCGCGTCCAATGCCATCCTGGGTAGCGAGCAATACACCGCTGGACCAGGAGTCCACTTCAGCACCGAGATCAACCGACTGACGGCAGGCTTTTTTCTCTGGCAGTCATGGGGCTTTGGGGAAGCCGCTGGCCAGAAGAAGGTCAATCAGTTATTCGGCAAGCCGTTTCTTATCTACGAGCTCACCGAGAAATGGAATCTCGTCTACATTCCGCTTGGCATGAGCCATTCATGGGATGCCCCCAGTGGTGACAACTGGACGGTTCCAGTCGGTGGCGGTTTAAGAAGACTATTTGAGATTCGTGGTCAAAAGATGGGCCTGCAGTTCCAGGCTTTCGACTATGTCGCGCGGAAGCCCAAAGACCCTGAATGGGAACTCAGAGCGACGATCGAGTTTCTCTTTGATTGATGAAGGAAGTATTGAGATGAGTCGGATCATGTTTCAAATAAAGGCCAGCATCGCAGCTCTGATTCTGCTTGCTTTGACCTGCGGCGACGTTGCCGGGCAACAGTTTTCGCTTTGGGAAACGCCAGCAGACTCAACATCCTTTGTTGAGCCGTGGAATGGTCAAGCAACGACTGAACGAATTGAGATGATTGTGCGCGGGCAGGATTCAGAAGGAGAAGGACAAGGCGGAGGCGACCTGGCGGGTGACGCTACCAATCCGACCTCGAGTCTGACGCAGTATCAACTCCAGAACACATTCATTCCGAGCACTTATGAAGCCAGCGGCTTCGCTCACACTCTCAGTCTTCAGATGGTCAAACCTTTCGAGACCGGCAATTGTTTTTTTCCAACCTGGGTAACGCGCACAACCCTTCCAGTCGTGTCAACAGCCGATCCAGCAGGAGCAGTTCCCATCGGCCCGCCGAATGACTCCGACTTCTTGGTTCCGCTGGACAACCAGTCCGGGCTGAGCGATCTTGTCTTCATCAGCATTCTCAACCATCCCACCGACTGGGGTTCGTGGGGAATCGGGCCAGGCTTTGTGGCCCCCACCGCCACGCGCCGCGAACTCGGTGAACAGAGCTGGAAGTTTTCACCCACATTTGCGGTTGTGAACACTTCAATTCCAACGTGGCAAATTGGGGTGCTCGGCGTCTACAACTTTCCTCTCGACGGCAAAGGCACCAAGTCTTTCCTGTTCCAGCCTTTGATCGTCAAGCAACTAGGCAAAGGCTGGTACACCGGTTGGGGCGACGACCTTTGGCAGTTCAATACAGAGTCAGGCAACTTCGACATGCCCCTGCAGTTGCGGTTGGGCAAGGTCCACAAAATTTGCCAGCACAACTACAACATCTTCGTAACCGGTGCGTACACGCCCGACGGACTGCATCAGGGGCCGGCGCCGGAATGGGGCATTAAACTAAGTATCTCGCTCTTAGTGCCCGGCAGCTGATAATCGATGAAGCCCGACCGCGACGCAGTGCACCGGCTCAATCTCGTGCAGCACCAAATCGACGATGCGCCCTGCTTCGCTAGTTTTCGGCCGTTGGTCGCACCGTCAGCACGGGGCAAGTCGAATTGCGGACAATTGCCTCCGCGACGCTCCCCATCAGCGCGTGTGCCAGGCCGCGGCGACCGTGTGTGCCGATCACGATCATGTCCATCTCGCATTCGGTGGCGTAGGCAACCACCTGGTCGCTGACGACGCCCAATCGAGTGGCCAGGAGGACGCGATCAGCGCCGACCTGCTCCACGCCGATCTTGGCCTCCAACTGTGGCCAGACCTCCGGGGCGACGCCAATTCTCTCGCCAGGTGGTGGAAACAGTTCACCGCCATCCGGGATCTTCCCCAAGGAGTCCTCCACGACGTACAGCAAGTGGAGTTCGGCTGCAAACTTTCGGGTCAGGAGCGACGCATATTGGGCCGCCGGCACCGAGTGCTGAGAAAAGTCAGTCGCATGCAGGATCTTTTGGACGGTCGGCACGTACATACCTTTCTGGTTGGCTGGCAGGAGACGACCGCCGTCCGGAGACACGGACGGTCGGCCGCCGCTCGATCAACGATGCCGGCGGTGGCGAAGCGTCATCGCAACAACGGCCGCTGTCGGGAGCGCACAAACCAGTCTATCTTTCTTGGTTGGCTTTCGGCCAGCCGGCATCTTCCGCCGCGGCTGAGGGCCCGCCGTCGGCCTGGGATTTGGGCGGCAGGCGTGCACCGGCGTAGCCGCGACACACCCGCCCCGGGTTCCTGAGAGTTTGCTTGACCGTCGCAACGCCGCCTACTACAACATTTGGTCGTACGGTCCACGGCGGGGATGCCTGGCGGACAGAGGCTGGGCAACCATCGGACCACCGTTCCTGGTGGATTGAGAATGGGCCGACATCGTAGCGCCGGCGGCCCAGCGGCAGACGCGGGCCGGTTGTCGGCAAATTCACTTCCGCGGCCGAATCCGGCCAGAAGTTCGTTTCCTCAGGCTGCCAGGCAGGTCGAGTTTTTTCGAGAAAGAGCCCCCATGAATCAGGCAATTGCGTTTCGTCATCGTCTTCAATATTTTGCTCGAACCAGCCTTGGCCTGTGGATCGCGTGCCTGGCCCTGTTGGTAACTCCCGTGCTCTGTGCGGTCGAGCAGGAACGGCCGAACATTCTCTGGCTGACGTGCGAAGACAACAACGTGAACTGGGTCGGTTGCTACGGCAATCCCTACGCGGAAACGCCTCATATCGATGCGTTGGCGGCAGAGGGACATCAGTACATGCACTGTTACGCCAACGCCCCCGTTTGTGCGCCGTCGCGGAGCACCTGGATTACCGGTGTGCACGCCCTTTCGATGGGGACGCATCCGATGCGCAGCCGCTACCCAATCCCCCACGACAAGATCAAGTATTACCCGGACTACCTGAAGCAGGCCGGGTACTTCGTGGGGAACGAGCGGAAGACCGACTACAACATCGGCGGGCGGGACGATAAGGATGCCTGGGATACGAATAAGGCCGACTGGTCCGAGCTCAAACAGAATCAGCCGTTTTTCATGGTGATCAACAACACGAAGTCCCATGAATCGAAGGCGTTTGGCGACGTCAATCACACCACTCACCGCCCCGCCGACGTTCGCCTGGCCAAGTATCACCCCGACATTCCCGACATTCGCAAGAACTACGCCCACTACCACGACCAAGTGAAGAAGATGGACGCAGATATCGGCAAAGCGCTGGCGGAATTGGAAGCGGCCGGGCTTGCCGATAGCACGATCGTGGTACACAACTCGGACCACGGCGGCGTGATCGCGAGGAGTAAGCGGTTCTTGTTCAATAGCGGTACCCATTGCCCGTTGATTATCCGCATTCCCGACAAATTCAAGCACCTGCGGCCGGGAAAGCCCGGCACCAAGGTCGACGACCTGGTCAGCTTCATTGACATGACCAAGACCTGGCTCCATATCTGCGGGGCGGAGACGCCGGATTACCTGCAGGGCAAGATCTTCTTGGGGCCGGAACGGGAATCACGCGAATACCATGTCAGCTTTCGCGCCCGGATGGACGAGCGATGCGACAACGTTCGCGCCATTCGGGACCGCAAGTTCCTCTACATCCGCAACTACATGCCCTATGCGCCCTGGGGCCAGCACTTGAACTACCTGTGGACCATGCGGGCGACGCAGGCCTGGGAACAGCATCATCGCGAAGGCAAGACCGACGCCATCACCGGCCGGTTCTTCGGTACCAAGCCCATGGCAGAGCTGTACGACACGGCCAACGATCCCGACAACGTCCACAACCTGATCGACGACCCTCGCTATGCCAGCGAAGTGCGGAGGCTCAGCAAAGCCCTGGACGCCTGGCAGGTAAAGCACTTCGATTCGGCCTTGATTCCCGAAAGCGAGATGGTGAAGCGGGCCGAGGAAAGCGGGAAGACGATCTTCGAGGTCGTTCGCGATCCTGAACTGTATGACGTGGAAGCGTATCAACAGGCCGCCGCGCGTGCACTCGAACAGGACACGGCCCACCTGCCGAAATTCTACGAAGATCTCCAGGACCCGGATTCGGCGATTCGCTATTGGGCCGTCGTCGGGTGCTTCAATCTGCAGGAGTCGACGCCGCTGCAACTCGACGCCATCCGAGCGGCCCTTGATGATGACTCGCATCACGTTCGCGCCATGGCGGCGTGGATCCTGTATCGCGGCGGTGACCAAGGCGCGGCACGAGCGTGCTGGAACGAATTGCTGCGCGATGGCTCGTATGCGTCGTTGAAGATCTTCAACATCATCGATTGGATCGGCGACGGGACCGAGCCGTATCAGGACGCCATGCGGGCCTGCACGTTCAGCCACGGCGGCTACGTCGGGCGGATGCAGGAGTACCTGGGCGTCGCGCCGCCACCGCAACAAAAACGGGCCAAACGCAACGCCAAGAAGAAATAGCGTTCGCCGTACGGATCACGTTCAAGAATCTCGCCATTCGCGCCGGCAGGCCGCTCCCTGACCCTGCGGGCATCGTGCGTGCGTGCGTGCGTACATGCAGCGTACGCCGCTTAGCTTTGCGGAAGCTTGGGTGTGAGTGGTGTCTTGCCGTCGGCCTTGTCGACGGGGTACAGCGCGTCGTGGTGCCTCATCTGATCGACGAGCGCCTCCATCATGCTCCGCAATCGTTGTGGCTCTTGCGCTGCCAGATTGGTTTGCTCAAACGGATCCTGGGCCAGGTTGTAAAGCTGGTAGTGTGAGCCGGCGGATACTGCGGAGGGAAAGTAGTGGTAGATGACCTTCCAGTCACCGTCACGGAAGCACGTAAAGTAGTCGCTGCGGTGCGGTGCATGGGGATAGTGCATGAGGAACTGCTGCGGGCGATCCGGCGCCGGCTTGCCGCTCAGCAATGTCTCTAACCCCAGTCCGTCAACCGTGTGTGTCTGCGGGCAGGAAACGTTGGCCAGCTTCAGGATGGTTGGAAACAGGTCCTGGACCGCTGCCGTCTGGTGTTGAATGGCGCCGGCGGCGATCGGTAGCCGCTGCTGGTTCGCGTTGTCCGCCGCTTTGGCCCAGGCGGCGATAAACGGGACACGCATGCCGCCTTCGTAGTGGGCTCCCTTTTTGCCGCGGAGTGGCGCGGCGCAGGCGACTGCGTGCTGGTGTCCGAGCGGTGCGTCGGAACCGTTGTCTCCCAAAAAGAACACGATCGTCTCTTCGGCCACTCCGAGCTTGTCGAGCTGATCGAGGATATCGCCGAGCGACTTGTCCATGCCTTCGATCAACGTTGCAAATGCCTGGGCCGCCTTGGGCTTGCCGGAGTTCGCATAGTTCGCAGCGAACCTGGCATCGGCCTGGAACGGCGCGTGCACGGCGTAGTGTGCCATGTAGAGGAAGAATGGCTGCTCTGCCTGCACGGCTGCGGCAACGCGAGCATTGGCTTCGATCGTCAGTGCCTCCGTGAGAAACGTCTGAGTGCCGTGGTATTTTTTCAAATGGGGCACGGCGCTTTTGGCGCGTCGCGTCCCGAGCCCGTAGTTTTGTTTACCGTAGTAGCTGCCCGGTGAACCAAATGAGGCGCCTCCCACATTGTCGTCAAAGCCCAGCTTCTGCGGGTCGGCACCGTCAAAAGCGCGGGGGCCGAAGTGCCCCTTGCCGACATGGATTGTGTGATAGCCGGCCTCGCTCAGGAGCCTCGGCAAGGTGAGGTCGTCCTTCCCCAACCCCTGCCAGGCCCAATCGGGTGGCCCATAGGTTCCGCGGTTGTTCTTGTCCGGGTTGATCCAGTTCGTTGCATGGTGGCGGGCCGCGTTCTGGCCGGTCATGATCGAGATGCGTGTCGGAGAGCAGACGCTCATCGCGTAAAAGTTGTTGAACCTCACACCATCGGCCGCCAGCCGTTCCATATTCGGCGTGCGATAGTAGTCGTTGAGCGGATAGCGTTTCGGCCGGCCCGCCTCATCCGTCAGAAACGGCAGGGACGTGTCCATCACTCCCATATCGTCGACAAGGAAGACGACAATATTCGGTTGTCGGGCATCGGCACGGCCGGCGCAAATGCCGGCGAGCGTCAGTACGATCAGGGCCGCACGCAGCGTGGTCATCAACATGGTTAGACTCCTCCTCGGGTGCTAATTGGTGATCATCCGCGACGTCGGCCGAATGGAGGCAGATCGATTCCTCTGGCGAGCCGCCTTGATGAACCGTCCAGGCTAGTTGCTGACCGCCCCGACCCGTTGCCGCCATTCGTGAAACTCACGCTTCAATTCCGACAATTTCTCCGGGTGCCGACCGGCCAGATCGGTTGTCTCGGTGGGATCCACGGCCAGATCGAAGAGCTGCCAGGGCATCTTCCCCCGCGGGCCGACGGCTTTCCAGTCGCCCCGCCGGATGACGTCGTGCCGCGGGACGCTCCAGCATAGCAGCCGGTCGTGCGGTGCGTCGTCGCCTCGCAAGACAGGCAGCAGGCTGCGCCCCTCCACAGGGAGCGGTTGGCGGCCGTTGAACTCGCTGGGGTACGATCCGCCGGCAGCGTCCAGGAGCGTCGGCATGACGTCGATCACATGGCCCGGTTGGTGCACGAAGGTGCCGGGCTCGGACACGGCGGCCGGCCAGCGGATGACCAACGGTGTGCGAATTCCTCCTTCGTAGCCTTCCAGCTTGGTGCCGCGGAGTGGTGTGTTGCTGGCATTGGCCCAGGCCAGTCCGTAAGCGGCGAACGTGTCATGAGGACCGGGTGGGTTCTCTGGGCCACTGCCGGCACGGATCGGCACCCCGTCCTTACGCCAGTTTGCGTTGCGGCGGTTGGGGCCGAAACCGAAGCCGCTGGCGGTCGGCGTGAGGCCGCCGTCGGGAGCGGCCCCATTGTCGGAAAGGAACATCACCAGGGTGTTGTCGACGGCATTCGCTTCGCGCAGCCGTGCCAGCAACTGCCCCACGCCATGGTCGATGGCGGCAACCTGGGCAGCATAAACGGCCATCCGCTCGGCCTGCCACTCCTGGTGGTTGTCCTCGCGCCAATCGCGTACACCGGGCGGTCGAGCGGCCAGCGATATGGTGCTCGGCAGCAATCCTATCTGTTGCTGGGCGGCCAGTCGCGTGGCGCGAATGGTGTCCCAGCCAGAGGCGCGGTACCGTTCGCGAAACTTGGCCACTTCGGCAGCCGGGGCGTGCAGCGGCCAGTGGGGCGCGATGTGGGCGACGTACAGGAAAAAGGGCCGATCCTGGGCCAGTGCTTCCTCGATGAACTCGTTAGCCCGCGCGTTCAATGCAGACGTGAGGTAGAAATCTGCGGGCAGCGTGACGCGTTGGCGATCGAGGTAGTACGGGTTGCCCGCCACTTCGTGAAAGTAACTGATCTTGGCCTGACACAGGGGGCCGAAGAATCGATCAAAGCCGCGATCAAGGGCCGAGTCGCGGCCTTGCCATTTGCCGACCATGGCGGTGTGGTAGCCGGCCGCTTGCAGGACTTCGCCGAGCGTCACGCATTTGGAGTAGTCTTTGGCTTCGTTCCAACGATCTCCCCGGTGTCCCACCTGCTGGCAGTAGAGGCCCGTCAGCAGCGACGCACGCGTCGGACCGCAGATCGCATTATTGTAAAACTGAGTGAACCGCAAACCATGCTCGGCCAGCGAATCGATATGGGGTGTTTCAATTTCGCCGCCGTAGCAGCCGATGTCCGACCAGCCGAGGTCATCGGCCATGATGAGCACGATGTTCGGCCGTGCGGCCGAAGCGACCGTTGCACTTGTCACGCCGAGCAGGAACAGCAGAACGGCGGCGATCAGCCCGCTCGTCGCACAAGGCATACAACGCGACCATGGTTGGCAGTGACTGCGGTCGCCGCGCGTCCGTAGGGAGGAAAGTTCCAGCATGATTTCGTCTTGGCTTTGCGGCGGATATTGCCCTGATGCCGGCAGCGATGTCCGCACTCCGCATGCGCCCCGTTCGATGGTTTCGACAAACAGCACGTGTCGACGACGACGCGCCGGCACCGGTTTGAACCGCAACCCGCGCGGCGACGCCGCCTCCCCAGTATCATTGCCGCGCCCTACACGGTCAATTCCGGACGTCGGACGAGTCGCTGCAGTGGCGAGCATGGTTGCACGGTCAGACGCGCGTTACCATCCCATCGCCCGCACATAGTTGGCGTCCCAACGCGAGAGCACGCACTTCTGCCGCGTGTAAAACAGAATGCCCTCGGAACCTTGTACGTGGAGGTCGCCAAAGAAGCTGTCGTTCCAGCCGGAGAAGCTGAACTGGGCCATGGGGGCGGGGACGCCGACGTTGACGCCGATCATCCCGGACTGCATCTGGCGGACAAATTGACGGGCGGCCGAGCCGTTCGAAGTGAAGATCGTGGCACCGTTTCCAAACTTCAACCCATTCATCATGGTGATGGCCTCGTCAAGCGACTCCGGGCGGGTCAACGAGAGTACCGGTCCGAAAATCTCCTCTTGAAACAGACGCGTGTCTGGTCGGACATCATCAACCAGGGCGGGACCGACGAAGAATCCCTGTCCGGGTCCGCGATCGCTGGCATCGCAGGCGACCGTGGCGCCGTCTGCGGCCGCCGTTTCAAGAAACGTGGCAACGCGTTGCTGAGCAGATTGGTCAATCACCGGGCCCATGTCCGCTGTCGTCGACTGGCTGGTGTCTCCGATCTGGTACGCGTTGATGGCTGAGGTCACTCGATCACGCCATTCGTCTGCGGTCGCCTTACCGATGCCCATGAGAATGGAACCTGCCATGCACCGCTGGCCGGCGCATCCGAACGACGAGCCCAGGATGGCGCGGAGCGTCGATTCCGGCTCGGCATCCGGCATTACCAGCAGCACATTTTTCGCGCCTCCTGCCGCTTGAACGCGTTTGCCATGCTGCGTGCCGAGCTGATACACGTGGCGGGCGACATGCGACGATCCAACAAAGCTCAACGCAGCGACATCCGGGTGGGTGCAGAGCGCGTCGACCACATCCGCGCCGCCATGGACGACGTTCAAGACGCCGTCGGGCAGATCCGCTTCCGCCATCAGTTCGGCCAGGCGAAGGGCCGTCTGCGGCACCTTCTCGCTCGGCTTGAGCAGAAACGTGTTGCCACAGGCGATCGCCAGCGGGTACATCCACATCGGTACCATCGCCGGGAAATTGAACGGCGTGATCCCCACGCAGACGCCCAGCGGCTCGCGAGTCGTCACCGCGTCGATTTCGTCGGCGACCTGTGGCAGGCTGTCGCCTTTGAGCAAATGCGTGATCCCGCAGGCAAACTCGACGACCTCGATCCCGCGACGCACGTCGCCGCGGGCTTCGTCGAGTGTCTTGCCGTTCTCCAACGTGATCAGCCTGGCCAGCGACTCGAAGTCGCGCTCCAGCAGATCGCGGTAGCGGAACATCACGGCGGCACGGCGGGGAGGTGGCGTCTGCGACCAGGCGGGAAAAGCGTCAGCCGCGCTCTTGACGGCGCGGTCCACATCCACGCTGGGAGAAAGTGGCGTTTCCGCGATGACTTCGCCGGTTGAGGGATTATGGACGGGGACCGTATGTGTGGCATTGGAAAACACCCAGCGGCCGCCGATAAAATTCTTCAAGGTCATTGCGTCTTCCTCAGGAACGGGGCATCAATCGCTACCCCAACGTAGCCAACGTGACCTGGCGGTGGAAGTCAGGGCAATTCGCTGAATAGCAAGTGTTTGTAGTGAACAGAGTCAATGCGGCATGCATATCAGCCGGCACGCGTTAGCGACCGGTTCAATCGGTTATCAACGGAACCCAGGCTAACGCCCAACGGCTGATTCACAATCCAGACGAAAGCCGTGCGGCTGATGCATCATCCGGGTTAGCGGTTGGACCCTCTGCGTGCCGGCGGAACGCCGGCAATCTGGCTGCGGGCATACTTGGGGATCTCGTCTTCCAGGAGTTTCTCCAGGTACTGCCCATAGCTGCCACCGGCCTCTGCGGCGAGGTGGGCCAGGCGCGCGTCATCGATCAAGCCCATGTAGTAGGCAACCTCCTCGATACAGGCGATCTTCAAGCCCTGCCGGTGCTCGATGGTCTGTACAAAATTCGTCGCCTGGACCATGGCGTCCGTCGTGCCCGTGTCAAGCCAGGCGAATCCCCGCGACAGGCATTCGACGTGGAGCGTACCTCGTCCCAGGTAGGTTCGATTGATGTCGGTAATCTCGAGTTCGCCACGTGCCGAGGGTCGGAGCCGCGCGGCAATCTCCAGGACGCTGTTGTCGTAGAAATACAGGCCGGGAACGGCCCACATGGATTTCGGGGATTCCGGTTTTTCTTCGATTCCGATCGGCCGGCCCTCGTCGTCCAGTTCGACCACCCCATACCGTTGCGGTGACTTGACGCGGTAGCCGAAGATGGTGGCGCCCGTCTCGCGATTCACGGCCTGGGCCAGGATCGACTGAAAGCCCTGCCCGTAAAAGAGGTTGTCTCCCAGCACGAGGGCCACATGGTCGGACCCCACGAAGTCGCGGCCGATGACGAACGCCTGAGCCAGGCCCTCGGGCCGCTGTTGCGTGGCGTACTGGATGGACAGGCCCAACCGCCCCCCGTCCCCCAGTAGCCGTTGAAAACCGCTCACATCCTCCGGGTTGGCGATCAGCAGGATGTCGCGGATCCCGGCCAGCATCAGCGTGGAGAGCGGATAGTAGATCATCGGCTTGTCGTAGATGGGCAACAGTTGCTTGTTCACGGCGCGCGTGAGCGGGTAGAGCCGCGAGCCTGTGCCGCCGGCAAGTATGATGCCCTTCTCAAACCGATGGTTGGTCACGGCGGGAGCCTCCCTTGCGGCGCGCCGAGTCGTTCGCCGTCGAATGTGTCCTTGGTCACCTGGGCAACCCATGCCGAGTTGGCCAGGTACCACTGGATGGTCTTCCGCAGCCCCGCTTCGAATGGGTGGCGGGGGCGCCAGCCGAGTTCGTTTTGAATCTTGCTGCTGTCAATCGCGTACCGTTGGTCGTGGCCGGGACGATCCGCCACGAACGTAATCAGGCGGGTGCGGGGGGCCAGCGAAGCATCCGGTGCCAGATCGTCGACAGCCGCGCAGATCTCGCGGATCACCTGGAGGTTCGTCCGTTCGCAACGACCGCCAACGAGATAGACTTCACCCGGTTGCCCTCTCTCCAGGGCGACTGCCAGCGCTTCGCAATGGTCTTCCACATACAGCCAGTCCCGCACTTGTTGCCCATCGCCATAGACGGGCAGTGGTTTGCCGGCGATGGCATGCAAAGTCATCAGCGGGATCAGTTTCTCGGGAAACTGGTAGGGACCATAATTGTTCGCGCAGTTCACCGTGATGACCGGCAACCCGTACGTGCGGAAATAGGCACGCGCGAAGTGGTCGGAGGCTGCCTTGGACGCGGCATAAGGCGAATTCGGCGCGTAACGGCTCGATTCGTCAAACCTGCCCGTCGTGCCCAGCGATCCGAAGACTTCATCGGTCGAGAGGTGCAGAAAACGGAATGCGTCGCGTTGCCCCGGGGCAAGTTGGCGCCAGTAACGGCAGGCCATGTCCAGGAGCGTCGACGTCCCGACGACATTCGTCTGCACGAACGGGGAGGGAGCGTCGATCGAGCGATCCACATGCGACTCGGCGGCCAGATTGACAATTGCTTGCGGCCGGTGCCGCTCCAGCAAGGCGCCTAGCAGCCGATGGTCGCCGATGTCTCCTTCGACAAACTCGTGATGGGGATGCGAGAGAACGTCGCCGAGCGAAGCGAGATTGCCGGCGTAGGTTAACTTGTCGAGCGTGACAACGCGGACCGTCTGGTCGGCCAGGAGCCGCTGTACCAACCAGCGGCCGATGAAGCCGGCCCCACCCGTCAACAGGATCGTGTTCATCCGTGATCCATCATGCATCTGCGAGGTTTGCCGGCGATACGTGCACTCGCTGCGTGCCGATGCCTGAAGAAAAGGCAGCTCAACGGCCACTCGGAAAATGGCCTGCAACGATATGCCGAACTCATTCTTCAGCCATTCCTCGGTTGCGCTCGGACTCCTCGCCGGCCGGCCCCGGTTTCATGCGGATGCCGCCAACGGGTTCTGCCGCCCTATTTCTCCAGGCCGGCGTGAGCGATGCGCTCTTGTGCCCACCGCTCTCGCTGTGCCAGATCCCGATCATGCTCGACCATCATGCGGGCAAGTGATTCGAATGACGTGGTCGGCCGCCAGTTCAACTTCTCCGCGGCTTTGGAGGCATCGCCGAGCAAGACGTCGACTTCCGCGGGGCGAAAGAATCGTTCGTCCGTTTCGACGTGCTCCCGCCAATCCAGGCCGGCAGTGGTAAAGGCGACTTCGAGAAACTCGCGCACCGAGTGCGTTTCACCCGTCGCAATGACATACTCTTCGGGCGATTCCTGCTGCAGCATGAGCCACATGGCTTCGACAAAATCGCCCGCGTATCCCCAGTCGCGTCGCGCTTCCAGATTCCCCAGGCAGAGTTTTTCCTGCAGGCCTTCCCGAATCCGGCCGACACCGAGCGAGATCTTTCGGGTCACGAAGTTTTCGCCGCGGCGGGGAGACTCGTGATTGAAGAGGATGCCGCAGCAGGCGAACAAATCGTACGATTCCCGGTAATTGATGACTTGGGCATGCGCGTAGAGTTTGGCACAGCCGTACGGGCTGCGCGGGTGAAAGCGGGTTGTTTCCGACTGCGGCGCGGTTCCGGGTGCACCCCCAAACATCTCGCTGGTCGACGCCTGATAGACCCGTACCGGACGCCGCTCGTTCAACAGGCGAGCGGCCTCCAGGACGTTGAGCGCTCCCATCGCGCCGACTTCGACCGTGTAGCCCGGGTTATCAAAAGAAACGCGCACATGGCTTTGGGCTGCGAGGTTGTAGATTTCGTCCGGCTCCAACTCCAGCACCAAACGCATCAGTGAACTGGCGTCCGTGACGTCACCGTAGTGCAGATTGCTCCTTGGCAAATCACTGATTCTGTCCAGTCGGTCCCGTGTCAGGTTGCTGCTGCGGCGGACGACGCCGTGCACGTCGTAGCCTTTGGCCAACAGGAATTCGGCCAGATACGATCCGTCCTGGCCGCTGATCCCCGTAATCAAAGCCCGGCGGGGCGATTTCAGATGCGATTGAGGCAAAGAAGTCTGGTGGGTTAGAGGAATGACGAAGTGGCTGCCCGTAGCGCCCACGCGAGTGGGGGTGGAGTCTGACCTTTCAGTATAGTCGCAGCGGTCGTTTTGTAACGGCCGAATTGAGCAACCGCCCCGAATTCCTCGTTACCCGACCGTTTCGCGCCGCCGAATTTGCCCCACATTCGCACCACGACGGCGGCCACGCTTACAACCTGGCTGGCGGCAAGGTACGATCTCCAGTCGCGGCTCAGCGATGTCCGGCCGCAGCGGGCCTGCCTCCAAAACGGGCGATACGATTGGTCGGAGAAACAACAAATGCACGGTCACAGCGCGATCCGGTTTGTCGATTCGCATACGGAAGGCGAACCGACGCGCGTCATCCTGGAGGGTGGACCGGACATCGGCAGCGGGCCGGTCAAAGGGCAACTTGCCCGGTTGCGTGACGAGGCGGACGAATTTCGGCGCACGGTGATCAACGAGCCGCGCGGCTGGGACGCGGTGGTCGGGGCCTTGCTGTGTGCACCGAGCGACGCGACCTGCGCCGCGGGAGTCATCTTTTTCAATAACACCGGCTACCTCGGCATGTGCGGTCACGGCGCGATTGGTGTGGCTGTGACGCTGCACTACCTGGGGCGATGCGAGCTCGGTGTCCAACGATTGGAAACGCCGGTTGGAGTGATTGAGGTCGACCTGTTGACCCCGCACGAAGTGTCGATTAACAACGTCGCCAGCTATCGTCATCGCGCGTCGGTCAGCGTTGACGTCGACGGACTCGGAACGGTTACGGGCGATGTCGCCTGGGGGGGGAACTGGTTTTTTCTGGTCGACTCGAGCCCCGCGCCGCTGGATATTGAAGCGGTCGATGAACTGGTCGCGGCGGCAGGCTGCGTCCGAGCGGCACTCCGACGGTCAGGCGTCACCGGCGCCGACGGCGCGGAGATTGACCACATCGAATTCTTCGGTCCGCCGCGGTCGGCTGACGCAGATAGTCGGAATTTCGTCCTCTGCCCCGGCGGCGCTTACGACCGTTCGCCTTGCGGCACGGGAACCAGCGCCAAGCTGGCCTGCCTGGCAGCCGATGGAAAACTGCGGCCGGGAGAGACCTGGATCCAAGAAAGCATGATTGGCAGTCGCTTCCAAGCATCGTATCGGCCGAGCGACGGCGATCAGATTTTCCCGAAGATTACCGGTCGCGGTTACGTTTGCAGTGAGGGGAAGCTGATCCAACAGGCGGCTGATCCGTTCAAGCATGGGATCGGGAGCAAGCCGTCATGACCACGCCAGAGCCGCGGCCTTCCGCGATTGTCGTGGGAGCCGGCATTGTCGGTATCGCTTGCGCCCATTATCTCAAGCAGGCAGGGTTGCGTGTCACGGTGATTGACAAGGGGACGGTCGCCGGCGCCTGTTCCCATGCCAATTGCGGGTATATCTGCCCGAGTCATGTGCCTCCGCTGACGGAACCCGGGGCCATTCGCGACGCCTTGAAGTCGTTGTTCAATCCGCGATCGCCGTTTCGGGTCAAGCCGAGTTTGAACCCGGCACTGCTGAGCTGGATGTGGCAATTCGCTCGGCGCTGCAACCACGGCCAGATGCTCGCAGCCGGCGAGCATTTGCAGTCAATTCTGGATGCTTCGATGGCCGAGTATCGTCGCTTGATCGCGCAAGAGTCGCTGACTTGTGAATGGCGCGAAGACGGTCTCTTGTACGTCTTTCGTTCCCCTGCGGCCATGGACGCCTTCGCCGACTTGGACCGGCTGCTGACCGAGCATTTCGGCGTTTCGGCCAGACGGATCGCCGGCCAGGCGTTGCACGATTTCGATGCCGGGCTGAAGCAGGGGCTGGCCGGCGCGTTTCACTATCCGGGCGATACGTCGGTCCGTCCGGACCTGTTGAACCGCGCGTGGGCAGACCGCTTGCGAGCGGGCGGTGTGCGGTTCATCGAGCAGACCGAGTTGCACGATGTCGCCAGGTTGGATGGGCGAATCGACCGTCTCGAAACATCGCAGGGACCGCTGCTGGCGGATACCTACGTGTTTGCGATGGGGGCTTGGAGCGGGCATTGGTCAAAACGGCTTGACTGCCGGATTCCGGTCCAACCAGGCAAGGGGTACTCCGTGACCGTCGCACGGCCCGCGGACGGACCACGATTCCCGATGCTGTTTCCGGAACACAAGGTGGGTATTTCCCCCTTCGAACATGGTCTCCGCTTGGGATCGATGATGGAGTTTGCCGGTTATGACGCGACCATCCCACCGCGCCGCATCCAGCAACTCCGCGACTCGGCGCGCCCCTACCTGGTCGCTGCGGTTGACGGCCCGCCGCTGGAGACGTGGTATGGTTGGCGGCCCATGACGTGGGACAGCCTGCCGATCATCGGTCGGACGCCACGCTTGAAAAACGCCTACCTGGCAACCGGTCATAACATGCTCGGGCTGAGCCTTGCCCCGGCCACCGGCCGCTTAGTCGCGGAACTCGTTACCGGCAGTCCGCCGCACATTCCCAGCGAACCGTTCTCACCCACGCGCTTCGTTCGCTAAAAACAGGCGCCTTTTCACTGCATGTGCCTGCGCGAGCGCAGGAAGAGATGCAGGCTCGAAGGAAGGATTTGTCTCGTGATTGGTGAGCCAGGCCGCGCACGGGTAACATGCCAACACCTGGTTCGCTCCCGCGGGTCGCTCTCGATCCATGCGCGGGCCGCGCATGCATGTCACAACCTAGGACTCCAAGGGGAAACGCATGAATCGATTCGTACGTTGGCCGAGCGCTTCACGGTCTGCCGCCAGGCGTCGTCGTTTGCAGCTCGAACGGCTCGAGGCTCGCGATCTGCTCTTTTGTGGTTACGAGATAACACCCGCACAAAGTCCCGCCCTGGCGGGCAGCATGTTCACCTTCATCGATCGGGAAACCGATGCGCTGGTGATTCGGTTTGAGAATCCGGCGGACGCCGAAGGTGTCGAGGTGCACGGCTTCGGCATCAGCTCGGCCACGCCGGTGGTCGTCGAGCGCGAAGAGGGCTTGGCCTTTTTTCAACAGTTGCACAGCGACGGCCGCCGCGACCAGTCATTCCGCAGCGTGGCACTTCCCAAACAGGTGGTTGAAGCGACGAGCCGCGTGGATCTGACCGCGGCCCTGTTGCCACCCAAGGCTGCGGGAGGATTGGTCGAGCTGCGGATCCCGAATTTTTCTCGCCAGGTGCTCGAAGGCTTCACTCCCGTCGAGATTCCCGCATCGCGGATGACCCTATCGGACTTTGTGCGCATCGACTTGGCGAATACGGCCCGCGACGTCGAGCTGTTGGTTGAGCAGCTTCCGGCGCGGGTTTCGGATCGTATCGAGATCACGCGCACGACGGCTGCGGGGTCCGTCACGCTGCTCGACCGCTTCACGCCCACCTCAGACGGCTTGGGCGACTACTCGGGGTTTGCCGCCCTTCGCCGGCCGCACGTCGATGTGAGGTTGGCGTCATCGGAGACGGTGGTCGACGATCCGTTCGCGACGGAAGGCCTGGACCTGGTCTTCGGTGATCCGCTGCGTCTGGCGGTCGATGTCTGCAATGCCGGCGGGAAGGAACAGACACAACGCTCGCGGCAACTGGCGCGAACCGCTGACGGCGGCGAGTTTCAGATCGAGGCGCCTGCGGGCATCTACCTGGAGGACGTGCTGCAGAACCTGCATGTCGGACGTGACGATCCTGACCGCGAATTCCATGTCGCGGTCGACTTCGGCGAGGACGGGGCGGGGCAGGATGGCGTGGAGGTTCTGACGTTTCAGGCCGGCCGAATGCACCTTTCCCAGACGTTGACGCACGTCTACGGGGCGCCGGGCGCGTTCACTGCCCGCGTGGAGATCCATGCCGGGCCGGTCATCCACCCGGTCCTGAAACTGGCCGTCGACCGCCTGGAGGTAAGCGAGCTCATCACGGTCACGCAAGCCGGAGTCGGTGTCGAGGCTCAACCGTTCGTCGGTCGTAACGAGTTGTTCGAGATCGACAAATTCGACGTCGCCGAGGTGGGCCGAGCCAGCCTGTTGAGTTTGAACATTGACCCGGGTCTCTCGACGCTCCGCGCGGGCGCGATTCACGGCCGCCTTGCCGGAGGCGTCGTCGCAGACGTTGACGTGGCGGTCGTCGTGCCGCGGCACGTGCGCGCAAATCAGGAGGCGAACGGCGGCAACGGCATCGGTTTCGACTTTGCCAGGTTCAATCCGGCGATGACGGACGACAGTGAACTCGCCATGACGCAGGTCACGCCCGCCGACGGGGCGCTCCACCGCGCATTCAGTTTTAACCTGGACGACCTGCTGCGATCGGCAGCCGAAGACTCGGCGTTCGATGCCGCCGCATTCCTGCCGCGGCATGCGCTCTCTGATACCACCGAAGGGCTGATCTTCCTCCTCATTGACCGGAGTACCGGCCAGGAACTGGATCGGATTGTCCTGGCAGCCGAGGATGTTCAGGGACTGGCCGTGGGCCGGGCGGGCCCGTTTGTGGAAGAGGCGGAGATCGCCTTCGGCCGGGTGCTGCAGCCGCTCGATGTCGATCTGCAGATCGATCGCGAACGGCTCGAGAAACTCGCCGACGGAGACTTCGAGCCGCTCAACGTCGTCGTCACTGCGGACAACATTCTGGCGAACGTGCGCGAGTCGACCGACGATGCGACGCTGGTCATCGATTTCGGCGACGGCAGCGATCCAGTTATCACTCGGATTGACCCCCGCCGCAGCCGAGACTCGGGGGAGCTCAACGATGGGGTCTTCGCCGCCAATCCCCAATCGCTGCTTGCCGAATTCAGCCGCGGGCCCTTCAGCAAGGAGTACGATGCGCCCGGCGAATACACGGTCACGGTGACGCTCACGTTGCCGACGGGTCAGGTCGCTGGCGAGCAGCGGCGGGTCACCGTAGTTGATCCGCAGCCGCTGGCGGACGTGCGGTTCCAGCTTGACCGTTTCGACCGGCCCGGGATGCGTGTCGACCACACGGGGGCCGGGACGGCACGCTTTCGCCTCAATGGCGAGATTGCCAACGCTCAACTCAACGAAGAGGTGACGTTCGTGTTGCGTGTTGGCGATCGCGAGCAAACCATCGTAGAAACGCTCGGCGGCATCGGGCTCGACCAGCGGGGATTTGACCTCACATTCGACGAGCTCAATCTGCTTGACTTCCTGCCGGCGGATCGCACCTTCCAACCGCTAGACGGCGTGCTGACCGTCTCCGGTGCCAGTTTCGA
The DNA here is from genome assembly GCA_030430075.1 of bacterium. Taxonomy (GTDB): domain Bacteria; phylum Planctomycetota; class Planctomycetia; order Pirellulales; family Pirellulaceae; genus ARS98. Next base: position 19,653 of record JAUIGN010000040.1, read on the forward strand.
GACCACCGCGCTGCCAGTTCAGGCCGTCGTGGACACGCAGGCGATCTTCCTGCGCAATTATAGCGACGACTCGATTCATGCGTACGGAGTTGGCGACCAGTTCGAGATTTCGGTACCGGTGAGCGGGTTTCGCTTCGGCGAAGGGCAGGTCGACGACACGGCCGTGTTCATGGTCCCCGCCGCCAATAACTTGACCTTAATCGCTTTCCAGAGCGAAATCGTGACCGGATTGAGCGGCGTGACGATTCGGGACGGCGACATCGTTATCCGGTCGTCGGTCCTGAATCCAGAGACGGATGAGCGAATCAGCCTGGCCGAGTTGACGTTTCCGACATCACAGCTTGACGTTCCGGCGGTCACCATCCTGCCGGAGCTGAAACATGCCGTCGTGAACTTTGAGGGTGTCGATGAGGCGCCGGAAGGTGGTGATGCGAGAAACGGGCTGGGCATCAACTTCATCAACCTCGAGAACGGTGACGAAGTCGAGGTCGACTACGGCAATGGCGACCTCCGTCGCGTCACGTTCGATACCGCCCAGCCGGGCAACGAATTGAACGCCCTGTTCGACAACGCCTATGCGGATGATCCGCCCGGCACGGGGCGTGACGACGCGTTTACGCTTTCTGCCAGGATGATTCGGGGCGGCCAGACGGTCGCTGAAGCGCAGCGTTCCTTGATCGTCAATGATCGGGGCGCGGCAGGGTTATCGCTGGATGTCGAGACGTCACCGGCGGCGGCCCGCCTGGATCCGCTGGGTGAACGAGAATTGACCTTGGAGATTACCGCCCGTGACGAGTTCACCGATGGCTCGCTCACGTCCGACACGCTGACAGTCACCGTCTTCTGGCGCGACGGTAACACCGACGCAATGGAAATACCCAACGGCGGTTCGTTGTCCTTGAGTCACACGTACGAGCGTCTGTTCCTGGAGGAAATGACGGCCGTCGGTTCGACCACGGTGCGGTACCAGGTCGAGCCGATCGTGGTCCTCGCCGACGATGACGGCTCGATCATGACTGATCGCGTGGTGGTGTCGGGGCGGCAAAGGATGGAGGTCGATATCGCCGACGGCGATGCGTTGCGCCGAGCGCAACTGAAGAGCAACTCGGGGCCGGAGATTCCTGCCGGAAAGGCCTTTTTCGGCGAACCGGTCGATATCACGCTCCTGCTGACCAATGACGACCGCAATGCCATCAATCGGCTGAACCCAGGTGAAGAGTTTTCGCTATTCGTCGATCCGGGAGTCGGGGAAGCCATTGAGCTCGTCGGAACGAATGACGGTGGGTCCGCTCAGGTGCATGTGCGGCAAGCCGATGATTCACAGGGCGTCGAACTCGATTACAACCCGTCGCGCGGTGAGCTCGGCTTACGCAGCCGGGCGACCGGAGTTCCGTTGCTGGCTTATTCGAGCACGGGGGTGTACCGGATCCGGGCGTTTACCCGTGATTTGTCAGATGACTTCCGGGCCGCCTACGGTGTCGCGACGCTGGCCGTTTATCCTCGTCTGAATGGCTTGATCGGCGCCAATGGCAAGGCCAGGTTCGTCGCCGGTGTCGGTACCCTGGTGCCCGACCCGGCGCTGGCGCCTTCGTTTCACCCCCGGATGACCGTCACGGTGCCTGGTCGTGATATTGAATCAGTGATCGAAACGGACTTTGGAGACGCTCTGCCGCTGGAGAACGGCGAGAACCTGGCGTTCGAGTTCCGTGCGGGCGAGTCAGAATCGGGGCCCACTGCCCTCCCCTTTGACGTCGCGGTGGGAGGAGAATTGCTCGTAGAACTTGACGCCGGGCTTTTCGACCAGGGGGATGTCGAACTGTTACGGGCCAGGCTGAGAATTCCATTCACATTCGGCGAAGGGGCCGTGCGACCGATCGGTGTGAGCGCACCCGCCAAGATCAACCAAAACGTTGCCGTCCCCCTCCAGTTGACGCTGTCGGAGACCGATCGCCAACTGGCCAACAGCGACACGCTGCAGCTCCGCGTCGACCTGGGCAATGGCACGAAGTTCGACTTGCTCCATGGAACGAATACTCCGGAAATGCGCTTCGAGGTATTTGATGCAATCGTTGACGTTGCGTCGCAGCCGCCGATCCAGCCGGATGCGGTCTCTGCCCGGCGCGTGGCGTACGATCCCGCCAGTGGGGTGATCTCCCTGAACCAGTTTGCCGGCGGAGAGCCATTCGCCCGTTACGGCAGTGCCGGCCTGTTCGAGATTCGGGCGGCGGGACGCGATTCCTTCGGCAACGCGGTCATTTCAGTGGCAGACGAGATTCCCCTTCTGTCGACCGTTTTCCAACAGGACGCCGCGGGGCGCCTGTTGGAGGCGTTTCTGGATATCGACTCGCAGAACGGAGTCGAACTGGAGGTTCTGGGCCAGTCACTGGAGATCGACGCCGGCAACCAGCGCGTGCGGCTACTTGAGCTCGGCCAGCAACTCTTGCCGGGCGAGTCGATTCCGTTTTCGTTGACCGAAGCGGGAGAGTCGGTGGAATTGGAGTCGTCACTGCTAATTCCGCCCGGCGACTCGCTGGATGTCGAGGTCAATGATTTAGCGGCCAGGCAGATTCCTGGAAGAATCTTGGAGATCTCCGGAACGCTCGCCGACGCCACGCTCGCGGTCACGATCGTGGTGAGCGATGAACGGAGCAATCAACTCGGCCAATTCACAACGACCGCCGGTGAAGGGGCGTTTGACTTTACCGTCTCTGCGACTCAAGGAGAGGCCGACCGCTTCGTGCGACTTGCGTTCAACAATGGCCAGGCCCTGAGCTTTGATGTTGTCGAGTTCTCCAAGCCGTTGCTGATCGACGCTACGGCGGAACGGACCACCGAACAAGGTTCGCCGCTGGACCTGTCCCTGAACCTCGTGCCGGCCGAGTCGTCTGATGACGACGACCTGGTGAAGGTCGTCTTGGGGACGACGAATGGCGAACTTGAGGGGACCTTCGACGGCCAGGTTCAGCGGGGCACGGTTCTCGACATCGAAGGAACGCTGGCCGACGTCCAAGCGTTCTTGCCGTCGGTTACCTACCATCCGGCCGAGGAATTCATCGGGGTCGCCGATGTCGGAGCGCGGGTTGAAGACCTTGCCGACGAGACAAGTGTCGACGTGCGGCGGATTGTTGTCACCGTGACGCCGCGCGTCGAGTTTGATTTTGGTGATGCGCCGGCCCCTTACCCGACTTTGCTTGCCGACGACGGCGCGCGGCATCGGCTACCAGGGCCGCGGCTGGGCGTTGCTGTCGACGCAGATAATGATGGCCGGCCGACGCAGCAGGCGGATGGGGACGACACCGATGCCAGCCCGAATGACGAGGACGGTGTCCGTTTTGTCACGTCACTGGTGGCGACCGATGAGTTCGCGACGACCGCCACGGTGGTGGTAGAGGCCAGCGAAGTCGCTCGGCTGGACGCCTGGATCGATTTCGACGGAAACGGTGTCTGGGAGTCCCCCGAGGAGCAAATGTTTGCATCAATCGAGCTTGCGCCGGCGATGAACTCGCTTTCCTTCACGATCCCGGCGGGAACGGCGACCGGTGTCACGGCCGCTCGGTTTCGCATTAGCCGTGACGGGGGTTTGTTGCCGACCGGCGAGGCGGCCGACGGTGAAGTCGAGGATTACCTGGTGGAGATCCAAGACGGGGACGTGGGCGACGCCGACGTCTCGATCGCGTTGGCCGCACCAGGTCAGCTCGATGTGCAGGTCGATGGGACCGATATTGTCGTTCGCAGCGCGGGCAGTGAATTGTTTCGCGGACCGGCTGCCGGGCTCGGTCGCCTCACCTTGCAGGGGACGGATGGTGACGACGAATTCGCCATCGGTCGTCTGGACCCGGAATTCACGGGCGAGGTTCGTGTCGAGGCCGGTGAGGGGAGCGACACGATCCGCTTGAATGGAGCGGGTCAACAATTGGACCTGGTCGCCGCGCCCGACGGGAGCTTTCAATCCATCGAATTGATCGACATCACCGGCAGCGGCGACAACCTGCTACGGCTCGACGCCGCCGAAGTGCTCGATCTGTCGCCGGTGACGGAAACGCTGACCGTGATCGCCGATGCCGGTGACCGCGTCTTTGTGGGGGACGGCTGGACGTTGTCCGCTACCGAGTTCGAGGACGGTCGCCTGGTCCGTGTGCTGACGCAGAATCCGACGCTGCGCTTGATCGGCCCCAACGACTGGAGGAACCCGCTCGATCCGTTGGACGTCAACGCGGACGGCCTGGCGACACCAATCGACGTGTTGGTCATTATCAATGAAATCAACGATCCCCAATTCAGTGCACAAGGCGTCTTGGCAGACCCTGCCGGCCTGTCCAGTTTCCCGCGTCGCTTCTACGATACAAATGGTGACGATGCGGTGACGCCGAATGATGCTCTGCGCGTCATCAATTTCCTCAACGGCGACGGGCCGCCGGAGAGCGAGGGCGAAGGTGAGGGTAACGAACGGAGTGGGCCGCGATTCGCTGCACATGGATCAGCAGCACCCGCCGGCGGAAGATTCTCTTCCCTACCCCCAGGATCGGCCCGTATCGTTCATCACCGACCGCTCGATCTTCAGGCCAATGCTCCGCCACCCGTGGTCGTGCCGGTGCCGGTGCCACCGCCGCAGCCGGTCGTCCCGGTGCTCCCCAGGGCAGGTGCCGTGGACGAGGCACCTGCTGACTCGCTGTCGCTCGACGAATTTCAGTCTGCCGTCGATTCCCTCTTCGCGAGGCCCGTCGACCTACTGGCGGCAACGACACGCTGAGCTCGTTGCGGCAGAACGTGGATTGCCACGCAGTCAGCGCGGGGGCTCCGACCGGTTGCTCGGCGCGTCTCTCCGACCTGTTGCTCCCAAGTGCTCGGCGCGGCTCTCTGACCAATCGCTCGGCGCGGGTCTCTGACCAATCGCTCGGCGCGGGTCTCTGACCAAGTGCTCGGCGCGGGTCTCCGGTCAAGTGCTCGGCGCGGGTCTCTGACCGAGCGCTCGGCGCGGGTCTCTGACCCCGCCGAAACCGCCGACCGAAGGTCTCCAATTCTCGCCTGCCCTCATCCCCCAGCACCAATTCCCGTTGCCCCCAGCACCAATTCCCGTTGCGTCATCCACTTGGACAGAAAGTCTTACCGACAACTCCCCGACAGCACGATTGCCCCCCGGTCGGTGAGGATTGGGTACCCCCCCCGGGCACCGGCAGCTACGAACGACTGGTGAACGTGAACTTCGGGTCATCCCGAAGTTCGCGTTGCGCATGACGCAACGCGGCAGGCAAAACATCGGGAAAGTCTTGCGTCGCTAAGCTGTCAAAAGGCCACGCATTGCGAGCATTTCACTGACCGGATTCGTGATTCCCAGGTAGTTAACCGGGCCTTCACAGCTTGTTCATCCCCGCGCGGAACACTGTCGCGCAATTGATGGGCCACGGCATCCTTTCCATGCTTCGTGGTTCGCAATGTTCGTGGTTCGCAATGTACGGAGCGCGTTCTTTGGACGATCCCGGCAAGCCTGCCCCGTTGAGTCCCATCCCCTTGATGTTGACGGATGCCGGCCTCCTCGCTCCGAAGTGACCCAGGCTTGACGACGCGGCCAACTCACGTAGACGACTGAGTCCTTTTTTCAATCGTTGGGAGAATCGAATGAAGACGACCAAGAACACACGCGGCGGGTTTACGCTCGTTGAACTGCTCGTCGTGATCGCCATCATCGGCATCCTGGTGGCGCTGCTGCTGCCGGCCGTGCAGTCGGCACGCGAGGCAGCGCGGAGAATGTCCTGCAGCAACAACCTTAAGCAGCAAGGATTGGCGTTGCACAACTACCACGACACGTACAAGACATTTCCGTACGGCATGTCCGGCGCTCCGGACGACAGTGCGGGGTTGAACGATGATGGCTACGGCTGGGGGACTCACATCCTGCCGTTTATGGAGCAGCAACAGGTCTATGACCTGTTGGACGCGGCCGTTCCGGTGGGGACTCCCGGGGCGCTCTGGAAAGCCAGCTACGTGAATATCGTGCCGGGCGGCGATTCCGTGATTGACACGTACCGTTGCCCGTCGTCCCCGCTGCAGTCGCACGTGGCCGGCAATACCGGCGGCGCTGCTCGCCGCAACGGCTATGCGACGTCCGACTACAAGGCAAGTACGGGATGGGGCGACTTCGGCATCTTCTTCAAGATGGAAGACGGTCGTGCCCGCGGGTTGTCCTCGCCGCAGCGGATTGCCGACATCCTGGATGGAACGAGCAACACGATCGCGCTGGGCGAATCGGCATACATTCCCTCGCTGAGTAACTGGCCGGTGTGGATTGGTGGCTTGGGGAGCGACGAAACGACCCTCTTCAAGACCCAGCCGCCCTCCCCGCCAAACTGCGGAATCAGCAGCAATGTCTGGCTCGACGACCCCGTGTCCGGCGGTTTCTGGGGGCACAACCAGGCTTCCACGCAGGCCCGCCGATCGAGGCTGGAACTGATGGAAAGCGTGAGCGGTCGCCCCAAGGGATACTCGCTTGACGACGACTGTGCCGTCAGTTGGCACCCCGGCGGCGTGATGTTCGCGTTTGCCGACGGTTCGGTGAAGTTCATTCCCGAAACCGTTGATATCGGGACGTACTGGTACTTGGGCGACCGGCGTGACGGCCAGGTGGTCGAACTGCCGTAGCTTGCCGAGCGACAGCAGTTTGTGGCTGGACGTGTGGCGAGCATTTCGTAATTGCCACAGGGACGACGATGTTCACTCGACTTCGTAGATGTGATCGAAGTGTGTCATTGATTCAGGAGAAGGTTGGATGATTGTTCGAGAATGCCGGTTCCTCGCGGCGACACTGCTGCTCGGAATGATGGTCGGCTGCGGACCCGAGATGGTCGATGTGAAAGGCAAGGTCAGCTACGGTGGCAAGGCGCTCACCGGCGGTACCATTATTTTCGCACCCGAGGACGCCGAGGCTCCGACGTCGACCGGGACAATTGAGGCGGATGGATCGTTCGAGTTGACCGACGGCGCCGTGGTTGGCCAGCACCGGGTCACGGTTACGGGAGAGGTCGTTGCTGGAACCGAGGGCGAAATCGACGACGAAGAAGCGGACGACGATGAGTCTGTTGCCGCGGCCACGACCGCACTGGTCGCCGACGCCACGGTCGTGGACGGAGAAAATGACCTGGCCATCGATTTCACCAGGCAGGCCGGTTCGGGTGGCCAGTACGCCGGCGGACGTAACACGGGCGGACGGTATGCCGGTGGACGATACGCCGACGAGGAGGATGACGACTGATGCTCCGCACGTCTGGCAGCTCGGAAGAGTCGAGTGCTGTGCAGGGTCCTGAGAGCGAAGCTCCCAAGGTGCCCTCGCCCGAAGCCCTGTCGCGGTTCGCCGCGACGGGGTGGATTGGCCGCGCCTGCAATCCGGTGGACGCTTCGTTCTTGGTCTACTTTCGAGTCATCTTCGGCGGATGTGCCCTGTATTGGCTCGGCAAAGGCTACTGGACCGGCCTGGCGGAATTGCACTACATCCAGCCGCGGTTTCACTTTTCGTACTACGGCTTCGAATGGCTGCAACCGACGCTGGGCAACGGGATCTACCTGTTGATGGCCATGATGGCACTCTGTGCGATGTTCATGATCGTGGGGTACTGCTATCGGCTCAGTACGACCTTGTTTGCACTGGGCTTCACCTATCTGTTCCTGCTGGACAAGACGACGTACCAGAACCATTACTACCTGATCAGCCTGGTAAGCTGGCTGTTGGCGATTCTGCCCGCCCATCGGCTGTGGTCGGTGGACGCGTGGCAAAACCCGTCGTTACGTCGAGCCACGGCGCCGGCCTGGTCACTGTGGTTGCTCAGGTTTCAGATCGGCGTTCCGTATTTCTACGGCGGCATCGCCAAAATCTCTGCGGACTGGCTGGCCGGCGAACCGATGCGGTCGGCCATCGGCGAAAAGACCTGGTACCCGGGTATCGGGCAACTGTTTGCCACTGAATTCGGCGTGCAGTTCTTTGTCTGGGGTGGGATGTTGTTCGACCTGTTGATCGTACCGGCGCTGCTCTGGCGGCGAACGCGATTTGCCGCCTTTCTGGTTAGCCTGGTGTTTCACATCCTGAATGCCTCGATGTGGCCGATTGGTGTGTTTCCCTGGTTCATGATCCTGGCCACGGTCGTCTTCTTCGAGCCGGACTGGTTGCGGCGGCTGTTGAGGATCCCTGCCGAGCCGGCGCCGGCGAATGAACCTGCCGGAGCGTCTCCTGCTGTCGTAGCTTCTTCCCTTGGGCAGCGCCTCGCGGCGACCGCCCTGATCGGGTTCGTCCTGCTTCAAGTGCTTGTCCCCTTCCGACATCACCTGTACCCCGGCGATCCGAACTGGACCGAAGAGACTCATCATTTTTCCTGGCACATGTTGCTGCGGAGCAAGCGGTGCGGCGTCCGATTGTACGCCCATGACCCGCACAGCGGCCGCACGGGAACGGTCGACTTGCGACCCTATTTGACGGCCTACCAGGCGAATCGATTTGGCCGGGAGCCGCGAACGATCCATCAACTGGCGAGGTTTGTTGCAGCGGATCTTCGCAGCAAGGGGTTCGGGGACGTCGAAATCCGCGCGCTCGCCCTGGTGTCGCTCAACGGCCGCAAACCGCAGATGATGATCGACCCGGACGTGGACCTGGCTGCCGAGCCGGTAACCTGGAACCAGCCGGCGTGGGTCATGCCATTGACGGAACCCCTCCGCGAAACTGCCTGGGACCTGCCACTGCCTGAGTGGGAAGAACACATCGAACTGCCCACCCATTTTGTGATGACTTCGAACAGCAGGTAAGCGCCGCGCGTCTCAGCCGGAACGCGCAAACGTCCGGTTTGCTCGCCGCCGGTCGCTGACCAAGTGCTCGGCGTGGCTCTCTGACCAAGCGCTCGGCGCGGGTCTCTGACCTAGTGCTCGGCGCGGGTCTCTGATGATTGCTCGGCGCGGGTCTCTGATGATTGCTCGGCGCGGCTCTCTGACCAAGCGCTCGGCGCGGGTCTGCGGTCATTGCTCGGCGCGGGTCTCTGACCAAGTGCTCGGCGCGGGTCTGCGGTCATTGCTCGGCGCGGGTCTCTGACCCCGCCGAAACCGCCGACCGCAGGTCTCCCATCCCCTCGGCGCACAGCCCACCGGCGGGCGCGCCCACAGCAACGTCCCGGACGCAGCCACCATCGCCGGCCGCCGGCTTTCACCGTTTGGCGACAGCGGCGGCCCCGGACCATTCATCAGCCGTTGGGTGTTCGCCCCGGTTGCGTCGACCGTCGAGGAATTCGAACGCTAACGCCTTCCGGCTGATACGCGCGGCGCATTGGATACGTTGATGACGAACGATTACAACGCAGCGACTTGCACTGGTTGGTTGTTCGTTCATTCGTTGATTCAGGAATCATCCGGGCTGCCGGTGAAGTGCGGCGGTTACAGAGATCTCAGGTACTCGATCAGGTCGTCGAGTTCACTACCTGAGAGCGGGCTTTCGCCGGCGACTTTCTCCGGCGCGTGGTCGCCGCTTAAGGCATCCCGCAGCGATTTCGCTCGACCATCGTGAAGCAGACGGACCTTGCGATGGACGCCCAGCAAGGTGGGCGTATTGAATCCTTCGTACCGGTCTGAATCGGAGCCCAGGCCGACATCGTGGATCTGACCGTCGGTAAAGTAGGGCCCTTGGTGGCACGTAGCGCAGGCCGCCTTGCTGCTCTCGAACACTGCTTTACCACGGCGTGCGGCGACGGAAAGCGAACCGTCCGGTTCGCGGAACGGATTGGGCGGCGGCTTCCGGGTGGCGAGAAACGCCAGCATGGCGCCGGCGTCTTCGTCGCTGATCGCCTCGCCCTGCATGGTGGATGTGAATGACTTGTGCATCGCGTCACGCAGGTCGGTCTGCCAACCGTGCCAGGTCCAAGGGCTTGTCTCTGAGAGGTGATACAAGGGGAGTACGGTTTTCATGGTCAGCGTGGTGCCGTCGTTCAGCGTATCCATCGGCTTCGAATTCACGCCGCCGTTATAATGACAACTGTGGCAACTGTACCACTGATCGAGGCTCCGCCGTCCATCGTAAAAAATCTCCATCCCTCGGCGGGCGAGCGACGGTTGCGGCGATTCGCTGAGGGCGACCGTGCCGACCACCTGGCGGGACTCGATGTCGACCTGCTGCACGCAATCCAACACATAATTGGCGACAAAAGCCGTACGGTTGTCGGCGGCGAGGACCAGGCCCATCGGGCGCCCACCGACGTCAATCCGGTAGAAGAGGTCGTTGTCGGCCAGCAACCGCCGGTCAATCAGATCGCCCGGACCGCCGATTCCGATAAACGGCAAATCCGCATGGCGATAGACGAGCAATTCGTGGGTGCCGGAAGCGGCCACGACGAGCCGTCGCTGGTCCGGGCTGAGTGCCAGGCCGTGTGGGTCGGCGACGGCTTTTCGAGGAACGTCCAACGAGATCGCCTCGCGGTAGGCGGGGCCGTCGAGCCGCACGCGGCCGATGCGGCTGGCCAGCACCCAGCCACGCTGAATGTTGCCCACGGTGATCGGGTTGCTCCGGTAAACCATCCAGGGGAAGTAAGCATAGAGGCCGTCTGCGGAACACTGCATTTGTCCAATGTTGATGCCGCCGATCAACCGTTCTTCGTAGGCGACGTGACCTTGTTCCGTATCCACCACGACGATCTTGCTTTCGCCGCTGCATCCGACGGCGAGTCGCGTGCCGTCCGGGGAGAGGGTCAGATAGCGGGGCCATTTGCCGACAGCAATCGTGCGCACGACGCGGCCTTCGGCCAGATCCAGTTCGGCAACTTCACCGAGCGCCGCCAGCGCCGCAAATGCCGTGCGACCGTCCGGCGACACCACCAGCCCGACCGGCTCGTAGCCAACGTTGATGGATGCGGTCCGTACCAGCTCGCCGCCCCGGACCGCGGCAATCATCAGCTCTCCGCTGTGAGCGCAACTGACCACAACGTGCTGATTGTCCAGGCAGAGCGCAACCTTGGTGGGATGGTCACCGCAAGCGAGCTCATCCGTGACGTTGCCCTGCCGGACATCGACCAGCGAAATACTGTCCGAGGTTTCGTTCGCCGTGACCAGCCAAGATCCGTCCTTGGCTAAAACCAGGTCCACCGGCGATCGATACGGTTCGCCTGACGAATCCGTTGTCGGCCGCTCGTCTGCTAGCAGCCGTCCCACGAACGGGTTTGTTCCAGGAACAACCGCCCATGCCCAGCAAAGGGCTGAGGCGACGACCGTCATGAGGGAAATACGCTGCATATCGGCTGGATCCTCGGTCTACTCGAAATCTACATCTGAGCCAGTCTGCATCTGAATCAGCGTGGGCTCGCCTGCGTGCGGGGCCAAAGTCGTTCATCCGGAAGCAAGTTCTCGTGACCAACGGGAGCGGACGAACGTGGCGTCCGCGATAGCTCGCAGTTGGTCCCAGGCCCTGCCTCGCTTGAGATTATTTCGTACAAAGAAATCTGACAATGTGAGAATCATAACAGAATCTGTCGGACGCCACGAAGATCATGAATGGCTACTTGTACTTGCGAGCCTCCGGGCGGATACTGTTGAGCAGATACTGTCTGGAGTTTGCATGGTGGACGGGGAGCCCACTCGACGTGAATGCACGGCCGAATGCCGAACCCCCCTGCGGAGAAAATCTTGTTGAGGGCAGACCTGGCAGCGGGTGATCTGAGCAGACCTGGCAGCGGGTGACCTGATCGGGCAAGCAGTGGTCATTCTGGCAGTGGTCTATACTGGTTGGGCGTCGGAGTCGCCGTGCTCGCCCGGTTGCGGACCGTTCACACGCAGGCGAGTATCGCGACGGCAAACGGAACCACGCCCACAAACTGTCTTTACCTTTTTCCCGCGTTTCTTGTTTAGGAGATTTGTGATGAAGCGATTTACGATTGTCGCGACGGCATTCGCTCTGTTGGCGAGCGCGTCGTTCGCCTCGGCTGAAGAGACCAAAAGCGGCCTGCAAGCCGGCGAGCTGGTCGGCCCGTTCTATGTAACGAAACTGGCCGGTGCTGAAGACGACGGCGTTTCGGTAGGCAAGAACCTCTGCTACCGCTGCAAGAACGGCGGACGTCCGCAGGTGATGGTCTTCACCCGTTCGTCGAATGAGAACGTTCTCAAGCTGGTCAAGGAACTTGACAAGGCGATTCCCAAGAATAGCCGCAAGCAGCTCCGCGCGTTCGTGAACTACCTGGGCGACGACAAGGGTTCCGCCAAGGCCGACGCCGAGAAACTGGCCAAGTCGTCGAAGGCCAAGAACGTTCCGTTCGTGCTCCCGAACGAGTTCGAGAACGGTCCGGATGATTACGGTATCAACCCCAAGGCCGAAGTCACGGTCATCCTGGCTGAAGGCGGCAAGGTGCAAGCCAATCACGCCGCTGCATCCGCGAAAGACCTGAGCGTCGAAGCGGTGATCGCCGACCTGGCCAAGATCCTGCAGTAATTTCTGCAGACGGATCGTTGCCGACACGCAAAGCCGCACGTGAGGCCTCCTCAGGTGCGGCTTTCTTTGCGCGCTGCGGGATCATTTCTCTTCCAATAACTGGTCAACGAAAGGCACGATATCCTGTTGGTAGCTGAAGCCTTTCGGACCGTACTCGCTGTCGTCGTTGTTGAAGACTTTGCACAATGTGCCCGAGCGGTCGTAAACGAGCACCGCCGGAATTGCGACCGTTGAGATCTGCTGCAGGACGGTGTCGTCAGGGTCGCTGGAAATGAAGTTCTCCATCGTCGCTGACTTTGACTTGAGAAATTTCAAGACCTGAGGTTGAACCTCCTCGGGTTGATTGCCCTCGCCGCTATAGAAATCAACACTCAGCGAGGCGCAGGCCACGCGATCACGATACTGCTCGTGAAACTCGACAAAGTGCGGAAACTCTTTCATGCATGGCAGGCAATAGGTCGACCAGACGTCGACGACGACGACCTTTCCCTGCTGGCCTTTGATCCATTCCTGCACTTGGTTCCAGCTTTTGATTGCCAGCGGAACCTCGACAGTGGCCTGCTGCGTTGAACTCGCCTCCGAATCCGGTTCGCTCTCCGCGGAACCCGCCACGGCGTCTGGAGTCTCCGTCGCGCGATCGGTCACCGCATCTGTTGGCGACCCTTGTTCGCAACCTGCCAGGAGTGCCAGGCTGAAAAAGAGCACGAAACCGGCTTTCGTCAGATCATGTCGCTGCATGGTTTCTTCCCGAGGATCGGCGGAGTGGCATCACGTCAGAGTCACACCATGATCTCTAACGCATCCGTCAGCTTGCCGCAAGGCGCCATGATGTGACGCGTCCAAGGCGTGGCGCGGACCCGTCGTTTGTCGGGTAGCCGACTTGCCGCCTGGCAGAACGCCGGCGGCAGCAATGGAAAAATACATCGATGCATTTCTCAAGCGTGGCGCTGACGGTCATCCCCTGCCCGCTCTGCTGGAACGATCGTCGAGAAACCGGTCGCGGCCCCGCACCGCTGCACCATTGGAGTCACCTAAGGTGTGCTCGGCGCGCTTGTCAGCACGGCGTTCGGATGAGCCGCCTTGCCAGATCGTTGTGGCCGCCGACATCGGTCAGTCGCCGCTGGCGGCCCTTGAGCGGGTCGGTCAGGCGCTGACGGGCCGTCCAACCAGGTTCGCCAAGACTGCCGGCGTTGCCCGCCACCGGCGCAATGACGCGTTGGGCCGCGGGCGCCCTCTTGCGATCTGCGCCGAGTGCCGCAGATGCGAATTGGACCATCCGCTTGGGGGCGAGGCCGGGCCCTGCATGGCCGCTCAATCAAGTGATGGTTCCGGTTCCATGCCTTGACGTCGTATTTCAACGAAATAGAGTGGTCGTCAGTTGAATTGACTTGGACGGACGGTCAGGAGTTGTATTAAACGCCGCGACGGTCCACGATGTGGCGAACGCGGCTGACGGTTCGGTGGGGACGGTCAGTCGAGTTCTCAGCGGCGAGCCGAAAGTGGCCGTCGAGACCGGCGGCAGCGAAGGCCGCCTACGATCATGCCCGCGAGGTGTTCATGCCCGCGAGGTGTTTGAGCAACTTATCAAGGAGCGTCGCCATGAATCGATTGAAGTTTCAAAGGCAACCTCTGGCAGCTTGCCTGGCCTGCTTCTTCTGGGTGTTGGCATTCGACACAATGCCTGGAGCACGGATCGCCTTCGCCGAGGAATCCGGCACCGTCCGGGAGCTTCGCTTCGAGCCCGTGGATGGCCAGCGCTCACGGACCGTGCCGGTCAAGGTCTACCTGAATGAAGGTCGCGTGCCACAGCCCGTGATTCTCTTCTCACACGGCCTGGGCGGCTCGCGCGAGAACAACGCGTATCTTGGCACGCACTGGGCTGCGGCGGGCTACGTGGCCGTTTTCATGCAGCACCCCGGCAGCGACAACGAAGTGTGGAAGTCCGCCAAACGGGGACAGCGATTCGAGGCGTTGAAGTCCGCCGCCGGGGCGGCCACACTGCGGGATCGGCTGGCCGATGTCCCGTTCGTGATCGACCGGCTTGCTGCCTGGAACCAGCAAGAGAGCCACCCGCTTCACGAGCGGATGAATCTCGATCGGATCGGAATGAGCGGCCATAGTTATGGTGCGGTCACGACACTGGGAGTTGCCGGGCGGAAATATCCGTTGAATCGCAGCTTTCCAGAGAAGCGGATCGACGCCTTCCTGGCGATGAGTCCGCAGCCGGGCAAGGGCCTCGACCCGCGACGGGCTTTTGGACACTTGACGCAGCCGATTCTCTGCATGACCGGCACGAAGGATGGCAGCCCGATCGATCCAACGATGAAGCCAGCCACTCGCCGCGAAGTCTTTGCCGCCTTGCCCGCGGGCAACAAGTACCAATTGGTCCTTGAGGATGCCCAGCACTTCGCCTTTGGCGACAGTCGCGGCTTGAGAACGCGAGGCCGCAATCCGGCCCATCATCCAGCGATCCAGTCGATCAGCCTCCATTTCTGGGATGCGTACTTAAAGAACCGTGCCGAGTCGAAGGCTTGGCTTCAATCAAAGAAACCGCTTACCGCAACCGGCCTGAGCGAAAATCGCGACGTGTGGGAGTGGAAATGACACTTGCCTCAGGTAGCTCGACCAGCGCAAACCGCGGGGGCGGCGGGGACCGTCGAGCAACGCGTGTGGGTGTGCTTGCTGCGACGCTACTCGCCATGGCCATGCATGCCGCTTCCACCGGCAAGGCGGCCGACTGGCTGCCGGTCTACTCTGAATCGTTCAACGCGTTTCCTGTCGGGACGGCAACAAGCTCCCAGGAGTTGCCGCAATGGGAGGGTGGTTCCGCGGCGGGAGTTGTCTTTGACGGAGGCGCAAAATCGGTCGGCCGGTTTCTGATCGCCGCGTCGGCCTGGACCTCCTTCAATCAGGGCCCCATCATCAATCTCGACCTGACAGCCACACCTCACGACCGCGTGCGGGTTCGCTTCGACCTGTACACGTTTGGCGACTGGCGTGGGAAACAGCAAGCGACCGGCGGTCCCCATCATCGGCTGATGTTTTTCGACAATCAGGCCCAGCCCGGTTTTTCCTTTGACACGAGCTTCGCGACAAACGCAGCATTCAAACAATCCTGGCCGCAGCGGAGCCCTGCAGAAACGCAAGCCCTCACGGGTGCCGCTGTCGTCGAAGCAGACACGACGGGCCGTTTCCCGCGGGCATACCGCTGGCCGATCGAGTTCGAGTATCCGTCCGAGACGCCGGCGCTGCGGTTCACCATCCTCTGTGGAGCGGCGGCAGGTAGTGGCACGCCCATGCCGCATTTCGGCATCGACAATATCGAAGTCTCCGTCCGCTCGACGGCGCCCACGATCATTCCCACGGATCGGCCGAGCGAAATTCGGCTGGCGAATGCGCGACCGCCAAAGGCACCTCGAACTGAGCTCGAATTCGAAGTGGCGTCGCCGGGCACGACATCGCTGGGGGTCTTTGATCGCGCCTCCGGCCGCCTGCTACGAACACTGTGGAGCGGCGAAAAGACCGGGGTCGGCAAGTATTCTGTGCCCTGGGACGGACTCGACAACCGGGGACAGCCGGTGCCGGCTGGAACGTACACATGGCGTGCTGTTACCGTTCCCGGTCTTGCGGCGCGCTACGTGACCACGATCGGGATCAACCCGCCTGGTGGCGAGCATCCCGTGCCGCGCCGTTCCTGGGTCGGGGATCATGTGGGGGGCGGCATCGTCGACGTCGATGAGTCCGGTGTTTACGTCGGATCGCCGATGACCGAAGGGCTGATGATGCTGGTCAAGGTCGACACGGCATCGTCAACCATCGCTTGGCGACGCGAGCAATTCTACCAGAGCGGGCGTCTGACGAGGGCAGCGGCAAGTGGCGCCCATCTGTTCATGCTGCACCCTAATGGAAAACTGCGTCGACTCAACAAGAACAGCGGGCGCGTCGAAGCGGAATGGCAGATTGCGCCTGATGGCAAGGCTCCCGCAGATGTCGATGCGCTTGGCCGGAACCTTGTCGTTGCCGAGGGGCACAGGCAGCAAGTCGTCTGGCTGTCGGCGGAATCGGGTCAGGAGGTCGCGGCGGTCGCCTTGGAGAGCCCTGCCTGCGTGGCGGCGGTTGCGGATGCAGAGCGCGGAGCCGTCGTGGCGGCGTCCGGGGCGGATATCTTTGTCGTTCAGCCAGGCCGTACGCCGACAAAGGTGGCGACACTCGCCGGATCCATCGTGGCACTCGATTATGATCCCCAACGGAAGGAACTCTGGGCCGTAGTGGACGGCCATCAGGTGGTCCGGTTGGATCAGCAATTTCGTCTCCGGCAAACATACGGCAGCCAACCTCGCGAATTCGGCCCGTACGACCCAACCCGCTTTGCCGGCATCTACGATATTGCAGCGGATCTGCAAGGCGGGTGCTATGTTGGTGAGCCTGGGCATCCGCCGCGGCGCATCGCGCATCTCGCCCGCGATGGCTCCGTGATCGACGAGTGGTTCGGAGGCATGTCTTTCTACGTCGGAGGAACGTTCGACCCCGGCGATCCTTCACGGCTGATTGGGATTGCACCGGAGGGGATGGTTAACGTCTACCGAATTGACTTCGCCACCGGCGCGTGGGAACTCGAGGCGACGTACTCGACTGGCCGGCTTGGCGACGGCATGTTTCCGAACGCGGCGGCATTTCGAGCAATCCGGCGGGATGGGCAGCTTTACCTGTACCACCGGGTCGTTCCCGCCGTGCTGCGGCTCGATCCCGACCAGCGTCGCGCCGTTCCGGTTGCGATTGCCGGCAGGGTCCTCAATCGGGGCCGTACATTTTTTCAGTTCGCCGGGACGGGCCGCGACGGTTTTCCGATACCCTGGGTCGCGGCAGCCGAGCACCACGGATTCCGTGAGCTGAACCAGGCGCCCGCACGGTACTCCTGGGCGGACACGAACGGAAATGGTGAATTCGAGCCGTCCGAATTTCGTTTTTATCCGCAGGCGAAACGCGGGTTGTCGTTTCACAATCCGGGCGACTTCACCAGCAACGGCGACTATCTCGGAACGGCAAATATCAATCAGCCAGAAGCGCTGGTTCGGTTGCCCGTGAGCAACTGGGAAGGCCCGGAAAAGGCGGCTCCACGTTGGGACTGGAGTCGAGCCGAAACGGCCGGCGAAATTGTCGCGGATTCGTATGGCTACGGTTCACCGCGTGGAGTCCGCGTTGGTCCCGACGATACTGTCTCGGTCGCGTATCAGGCCGGAATCATGATCCGGGAACACGGGCAGTATGAAGGGGGCGGGTGGCCGGAAGCTGCCCTCCGCGGTTCGCGGGTTCTCGCATTTGATGCAGACCTGCAACCGAGTTGCGTTGTTGGGCGCCAGTCAAAGAACGGCGCCGAAGCCAACACTGGCGTGCTCTACTATCCCATGCAGACGGCGGCCGGGCCGAACCGGTCGATCGTGGTGAACGACCAGACAAAACAGCCTGCGCAGGTCTGGACGCACGATGGGCTCTACGTTGGCGGGTTCTTTGACGGGCGAGCAGACGACGGTCGTGACGGCCGGTTTTACCAAGTTCACGGTGACGACAACCAAGGCGCGACGCTGGTCACAACCGCAGCCGGCAAGACGTACTGGCTGATGCCGTATCAGGGCCACAACCGGTTGTATGAAATTACCGGCTGGAACGACTGGCAGCGGCAGTCCGGCTCGATCGAATTGGCTGATCGCAACGCGGCCGCAGAGCCCGGCGGGACGGGACTTACCGCTCGCTACGATCAAGGTTCACGACTGGTGCTGGAAACGGTTGAGTCCCCCATCTTTTTCGAGCCGTTCGGTGCGGAACCACACGCCGCCCAGGTGATGCCGCACTATAAGGCTGTCTGGACCGGCTATCTGCAACCACTCGCCACCGACCGCTATGGCTTTGATTCACTGCTGGGAAAGCGCGAGCAGCTTGCCGTCTGGATCGACGGACGGATTACCCACGCGCGAGGCTTCGGCAAGCAGGACGTGGATTTCCCGGTCGAGTTGGCGGCAGACCACCGGCACCGCATTCGAATCGAGTACATCAATCCTGACGGCCGCGCGGAGTTGAAGCTGCTTTGGCACAGCCGGGTGTTGGACCCGCAGCGGTTGCCGGCAAAACGACTGTACCCGGAGTAAGCTCGAACAACGGCATGCATCTTCACCCCGTCGACGCGATCGTCCTGGTCGCCGACCTGGTTGGCATCGCATTTCTCGGCGCTTGGATGGGGCGGAAGATCCGTCGTGCCGCCGACGATTTCATGCCGCGGCGTTTCGGCAAGGGGACGATGATCATGCACGCCTTTGGAACCGGCACGGCATCCGATCAGGCCGTTTCTGTGGCCGCCGCGACGGCCAGGTTCGGCCTGTCCGGCATTTGGTTTCAATGGATATGGCTGTTCTCGACGCCGTTCTACTGGCTGATCGCGCCGATCATGCGTCGCTTTCGAGCGGTCACGACCGCCGACGTGTACGAGCTGCGTTACGACCGCAGCGTGTTGATGCTATTCGCGATTGTCGGACACCGCAGGCGACGCGTGGATCCTCAGGCGCCTTCCGCGCTTCCGCCCAGACCGCGTCTTGTGGCCGCAAGGTGACGGTGGGCCAGGGCGTCAACGTGTCCGGCGCTTCTAGCACCACGTCGAACCTCGACGCCAGCATGCCCACAACGATGGTCGCTTCCAGCATGGCGACCTCCTTGCCAATACAGACGCGCGGGCCGCCACCGAATGGAAAATAGGCATACTTCGGCAATGTTCGTTCAAACGCTGCGGACCATCGGTCAGGATTGAAATCCAGCGGGTCTGCGAAATGCGACTCATCCCGATGCACGATCCACTGTGACATGACCACACTGTCGCCTTTGCGAATCGGGAAATCTCCGATTTGCACCGAACACGTGGCTTCGCGGCCGAACAGGTATACCGGCGGAAACAATCGCATCGACTCCTTGATGACGTTCTGTGCGAACGACGGGGCGCCGGTTGGGGGGCCCAGGACGCTCGGTTCGCTTTGCTCCGATCTCAACCGGTTCAAGGCGCAACGATGGTTGGCCAGCAAGCTCCAAGTCCAAGTAAGTCCGTTTGCGGTTGTGTCATGTCAAGCCAGCAGCAACGTCATGACTTCATCCCGAAGCAATTGAAGCGGCATTCGCTGCCCGTTTTCGTCTCTCGCGCGAAGAAGAAGCGATAGTGCATCGTGCCGACCGTCAAAATCTTGCCGACGCTCAGCGATCATCCGATCAATGATTTCCGTCAAGGCTCGCACGGCCTTGTCCAACTGGAGGTTGCGCACGGTTGGAATCCACGTTGGCAAGTTCCATGATTGCTGAAATCGATGTTCGAAATCCGCATGGATGACCTCGAGCCAGTCTCCAATTTCTTCGGTGTCATCGGCGTCGCTGATTCCCAGGAACGCATGAGCCGCGATCTGCACCGTGAGCTGGGTCATATCGCGATAGAGTTCGCGACGTGCGTGCTGTTCCCATGCGTCCGCCAAGCGAGAAGTGTGAAGCTTCACGATCTCGACAAACTCGTCCGTGAACCGCCGCGAAAAAGCAGGTTGCACCAGGCGGCGCTGCTTCAGCCATTGCGCTCCCTCGCTCAGCAGCAGACCTCGACCCAGCACCGGCTTCAGCAACCGCGTCGCGAAGTGCTTCTTGAAGCTCCTGTTCTGCCTAACCAGGACTTCCTCAATCAGGCGCGGGTCGCTGACCAGAATCAATCGCTTGGGACCTAATCGAAACGCGACGACGTTGCCGTACTCGTTCCGGCACCGTTCCAGAAACGGCAGCATTCCGGTGCGGAACTCCGCCAGATTCCCCAATAGCCAACTGCCCCGCAGACCTGGAATTGACTTATGCATCGTGTCACTTTCAGTGGAAGTTGGAAGCATGGACATTTCGCAGTTGCAACGACCGTCGACGCACGTCGCGTTCCAAATCTGGGAATCTGTTGTAAGTCGTGTTTGTGGTGCATTTTAGGGAGATTTGCTTGGCAACGAAGATGATCTGTGCCTGACGTTTAATGCGCAACCAAGTGTTCATGCAGTGTACAATCGGTGCCATGTTGCAACCTGAAGAACGCAGATTCGCGACCGCGGTCGCCGGACTGGCGAATGCCAATCCCTTTCGGCCCAGTGACGTCGCGCGCTTCGAGAATCAAGCCGCGTCAACCAATTTGCCGCATGATGACGGACCAGTCGCGCGCATACCCGAGCGCCCTCGGATCGGGCCCATCGTGAGTCAGGCGGCAGCGCTGCTAGAGTCCATTTCAAGCGGAAGGAAGCGTTCGTTCGGCAAAGCAGACTCGCTACTCCACGGACAGCTCGTGCGGTTTGTCCTGTATTTTCGCTTTCGCGAGAAGTTGCAGCGATCCGTCGAAATTGGCCTGGCGACTCCCGAAGTGACCTCAGCAGCGTGGTATACCGAGTTTCGAGATCGGTTCCACAAGATGTCGTTAGACGCCCGCCAAGGCGATGACGATCCGATGGATGCGCCGGAACATGTGCTCGCAGGCTTTTTCCAGATTCGCCGTGCTTACTATCTAATTCAATCGCAAATCATCGGCACGTCCCGCCCAATCAACGAACTGCGAGCGGCAGCCTGGGATTCCGTATTCACAATCGACATGGAACAATACGGGCGTCTGCTGTTCGGCAGAATGCGCGATTTCTCGACGCTGATTGTCGGTCCGTCCGGAACGGGCAAGGAGCTTGTCGCCCGTGCGATCGGATTGTCTCGATACATCCCGTTCAATTCCAGGAACAGGTGTTTTGAAGAGCCGTTCATGGGCGCATTTCACGCGGTCAACCTTTCAGCGCTCTCTCCTACGCTCGTCGAGTCGGAGCTATTCGGCCATGCAAAGGGAGCGTTTACAGGTGCCGCTTCGGCAAAGGAGGGCTGGTTCGAGACCTGCCAGATTCGACACGCCGTTTTTCTCGATGAAATCGGCGAACTGCATCCCGCCCTGCAAGTGAAACTCCTGCGGGTTCTCCAGGAGCGCGCATTTCAGCGAATTGGAGAAGTCATGCCGCGGCGATTTGAAGGGAAGGTCATCGCCGCAACCAATCGAGACTTGCGCCACGAAATGAGGCAAGGGACATTTCGTGAGGATCTCTATTACCGACTTTGTTCCGACGTGATTGAGACTCCATCGCTTCGTTCTCAACTGAAAGACCAGCCAGACGACTTGGAAGCGTTGGTCTCCGCGCTCGTTACAAGGCAAATGGGTTGCGAGGTCCCCCAGGTTGTGGAACGAGCAATTGATTTCATCCGCGAGCACCTCACGGATTATTCCTGGCCAGGTAACGTTCGGGAACTCGAGCAGTGTGTTCGCAGCATTGTTCTGCGAGGCCGCTATGCGCCGATTTGCTCCCCAGGTGCGACACCACGAGAGCGACTGGCTCGGAAGTTAGAGCGTGATACGCCGACTGCAGAGGAACTTCTCAATGAGTACTGTCGAGTCATCTATGGCGAGTCAGGGAACTACTCAGAGGTATCAAGGGCACTCGGCCTGGACCGCCGCACGGTTCAACGGCGCGTCGAGGCATGAGGTCTTGATTTGTGTCAGAGGGAAGTGAGACTTTTCGAGGCCGTTACAAGCGACAGGTTCAGTTGCCAGAAAACGGTAAGGTTCTTTGCCGGATCCCGAGATTAATCTGCTGGCGGCGATGGCGAGCCTGCGAGAGTTAAGAAACCACTTCGAGGAGCTCACCGTGGACGACCGTGTCGGAAACACGCAGGCGACCACCTGCCAGGAGGCCAGCGGCCCGAGACCGTTCATCACGCGACGCGTCTTTCAGCGCTCTGATGGGTCGCTGACCGAATGGCATGCGCGTCACCACCGCAAGGGCTTGATTCTGCAAGAGGCTGCACGCGCGGAGGCGGTCAGCCACCTCCTGCTGCGCTGCCTCTGGATGCCGTGGAAGCTGAATTGGTGGATCGGTGGGATTTTTGCGTTGGGCTCCCTGCTCTTTGCGGTTGCCAGCGTGCTGAGCCTCTCTCCCGCCTTGGCGGCGCGTTGTTCACTGGAAACGCTGTCGATCAACGCCATCTACTTTGCGGGGTCAATCCCGTTCACTGTGGCCGCCTACCTGCAGCTATTTCAGGCGGCCAATGTGACGCCGCTTCAGATCTCGCATGCGGAAAAGTCTGGACGCATCCGTATTTTGGGCTGGAAGCCGCAAGATGCCGGCTGGCTGAGTTGTGCTTCGCAATTCGTGGGAACGATCCTTTTCAACTTCAATACATTTGACGCGATGATTCCGTCGCTTACGTGGTTCGAGGAAGACCTGGTCGTCTGGGCGCCGAACATCATCGGGTCCATTTTGTTTCTCGCATCCGGTTATCTGGCCTTTATCGAAACCTGTCACGGATACTGGGGCTGGCAGCCCAGGAGCATTTCGTGGTGGGTTGTGCTCATCAATTTGCTGGGATGCATTGGTTTCCTGGTCTCCGCATTGTTTTCCATCTTCTTGCCGGGTCCGCCGGATGCTGCGATGGTCACCCTGGCCGTGGCGTTCACCCTGCAGGGCGCGATCTGTTTCCTCGTGGGTTCCTTGCTGATGCTTCCCGAAACGGCACTTGAAGAAAGATCGCCGGACGACCGTCAACATTCCCAGATTTCGTCGCAGCCAAACAGCCGCTGACTTGTCAACGTGCCATCGTCGAAGGTAGGCAAATCCAACTCCGAATCCCGAGCTTGCCAGTCCCAACGAATCTCCGGCCGCACGTGCACATGCTCGAGTGGATGCCAGTTCAACCCGAGCTTTAGGTTGTAGTAGCTTCCCGGCACCGGAGGGCGTCTTGGCGCTCAAGGCGAATCTCGAGAAATTGTTTAACGACGTGCGATTCCGCTTCGCTTGCCACCTCAAAGACGATTTTGCGGACTGTTCAGTCAGTCGTCACGTCGACGTCGAGCAAGGGCATGGAAGACTGGAGGCACGATCGTACTATCAAATCACCGTACCAAAGCACCAGTGCGGCAAGTCGGAGTGGAAAGGCCTGAATTCCATTGGAGCGGCGGTTCGCACCGACGAGGAAAACGGGGTCGAAAAAACGGACACGCGATATTACCTGACCAGTCTTCGTCGAAAAGGTCAGCAGTTCGCCGACGCGGTGCGGTCCCACTGGGGAATCGAGAATTCGTTGCATTGGTGTCGCGACATGGTATACCACGAAGACGAAAGTCGGGTGCGTAATCGCCGGTTCGCCGAAAACTTATCCTGGTTACGTCGCATGACGCTGAGCTTGATCAAGCATCATCCAGGCAGGCAAAGCAACATCATGAAGCGTCGAATGGCTGGCTGGAGTGTGGACTTCTTGATGCAAGTCCTTACCGGACAGACCACTTAGTGTGCGCTGGCCCTGCGTCGTTACCTCGGTTTCAAAGTCACTCACGATGTCGGCTAAAGTGACCGCAGCACGGCCAGGGCCTTCGCCACTTCCCGGCCTTTGGCTTCGATGGTGTCGAGCAATTCGGCTGGCGTGCGGGTGTCTTCTTCGACTTGCTTGTTCGGGTTCACCGCCTTCAGGTCGTACACCGCATCCTCGATGTCCTGGGCCCGGGCGGCCAGTTCACGGGCCTCTTTTGTCAACGCTTTGATGCGTTGGTCTGCCTCGGCGATCTTCTTTTTGGGTTTTGGCTTCGCCTTCTTCAGTGTGGCCAACTCTTCCTTCCAGCGATTGGCCTCTTGCTGCTTGGCTGTTGCCTGCTTCTTGTATGGGGCGGCTTCTTCGGCAGCCTTCTGCTTGCGGCCGGCGAAATCAACGGTCCAGCTCTGATCGCTGTCCTTTCGCTTGGGCAGCAGTTTGAAGAAGTCGTCGAACTTGTCGAGTGTGAACGGTTGCCGCTTGCCGACTTTCACGTCTGACAGGTCGTAGTACCATATCTTGTTGGTCGGTTCGCCCTTGTTGAAGAAGAGCAAATTCGTCTTGACGCCCGCGCCGGCCGCGTTGAACACGCCGCCCGGCAGGCTGACGATGCAGTGCAGGTTGCATTCGTCCAGCATCTTTCGCTTGGTCTGCACGAAGGCCGTTTCGTTGGTGCGGAACAAGACCCCTTCGTCCAGCACGATGCCACAGCGGCCGGTCGGCTTCAGGCTGTCGATGACGTGTTGCAGGAACAGCACTTGGGTCGCGCCGGTCTTGAAGGCGAACCGTGTCTGGGCTTCCTTACCTTCCTTGCCGCCAAACGGCGGATTCGTCATCACCACGTCGAACTGCTCGGGGGCGTTGGAGAACAGGCCGTCGTAGGCCACGCCACCCGTAAGCGTGTTACCGTGCCAAAGGTTCGGCTGGTCGATGCCGTGCAGCACCAGGTTGGCCAGGGCAATAGGGTAGATCAGGTTTTCTTTCTCTCGGCCGAAGAACGTGTCGTGCCGCAGCAATTCCAACTGGTCGGGCGATTCGATCTTCGCGTTGTCCCTGCCGGCCATAAACGCAAACGACTCGGCCAGAAAGCCGCCGGTGCCGCTACCGGGGTCGTAGACCGTTTCGCCGATCTTCGGAGCGACGACGCGGACCACCGCGCGAATGATTTCGCGGGGCGTGAAGAACTGTCCGCCGTCGTTTCCTTTCTCGCCCATCTTCAGCAGCAAGCCTTCGTAAACCTGGGACAGCGTGAAGACGTGGGTATCGTCGATCGTGTCGGCTGACAGGTCATGCACCTTGTCACACACGTCGCACAGGTTTTTCTGCGTGTCGATCCGCACCCGCTCGACACCCGACAGGATTTCGCTGATGACGTTCTGGCGGGGCGTCGAGTTGGGCTTGTTTCGCAGTCCTTTCAGGTAAGGCAGTAATTCGCCGTTGACGAACTCCAGCACCTTGCCCTGGGTCAGCATTTCTTCCCGCCGTTTGCTGTCCGGCGCGGCCCAATCCTGCCAGCGGTAGGGCCTCTTGATCGACGGCGTGAAGTCGGCCCCCACCGCTTCGGCGTTCTCGGCTTCATTCGTTTCGCGCTCGTCCAGAATCCGCAGGAACAGAATCCAGGTCAGTTCGGGGACGTACTGCATCGCCCCGGCGCAGTTGCTGCGGCGCATGATGTCGCAGATCGACTTCACGGCCCCGTTGACCGACTGCTGTGAGTTCAGCCGCTTGCCGTTGCCATTTCCATTGGCCGATCCGTTCTTCTTTGCTGCTTTCTTCTTTGCCATTGGGTGTCCGTTCAAAGTCTTCCTTGAAAAGCCGAGCGAAGTAGCGACTCGGGCAAGCTCTCGATTGTCTGCAATTCGTTCCGCAAGGTGGCGTCAAGCGCGCGGACCCGTGACATCTTCGTATTCATGTTGTTTACTACGTCGCGTTGTTTAGCCATTGCGGGCACGGGAATAGGTAGCGCGCGGATCTGGCTTCGGGTGATCTTCTTCATTGATCCGCTTGCACCTCCGGCTCTTTCTCGCCAGTAACCCGTCGTGTACAGAAACGACAAGTAGGCTGTGAGGAACTGCGGCGCGACTTCTTCTCTAGCCCAAATCCGAATTGTCAAATCTGACGCGACCGTGCCGGTAGGCTCGCCTGGAAACATCGCGACACGGCCAACAAGCGCGGCAGTGTTGCTTCGTGCAAGCAGGACTTCATTTGGCGAAACAACACAGGCTTCGGCATCACTTGACCACATATGGGCGGTCTTAATTCCTGCTGGATCGAATCCGCTCTCAGTGAGGCACGCCGTCGTGAT
Organism: bacterium; assembly: GCA_030430075.1. Taxonomy (GTDB): domain Bacteria; phylum Planctomycetota; class Planctomycetia; order Pirellulales; family Pirellulaceae; genus ARS98. The sequence continues at coordinate 45,770 of JAUIGN010000040.1, forward strand.
CGCGCGAATTTCCGTGTCGCCAGCGGTCGCAATCGACCTTGATGGCAAGAGTTGGCAGACATCGCCAAGTGGCTGCCGATTAGCGTCCGCTTCATCCGGCGTAGCAAACACATTCCGCAGGTAGGCGGCGGGGAAGGCTTGGGCGGCTTCGAGTTGGGCTTCGGCTGCGGCCCGCGCCCGCTCCACAGCCGCCAACTGTTCCTTCAGAATCCCCGCAATCCGCTTCTGCTCGGGAAGGGCAGGCAATGCAACCCGCAAGTTCTTTAACCGCACTGCCGGCAAATGCGCGATGGTCGTTTGCGCGTGAGAGTCGGTGAATTCGCCGAGCCTTGCACCGAGCCAAAGACGGAACATCATAAAATGCGGATCGACGGCACCGTTTTTTGGCCGGAGTCGATGCAACGCCTTTTGGTAACAGCACCGCTCAATCTCGCCACCCCAAACCGCTGCGCGACCAGGTTCCCCGCCTTCGCAGACAAGCAGGTCGCCGGGGCGTAACTTGAACTTAACCTCTTGTTCTTCTGTGAAGTCCATTTCCGCCACTTCCGCCAGATCAAAACGATTCCATTGCACGTTGGCGTTGCGCAGATATGGAATTGGCCGTTCACCCGTCTTGCTCTTTGGCGACAGCATCTTTCCTAACTGAATCTCGCAAACATCGCTCAGCTTGGCAGGTTGCCATCCGTAAGGAGTGAAATCGGAAAGTGACTCAATCGCCCCACTCATGCTGCAAACAATCTCGTCTTCGTTTCCAGCAGCACGTCGGCAGGCTTGCCGAGTTCGCGCAGCGCCTTGATCGGTCCTTCCTTCCCGCCGGCTTTGCGAACTTCAGGCGTATTGAAAATATCGGGGCTTTCCAGACCATCGGTTCCCGCCTTGCCGAACTGGCCGACAAGTGCTTCCAACGTATGCGCGGCTGGTGTCGGCAGACCGGCGAGCCAGGCCGAGTGTTTGTAGAAGAAAGCGTCTGTCCGGTCGATCCGGGTTTTGGGGTCCAGGCCGTAACCCAAGTCCGCCAGCACGTCGTACAGGTCGTATTCGTCCATCTGGTCCAAGGCCCGCACCAGTAGCGGCGAACGGCCCGCGTCGGGCAGTCGGCCGAACAACTCCAGCCGCTTGTTCCGCACGATCCACAAGTCGCGGAAGTCGCTGATGTGGGCCGCTTCCTCAATCAAGCGCCGTGCCAGCCGTTCCTTGTATTCCTCGACGCTGATCTTCGTCATCACCCCGTTTACTTCGACCGGAATGGAATGGCCGGCTTCGGTCACTTCCACGTCAAAGCCTGCCACGATGATGCGCGGTTGCGGCGGTGGGGGCGGCGGCGGTGGTTCGGGGCCTGGGCCTTCGGGTGGTTCAGGCGGCGGCGGGCTGATAAACTTCTGGCCAAACAGGTCCGTCGTGCCGGTGTAGTCGTAGATGCGGAACATCAGCTTGCCGGTCGGTACGTCGATACGCGTTCCGCGGCCGACCATCTGATAGAAGTTGATGGGTGAATGGACGTACTTGAAAAACACAATGTTCCGCAGCGCCGGCACATCCACGCCCGTCGTCAGCAGTTCCACCGTTGTGGCAATGAAGTGGCTGCGTGTCGCACCCCGCAGTTCGGCCAGATAATCCTTGCCGCCAGCCGCCGTACACTTGAACGAGTAAGCGTCGAGCGGCTGCTTGCCCTGCTGGGCGCACCACTCGGCGTACAGGTTATTCATCATTGTCGCCACGTCGTCGGCGTGCCGGTCGCGTGCGCAGAAGATGACCGTCTTCTGCTCCGGGCCGCCGGTGGCGGTCAGGTACTTGAACAGGTCGCGGCACATCGCTTCCACGCGGTCGGGAAGCATCACTTGGGTTTCGTAGCTGGTGGCCTCGTACATGGCCTTTAGCTGGTCGGCGGTGACGGGCTGTCCGGTAATCGCGTCGATCGGATTACGGGCCATGATGTCATCAAGCGTGATGCCGGTATCGTCCAGGTTGACGCGGCCTTCCTTGATTTCGCAGGCGGCCAAGTAGCCGTCTTCGATACCCTGGCCCAGCGAATATTCGTAGACCGGCTCGCCGAAGTATTTGAGATTGTCAGCCGTGATCTGGGCGTCGGCCTTGGCTTCCGGCGAGTCGTCGCAGATGTCTTCGATTTCCCTGGGCGTCGCGGTCAGTCCGACTTGCACCGCTGCCGGGTTGCGGGTCAGCACCTGGGACCACTTGCCCCACGCCGAGCGGTGGCATTCGTCGATAACGATATGCGTGAAGAAGTTCTCCGAATAATGTGTCAGCAGGAAATTGGCATCGGCTTCGTCGGAGTCAACGCCCAGCGTCTGATACGTCGCCACGACGATTCGGGCGTTCTTCTGCGGGTCGCGGGTGTTGACGGCCGCCACATCGTTGCCGAACTCGTTTTGCAGAGCGCCCAGCGCCTGGGTTCGCAACTCGTCGCGATCGCAGACGAACAATGCCCGCCCCATCTTGCCGGCGTCGGCGATGCGGCGAAGTAATTGCACGGCGATGAACGTCTTGCCGGCCCCGGTCGCCAGGGAAAGCAGTGCCCGTTTCGGCTCGCCTTCTTTCTCGGCCTTGGCGACTTTCTCGAATGCGGCTCGAATCGCGGCGTCCTGATAGTACCGTCGCTTGGCTTCGCCGCCGGAATACGGGGTAACCAGCGGCTTGGCAACGTCGTCGGCCAGCCCGAAGCCCATGCCGGCTTCGTAGCGTGCCCGCAGTTCGTCGCAGGTGGGGAATTCGGCCATCGGCCGAGGCGCGGTGGTTGTCTTATTGAAGTTCTCGTATCCGACGAACATGTGCCCATTGCTGGAAAACACGAACGGCACGTTCAAACGCTTGCAACGAGCGTAGGACTTGGCCTGCTCCAATCCGTGGCCAGGCGGGAGATTCTCCGCCTTGGCCTCGATAACGGCCACGGCCACGGGCTGGTCGCCATTGCTGACTTTCACCCGTAAGGTGTAATCGACGCGGCCCTTGCTGCGCCGTCGGGGCTTGCCGTCGATGATTTCAATAGCGCCGGCCGTTTCCTCCCGGCGGATATGCTCCTCCGTCCACCCGCGCGCATGGATAGCCGGGTCGATGAGTTTGGAACGAGTATCGGACTCGCCCAGCGGCGGATCATGAAGTCCGGACATGGAAAGCACCTACCTAAGATCGGGCCGAGCCAGGGGGCGTCGCGGTAGGTAGGTGCTATGCTTTCCGCCGCAAGCGTCCCCAGGCTCGATTGGAAGTCCTTTACGGAGCGACCGTTACGGACACCCGAACGGGGGCATTTTAGCTGATCACGATTGACCTAGATAGTCTGCCGTGTTGCGTCCAGTGCAGGCCGGTGGGAGGATTCCAGCGGGTGAAGGCCATTCGACATGGCCCGGATCAGCGGGCAGAAACGCCGGGATTCACCAGTCAATTCGTGGCCAAGTGGCAGCGATTAGCAGTCATTTCGAGTCTGCTCGACGGTGTAACGAACTTTGGCGGACGATCGTGGTGCCGCATTCTGGATCTTAACAATACCATCGAGGAGGGCCTTGGCGGACTTCAGGCGCAAGTCAGGTTCCTCTTCGGAATCCATCCGTTCGCGTAGGCAGTCGATCGCGTCGCTGGCCGCCTCGGCGAGCTTTGTAACGATCGAATCTCGAATCGCCTCGCGGCCAGCTTCAACTTGCTGGCGAAACACGGGATCCGCCAGACGTCGGTAGGCGGTACGAACACTCATTCCCGCACCCCCGGCGGCACTTTCGACATGCCCACCCAACATGAGAATCTCAAAGAGGGCCTCCCCTTCGGCATCGCCGGATCCCAGTTCCCGAACGTCGCAGGCGGGTCGCGTTGCTTCGACCATCGCCACGATGCCGGCCTTGACTGCATCTGGCAGGTCACCCCACTGATCGACGATTGCCTGCAAGTCCGGAGGGATAGGGACGTTTTTCGGTTCAACTGCTGCGCCTGGCGCTGCGCTACCCACCTGCGATCGTCGTAAGTCAGCACGCCCGGTTGGATTCGAACCAACGACCTGCGGATTAGAAGTCCGCTGCTCTATCCAGCTGAGCTACGGGCGCTGAAAAGCTTTGGCTTGTCTCGAGCGGTCGTTTGGTGGTGCAAACGCGATAAACATCATGTCGGTCAGCGGTGGGGCTGCCGAATGATGCGACAGGAAATCGTGACTTGCCAGGCACCAACCTTCACGCTCCGCAATTTTACTCGGCGTCGATCCCTGGCGGAAGCCAACTGGGACCTGTCAGGCGGGCCGCAGTTGTTGGCCGGATTCCTCTCACGGCGTGGGGCTCGAACCGGCCGTTTGGCGTGGGTTTCTAACCCCCGCGAAACCGCGGACCGGAGGTCTTCAACTGCCGGCCTTGGAGACACGCTCGAGGCGGGTGGAAGCTGTCAGGCCGCAATTCGTCAAGCACGGCATGACCTGCGGATTGACGGCTTTGATTTGCCGGTCGCCACCGCCGCCGGACAGTGGCGACATTCATCAACAACCGGGGCCCCGCAGTCGAATTAGCGGAGTTTCGTGGCTTGGCCGACGCGGCCCAAGCCGTCGATGAACACCAAGTCTTTGAGTGAAATCGTGCGCACTTGCAGCGCGATCGTCTGGCCGACTCGGTCCGGCCGAGTCGACTTGGTGACATGCGTTGTCAACGAGCCTTGCTTTACGCCCCAGGTACCGGAGGAGACCGGGGTTTGGACAAATACCGAATGGAACGTGCTCAATTCAAGCGACTCCCGCGAACTGCGGAACGTTCCATTCCGGTCGAAGGTAACGTCCAGCAACCCTGCCCCGTCGCTGAGACGCCAGGTACCGACGATCAAGTTGGCCACGTCACTGTCTGAGAGGGCTGCCGGGACGGGCGTGGTGGTGGCTGGTGTCGCTGGAGCGGGCTGGGACGGGGGAGCCGGAAGTTGTGCCGGCGGCGCGGTCGGGCGCATCGGTGGTGGCGGGAGATCGGCCAGTTGGACTTCCGCCGGCCGCTCCGTATCCCGCTCCAAGACCAACAGCATGCGACGTGAACCCTGGTGTGCCGAGAAATCGGTGGGAAAGGCGGTGAGCGTCGGAATCCCCAGGCAGACCACCAGGCGTTCGTTATCGAATTTGTAGATTCCCTGACTCTCGACCTTCTCCTGGGCGACGAAGACAATTCTCTTGGGGTACGTCGCGGGGTCGATCGAGAAGGTCTTGATCCGCTTCTTGCCGTCCAGCCGGTCGGTGAAGATCAGCCCATTCTCAACGATCTCGACTCGGCCGCCCGACGGGAGCCAGAGCTTGATCCGATCAGCCGGAATGACCGACCCATCGTCGACCAATTCCGTGATTCGCCAGCGGCCCTGCAAACGGTTGCGTTCTGGCTGAGTACCGTCGGTTTGGGCAGCGGCAAACGAGCAGGTGAGGCTGAGCGCGACGAGCAAGACATGGCGGCCGGTGTGATCCATCCGAGTGATTCCTTTCCCTGAATGACAATCCATTTCCGGCGACGACCCGTCGGCCGGACGTTCAGACGCACCGTAACGGCACGCCCTGAACGCCGCCGATTTTCGACAATCTGACACCGGACTTCAAGCTCAGTCCGATCGATCCCGACCTGTTTATGCGGGGCCAGTCAACCCACCGTGGAACGCGTCACATACGACGCGCGAAAATCAGCGGCACGGACTTGCAGGAGGTCGTTGGTGACAGCTTCCTACCTCAGGCCGGACCGCATTACGTCGGGCACAGCCATCACCCGCGGCATGACGAGAGCACGACTCACTCGAGTCGCCTGCAGCGAGTGCCAGGCTGCGTTGGGGATGTTGTTGATGACCCGCTCCAGCGGGGCGTCTAGCCCAGGACGCCAATGTTAATGTAGGCGTGCACGTGCGGCGCTCCGCGGAAATGCCAGACAAACGAAGGCCCTTCCACGCGCCAGATGTCCCACACCTTGTCGTCGTCCAGATCGTCTTCCTGGTAAAACGCCATGTGCAATTTGTTCAGGCCGCCGGTCGCTTTGAGGATCCGGAACACTTCCTTGACATCCTGTTCGCGGTAAGGGGCGAGGAGCGTCTTCAGGACCGATTCGACGAGTTCCTTCTGGTCGGAAGCGAGCGTCCCGACATTCACGCCCGGAAACGAGCCGCCTTCGCCCTGGATTTTGACGCGCGATTCCGGCGGCGCCTTCGGGACGAGCGCCTGCTTTGCCTGGTCAGGATCCAGGGCGTGGAAGACTTCGTTAACCCGCTTCGTCTGGTAGTGAAACAGGTTCTGCTTCGGGTCGGATTCTCCGTGACCATATACGATTGGTCCGCCGAAGGCGATTTTGTCCTGACGGTTGCCGTCGGCTCGCAGCGTCAGGTGGCGGCCGGTCAGTTCGAGCTGGAAGTTCTTGTCGTCCGGTTCGCCAAAAATGGCAATATGATACGACTCGAATCCTTTCGGCGCGTCAGCCAGCATCTGCTTACGGAGCAGGTCGTAGCCGTCACCGCTAGTCGTTTCGTGGACCACTTTGTCGATCAACTTACGCTGTTCCTCGGTGTAGAAGTCGTCGCCGATTGTTGGATCGGTGATCTTCCAATTCGCGCTGATCCGATGTCGCAGCTTGTGATCCACAGGGAAGCAGATCTCCTTCCGTTGGTCTGCCGACAGAGATGCGTGGAGTTGCTTGACGGTCGAGTTGGTGTCGGCCGGTTGTGCGGCCTGGCTGGTCGCCGCGGCGCCGACCAGGGGCAAGGTGGCGGTGGCAGCGAGGGTCGTGGCGCCGGCGCGCTTGACAAATTCGCGGCGGTCGACAAGATCGCTTTGGCATTCGGGGCAATTGGCATCACGCATCGTCGGGGGACTCCACGAAAAGAGGAATGGTATTCGGCTCGGCACGACAGCAAGTCGTCAGCTCAGCACTTTAACGGATTTGATTGCGTCAATGCAACAAAATGGGTACCGTTCAAGAAAGGCGGGTTCGCCATATCGTCAGACCTCCGGAGACTTTGAGCATGATCTCTCGTCAGATAGCACGGCGGCGAAAGCCGGCACCGGTGGCGGCGGCAATTCTTTTCATGGGGGGGCTGGCTGCCGTGGGGGGCGTCCGGTTGTCTGCTCAGGAGGCCGCAGCGACGGCACCCGGCGAAGCCGTCCAACAGTGGTTTGCCATTTCGGAGGTCATCCTCCGCCGGCACGTCGACCCGCCAACGCGGCAAGAACTGCTCAAAGCCGCTGTCCAAGCAGTCTACGCCGTCGCAAAGCAAGAAACGCCGCGCGGGCTGGCGCGAAGGCTGTCGGAGGAGTCCAGCCCGGAAGGGTTGTCTCGGCTGTTGCAGGAGCAGCTTGACAGGGCATTGGAGGATCACGGGTTGTCGGCCGAGGCGGCCCGGCGAGCCGGCATCGAGGGAATTCTCCGGCGGGCTGTCGGGCGCCGGTTTTTCGCGGCGGAGATGGCGGGCGGAGCAATTCCCAGCCTGATACCGCTTTCCGAATTCTATGTGCAGCAACAGTTGCGAGACAACCAGTACGTGGGTATCGGAATTCAGTTGTCCGTCAAGGATTCGTACCCGGTCATGAACAAGGCCTTTCCGCGAGGGCCGGCCTGGAATGCCGGCGGCCGCGACGGCGATCTGATGGTGTCCATCGACGGCATCGATGCCAAGGACATGCCGTTGACGCGTGTTGTCAAGTTGCTTCGCGGTCAGGCGGGTAAGCCGACCACCGTCGTCGTCCGCCGCCCGAATGAGAAGGAAACGCGGACGCTGAATATGGTGCGCGGCGTGGTTCCGTTCGACACGGTTTTGGGCGTCGAACGTGACGACCAACAGGATTGGCGGTATACGTCGAAGGTCGACCCGCGCATCGCCTATTTGAAATTCGAGTCGCTCCGCGGCAGCACCCCCGCGGAACTCCGGCGCGTTGCGAGCCAGGTGCGGGCGGCCGGCTGCCGAGCCGTGATCCTCGATTTTCGCCGCACGCAAGCGGGCGAGTTGCGTCATGCCGTCATGGTGGCCGATCTGCTGCTGGGGGCGGGCCCGCTGGGACACGTGCTGGATGCCGATCGGCAGAGAGCGTTTGCTTCTGCGGCGGAACAGTTGTTCGCGGGTTGGCCGATGGCCGTCTTGATTGACCCCAGTACGGCCGGGCAGGCTGAATGGATTGCGGCGGCACTGCAAGACAACCAGCGGGCCGTGCTGGTCGGCCAGCCGACGGCCGGCCAGGGCGCGCTGGTCGAGCTTGTCGAATTGCCGATGGGGCTTGGCGGAATGCGGCTGAACACAGGCAGCCTGTATCGCGCGAACGGCGAGCCTCTCAGCCGGCCGATGCCGGCCGCCGCCACGATGCTGATGCAGCAGGCCGGCGCAAGGAATGGTATCGCCGGGCGGGGCTTTCCTGCCCGCTTCCGCGGACTGGTACCGGACCGTCAGGTCGCGGCGACCAAGGCGATGGGCGAGGCGGTCAGGCAGTTGCAGGAGACGCTCGGCGCGCCACCTCCGGCCCAGGATCCAGGGCCCGTGCCGGCCGCCGTGGAGGAGGCGGCAGCTCCTGCGGCCGGCGATTCGTAGGCCGGCGCCGAGCGGTCGGCTCACATCCGATCCGATCCCATCCCATCGCATTGCGGGGCGGCTGCATGCCCCGTTCCACCGCTGGGCGTCCGCGGGCAGCAGGCTGGACGGCGCGGTACGCCGCTCTACGACGGTTCGCTGACCAGGTACTTGGTCAGCAGCACGTCGATCCCCAGGCAGTGTTCGGTCCGGTGCTGGCCGCCGACGATCTTCGGATCGATGGCGACGGCGGCGATTTCGGCTTGTAAGGCCGACAGAAACGTCACGGTCATTTCCAGGTCGGTCAACTCCAGCAGGCTCCCTTCCTGCTCGGCATCACGCAAGTACGCTTCGGCTTTTTCTGCCGAGGTAAAGATTCCCAAGGCCTGCATGGCGGCGGCCGCATCGGAGGTTGCTTCGATGCAGGCAAAGCCCCGTTCCTGACCAACGGCAAAGATCGGGTAGTCCCAGGGCGAGAGGTCGTTTGGCAGGTGCCGGGTCAGCAGGTCGCTGACGGTGGCTTGCCACTCGGCATTGATGGCGTGATCGGTCGGGTTCGGATCGAAAGCGACCGACGTGACCGGGGCCTTCAAGCTCTGCAGGAGCCAACGGAATTCACGCGGACTCCGCAGGGCCCGCGGAGCCCCGAGGAGCGAAAACTGACCCATCAATTCGATCCCCAACTGCGGCTCGGTGCAGACGATCAGCGAATGCACCGGTTGCTCGCCGTTTTGGTCGACCAGGGATGCGTAGCCCCGGTCGTGAGGTAGCAGGTAGATTGGATAGTTCCAGGAGAAGCTCATAAGAAAACTCGCATGGGATTTTCCGAGAAGGACCGTTAGATCGTCGCCCGGTGAGCGTGGCAGTGCAGAGCAACGTTCGCCGAGCCAATCTCGGCATGACTTCATGGGCCACGACGCGCGACGGCACGGGCGGGCGTGTCGGGGCCGAGTTACAACCAGCGGGCTGCGGTCAGGGGATCAGTCCCTGGTCCTTGAGCCATTGCCCAAAGGCTACCAGCTCGTCTTGCGACATCCGCAACAACAGGTCCTGATGGTTGCTGCGGTGAACCGCCAGAATGTGGTCTTCGTGAATTGTGAGCGAGTCACCTTGGTGCAGGTCATGCAGTCTGGATTCGTGCAACCGGTTGTCGATCAACCCGGTCAGCCACTCCCCTTCCCTGGCCGTGACATGGATCCAAAACTGTTCACCCCAGCCACGCGCGGGGACCTGCTGACGAGGAATGGGCACCAGGCTACCCGGTTCTTCATGGCAGAGGATCGGATTCGAAGTCGGCTCGTTGCACTGGGGGCAGTCGCACTGGGCGTGTGCGTCAGGCGGCACGGAGAAGCGGGCCGAGTCGATACGGACTTCGACAAAATCGCCGGCGGCCACGTGGCGTCGCATGGCAACGTGTGGAATCTGAAACCGGTCGCCCTGTGCGGCGTGCATCTTCACGCCGTCGACGAGGGCGTAGCCGTTGGGTAGCTGGGTGGGAGTCGGATCGCTCATCCCGTGAATTGTAGACGGAATCTCCATTCCTTGCTGGCCCCCGTCATGGATGACCGAGTCGCATTGAAGGCATCGCAGCTCGTCTATACACCTGCGATTGTTAACGACTACAATCGGGTGGTATCCGAGGCGGCACCTGGAACCGATTGCGATGACGGAAAAGTACTGGTCCCTGAAACGCTGCGACTTGTTCGGCCCGCTCTCGGACGAACAGTTGCACCGCATGGAGTCGCGGTGCCGGATGCGAGAGGTCCCGCGCGGGTCGCCGGTCTATCTGCCGGCCGACGCGGCCGACGGCATGCTCCTCCTGGCGGCCGGACGCGTCAAGATCTGCGGATTCACTCCGGACGGCAAGCAAAGCATTCTGACATTCATTGATCCCGGAGAAGTGTTCGGTGAGCTTGCCATTCTTGAACCTGATGCGCGCGAAGAGTACGCCGAAGCGGTTTTGAAGTCGACCGTTCTGCTGATTCCCCGCGATCAGGTTCAACAGATGATGGTCGAGTATCCCGGACTCTCGCTGGGGATTACCAAGCTGATTGGGCTTCGTCGAAAGCGGATCGAACGGCGTCTGAAATACCTGCTGTTCCACTCGAATCGCGACAAGCTCGTGCACCTGCTGCTGGAGCTGGTCGAGCAATACGGGAAGGAATCGGGAGACGGGATTGAGATTGCGCTCAAGCTTTCACACCAGGATCTGGCGAGCATCATTGGGGCGACGCGCGAGACGGTGACGGTGAATTTGGGGGAACTTCAAGCGGCCGGATGGATCAAGGTTGGCAGGAAACGGGTGACCGTGATCGATCTGAAGCAGATGGCGGACAGCGTGAGTGTCCCGGTGCCAACCAATCCCGGCGGCGGGGACCGTGCCGAACCGCAGGTCGGAAAAGCTCGGCCGGCCCCCAATTACTTTCGCTAATGTGGGTTCTTTCACAGAGTAGATCGAAGGCAGCGGCGATGATCAGAAAGAAGGCTTGTCCCAGTCTCGAAGTTGTCACTCGGCAACAAGCGGGTTGCGGTTCCCCAGCGAGGGCGCCGAATCGCGGAGCTCGCGTTGGTCAAGCGGTCCGGCGTGTGCCCATCAGACGTGCAGCCTTGAGCCTATCAGACGTGCAGCCTTGAGCCCATCAGACGTGCAGCCTTGAGCCCATCAATCGTGCAGCCTTGAGCCAATTTGTCGTGCAGCCATGAGCAAGCAAAGCGACGCAGCCAGCAGCAATCAGGACGATCCAGCCATGAGCCATCCAGACGGATCTCCCCAATCCAGCGCGCATCGTCTCTCGGATCGCAGCGATCCCGACAGCGGGCAGACGCCCGCAGCGGCCGACTGGGAGTCCTGTCCGCCGGGTACGTTGGCTCGAACCGTCCGGGGAATCGAGGGCCGCCGACGGGATCGTCGCCGGGTCGCCGTGGCGGGCCTCGCCGGCGGGATCTTGGTGATCTTATTGGCGGGCGGGGTAGTCGTCTCCCAATTCGCTCGCCAACCGGCCGGCGTCCGCGGCATGGGCAAGATGACGTGCACTGCCGTGAAATCGCTCCTGCCGGGTTACATCGCCGGCAGCCTGGACGCGGGGGTCATGAGTCAGGTGAAGACCCACCTGGAGGGCTGCCCCCATTGCCGCGAACACTACGAGAAGGCGCAGGACGATACGGCATTTCCGGGTTCGTGGAATAGCCCCCCTGAGCAGCTCGCCGGTCGCTTCTGAATGCATCCGGTGCAGCCACCGTTGACGACAATGTTTGTTGCCGGCGGTAAGTGGCTCGCCGGGGTTTGGCCCCACGGGCGATCCACCCTGCTGATGATCGTTGCCGAATGGGGCGGAACGGCGGAGGTTCGTTGCCGGCGCGTCTTAAATGCGGCGGAACCGTTTATCCAGTTCCTCTCTCGTAAACACCAATGCCGTCGGTCGCCCGTGCGGGCAGTGGTGGCTGTCTTGGAAGTGGTGCCGTTGTTCGAGCAGCGCAGAGACCTCTTCGTTCGACAACCGATCGCCGGCTTTGATGGCCGCCTTGCATGAGATCATGTGCAGTAGTTCGTCGAGGATATCCCGGCGGTCCGGGCTCTTGCCGCCTTCGATCAGGAGGTCGACGACCTGCCGCAAGAGGTCGTTAGGTCGCATATTTGAGAGCATGGCGGGGTAGGCGGACATGAGGATCGTGTCGCCGCCGAACGCCTCAATCTCGATTCCCATTTGGGCGAGTGTCTCTTTGGCGTCGAGTGCCGCGGCGGCTTCTGCCGCCGTCAGGGCCACGGTTTCCGGGACAAGCAGCCGCTGGGTTTCCAGCTTCCCCGCCAGCACCTTGTTCCGAATCTGCTCGTAGAGAATCCTCTCGTGCAGGGCGTGTTGATCGACGACCAGCATCCCTTCCTCATTTTCGGTGACCAGGTAGCGATTGTGTAATTGCAGACCGAGCGGCGCGGAGCCGGTGGCCTGTTGGATCTGGCCGTCGAGATGGTCGGCTGCGCGGGTGGTTCCTGTCGGGTCGGCGGACGCATGATCGGTGGTCGGCACGTCGGCAGCGGCTGGGGAACCCGGTGAGTTGCCGGCGGCGGGGAGGCCAGCCGAGGGATCGCCGGGGGTTGCCGGCGCGTCGCGCGAGCCGAACGGAATGAAATCCGGCGTGTGGCCAGTGGTGGCGTATCCGAGCCCCAGCCGGGATTGTCGCGGCAGTGCCGGAGCGGTTGCAGCCGGCGGGGTGGTCCCGGCTGGTGGGGCTCCACCATGGCCGGCCCCCGTGCTGCCTCGCGCCCAGTCAGCCACATCGCGGCGATGCCGGGAGGCGGCGTGAGGATCCTGGGACGAGTTCGCCGGCGGCGTGACTCCCACGGGTTGAACCTTGGCGGTCAGGTCGGTCGAGAGGAACTTGTTTCTCAGCGTGGCCAGCAGCTGGCTATAGAGCCGGCCAGCCTCCTGGAACCGCACTTCGATCTTGGTCGGATGGACGTTGACGTCAACGGTGTCCGACGGCAGGTCGATCCGGATAAACGCAATGGGAAACCGGCCGGTCAGCAACAGGCCGCGGTAGGCTTCCCCCAGGGCATGCTGCAGCGACCGGTCGCGGATGAAGCGGCCGTTGAGTAGCAGGTACTGGAGGCGGTTATTCGAGCGGCTCATTTCCGGATCCGCTACGAAGCCGGCGATTCTGACATCGGATTCTTCACTTTGGACCCAGATCAGGTGTTCTGCCAGCTCCGCACCAAAAAACGCGGCAATCCGCTCGCGCCAGCTCTCGACAGGCGGCAGGTCGTGGAGTACCCGGTCGTTGTGCCGCAGCGTGAAATGGACGTTGGGATGTGCCAGGACGATGCGTGTGAAGGCTTCGGTGGCGTGACCCAGTTCCGTTTGCGTCGTCTTCATGAACTTCCGCCGGACGGGCGTGTTGAAGAACAGGTTGCGGATCTCGATGATCGTTCCGGGCGGGCAACCGCAGGGGCTGACTTCGCTCTGGCGGCCGCCGTTGATCTCCAGCTCGGCGCCCGCCTGCTCGTCGGGCAGACGGCTGCGAATATGCATCTGGCTGACCTCGGCAATCGACGCCAGTGCTTCGCCGCGAAAACCGAACGTGTGCACGCTGAATAGATCGTCCGCGTCCTGGATCTTGCTGGTGGCGTGGCTGGCGACCGCCAGGCGGAGCTGTTCGGGCGCGATCCCGCAACCGTTGTCGGCGACTCGGATCAGTTGTGCGCCACCTTGTTCGATCGACACATCGATCCGCGTGGCACCGCTGTCAACGGCGTTCTCGACAATCTCCTTGACAACACTCGCGGGCCGTTCGATCACCTCACCTGCGGCGATCTTGTTGATGACGCTGGGTGGCAGTTGCTTGATCTCGGGCATCCGGTTCCCAATCGTAGAAAGGTGCGAGTCGGTGATCGTGCGCGGCGCCGTTGGCCTTCCCCGCGGCGCCCTCGCGCAGGGGCGCGGCGCGTTAACTCAGGCCGTACTTGTCGAGCTTGCGGTACAGGGTCCGGGCCCCGATTTCGAGAATGCGGGCGGCCTCTTCACGGTTGCCGCTGGTCAACTTGAGCGTCTGTTCAATGGCCCATTTCTCAATGGCTTCCATCGGCTGGCCGATCAGTCCCAGGGGGCCGTCGCCGGCGACGATCGGGCCGTCTTCGACATCCATGAGCTCAGGGGGCAAGTCATCGACGTCCAGTGTGCCGTCGACATCGAGGACGATCATCGTCTCGACGGCATTGCGAAGCTGGCGGACGTTGCCCGGCCAGTCGTAACCGAACAATTTCCGCATCACGGCGGGCGAAACGGTCTTGATCGACTTGCCGTGCCGCTTGTTGAACTGTTTGCGAAAGTGTTCCGTGAGGGGCACGATGTCTTCGCGCCGTTCGCGAAGTGCCGGCAGGTTGACCGTCACGACCTTGAGCCGAAAATAGAGGTCCTGGCGGAAGTTGCCCTTGGCAATCGATTCTTCCAGGTTCCGATTCGTGGCGGAGATCATGCGAACGTTGACCTTACTGGGTTTGTTGTCTCCCACTCGGGTCAGTTGATGTTCTTCCAGCACACGCAGCAGCTTGATCTGCGTGGCTAACGGCATGTCACCGATTTCATCAAGAAACAGGGTGCCCCCGTTGGCATACTCGAAGGCCCCGACACGGTCCGTGACGGCATCGGTGAAGGCTCCCTTGACGTGCCCGAACAGCTCGCTCTCGACCAGATTCTCCGCGACGGCCCCCGCATTGAGGGCCACGATCCGTTTGTTCTTGCGGGGGCTGTTCTGGTGGATGGCTTGTGCGACCAGTTCCTTGCCGGTGCCGTTCTCGCCCGTGATCAGCACGGTGGCGTCGGTGGGCGCGATCCTTTTGAGCCGATCGATGAGGTCCTTCATCTTGCTGCTGGCGTAGATGATTCCCTCGAAACCGAACTTCTCATCCAACCGCTGGGTCAGTTCGAGGTTCTCGCGGCGGAGGCGGACCGCGTCGGCCGCCTTCTCCGCGATGGCCCGCATCCGCTCGGGAGTCGTCGGCTTCTCAAGAAAATTGAACGCCCCCTGCTGCATCGCCTGCACGGCGGTTGGCACCGAAGCATGGCCGGTGACGACAATCACTTCGGCGTCCGGAAGCGCCTTCTTGGAACTGGCCAGGACGCCCATGCCGTCGATGTCGCTCATCCGGAGATCGGTAAAGACGATGTCGAAATGGTCGGTTTCGACGCGTTCGACCCCCTCCGTGCCGGACGTGGCGACGGTGCACGGATACCCGACGCGTTCCAGGCTCTCGGCCATGGAATGGGCCAGGGCGTGGTCGTTGTCTACAACCAGGACACGCATGCCGCCAGCCGCCGACTTGTCGTCATTGGATTTCTTTGCAGTCGCCATGCCCTCGATGATACAAAATTGCATTTTTCCGGACTAGGCACCGTCGACGGTGCGAAGTGCCTTCAAACACGCTTCAACACGGATTACGATAGCAGGCGGAACAGCGGCGACGGGTCTTTTTAGATCATGCTGTGCGTGACGTCATGTGGTCTGTCACGATATGCGCGAACGTGCCTCAACGACTGCTTGCTCGGCCGCACGGCTGGATCTGCAGAAGCTGCTGTTGACGTGTCGCCAACTGGAACATGTTTGGCCTGCAAATCGTCTGCCTGGATGCGAATGGACGGGATCGTGCGGCACGCCGATCGGCAGGCGACGCACCAGTGGCGGCCTGGTCGTTGCCGGCCCGATCGCGACTTGCAAGGCCCGTCGCATCCGTTAAGTCCCGGGGCTGGACGCGGAACACAAGATACACGACGGGGAACATCATGTTGCGACACGACTGGATACTGGGCCTGGTGCTGATCCTGGCAGTGCAGGTTGCGGGTGCCGGTGAATGGCCGCGCCACACGATCGATGATTCTTCGCGCGGTGCCGACGGTGTGCGCCTGGCCGACGTCAATGGGGATGGGCTGCTTGACATCGCCACCGGGTGGGAAGAAGGAGGGCAGATCCGGGTCTACCTGCAACCGGAAAAGACGAAGGTCCGCAGTCGCTGGCCCGCGGTGACCGTCGGGCAAGTCAAGTCGCCCGAGGACGCCGTCTTCGTCGACTTGGACCAGGATGGACGGACGGACGTGGTAAGCTGCTGTGAGGGGCGGACCAGGACGGTCTTTGTTCATTGGGCCCCCGCCGCCCCGCACTACCTGCAGGGCTCGGCGTGGCTGACAACCGCCCTGCCCTGCACTCAGCAGCAGCAATCATGGATGTTCGGGCTGCCGATGCAGGTGGACGGGCAGCACGGCGTCGATCTGGTCGTGGGTTCGAAGGGGGCACAAGCGGCGATCGGGTGGTTGGAGGCGCCAGAGGATCCTCGCGACGTTGACGCGTGGACCTATCATCGCCTTTACCGGGCCGGTTGGATCATGTCGCTGCAGGCGCGTGACATGGACGCCGATGGAGACCTCGACATCCTGGCGACCGACCGCAAGGGGCCCACACGAGGTTTACTGTGGCTGGAAAACCCGGGCGCAGACGACGTTCGCTTGCGCGGCGACGCGGATTGGGCTCAACACCGGGTAGGCGGAGACGACCGCGAGGTGATGTTTCTGGCTGCCGGCGCATTGCGGCAAACCGGACAGCTGGATCTGGTCGCCGCCGTGAAAGGCCGCGGCATTTCCTGGTTTCGTAGCCAGGGCGGCCGCCAACCGCCCTGGGCTCACCAGGAAATTGCCATGCCGCCGAACTGTGGGAGCGGCAAAGGGGTTGCGATCGGCGACATCAACCTCGACGGACAGATGGATCTTGTCTTCAGTTGCGAGCACGCCGAACCGCCGTTGTCCGGTGTCCGCTGGCTGACCCGCGACGCGGACGGTCGCGAGGAGGGGCGCTGGCGCGATCACGAAATCAGTGGAGAGCGGGGCATCAAATTTGACCGCCTCGAACTGCTCGACCTGGATCACGACGGCGACCTGGACGTGCTGACTTGTGAGGAACGCCACAACCTGGGTGTCTTCTGGTACGAAAATCCGACCCGCTGATCGGCGTGTGTTGATCCTGCCGGACGCCGGCGGGATGCGCCGCGATCACCCTCGCAAGATCTGAACCTGGCATTCGGGCAGGAGCGCCTTGAGGGCGGCCAGGGATGCGTCATTGCCGCGAAACTGCGTACCGGAGAGGATGACTTCACGCAGGGTCGTGATCGCGCCGAGCCCCGTCAGATCCTCGCCGGTGACGCCCGACTCTGTCAGGTCCAACCTTTCAAGGCTCGGCAGGCCGCTCAAATGAGCCAGTCCCTTATCAGTAATGCGAAGGCAGCCGATGAGAGCCAGCGAGCGGAGGTTGGGCATCGCCAGGTGTTGCAAGCCGTCATTGGTCATGTCGCCCCGAATGAGGGTCACTTCCCGCAAACTCGGGATCGTATTCAGTGTCGCCAGCGACGCATCCCCAAGACCTTCGGCATTGAGTTCCATGATCTGCAGGCTGGGGTGATCCCGGA
This sequence comes from bacterium, assembly GCA_030430075.1. Classification (GTDB taxonomy): domain Bacteria; phylum Planctomycetota; class Planctomycetia; order Pirellulales; family Pirellulaceae; genus ARS98. Next base: position 63,198 of record JAUIGN010000040.1, read on the forward strand.
GCGGGTCGAGTCCGTTGGGCCCGGCCGGAGTGCGTGTCGCAATCAACGACGCAAGATGCTTTAACGGGGCGAACGACGGGAGGTCGCCCAGCCGGACTTGCGGACAGTGCAGTTCGAGCTGGCGGAGGCCGGTGAGTTGCGTCAGCGCGGCGAGTTCATCCGTCGTGGCGATCCGACTATGCACGGTCAGCTCGGCGAGCGGCGTATTGGCCAGCTCGGCAAGCCCGCTGCCGGCGACCTTCGTCTGGCCCAGCAGGAGCGATTCCAGCGACGTCGAGGCGCCGAGGTGCGCGAGGCCCGTGTCGTCGAGATCGATGTTGATCACGGAAAGCGACCTCAGGGCCGGATGTTGGCCCGGCGCCTGCATGCCGGCATTGGTCAGTGATCTGCACTCCTGCAGCGTGAGGGATTCCAGCGTCGGGTACTGGGCGATCTGGCCAACTTCAGCATCGGAAATGTCGGATCCAAAGACCTTGATCGAAACCACCTGTTGCTCGGCATTCCGTTCGACTTCCGCCAGCGTTAGCAGGTCCCGCGAACCGGCCGGGGCACTCGACCCCGCTGGCGGAGTTCCCGGCCGGCAACCCCCAATCGCGGCGAATGTCAGGCTGGCGAGGACGAGCACCGTCGCGACGGCGCGGGGAGCGTGGTCGCGCTGCAACTCCCCGTGACCCTGAGGGCATGGCTGGGGGCGGACGTCTCCAGTCCGCGCGCGCAGCGACCAAGTGAGCGTTGCGTGCCCGCCGCGACGTCTGATCACGCGCCCGCCTCGCCGAGGTTGAAGTTCGCGACATTCTCTCCAGCCTTGACCTCAAAGTTGAGATCATGCGGGGGAAGCGACGTATCCGCGTTAGGGTCGATCACATCCGCGTCCTCGCCCTCCTTTTCTTCCTCAATGCGCGCGACCGTGACCACGTGCTTGCCCAGCACGGCCCCGCGGTCACCGGTTGCCGTTACTTCGAGCGTAAAGTTTCCGCCGGCGTCGGTTCGCCCGTTCGAGGCGGGCGCTTCGATTCCCGTCGCTGCCGGGGTGAAGGTAACCGAGGCATCAGCGAGCGGCTCGCCGTTCAAGGTGATCGTCCCGCTGACGGGGGCCGTGGTGAGTTGGCCGCCGCAGCCCGTCAGGGTAGCAAGGGCAAATGCCACGCAAAGTAAGCGACTCATCACAAAAGTCCTTCTGTGGATTGGATGGATCGGCTCGCAAGCCGAGCCGGAAGGTGAGCTGGAGAGGATTGCTACTCGGGCATCTGGAACGACTCTCCACCCTGGATCGAGGCCATCGCCGGTAGCACGCCCATGCTGTTGACGGATGTGTTGTTGCGGCCGATCCCCATATCGACGGTTTCCGCGATGGCGCGGACGGAGCCGTCGGCAAGTGCGAATTGGAGGGCGCCCGGATGGAAGCTGCCCCAACCGCGTTTGCAGGAGTTGCTGCCACCGTTGCCGCCGACGGCCACGCAGCGGTCGTAGTCGCCCAGCAGCACGCGCGGTTGTCCCACGGTGATCGAGGATTGATTGTAGGAGGTGTAGGTGTACGCCCAGAACGTCCGCCGGCGGTTTCGCGTGCGCGTGTGCATCTCGCCGACCAGCAGCGTGTTGGAAGTACCGTCGATGATGCTCGAAAAACTCTCGGCGTCGAACTGCCCACCACCGTTGCGGTTGAGGTGCCGTCCGCCGATATGGTGAAGGACACCGCGATTGGCGGTGCAGAACGAATTCGACTGGTTGGCATCCAACCAGCAAGCGCCGGTGGAGGCGCCGCTGACCGCCCGGTAGGAACCCGGCGCAAAGCGCATCCCGTTACCCGGCCCACTCTCGGGACGCTCATTGGTCTTGGTGTTGATGTCGGAGGGACACACGAAGGATGGAATTCGTGTCAAGCAGACCTGTGCGTTGACGCCGCCCGTTTGACCACTGCGGCCGGGGTTCGCGTCATTCCAGAGTCGGAAGTCATACCGGTCGGCCAGCGGCTGCTGTTCGAAGAACGGCAGGAGGAACAGCGTCCAGGTGCCGGCGCTGGGGGTTCCGCAGCAGTTTCCGGGCGTCACGCCACCCGGCGGAAAGACCTTGTACGTGTCGTGGTAGTTGTGGCAAGCGAGGCCGATTTGTTTCAAGTTGTTGCCGCATGACATCCGGCGAGCCGCCTCGCGGGCCGCCTGCACGGCCGGGAGCAGAAGGGCGACCAGGATGCCGATAATGGCAATCACCACCAATAATTCGACCAGGGTGAAGCCGCGACGACGGCCGGATTCCCTTACATTCGAGCGTTTCATGAGATCGTCTCCTGAATGAAGAAATAGGAATAGAACGCCACCGCTCTGCCTGCTGCAGATGTAGCCAGTAGAAGGAATAAAGAAAATAACTGCCCGTTGCAGAACGCAGATGACGTGGGGCGATTAGCTGAAGATAGCCGCAGGAATCAAAGGATGCAAGTTGAAACGGCTGAAGGGGACCATTCATCAGCCGTTGGGCGTTGGCCCCGGTTCCATCGAAAGCTGCACAAACCGGACGGGAACGTGTTCCCACGGAGATGCGCGGCGAATACGTTTGCATCCTCGAAGAGGTATCCGCCCTGCCTTCACTCGGCCAACGTCCGGGCAGCCCGCCGGATCAACTCCAGGCACTCGCGCACGCGGTCCAGGTGCGTCCTGAACGAAAGAACACAGATGCGGATCACCAACCGGCCATCCAGCATCGTGGAATTCAGGTAGACGCGGCGCGGTGCGTTGATCGAGTCCAGAAACCGCCGATTCAGGCGATTGTTGGCCTCCCGGTCCATCCCCTTGCGACGCAGCCGAAAGGCCAGGATGGAGAGTTGCGGTTCAGCCACGATCTCCAGTGTATCGACGAGCTCGGCGTCCAGTGCCCGCAGTTCCGCAGCGGCAAAACGGGCCAGGTCGAGCTTCTCGTCGAGCAACCGGCGAAATGGGGCGACGCCATGTAGTTGGATCGGCAGCCAGATCCGCAAGGCGCGAAAGTCGCGTGACAGTTCGGGGGAGATTTGTGAGAAGTCGACAAACTCCGGATCATCGGAGAGGGTTGGCAGGTAGTCGCCGTCCATCGCATGGGCCTGCCGCAAGTGCTGTTGATCGCGGACCAGCAGGCAGCCCGTGCCGTAGGGCAAGAACAGGCTCTTGTGCGGATCGAGGGTCACCGAGTCTGCCCGCGCCAGACCGCTGAGGCACTGCCGGCCACGTTCGGTCAGCATAAAGAAGCCGCCGTACGCCGCATCCGCGTGCAGCCAGAGTCGTTCGCGGTCGGCGAGTTCGGCCAGCGCATCCAAGTCGTCCACGGCGCCCGTATTGGTGGTGCCGGCATGGGCGACAATCATCAACGGTCGCCCACCCGCCTTGCGGTCCCGATCGAGCTGGGCGGCCAACGCATCGGGCCGCACGCGCCATCGCTCGTCCGTTGCGATGTTGCGCACATTCTCCACGGGGAAGCCGGCCAGCACGGCGGCTTTGAGGACGCTGTGGTGTGCCTGGTTTGAAGTGTAGATCAACGCCTGTCGAAAATCTTCTCCGGCGCGAATCCGCCGCGCGGTGACGATCGCCGAGAGATTGGCGAGCGAACCGCCGGAGGTGAGAAACCCGCCCGCCGTGCCGGCGTAGCCGATCAGGTCGCAAAACCAGCGGATCACGGTTGCTTCGATCTGGGCGACGGCGGGAGCGGCCGACCAGATCCCCACGAAGCGATTGGTGATGCCGGCGAGAAGGTCTGCAACGGCGGCCTGCGGCAGTCCACCGCCCGGCACATAGGCCAGGTAACCCGGTCCGGTCGTGTTCAGACCGACCGGAACCGCCGTCGAAAAGAACTGCCGCAGGACCGATTCGGCGGGCCGCCCCCGCTCTGGTATCGGTTCCATTACGGACCGCGCGGCCTGCACGGCCTGGTCGTCATTCCAGGCGTCCTGGTTGGGCAACTCGGAGAGAAACAACTCGAGCTGTTCGAGTGACAGCTCGAGAAGCTCGCGAAGTGCGGAGCCGGAAAGTTCCAATGGAGATCGGGAAGAAGACAATGAAGTCAAGGTCGGTGGGTTGCCTAAAGTCGTCACAAGGGGGAAGCGGCGGCCGGGACGCGCACCCGGAACAGCTCGCCGGAACGCAAATTCGTTAGTCGTTTACGGCGCCCGTGACGTCACGCAGCCAGTCATCGTGGGCCGCCTCCAGCCGCTGCACGACTTCGGGGTGCTGCGCGGCAAGATTGTGCCGCTCGCCGATGTCTCGTGTCAGATCGACGAGGAACCGCCGGTCGTCCTGGGTGAGCGGTCCTTGATTGCTGGTGTCCCTCGGATTCCCGATCAACTTCCACTCGCCTTCCCGCACGGCCCACTGCGGGGCGCCGCCCAGCCCGCGTCCGGACTGCCAGTGAAAGCGGGCGTGCGGCGACGTCGCCTGCGGATTCTGGAGGACGGGGACCAGGCTTTGGCCATCAATCTTGTGGCTGGCAGGGTCGAGGCCGCACAGCTCCAGGATGGTCGGCAGCCAATCGACGGCGGTCGCCAGTTGCTCGCGAACCTCCCGGGCAGGAACATGCCCCGGCCAACGAATCATGGCGGGAACACGGATGCCGCCCTCGAAGAGGCTGAACTTGGCACCCCGATAGGGGCCGGCATGACCGCCGCCGCCAAACGTCCGCTCTTCGGTCGAATGGCCGTGGTCGGATTGAAAGATGACGATTGTGTCATCGCGGAGGCCCGCGTCATCAACATGTTGTAAGAGCTGTCCGATCCGTTCGTCCGTGGTGGAGACGAATGCCGCGTACTTGTTCCGTGGCGATGGGAGGTCCGCGTAGGCCTTACGCCACGCGTCCGTCCCCTGGAGTGGATAGTGGGGCGTGTTGATGGGCCAATAGAGAAAAAACGGACGATCACGGTGTCGCTGTATGAATGTGGTCGCTTCGCGGACCATCAGGTCAGGAAAAAAAGCACCGTCCTCCCAGACCTCCTTGCCGTTCCGCCACAAGTCGTGGCGGTTCGGACCGTTCCAGTAGAAAAAGTGCGAGTAGTTATCGATGCAGCCACCCATGTGACCGAAGGAGAAGTCAAACCCCTGGCCGTTGGGCATCGTCTCCGGGACGTATCCCAAGTGCCACTTGCCGACATGCCCGGTGGCGTAGCCGGCCTCGCGCAACAGTTCGGCAATCGTGACTTGTTCGGCCGGCATCCCGTGCGAGCCGGGTTTCGAGCCGGCGTTGCTGGCCAGGCCGGCGCGCTGCGGAAAGCGGCCGGTGAGCAGGGCTGCGCGTGACGGCGAGCAGACGGGTGCGGCGGAATAGAACTGCGTGAAACGAACGCCCGCCTCAGCAAGACCGTCCAGGTGGGGCGTGATCAAGTCTTCCGCCCCATAGCAGTTCACGTCCACGCTGCCCTGGTCATCCGTGTAGATCAAGATCACATTCGGCTTCCGTGACGCACCTTCGGGTGCCGCCTGCAGCACACCTGGTAACGCGACGTCCTTCAGGATGCACGTCATGGCCAGGATCGCTATCAACCCCGCGATCGCTGGCAAGTCGCTCCGTGTGCGGACAGTCAAAACGGTTCGTGCGTGGTGAGGCATCGTTAGCTCGTAGCTTCGGGTTGGCGTTTCGCGGACCATCCCGATGACGGTCGGAAGAGGGCCACGGGGTGCGCCAGTTTATACCACGCCGCCGGCTCATGCGAACTCGACACTGGGCAAGAACGCCGACTTGCGGGAATCCATCGTGGGGCGTTCCGCCAGTGATGCGGTACGTGGCCCAAATGCGGCCTGGGCATCCGGCGGATCGGTGCTGTGATCACGTCGCCCGCGATGCCCCTGTCGCCGGGAGATCGAAAGCAGATGCGGGCCGCGGCGACGGTAGGAACGGATGCTGCGGATGACGTGCGGACGCTACTCCCGAGTCGTTCCGTTTGGCGCGCGTAAGTGACCTTCACGGCTGGCCTGCCAAAGGTTGCCGGATTCCGCGTCGTACGCGGTCAGCCAGCCACCACCGACGCAGTAGGTGTCGATGCCGATGAGGTGGCCGAGATCCAGTATCTCACCGGAACTCTGCGGCGTATGGCCGACGATGGCCGTCTTGCCCGACTCGTGCCGCCGGGGGGCCGTGCGTACGACGTGCTGCCACAAGAGGAGTTCGTCCGGTTGTTCGTCGAACGGCAGGATGGGGTCGTAGTTCGCGTGCACCATGAAGTGCGACTGGGTTTCATAGTAGCGCTGGCACCCCTGGAAGAACGCCATGTGGGTTGACGGAATCAATGCCAGGTCACCGCCGTAGCTGTCCAGCGTCTCCTGACCACCACAGCGCATCCAGAAATCAAAACACTCGCGGGATTCATGGGAATCAATCAGCATTCGTTCGTGATTGCCTAACAGAGGCACGAGCCGACAATGGTCAACCAGGTCGATCAACAAGTTGATGACGCCGCGCGAATCCGGGCCTCGGTCGACATAGTCGCCCAGGGTCACGATCGTGTCCTGCGGGGTCGGAGCGATGGCATCAAGGATCGCGGCGAGTGCTCGCGAGCAGCCGTGGACGTCGCCGATGGCGATGGTTCGTGGAGGCATCAAATGGGGCTACCGAGTAGTCTGGGGGCGAGGCCGCGGGGGTGGTGGTATGCGGGATGCCGGCGGCAACCGGACGTTAACTGATCAGTTGGTGCACGAGCTTTCCGCCGACATCGGTGAGCCGGAAGTCACGGCCCTGAAAGCGGTGGGTCAGTTTGAGATGGTCCAGGCCCAGTTGGTGGAGGACCGTGGCATGCAGATCATGGACGTGTACCCGCTGGCTTTCTTCGGCGGGGTAGAAGCCCAGCTCGTCGGTTTGACCGACCGAGATGCCGGGCTTGATACCTCCTCCGCCCAGGGCGATCGAGAAAGCTTCAATGTGGTGATCTCGACCGGTCGATTTGCGGACTTCGCCCATTGGCGTGCGGCCGAATTCGCCTCCCCACACGACCAGGGTTTCGTCGTACATTCCCCGTTGTTTGAGGTCACGTACCAGGGCCGCGGTGGGTTGGTCAACCTGTCGACAGACCTTGTCAAAATGCTCCTGCAGGTTCTCGTTGCCGCCGTGATGATCCCATTCCGTATGGAACAGGGTGACACAGCGGACGCCCCGTTCCACCAGCCGGCGGGCCAACAGGCAATTGAAGGCAAACGAAGCCTGACCGGGAGTTACGCCGTACGCTGCCAAGGTGTGCGCGGACTCGTCCGAGATATCGATCAGGTCCGGCGCGGTGCGTTGCATCCGGAACGCCATCTCGTAGCTTGCCGTCCGCGCCGCGATCTCCTGGTCGCCGGTGGCCGCGAAACGCAACCCGTTTAATTCGGCCACCGTTTCAATGGCCCGTTGCTGGCGAGCCGGCGAAATCCCGCGGGGGCTTCCCAGGTTGAGGATCGGGTCCCCCTGCGACCGCAACGGGACGCCCTGGTAGCTGCTGGAGAGGAAGCCGTTCGACCACAGGTAGGACCCGCCCCGCGGACCTCGCGGGCCGGACTGCAGGACCACAAAGCCGGGCAGGTCCTGGCTGACGCTGCCAAGTCCATAGAGCAACCAGGCGCCCAGTGTGGGGTGGCCGAAGGTCTGGTAGCCGGTTTGCGCCAACAGCTTCGCCGGACCGTGATTGAAGTTGTCCGTGTGCATCGTCTTGATAAACGACAAGTCGTCGGCAACGGTGGCCAGATGAGGAAGTGCTTCCGAAATGACGGCGCCCGATTCGCCATGCCGTTGGAACGACCGATGGGTTCCCAGGAGTTTGGAGTCCGGCTTGAGAAATGCGAACCGTTTGCCCTCTGTATACGACTTGGGAACCACCTGACCGCTCAGTTCTTTGAGCTTCGGCTTGTCGTCAAACAGGTCCAGTTGGCTGGGCCCGCCGGCCATGAACAGTTGAATGACCGCCTTGGCCGGGGCGGCAAAGTGCGGCGCCTTGGGCTGCAACGGGTCGCCTGGTGCAGGCGAGGCTGCGGACAAGATCCCGTCGGAGGCGAGCAAGGCGGTCAGGCCGATACTGCCCAGTCCCAATCCGCAGTGATGGAGAAAGTCGCGCCGAGCCAACAGGGGCGTCAATTCGGTGTGGTCTGTCATGAGAACTCGGGTGCTATTCGCGAGTGATGAATTCGTCCGTATTCAGAAGGACGCGGGCAACCGACGTCCAGGCAGCCAGGCGGATTGCATCGACGCCGTCCGGAAGGTTGCTGGCCGGAGCGAACCGGACGCCAGGCTCGCCGCCCGGCGGTTCCGCCAGTTCGGCGGCGAGCAACCGTCGCAAGGCCCCCGCTTCCGCCCTGCTCGGCTGGCGACCGAGGCAGGTGGTGAACGCGTAGGCAATCTGTCTGTCAGGGTCCGCCGAAGGCGCGTCACGCAAAATGCGAGCTGCCAATGCCTGGGCCGCTTCGTAGAACGCCTCGTCGTTCAACAGCGTCAATGCCTGAAGCGGCGTGTTCGATCGATCGCGGCGCGTGCAAGTCGTATTTGACTCCGGCGCGTTGAACAGCTTCAGGAACGGGTGCGGCGTCGATCGCCAGAAGTAGGTGTACATCCCGCGGCGATAACGGTCTTCACCCTCGCTGACATTCCATTTGCGATTGGGGTTCCGGGTCATCGTCATCACGCCGTCAGGCTGCGGGGGAAAGACACTGGGACCTTTGATCGTGGTGGACAATACCCCGGCGGCCGCCAGGGCCGAATCGCGGATCGCTTCCGCCTCCAGCCTGAGCCGGTTTTGCCGTGCCAGCAGGCGGTTGTTAGGATCGGTCTCCAGCAGGTCCGCCCTGGCGTGCGAGGCCTGGCGATAGGTTTCCGAATGCGCGATCAAACGATGCAGACGCTTCATTTGCCATCCGCTCGAGATGAATTCCGCCGCCAACCAGTCCAACAATTGCGGATGCGACGGCGGAGCGGATTGCCTGCCAAAGTCATTTTCTGTCTCGACCAGTCCTCGCCCGAAGAACTGCTGCCAGATGCGATTGACGGTGACCCGCGCGGTGAGCGGATTGTCGGTTGCGACCAGCCAACGCGCCAGGTCCAGGCGCGTGGGGCGGGACGGCTCGGCCTTCAACGGGTGCAACCAGTCCGGCACGCCCGCGGTGACACGCCGGCCCGGCCGGAGGAAGTCGCCGCGAATGTGGACGAACGTCTCGCGCGGCTGCGATCGCTCCTGCATGACCAGGGTGGTTACCGTGCCGGCGGACGCCAGTTGCTTCTCTTTTGCTTGCAATCGGGACAGTCGCTGTTGCTGGGCCGACCACTTTGGATTCCGCTGTTGGAAGATCTCGACAATCTTGGCTTGGGCCTCGGCGCTCCGCTCCTGCTTGGGCGTTGCCAGCAGCCCGGCAAGCTGATTGTCAGGTACCGCCTTGACCAACTCCGCGGCAGCCGAGGTGACCGCCAAACGAAACCGGCCGATGAGGTAGGCTTTGTTGTTGTGGCGTAGCGTCACTTCGAGTCGCGTGGCGTCGTCTCCGGACCAAGGTTCTTCGAGCACCAGGACGGCAGTCCGGTCCGTGTGAATGCTGCCTGACGTCCCGGGTTTCAAGTTGATTGCCCAACCGGTCTTCTCGACACCGTCCACGGCGTCGGTGATCGGGAAGCGGGGCTGTGCATGATCCGCTTCCGCGCGGGCCACGTTCAGCCGACGGCGGTTCGCTGGGGAATTCATGTCGACCGCGGCGACTTCCAATTCATTGAGGACAAAATTCCCGTTGCTGGCCCAGCCCGGTCCGCCGCCGGGCAACGATTCGTGCGTCAGCACTTCCAGCCGGAGGGCCGTGACGCGAGGAACGCCGGGGCTGGCGACGATCGTGTAGGTATCCGTTTCGGGCAGATCGCCGCCGACGAGGATTGAGTCGTCCGGTAACCTGGTCAATGTGGCGCCCCCTGCCGAACGCACGTCCGGCGACGCGAAAGTCACCCATTGCACCGGAGGCGGCTCCTGGCGTCGTTGCTCAGCTTCCCAGGCATCAAGCTGGCCGGCCAATTCCGCTTCGATCGCGTCGAGCCGTTTCGCTGCGGCGGCAATCTCCTTCCGTACCTCCAACAGTTGTTCGTATTCCGGGCCGGATCGGGGCACCGTCAGCTTGGGTTCGTCCTGGCTATTGAGAAAGGCGAACAACTGGTAGAACTCGCGCTGGCTGATCGGATCGTACTTGTGATCGTGACAGCGGGCGCAGCCGAGCGTCAGGCCGAGGAAGACGACGCCCGTTGTGGATACTCGATCGACAATCGCTTCCACCCGGTATTGCTCGGCGTCGCTCCCCCCCTCGCGATTCTGCTGCGTATTTCGATGAAAGCCGGTCGCCACGACTTGATCTGTGGTTGCGTTGGGAAGCAGGTCCCCCGCCAACTGCTCGACCGTAAACGCATCGAATGGCTGATCCGCATTGAAGGCATCGATCACCCAATCTCGGTAGGGCCACATGACTCGAGCCACATCGTTGGTGTAGCCGTCCGAATCGGCGTAGCGGGCCTGATCCAGCCAGTGCCTCCCCCATCGCTCGCCATACCTGGGCGAAGCCAGCAGACGTTCCACCAGGCGGCCGTACGCGCCAGGTTCGCCATCATTTGCGAACAGGTCGACCTCTTCCGGAGTCGGGGGCAGCCCGGTCAGGTCAAGGCTGAGTCGACGGGTCAGCGTGGGGCGGTCGGCGGCTGGCGAGGGGGCCAGGCCCGCCGCGTGCAAGCGTGCCAGGACAAACAGGTCGATGGGATTCCGGGCGGCGTCACCATCCCGAAGCTCCGGCAAGGGAGGCCGTTCGAGCGGTTGGAACGCCCAGTGGTCGCCACGGCGATCGGCGGCGGCAAATGCCTCTTCGCTCTCCGGACGCGGCGCGCCCGCATCGATCCAGCGCCGAATCAGCTCGACCTCCGCGGCGGTCAGCGGCGGCCCGGCGTCATCCGGGGGCATCGGCGAGACCTCATCCGAATCTCTCCGTACCGCCTGCAGCAGCAAACTCTCGCTACTTTTCCCGGCGATCACCGCCGGTCCCGAGACGCCCCCCTTGATGGCCAGTGCTGCCGTGTCCAACCGCAAGTCCGACTCCTGCCTGGTCGCGCCATGGCACCCGTAACAGCGGCCCTGCAATAGCGGTTTGATCTGACGTGCGTAGTCGACTTCGTCCTCGGCGTGAGCCGCCAAGGGGGCCAGGCAAACGGCGGCGAGCAAGCACTTCAGGCGGTGGTTCACGGGCAACTCCCGGTTCCTCATCTTCACTGCGGGGGGGTGGTCACCTGTCGGACGTGAGGATAGGTTCACGTCGAGTGGTGCGGGGAGCTTTCGGTGCAGTGAGGTTCTGGTGCAGGGCGTGGGCGGTCGTTGCTGCGACTCCCCGAGCCGGCAGCAAGCGAACCAACTCCCATGATAACAAACCAAGCGAGGTACGTATGGCCGATTTCGAAATCGACGTCGCCGCCTGCCGCGGCCGGCAGCAGCGGGTGCTCGACCGGATGGAAACACTTGACCTGGATCTGGTCATTGTGACGCAGATTGAGCACGTTCAATATCTTGCCGGCCCCCGATTTCGCTGGTTCTTTCAGCCTGCTGCTGCCCTCGCCCGCGACGGTCGATTGACCCTGGTCGCACCGCAACGGGCACCCGATGTGGCGGCCGCGGACGAGGTGGTAACCTACGAGGCGCAATGGCATTCAACGCTCCGCAATGACCAGCGCCAGGCATGTTCCGAAGCGTTGTACGCTGCACTGGGCGGTCCGCCTGCAGTCCGCCGCTTAGGCGTCGAGTATTCCACGTTCGGGCCTCACTTGAGCGGTCCGTTGGACGCCGAACTGGTGGATGTTGAACCGACCCTGTTCGGATTGCGGCGGCGCAAAGACCCTGACGAACTGGCCCTGATTCGCCAGGCAATCGCCGGCACCGAACGCATGTATGAAACGGCGCGGGAAATGATCGCGCCAGGCGTTACCGAAATCGACGTCTTCAACGCCCTGCAGTCGGCCGCAGTAACGGAGTTCGGTGAAATGATGACCGGGACCGGAAACGACTATCAGTGTGGATCACGCGGCGGGTTGCCACGGGACGGACGGCCGGCGGACGCGGGTGAGCTCTATATCCTCGACCTGGGACCCGCCTTCCGGGGCTATTTCGCGGACAACGCCCGCACGATCGCCGTCACTGAGGCGACCGACGAGCAGCAACAGGCTTGGGAATACATCATGCAAGCGTTCCGCCACATAGAAAACGAAGTTCGACCCGGGAAGAGCGCCCAGGCGCTCTTCCACGAAGTTCAAGCGATCCTGGACGAAGCGCCGATCGGCGTTTTCAATCATCATCTGGGGCACGGCATCGGCCTGTTTCCCCACGAGGCACCACACCTCAACCCAAACTGGGACGATACCTTCCAAGAAGGCGAAACGTTCACTGCGGAGCCCGGATTGTACGCCCCGGAACTTCGAGCGGGGATGCGTATCGAGAACGATTACCTGGTGACGGCGGACGGCGTCGAGCGGTTGACCAACTTCCCGCTTGAACTGTGAGCGGCAAGGGCGCTGAAAAAGTTGGCAAAGCGTCGGGGCAAGGCGGACTTTCGTATCGCATCTGTCGCGGCGGCGGCGATCGGCGATGCGAAGCAGCCATTCTTTCGTCAGTCCGTCGTCCGTAGGTCATGCTTTGCATGACGCAATGCGTTCGCGTCCGGTTTGCTCGGCGATCGACGGAACCGGGGCGAACGGCCAACGGCTGATGAAAGATGCACCTACGTTACTCGTCACTCGTCGCTGGGGATACCTCATTTCCGGTCACTCCGGCGTCCGATTCCTCCGTTGCTGCGGTCGATGCCGCCGGGGTCTCGTCGTCGTCAGTTACTTCCGACGTCGACGCTTCCGGGCCCGGAATGTCAATCCGATCTTCGTCCGTCGGGTCGATATTGAACCATTTCGCTCGCAGGTCTTCGGAAACCGAGTCGCGCCAGATCGCCAACACTTCGTCGACGTCCACATGCGGATTGCCCCGCTTATTGCCTTCCTCGCCGGCCTGTACCGGGCGCATCGGAACCCACAGCATGTCCATCTGGCTGCTGTCGCGATAGTACTCGCCGCCGATGATCCGACCGTCTTCGTCGAGGTTGAGGTCGTAGTGAAAGTACTTCACGTGCTTGATGTGTTGGGCAAAATCAAACTCTTGACGCGTGCTCATCGAATAGGCCAGGTTCATCTTGACCTCAATCGTGCCCTCGCCACGATCGGCTGACGACATGGCAAAGGCATAGGCCGGGTAATTCCATTTTTCCTCTCCCAGGGTGGTTTCAATCCCAACCGGATGGGAACCACGGCCCAACCAATTCGCCAGCACAACGTGCATCAAAGCCGGATTGATGGCGAAGTCTTCGCCACCCAGGAAATCCGAGTCGCTGTACATGTAGATTTCCGCCAACAGTCCCTTGATGTCAGCCGGCGAGAAGACGACGCCGTTCCGCGTCACGCTCCGCTCCGGCGCGGCGTGGCGAATTGCGGCTGCCGTCCAGCCGTTGCAATGGCCGTACCAGTTGGGGACGTTCGAGCGGCGCCCACCGGCCCCGGCAAAGAGATTGCGAAAGAATCCCCGACCACGAACCCACTCCGGACGTCCACCCCGTCCGGTTTGACCCGTGTCTTCGCGTTCCCAGGCAGCGGCCACACTGCGGCCGCCGTGAAAGGCGTAGTCATAGCGGCGCAGGGCGTTAATGGTTCCGCCACCCCGATCGGGATAGTCGTGACCCGAGTAAGGAACACGAAATGTGGGGACGCTCCCCTTTTCCGGCAGCTCGGCAAATCGCCATTCGAGCTCCGTATCCCACCATTGCAGGAAGCTTTGAGACTGGTAGTCGACCTCCGACTTACGAATCGGTTCCGCCTGGCCGACACTGGCCAGTAAGACCGCCATGATGATTGCGAGTAGGGACGCCTTCATGTCGCGCTCTCCGTGATGTACTTCGTTCTTGTCATCCATTGAAGCCGGGATGGTCGATCCCGGCAACAAGAAAAGAAGACGCCTCTCGCACAAGTGCAGGAGGCGTCTTCATCATGACCATCTCTAACGTCGCCAACGGCAGGTCGTCGGCACGCGGAGTGGGCTTCAAACCTACTTCTGGACGTGCTTCTGATGAGCACCACCCTTTTGGGCCGCGCCACCCTTCTGGGCCGCACCACCTTTTTGGGCCGCACCACCGCTCTTCTGAACCGGCGTCAGGCCACCTTTTTGAGCAGCTCCACCCTTCTGGGCAGCGCCACCTTTTTGAGCGGCTCCACCCTTCTGGGCAGCGCCACCTTTTTGAGCGGCTCCACCCTTCTGGGCAGCGCCACCTTTTTGAGCGGCTCCACCCTTCTGGGCAGCGCCACCTTTTTGAGCGGCTCCACCCTTCTGGG
>JAUIGN010000041.1 GCA_030430075.1 bacterium
TGTAGTGCCAGAGATAGTCGCCGCCGAACCCGGTGCTGCCTTCCGGCGTCCAGTGCCGCAGCGGGCTGATGTTGTCGGTCGCCGTCACCGGGTTCTCCAGGAACGACGCGTCACCGTTGTCCAGGATGCGGGGCCGCTGGTTGACCGCGTGCAGCGTCTCGATGCTTTCGTAGGTGATCGAGCTGATCCCGTCCGAGCTGATCGAGAAGCCGGTGTCGAAGACCGGTTGCCCGTTGCTCTCGAAGAGGAGCGTATCGCCGGGCGGAATCGGTTCGGCCGGATCGGGCGGGTTGCCGTCGTCCGGACCGCCGATGAACGGATCGTTGCCGTCGACGTGACGGAGGACCGGCGGACCGTTCTGGGGCGCGTCGCCGCCGAAGACCAGCGGATCGATCGAGATGATGTCGTTGAACTGGCTGCCCACCACGTTCTCGAACATGCTGGGGCCGATCGGATTGTGTTCCATCCTCCGTACGAGCGTCACGTTCTGCGCGCCGCCAATCGTGTGCAGGACGTCCATCGGCATGTCCAGCAGATCCATGTCGATCATCACGTTGGAATCGGCAAAGCGGAAGTCGATCGTTTCGTTGCCGTTCAGATCGGTGAGGATGTCGTTGCTGTCGCCGGTGCCGTCGTCGTTCTGGCCCGGTTCGAGCTGGAAGGTGTCGTTGCCGGAGACCAGTTGGCCGGCCACGTCGACCGCTCCGCCGTCCAGCGAGTCGCTGCCGGGACCGTCGCCCAGGATGTTGTGGTCCTGGTCGCCCGTGATGATGTCCCGGCCGAAACCACCGAAGGCGTTCTCGATGCTGCTGCCGTCCAGCGGTCCGTCCGTACCGGCGACCAGGCCGAGAACATTCGTCGCGGTCCCGGCCGCCAGGTCGATGGTGACCGGCGAACTGAAATCGCGGAAGTCAATGCTGTCGCCGTTGACGTCGCTACCCCGGCCATCGATGGTGCCTCCGAGCGAGGCGGAGTCGCGGAAGTCGAAGCGATCATCGGCATTCGCCGCACCAACCAGCGTGTCAAAGTTGGACCAGGCCAGATCATCTTCGGAACCGGTGGCTACGATTGGGTTAGGCTGTTGCGGCGACGGCGGCGCGAACAGCGGATCGTCTTCGGCGCGGCCGATCGATGACGCATTGCCGGTATCACTCAGCGTTTCGTCGTCCGAGACCAGCACACCCGTATTCGCCAGACTGTCGGTCAGGGCGAAACCGCCGACACCGAACGGGCCGAAGCTGCTGACCTCGCCACCGATGTCCCAGTGTGTGCGGTCGGTCGCGATATCCATCTCCAGAACGTTGGCCGCGCCGGCCGGGGCCAGGATGGCGTCGATGTCACGGAACTCGCTGTTGGTTCCTTGAATTGCATCATCTTCACCGTCGTAGCCGTCGATCGATCCGTGGTCGGTCAGCGTGACCGTACGACCGGGTGCCAAGTTCGACAGGTCGAGCAGGTCGTCGTTGCTCCCCGTGTTGGGAGCACCGGCTACATTCTCGTCACCACCGAGGAGCGTGAAGACACCCGGAGCCGTGTCGCTCTGGAGGACGAACCGATCGCTGCCACCCGCTGCGTTGACAAGGTAGGCGCTGATATCCGTGCCGCCCGCACCGCCGAAATTCACATCGATCGTGTCGTCGCCGCCACTGGTCCGAATCGAGACAATATCGAGCTGATCCAGGTTGTAGGTGATGTCGGTGCCGCTACCCGAGTCGAACAGTCCGTCGGCCGACGTGGCGTCGATCGTCACCGAGTCGCCCGACGCGTCGGCCCGGTCGATGACCACCAGTTGATCGCTATCGCCAGCAGCGGGCGGGTTGTCGGTCCCGGTGGGCGAAACGTCGATTGTGCCTTGGATGCCGTCGACCGTGTTGGCCGCATCGCTGGTCGAATTCTCACTGTAAAGTCGGAAACTATCGTTGCCCAATCCGCCCAGCAACGTCACGGCCACGCCGGCCGGCGTGCTGCGAACCCAGAGCGCGTCGTTGCCCGTGTCGTCGTCGGTCGTGTTGTCGCCGTCCAGCGTGACGTCATTCGTGATCGTTGACGCATCCAAGGCCACCAGGTCGATCGTCTCGTTGCCCGTTCCGCCCCGAACGAGCAGTTGATCGAAGCCTGAGAACGACGTGTCCTCGAAACCGCCGTTGCCGGTAATAATCGAGACGCCGTCCATTGCCGCCCCGTCATCGTCGATCGTCAGCTCCGTCGTGGCCGGCGTGCTCGTGGCATCGACCAGCAGTCCGCCGCCCGCGCCGACCAGGCTGATCGGCGCCAGGTTGGCGAACGACATGAGAAAATCGGGCGCCACGGGAGCGGCAAAAGCGATCGAGGAAATGTTGCCGCTATTGGCCGTATCGACCGCGTCGGAAAAATAAGCGGCGGCGTGTGGCGTGGCAAAGGTACTCGCGTAGGCATTATCACCACCGCCGCCGTCGAAGTGAATGCTGACGTCACTGTCGTCAAACATGGTGGGCGGAAAATCGGCCTCGAGTTGAACTTCCAGTGACGCATTCAGGTGCCCCCCGTTGGAGACGCCGCCGCTGATGCCTGTGTTGTCGACAGGCGGTGCCTGCCCGCTGAACTTGGGCAAGCCGCCCGCCGTTTCGTCGATTTGCAGCGTGTCGTTGTCGTCCGAACCGATCACGGTAAACGACAAGATGTCGGCCGTTGTTCCGGCAAAGTGGGGCATCCCGTTAACGTCGATCAAGAGGTTGGTCCCGGCGGCGTCCAGCCTGGCCAGGATCAGGTCATCGCTGGCATCTTCAAACCCGGCCAGTCGCATGTCGAGCACCAGGTGGTATGGCCCGCCGCCGCCGGTCTCCACGACCGTCTCGATACTGGTGTAGCTAACGGGTTGGTGCGTATCGGGCGCCACGAACGCGAAGCTGCCGTCCCCGATGGCACCCAGTGTATTGATCGGGGGAGAAACGAGGGCAGCGAAGTCGAGATTCAGGGTATCGCCCGGCGGCACGCCGGCGTCGCCGAACACCGGCGGATTGCCATCGACGTCGAACGACGTGGTCGTCTGCGGCGCGAAGTTGAACGTATCGTTGTCACTGCCGCCGTTGAGGAACGCTCCGTCGCTGGTTGTGATCACGCTGGTCGAGTCGATGTCGAGCGTGCCGCCGACGGCATCTGGATCGCCCGCCAACGGATCGACGTTGATCGTCACCGTGGCGCCGGCCGAGTTCGCCGTCAGGTCGCCGTCGATATCGGCGTTGTCACCTGCGGTCAGCGTAATGCTGCCCGCCGAGGACGAGATATCCAGATTCATGCCGCCGGTATCCAGGGCGTTGACGGTCAAGTCGTCGCCCGCGGCCGCGCTGTCGGCGGCGGTCAAGGTAATGTCGCCGGCCGCCGTCACGTCGTCGGCCACGGTAAGCGGGCTGGCATTGCTGATCTCGATAGTCCCGCCTGCTGCGGTGTTGGTCACACCCGCCAGGCCATCGACCGTTCCGATCGTCAGCGTGTTGGGGTTGGCGCCGACGTCGTCGATTTCGATATTGCCGCTCGCGGTGTTCGAGGCGGCCAGGGTCAGTAGATCGGTATCCAGGGCGTTGCCCGAACCGATGCCATTGATCGCTCGGATCGCCACGCCGGAGGCAATCAGGTCGAGCGCTGAGTTGCCATTGTCGGTCACCGCGCCGCCGGTTGTCGTGATCTGAATGTCACCGCTGGTCTGCAGCGAGGACAGGTTGATATCGCCGTCCGCGTCAACGTCGATCAAGCCGCTGCCAGCGTTGATGCTACTGAGGTCGGCGAGATTGACTTCGCCACCGTTGTTGCCTGGGGCGTTGTCCGCGATGAGCGTCACGGTGCCGCTGGTCGAATTCACGGACGCGAAGAACAAGACATCGACATCATCTTCGGAGATCAAGTCGACCGTCCCGGTACCACTATTGATCGTTCCGTTGGCCTGGAACTGCACGCCGTCACCACTGCCGGTCCCGTCGCCGTTGACGACGATTGGACCTGATGTGGCACTGACCGTTCCCGAGAGCTCGAATCCTTCGTTGTTCCCAGACCCGCCCGTGCCATCGATCGTGACACTACCGGCACCGGTAGCCGAAACACTTGACTGAATAATAACTCCCGGCGCGTTGGTGGTGTTGCCGCCGACACCGGTAATTTGGATGTTTCCGGCAGCCGAGGTTGACACCGACGCCGATCCGAACAGACCGACGCCAACGGCACCGTTGCCGCTGGTATTTCCGCCTTGTCCGGTAATCTCGATATTTCCGTCGGTCGCGCCGACTGCGGCGGTTCCCGAGAAGACCACACCTTGACGAAAACTTCCACTGGTGGCGGTGCTGGTACCGCTGATAAAAATGTCACCCGTCGTCGTTTGCACCGCAGCGCCAAAGGTCGCTTCGACACCATCGTCGGGACCGGCACCCCGGATCGAGATGTTGCCGGCACCGGCCACGAGCTGCGCGGAATCGATCAGGACACCATCACCGCTGGTGTCGCCCGTGCCTTGGGCGGGTGTGGTGAGCGGGTTCGTGCCGCCCCCAAGGACAATATCGCCGCCGTTGCTGTTGATGTTTGTACCAGAGTTCAGCAGGATCCCGCCCCCGCCGGCACCGTTGCGATCGGAATTCAACGTCACGGAAAAAGCTGAGCTCGGGCTGGAGACATCAGCACTACTCGAGAAGATCACGTCGCCGTCAGTGCGTATAACCAGGTCGCTGTTGGTAGCGCCCGACTTGCTGATCGAGGCGTTAACCAGAACGTCTGCTTCCGCGGAGCCAGCGAGCAGCGTTACGTTTCCGTTGGTGGTCGAGATCGGGGAGTTGATCGTCAGGTCACCGGGTCCCGCGCCTTCACGAATCAGAATGTCGTCACCGGGGCCGCCGGCGGCGATGGAGATTCCGACCAGGCCATCGATTGTACCGACGGTGAGGTCCCCAAGATCCTGCAGGCTGATATCACCTGTTCCCGTGGTCGCGGCGACGTTGACGACGTTCAGGTCGATGTCGTCATCATTCACGTTGGCGTCGCCGATCCCGGTCACCGCTTCGATGGCGGCATCCAGCGCCGTGATGTTTGCCGCCTCGGAGGGCGACGTGTTATCGACGATCGCGGCAGCCACGTCCAGCAACACAGCGTCGCCCTCTGCGACAACCACGCCCAACAAAAGGTCGCCGCTGGTGGTCGAAAGATCGAGGTCGCCCGAGCCGCCGGCAACCACGTCCGTGGCCGTCATCTGCCCGCCGGCCTCGATCGTGATGTTGCCCGCGGACGTGTCGACATCGCTGAGAACCACGTCGTCGGTTTCCTCGACATCGATGCTGCCGGACGAGGTTACCGAAGCGTCGATGTCCGTGACCGCCGTGTCGAGATCGATCCCGGTCGCGGAGGTGGCAACGAGATTGGTCGCGGAGACGAGATTCGTGCTTCCGGAAATACTGCCGGTCGCAGCCGTCAGGTTGGCGTTGGCCGCTGATGTGGTGGGGCCGCCTAGCGTGATGTCGTGCCCGGCGGCCATATAGATATCGCCGATCCCGGAGGTGACCGTGCCGGTGCCAATGTCTTCTCCAAACAGATTGACGATCGCCCCGCCGAGCAAAGCGGTGGGATTTGCCAACAGGCTACCGGCTGAATTGGTGTCGCTGTCGGCGGTCATCGTGAGCGTCCCTCCGCCCATCATGTCGCTGTCCGCCTGCACCGTTACGCCGGCGTCGACCGTGATGTTGTTACTGGCCGTCACACCGATGTCCCCGGTCGCGCTGATGTCGGCATTGATCGCGACGTCAACCGGGTCGATGTCGACGTTCAGGCCCGCTGCGCCGGTCGCTGTCAACGGACCATTGACGATCACATCACCTGAGGTCGTCGTCAGTTTGATCGCGTCAGTGTTGCCGTTGACCGTATTGGCTGCGGCGGTGATGCCCGTGGTCGTGATGTCGCCGCCGGCCGTAATCGCGACACCGCCCGACGATGAGGTGATGGTGCCCGCCGTCTGCGTGACGGTGCCGGACGAGTCCAGCGTGACATTCCCGATGCTGAACACGTTCGCCGCTACGCTGATGCTCGAACTGGACGGGCTGCCGACGGAAATCGAATCCAGAGGGATTCCAGCCCCGACCGCCCCACCAAACGTGGTTGCCCCCGCGGTTTGGATATCCAGATTGGAACCAAAGGCGCCCACGTTTTCGTCCAGGGTGCCGGCAAAGGTGATGTTGCCCCCCATGGTGCTCCTGGCTGTCAGCGAGTTCTCCAGGCCCGCCGTCGCGTCATTGTACGTCTGGCTGCCCGTGGTGTTGATCTCGATGGCATCAATGGACAGGGTGCCGGGGGCGTCGGTGACGATTGAGTTTAAGAACCCCGTCCCGAAGCCACCGACGCGGGCATCGAGCCTTGTGAGCCCCGACGTGTTGACCACCAGGGACTCCTCGCCGTCGGTGATGCTGCGGAGCCAGGGCGTGTTGGCAAAACCCAGGATGATATTGCCGCCCATCGTGCTGCTCAACATGGTTGTGTCGGTCGCCGAATCCAGCAGAATGTTGCCTTCTTCCAGGTCCATCAGGCCCGTGGTGGTGATCGCCCCGCCGTTGAGGTGCATGGTGTCCGCATCAACGCTAAGGGAACTCAACGGGGTCGTGCCGCCTACCGCTGCGGAGAAGGTGACGATCCCGCCGTTGTTGGTCGATCCTGCCGCGATTACCAACGACTGGCCACCGTCGATCGTCCCGCCAAAGCTGACATCGCCGTCGTCGATCCCGGCGCCGTCCGTGTCGATCGTGACACTCGCGGTGAGGGTCACGTCGCCGTTGAAGTTTGCGTCACCGGGCGGGGTGCTGCCGGTCGTGTCAATCGTCGCACCGAGGTTGATGTTGTCCGCGGTGAACGTCACATTACTGCCCGAGAGCGCCGCGGCGAGCGTGATGGTGCCCGTGGCGGCCGTCAGGTTGCCCGAATTCAAGTTGGTCGCACTGTTCTGAAACGTAAGGGCGTCTGCCGCGTTCCCGTTAATGACCAGATCGGCGTTGAACGCGCCATCGAGACCTTCGATGCTGATCGTATCCGCCATCGAGCCGCCGTTGATCGTCAGCGAGCCGACGGCGGTGGGATTGTTGAAAGTCGTATTTTCGAACGTGCTGCCGGTGAGCTGATTCTGACCGGCGCCCGCAGCCATGAGCACCACATCCGGGTTGGCCGTGTTCGGCAGATTGAAGATGATGTTCGTTGCATCGCCGTCATTAGAGACCGGCTCCAGCCCGGTGTAGGTGATGACCGAACCATCGAGCGAGACCGAACCGTCGTTGGCGTTGACGTAATTGTAGGTGTTGTTGGTCCACGTTCCGCCAGTGATCGCCAGGGAGTCGCCCGGTGAGCCGGTCTGGCCGCCGCCGTCGAAACTCAGTCCGCCAGCGGGCAGCGGATTGCCGCCACTGTAGTTGACCGTCAGCGAATCATCCCCGCCGTTGCCGTTGGTCACAATCTCGTTGATGCCGGTGTCGGGGAACGTGACCGAAGCGGTGCCGTCCCCGGTCGATCCGGCAATCGCCGAAACGTCAATCGTGTTCCCATTGCCGTCGCTCAAGGTGTACGTGCCGCTGGACAAGCTCAACGAAAGATCGTTGTCGACGCCCGTGTTATCGACGATCGTCAAAATGCCACCTGCCAAATTGACTTCCGTGTCCGGGCCCGCGCCAGTGACGGGAAGTGGGGCTCCCAAAAGTGGAACGATGCCGGCACCGGGCGTCAGGTTGTCTCCAGAACCGCCTGGGCCGCCGCCGCCTTGCGTCCAATTGCCGTTGACGCCGGCCGCTGAATTGTTGGGGTTGAGCGTATGCAGGCGGGCCAACCAAGTGTCTTTGTCGGCCGGCGTCACGGGGCCCGAATAGTACATGTTGTCGTGATGTTCGTTGAAACCAAACAAGCCGTTGGCGGTCGCTACTTGTCCGCTGGCGGTGACGGCGGTCAGGCCAGGCGGCAACTGAGACGACGTCGAGCTCGTCGCGGTGGTCTGCCAGCCGTTGGTTGCCGCAAAGGCATTGTTGTTAAATCCGTAGATGAACGTCGCCGTTGCCCCGGACGCGTCGTAATTGCCGCTCGCGGTCTGGTAGATCAGGATCTGGTCACCATCGGAATTCAGGTTGACTGAACTCGACAAGTCGATTCCCGCCTCGAACGCCACGGAACCTTGGGTGTTGAGCGAACTATCGTTGAGGACGGTCCCAGCCGGAATTCCATCGCCATCGACCGTCCATTTAATGTGCCAGTCATTGAGATCGTCGCCAAAACCTGGTCCGTCCCAACCGTCATCGGTAATAAAGATGACTTCGTTGGCCGGGATATCCGCCAGGGCCATCACGGCAAAGCCGTCTGGACTATCCGAGCTGAACGCGAAGACGGCCAGATCGCCGGGTGTCAGGGCCAACATGCGCCGAATTTCAAGTGATTCCAGGAACAGCTGTCGCCTTCCGCTCCGATTGCGAAGGCGCTCGCGGCGCGATTTGTTGCTCCTCAATGAACCAAACAACGACTTCTGGCGGTGGACTTGGTGACTCATCGTTGGCGACTCCTGAGTAACAATGAAACTTCAACAAAGCAGCATGACATGGCGTCGATGCTATGACGCGGACACGAACGCCAGATGCGCAGCATGATATCGCGCCGGTAAGCG
Source organism: bacterium (assembly GCA_030430075.1). Classification (GTDB taxonomy): domain Bacteria; phylum Planctomycetota; class Planctomycetia; order Pirellulales; family Pirellulaceae; genus ARS98. Next base: position 8,633 of record JAUIGN010000041.1, read on the forward strand.
AATTTCAGCACGGCCGAGAGATTGTTGGACACAATTCGCGTTTTCATTGTGTCAGCCGGATGCGAAGGCTTGCCGTGTCACGGGCCGCTTGTTGCCGCCGACTTCCTGACGTTTTCGGGCAGGGCAATTGGCAGATAAAGGGGGCTGGAATGGGCGGCCGGCCGCGGGTGGAGGTGGCGCGTGGAATGGGGAAGTGGTGCGGTCGTGCTGGGGAGACCTGGCGGTCGGCGGTTTCGGCGAGGTTGCGCTGGGGGAGACCTGGCGGTCGGCGGTTTCGGCGAGGTCGGAGACCTGCGCCGAGCAGGGGGTCGGAGACCTGCGCCGAGCAGGGGGGCGGAGACCTGCGCCGAGCAGCAGCCTGCTCACAATAGCAACCTGCGCCGAGCAGCAGCCTGCTCACAATAGCAACCTGCGCCGAGCAGCAGCCCGCTCGCAATAGCAACCGACGCCGAGCGGCAGCCCGCTCGCAATAGCAACCTGCTCCCAACAGCAACCAGCGGTCCGCAGGGCAGAGCGGCAAGGTCTTCACGTCGTGTTCTTTTCTCGAAACTCTTGGCATAGCGCCAGTCATTCGAGGTCGATGCCCATCTCCGGACGTCGTCATACGTCATCTGAGTCAGCCAGACTGGCGAAGAACTCGTCGTGCTCTTCTTCCCCTGCGTTAGCCAACGGGCGTCGGTTGTGGACCTGGGACCGACGGTCTGATCGAGGTGCACGCTTCTCGGCGAGGCCACTGGCGGACTCGTGGGAAGCGTCGCGCGTCGCGCGATCGCTGGCCTGCGCTTGCTGGTCGGAATCGATCCTGCCGTCGAGTTCGTACAACGAATCGCTGGACGCATCGTCGTCGAACAACCGATCAGCGGCCGACCGATACGCGGCCGCGGCAAGCCCGGCCGACTCGAGATCACCGATCGCCAGGGGGTCGGCGCGGGGAGGCGTGGGGGCCGGCAGGGCGCCGGCCATCACGTCGTTGTGGTGCTGGTGCGGATCGAGGTCTTCGTAGCCGAGGACGTGCCCCAGTTCGTGGGTGATGACGGTCAGCAGGTTGATCCCGTGTGACGTCGAGAGTTCCTGCGACACCGTCGTTTCAGGGGTCGCCGGCGACAGATGTCGTCCTCCCATCAACCCCCACGTTTCCTGAAGTTCCCGGCCGATCTGCCAGCCGTAGCCCGCCCCGTCACGGTCCAACCAGATCCGTGGCGTGACAAACGAACCGAGGCCCAGGATCGTGCCTGGCAGATCGTCGACGACCACCTCTACATCCTCGAGCCTGGCGGCCGCCGCGGCGTCCACCTGGGACCAGTGCCCGACAGCGGCAGCAAGCAGCGGCTCGACCACCTCCGCCTGAAGGGAATTCGTCACGACGGGGCCGTCGCCCAGCGACGCGACATGCAGCGGGCCCAGCCGTTCAATCCGGACCGCATCCGCGATGATATTACCGTTCGCCGTGGCATCAGACAGGTTCACGGTCAGCGTCCCGCCGGGGAACGAAGCCAGCATGAACAGGTCACGGTAGACGGTCCCGTTGACGGTGGTGGTCGTCGCCAATCCACCGGCCGCGGCATCGGTTGTTGACTTTCGTTGGTTAATGACGGCGCTCGGCCCTGCCGAGGTGGTGTAGGTGGCGTTACTGGCCCGATTGAAGTAAGGCGTCCAGGTCGTCGAGACGAGATAACTGCCCGCGGGCAGGTCGTCGAACGTCCAGACGGCGGTTTGCACCGCGCCGCCTGCGGAGCCTTCGCTGACATCCGCCACCTGATCTGCCCCGCGAAATCCCTGGTTGGTCCAGCGTTGCAAGACACCGTCCGGCTCGCTGTAGCCGGCATTGGCGTTGTCGACAATTAGCGTGTTGGAAATATCAGCCGTCACGTCAAAGCTGAAGGGGCTTTCGTCCGCATCGTTGGTTCCGAAGGAAACCGTGCCGGTCTTGGTCCCTGCCGTCGACGTGTCGATGGCGATCGTGAAGGTCAGGCTGTTGGCGGCGCCGCGGGTGATTGCTTGATTGGGCGCGAAGTTACCCGCGGTGACCGTCACGTCACCTGTCGTCTGAATCGATTGCACGATCAGGTCGGCGGCACCGATGTTGGTCACCGTGATGGTCCGAGACAAGGTGCCGCCCGCGATCGCACCGCCCAAATCGAGTGTGCCGGTTCCGCTGACCAGTTCGGTGCCCCCTTGATTCTCGGTCACCTCGACCTCCGCACCCGTAAACCGCTCGATGCGAATCGCATCGATGATCGTGTTGCCCGTGTTGCTGCCCGAGAGATCGACGGTCAGTGTGCTGCCGGTCAGCTCGAACAATCCCAGGTGCTCCCACGACGCGCCTTGATCCTGCAGATCGTTGGGTGCCAGACGTTGGTTCTGCAGTACGGTTGTTGGCCCGTCGACAACGCCGCTGACCACAAACGGGGCGTCCGTTGCCCGGTTGGAATAGGCGCTCCAGGTGGCCGACACCTGGTACACATCACCGGGCGTGAGGCCGCCAAAGGTATAGGTCGCCGAACCGGTTTGGCCGGCGCCGATTTCCTTGATGTCGCCCAGGTATCCTTGACCGCCCCAAAGTTGCGTGCTGCCGCTATCGGCGTAGGTTGTACCGGCAGGCAGCGAATCCGGATTCGGCAGGTTGTCGACGATGGTCACCGCGGAGGTGACATTACCGCTGATCGTAAAGTCAAACGGACTCTCGTCCGCGTCGTTATTGTCGAACTCGACCGTCCCGCTGAAGTTGCCGACGGCCGCGGCATCGAGTTGGATCTGGAAGGTCGCCGTTTCGCCCGGCGCCAGTCCGCCGGTCGGATTGGGTGTGAAGTTCTGGGTCAGCGTGAAACCAGGAATGGCGGCGACCGAGGCGGCCAGCGAGGCCGCGTCGAGCGTCAGGTTGCTGGTCCCGGAGTTGGTCACGGTGAACGTCTCGGACGTGCTGCTGCCGATGACCGTGTCGTTGAACTCGAAGCTGCCTCCATCCACGACGCCCGGCGAGCCAAGGAATTGAATCTCGGGGCCGTGATCGGGCAGCAGTTCGACGCGAATCGCGTCGGCGATGATATTCCCATCGGCTTCGTCGCTCAGCGTGACGGTGAGCGTTCCGCCGGTGATGCGAACCACGGCCAGGTCGTCCCAGAGGGTGTTCTGATCCGTGAAGTCGTTGGGAGCGACCCGTTGATTGATATCGACGGTCAGCGGGCCACCCACGATCCCGGTCAGCGTGTACGGTGCATCGCTGGCCCGGTTGGAGTATGCCGTCCAAGTGGTCGAGACGCGATACGTGCCTGTGGGCAGCCCGGTGAAACTCCATTGGGCCGTTTGCAGCGTCCCACCCGCCGACCCTTCGTCCAGGTCCTTGACGCCATCATCACCCGCGAAACCCTGTCCCACCCAGCGTTGCAAGGGCGTATCCGGCTCGCTGTAACCGGCATCGTGGTTGTCGACAATCTCCACAATCGGGTTGGCGGTGGCGGAGAGCCCAATGTTCAGCGGTCCTTCATCGGGGTCGTTGTTGCCGACCCGCAGTTCCCCGGTCGACGTCCCGATGCGGGTCGGTGTGAAGGTAATTTCGAACTGCGCCGTGCCGCCGGCGGCTACCGGGCTGAGCGGCGTCAACGGGCTGCTGATGGTAAAGTCTCGAGGCAAACGGATTCCCGTGAGATCAAGGGGTGCGTCACCCAGGTTGCGAACCTGCAGCGCCCGGGTCAACGTCCCGCCGATGTTGATCTCGCCCAGGTCGAGCGTGCTCAGTTCGTCGAACAGCACCCCGTCATCTCCCCCACCGACCGCCAGGTCGTCGCCCAGGTCGACCAGTTCAATCTCGGGTTGGCCGTCAATCCGTTCGATGCGGACGGCATCGGCCACCACCGTGCCGCTGGAACTGTCGCTGAGACGAACCGTCAGCGTTCCGCCGTCAATGCGGACAAGATCGAGATCTTCCCAGGACGTCCCGTCGTCAACGAAGTCGTCAGGAGCCAGTTTCTGGTTGACGGTGACCGTGCGGTCGCCTCCGTCGATCCCGATCAACGTGTACGGCGCATCGGTCGCCCGCAGTTGGTAGGCGGTCCAGGTTGCCGAAACCCGGTAGAGTCCGCTGGCCAGGCCCGTGAAATGGAAGCTGGCGGTGTCGGCGGCGGTCGGTGGATGGGTCGCATCGACACTGCCCAGCCGACCCTGGCCGCTATAGCGCAACATTCCGGTCTGCGTGTATGCGGGTGCGGCATCTTCATTGTCAATGATGACGGCGCCGTTGGTGAGCACGTCGCCGGCCAGCCGCAGATCGAACGGGTTCGCGATCAAGTTATCCGCGGGGAAACTCAACGTGCCCAGGAACGTGCCGGCCGCCGTGTCCGGCAAGGTAACGGTAAAATCGTCGAAGCCGCCTGCTGGAATGCTGGTCGCCAGTCCGCTCAACACGAAGCCGGTCGGGACGTCGGGCGCTCCCAGCACCATGGTTCGCGAACCGTTGTTGACGATCCTCAGGTTGCGCGTCAGGTCGCCGCCGCCCAGCCGTGTCTGGCCGAGGTCGATCAGGTGTTGGCCATCCACCAGGTTCGCTGCCGGCGTCGTGGTGATGTCGAGCATCGAGGCGGCCGGGTCGACCATCTGTTCGATCCGCACGGCGTCCGCGATGACACGGCCGGTGGCTCCCGTATTCGTCAGCGAGACGGTCAACGTGGAACCGCTGACGGTGAAGTATCCCAGGTCTTCGAACTGAGTGCCGTTGACGTTCAGGTCGTTGGGCGTCAGCCGTTGATTGACGAACTGCGTGGTGGCGCCGCTACCGGCGTTCACGCTGAAGGCCGCATTGTCGGCACGGCTGGAGTAGGGAGACCAGGTGGTGGAGACGCGGTAGCGGGCGCCGTCCGTCAGCCCGCTGAACGTCCAGGCGGCGGTCGCCGTGGGAATCGTCGGCAAATCCTCTGCATCCGCGAAATGCACCGAACGATTGAAACCTTGCTCGCTGGCCAGACCCGTCCCGTTGACTTGGAAACCGGAACCGGGCGTGAAGCCCACCGCGTCCTGATCATCAATGATCTGCCAACGGTTGACGGTGCCGCTCAGCCGGACGCGGAACGGCGCGGGCGCCGTTCCTGTTGCCGGGACGTCCGGATTTGACAGCGTCGCGGTGGAGTCGGTGGGGAAGGCCAGTTCGCCATCGAACGTCCCCGGATATCCGGCGTCCAAGCGGACCCGCATCTCCATCTCCTCACCGGGCGCCAACGTGAAAGCGCCACTCCCGGTCGGGACGACCGGCTTGCCGGAACCGGCCGGGTGGGTGAAGTCGAGCAGCGTGAAGCCGGCAGGAATCGCAACCGGTTCGTGGAACGTCTGCGTCGTCCCTTGCTCATTGCGAATCGTGAACGTATTAACGACCGGCGATCCGGGCCAGGTGGTTCCGAAGCTCCAGGTTGGTGTGCTGCCGGCGACTTGCGATCCTGCGGCACGGACCAGGCCCCGCAGCTGCACCGCGAACGGATCATGGGACGACCGTGGATCGTCATCCGGATGAGGATCGGCACCATGGCCGTTCAGCGTCGGGTAGCGTTCGTCCGTGTCGTTGCTGAAGATCCGCAGTTCGGCCGGGAAGTTCCCCAGACCGTCGCGGAGTGGATCGCCGGGGAAGGGATCGGCTTGTGCCAGGAGCGTGACGCTGAACGTGTACGTCCCGCCGGGTGGGACGACGACCGGCACCGCGAAGCTGGGAACTGAGGATGGCAGGTTGAGCGCCAGGTTGGACGGAAGCGACGTGGGACTGACTTCACCTGGCAATGCCAGGTCAATGTCGTATAGCTCCAGGGGCGCCGTCCCGTCGTTGGTGACCACGAAGCTCTTTTGCAGCGGATTGCCGGTCGTCGTTTGCAGCTCCACCACGCTGCCGGCGTCAGCACCTGGGAAGCCGTCCGTCAGTGCTTCGCCGGCTTGGAAAAGCGAGAGTTCCGGTCCGGCCGAAAGACGCTCGATCCGCACCGCGTCCGCCAGGACGACACCGTCGGCCAGGTCGCTCAACCGCACCACCAGCGACCGGCCGGTGATATCGAACACACCCAGTTGCTCCCAACCGGCCCCCGCATCCGTGAAATCGCTCGGCGCAAGCTGTTGGTTCACGTCGACCGTGGCCAGTTTGAAGTCCCCGTCCAGTACGGTGAACGGCGCGTCGGTGGCGAGCGACTGGAGGGGGGACGCCGGCCAGGTGACGGCAACCCGATAGCGGCCGGGCTGCACACCATCAAAGGTCCAGGTTGTCGTATTGGGGCCGGGGGCGATCTGTTTGTGATGCCACAGGTAATCATTGCCAAACCCGAGCGTTTCAAGCGGCGTCCAATGTGCAAAGGGGCTGATGTTGCTGGTCGCCGTGATCGGTGACTCGAGGAACCCGCGATCGCCGTTGTCCAGGATGCGGGCCTGTTGATTCGGCGCGATCACCGTCTCGATGCTCGGATAGATCACCGTCCCGATTCCCTCGGCCGTGATCGAGAACCCGGTGTCTTGCACCGGCTGGCCGAACCCTTCGAAGTACAAGATATCGCCGGGTGGAAGTGGTTCGGCGGGAGTCGGCAGATGGCTGTCGTCCGGCCCGCCCAGGAAGGGGTCGTTGCCATGGACGACGCGGTGCACGGGCGAACCGTTCTCCGGCGCATCGCCGCCGAAGGCCAACGGGTCAACGTGAATGATGTCGTTGAATTGACTGCCCATCACGTTCTCGAACATGCTGGGACCGGTCGGTCCCTGCTCGGTCCGATGGGCCAGGGTGAGGAACTGGTCTCCGGCGACGCCGCCCAGCACATCCATCGGGATATTCATCAGATCCAGGTCGACCGTCACGCCGGCATCGGCGAAGCGGAAGTCGATCAGGTCGACACCATTGAGGTCCGTAATCACGTCGGCACTCGCACCGGTGCCATCCGCAGCGGCGCCGGGTTCGAGCCGGAAGGTATCATTGCCTGAAGTGTCGTCTTCCGGCACCGGGTACGTTTCGGGGCTGGCCACGCCCTGCTCCAGCCAGCCGCCGTCGAGCTGGTCGCTGCCCGGGCCGTCTCCCAGGAAGTTGTCCGCTTCGTCACCGGTGATCACGTCGTCACCCGCCCCGCCAAAGACGTTCTCGATGGAGCTGCCGATGTCGCCGGCCACACCCGAAACGATGTTGCCGATAATCCCGGTCGATGAGCGGGCCGCCTGGTTGGGCGAGCCCAGGTTGATGACGACCGACGTGGCGTAGTCGCGAAGATCGAGGCTGTCTCCCAGGACATCGCTGCCCCGCCCGTCGATGTTACCACTGATCGTGGCGCCGGCGCGGAAGTCAAACCGATCGTCCGCGTTCGCGGCGCCGATCAGATTCTCGAAGCCGGCAAACGCCAGGTCGTCTTCGCCAACCGCATTGGGCGCGATCGGATTGGGTTGGGCCGGGTTGGGTGCGAAGAGCGGATCGTTCTCGGCACGACCGACCAGCGTCGCATTGCCCGAGGGGCTCAGGTCTGCCTCGTCAGAGATGAGCACGCCGCTGTTGGCAAGCTGATCGGCCAGGATGAGGCCGTCGGAACCGAACGGTCCGAATCCGCCGGTCGCGCCGCCCAGGTCCCAATGCGTCCGGTCGCTGGCGATGTTTTGTTCGAGCGTATCACTGCCCTGCGATCCCAGCACCGCGTCGATGTTGTCGAAGCCATCGACTGCCAGGCCAGAGGAAATGGTTGTTGCCTGATCGCCCCGGTAGCCGTCCTGCGAACCGTGATCGTCCAGGCGGACAGTGAGCGGCCCGTTGGCGGCCGACCAGTCAATCAAGTCGTCGTCGCTGCCGCCGTCAATCGTGCCGGTCAGCACGGCGGCGTCGCTGAAGGCAAATCGATCCGCGCCCTGGTCGCCGTAGAGGGTCGTGATTACGTCGGCGGGCGTGCTGGCCTGAATGTTGATCGTGTCGCTGCCGACCGTCGCATGATTGGCGACCGAGAGGCGAAGCGCATAGGTGTCGCCCGCCGCCGGCGGCGTCCCAGCAAGCTGGCCGCCGTCGTCGAACGCGCCCGCCCCGCCGATGCCGATCACAAAGGTGCCCGTCGTTGCGAAGTTCAAGTCGATGGCGTCCGTGTCGCCGGCCAGTAGATTGCCAACCGCGTCGTACAGGAAGAGCTCGGCGGCAAAATTGCCTGCAACTTCGAAGATCCCCCGATCGCCCGCTGCGGCCGAGAACGTGTAGTAGTCGAAGGACCCGTCACCCGTGCCGTCGATGCGGACGTGCGGCACGGTGGTTGCGTCCGTGAAGGTGACGTCGTGATCCAGGTTCCAGCCGGCACCATCGAGGTGTTGCGTACCGGTTGCCAGGTTCGGATTCGCTCCGGGCAGCGTTGGCGGCGCGGTCGCCTCGTTCGGTTCGACTTCGATCACCGGGTCGGTGGCCGCCGTGACGCCATGGTGTTCGAGTGAAACGTGGAGGGTGTAATCGTCACCCGCGGCGGGAGGCGTGCCGCCGAGCAGGCCGCCGTTGTCATAAGCGCCGAGCCGCCCCACGCCGATCACAAACCGGCCGCTGCCGGCAAAGGTGTGCTCGATCCTGGACGCCGTGCCGGCGCCGTCTCCCGCGTCTCCGGCACCGTCGTTGTTCTCTGCCAGCAGATTTCCACTGGCGTCGTAGAGGAACAACTGCGTATCGAAGTTCTCGTGATCAATGTCAAAAATCGCCTGGTCGCCCAGATTGGCCGTGAACGCGTAGTAGTCAAACGAGCCGTCACCCGTTCCCTGGATGCTGATATGAGGCACCGTTGTCGATGCACTGATCGCGGGATTCAGGTCCAGATTCCAGCCGGCCAGGTCGACATCCTGCGTACCGGCCAAGATGTTGGGGTTGGCGGCCGGCGGTGCGGACGCGTTATTCAACTCCTGCTCGCGGACCGTCCCACGACCGTCTCCATGTACGGTGAGGTCGGTCAGCCCGGTGGACCCAGTGGTGTACCCCAGGCTGATCGAGTCATCTCCTGCGCCGCCGTTGACGGTCACGTGTCGCTTATTGGCGAACTGAATCAGTTCGTACGGCGCATTGACCGCGCCGAAGTTGACCTCGATCGTCTGATCGCCGTGGAAGGTGGGACCGTCGACGACGTTGAGCACATCGTCGTCCGCCGACCCGTTGATGGCGAGCGACCCGGCCGTCACGTTGTCGCTGATCGGTTCCAGGCCGGTGAAGAAGACGGTCTGTACGACCGCGTCCTCGATGGAAATCGTCCCCTCGTTGTGACCCGGACCGACGGTATAGGTTTCCACGGCCGAGAGACTGCCGCCGCCGACGAGTTCCAGGCGGTCGCTGTCGGCTCCGCCGTGATAGTGCATTCCGTCGGCCGGTGCAAAGAGCCCGCCGGCCGGGTTGTTGACGGTCAGCCGGTCATTGCCGGCCTGGCCGTTGAACGTCAATCCGGTCAGGTTGAGGAAGCTCACGACGGGCCCCGCGACACTGTCCGTGGTCAGCACGTAACCGCCGTCATCCTCGGAAGAGGCAGTGACTTCCAGGCTGTCGTTCAGGCCGGTCCCGTTGACCGTCACGTCAATGCCGAGTCCGGCATTGTTCAATGTCAGCCGTTCAATGTCGCCGTAGTTGACGGGTTTGACACCCGCGGCGGTCAGCTTCGTTCCCGAATCTTCGATCGCGCCGCCGATGACATTGTAGACCAGCAAGTCACCCGGCAACGCGTTGGGCGCGCCGCCGTCGATAAAAATCTCGGTCGCCGCCGAGGGCGTCACTTCGAAGGTGTCGTCACTGTCCAACCCGCTCACATGCAGTTCTTCCAGATTGGTATCGAACGCCAACCTCTCGGTGCCATTGCGCACTGCTTGGAAATGGTTGATCACGAACGAATCGGGCAGCGCGGTGCTGCCGGCGAGGAACACCTGGTCGGTGTCGTTAACCCCGGTGTCGCCGACCACCACGTCGCCGAGAATCGCTGCCCCCAGGGTTTCGCCCAGGTTCACCAGGTAGTCATCACCGCCTTCTTGCCCATCCAACCGGACGCCCGACGCGCTGGTTCCATTCACCGTGAAGATGTCATCCCCGCCGCCACCCTGGACATGGGTCGTACCCGCGTGCGTGTCTTCAATCAGCAGCGAGTCGACTTCCGAGCCCAGTCCGAGAGGAAGTGACTCGAACGTTCCATAGGTAATGCCGGTCGTCATGCCCAGCCCGCTGACGGTGGTCGCCGTGATCGTACCATCGTTGGTGGCCAGATCACCGGTGTCATCGAGGTTCAGGACGTCACTGCCGGAACCGCCGATGAGCTCCAGGTCGGAAGCGATGGCGTCCAGTGTTCCGCCCAAGGCGGGCACTCGCGTACCAACGAGCACCGTATCGTTTTGATCGCCGGCATCAACGACCGTCGTGTCGCTGATTGCCTGGATGTTGATCGTATCCTGGCCGCCTTCGGTGTTAAGGATCGTATCGCCTACGGTATTGACGACAAGCACGGTGTCGCCGCCCCCTCCCGTTTCGATCAGGTTATTACCCGTCAACGTCGTTTCCACGGTCAGGTCGTCGGCACCGTCACCCAACCCGACGTTGAGATGCTCGAACTCGCCATGGCTGATTCCGGCCGCCATGCCCAGGCCGGTGATCATGTCGACCGCAATGGTGCCGATGCGGCCGCTGTTGTCGTTGGTGTCGTCAATCCGGAGCGTGTCGTTATTGCCTTCCCCACCGACGATCGTCAGCAGGCCGGTGATGGCATCCAGTGTGCCACCCGTCGCCGGGGCCATGCTGCCCACGTTGATCTGATCATCGCCGGTGCCGAGGTTGATGATCGTGGCATGGCTGGCTGCCCGCACGTTGACCTCATCCGCTTCGTCGGCCGTGTTGATGGTGGTGGCGGCCCCGGTGCCCAGCACATGGAATATGTCTGCACCGCTGCCGGCGGTGATGTCGAGCGTTTCGATGGTGGCGTAGCCGATTCCGGACGCGGACCCCAAGCCGCTGATCATGGTCGGCGTCAACGTGGCGTCATCTCCGGTCTCGTCGCCCGAATCATCGACCGTCAGCGTGTCGGCCCCCGCGTCCCCGTGAATGGCGAGCATCGCCGCGATTCCCTCGACCGTCCCACCCAGCAGAGGAACGCTGCTGCCGACATTGATGGTGTCATTGTCGGCACCGCCATAGACGGTTGTCGACGTGCTGATCGACTGGACGTTCAAGGTATCCTGGTCGCCTCCACCCTGCAGGACGACTGCCCCGGTGACCGTTGAACTCAACATGTGGATCGTGTCCGCACCAGCTTGCCCGTCGATCGTCAGATCTTCAACGTCCGTGAGCGCCAGCACTGTTGCTCCTGACGTGACGCTGGCACCGTCAACCACGATGGTCTCCGCGCTCGACGAACCGGTCACGGTGAGAGAATCGCTGGCGGACGGGGCGCCTGCGTCAATGTTGATCTGTGTATCGACGCCGTCCAGGAGATTGACGGAGATGACGTCGTCATCTTCCCCGGTTGTCAGATCGATGGTTCCCGGGAAATCGCCGGCCGCCAGATCGATCTGGACCGTATCGGGCCCGCCCAAGGTGTCGACCGCCAAGACGTCGATGTTGGCGTAGCTGGTCTGGCCGATCCCACTGCGGTTGATCAGCGGAGCGCCGATGACCACATGGTCCGCGGTGCCGGTTCCCTGCAAGCTGAGTTCGTTCTGCCCGAGGCCACCGTCGATCAAACCGCCGACACGTTGCGGGCCCAGCAGGAAGAGGTCGTCCAACGTTCCGCCGGTCAGGTTCTCGAAGCCACTGAAGGTGACCTCGGAATTGATGTTGCCCTGATTGAGGGCCGTGATGTTCCAGGTGTTGGTGGTGTCCGGACCGCTCAACGAATCGACCGCCGAGGTGCCCAGCAAGGACTCGACCTCCGTCATGCCGCCGCCGAACGCGGTGGCCGCACCGCTGCTGAGGTCGACGCTGACCGCGGTTGTGCGTGCCGAGTAATCGATCACGTCCAGACCGTCGCCGCCCGACAGGCTGCCGGACAGTCCTGCCGTGTCGTCGGTTACCACGAACGTATCGACATCGACGCCACCCTCCAGCGATTCGATCCCGGTGAACGTAAATGCAAATGGGAAGTCGCCGCTCACGGAGCCTTGATTGAGCCCGTCGATTGTCCAAGTGCTGGCGACCCCCAGGCCGAAGATCTTGTCGCTATCGGCGCTGCCGATCAGGCTCAACGTGTTCAGCGTCGCCGGGTAGCCGTTGACGATAAAGATGTCGTTTCCGCCGAGTCCGTCGATTGTCAATTCCTGCACGGACGAGATATCAATCGGCGGTGCCGCGCCGATCCTCAGTGTGCCATCGCCGATCACGTAGAGGTCAGCGTTTGCTGTCCCGGTCAGGGAAAGGATCGGTGAAGGCAGGCTGTATCCGACTCGCTCGATCGTATTGTCGTAATACGTGGTACTGTTACCGAAGAGGACGCGATCTGATTGCAGCGTGGCACCGGGGGGGATGTTGAGCGTATCGATGTTTCCGACACCGTCTCCATCCGGGAGCGGTCCGCTGTCGTGAACTCGGACTTCAATCGTCGAGGCGAATGCGTTCATGAATACGTCGTAGGTGTCCGCGCCGGCTTCTCCGTCCAGGACCAGGGTGTTGGCCGTCGTGTTGAAGACGGTGAACGTGTCGTCTCCGCCGCCTCCGCCGAGGGCCAACGTTTCGATGCCTGTGGGCGCGTACGTTGTTGAGCCCACGGTCACGCCGCTGGTTTCCACCACAAACTGTTCGCCAAGACCGGATCCCGTGATCGAGAGCTGGTCGATGCCCGTCGAACCGGTGTCGGCGACCGTCACATTGGTCGCCAGGGGTGCGTTGACGGTGAACTGATCGGCGCCTTCCAGGCCGTCGAGCGTCACCGAGCCGGTCCACTGGTTGACGTTGAGGAAGTTGACCCCGGCGCCCCCCTGGAGGCTGGCGTCTTCGACGTTGCTGAGCGCGAGGCCCTGGTCGTTCCCTGCGGTCAGGGAGCTGCTGTCGAGCGTCCAGTCGGTGTCCGCTTGGGCTGCGATCGTATCGGTATCGGCGCCGCCGTCGAACGTGAAAGCACCGGAGAGCTGGTTATAGCCGGTGCCCTGCGGCAACTGGCTGCCGGTTGCCTGGCTGTCAAAGTCCCCCGTCTGTTCGTAGCTCCCGTCGGCTGGCGGATCAAGCCGATCCGTATTCAGGTTCAATGTGTCGTTGCCGGCACCGGTGGTGACCGTGAAGTCCAACAGCCCGTGCGCTTGCAGGCCGGGGTCGTTGAGGGTCACGATGTCGTTGGCCGAACCCGTTTGCAGCGTGACGTCACGCACATCGAAGAAACTGAAGTCGGCCGTCGGTTGTCCACCAACCGTGCCGCTGATGGTGTTGGCCTGGGCCCCGCTGATCAGGACGCTCTGTTGTTCCGGGTAGGTCACGGTGAGCGGGGGCGAGACGTTGCGAACGAAGGCGTATCCGTCTCCATCGGTGTCCGGCACGTTTGTTCCGGGCCGGCCGTTGAGCTGCGGGGCGCCGAGAATCGCCAGATCGCCGCTCACCGCGACGGCATAGCCGGCCTGATCGCCGGCCGATGCGCCGCCACCGAAGAGGGGATCGACAACCGTTTCTAACTGCCAGGCCCCATCCTTCCAGCCGTAGGCGAACGCTTCGCCGGCGGCCGCCTGGGCCGGTCCGGTGGGGAACGTATGCGAGCGATTGTAGGCGCCGACCACCAGGCGATCCCCATCCATGGAGACGGCGTGCCCGTAAAAGTCGCTGGCCGCGGCCTGCCCGGCGAGATCGATCCGTCCCTCGTCGGTCCACGTCGAGCCCGTGCGGGTGAAGGTGTAGACGGCGCCGGCGTCCACGACGGTCGAGCCGGAATTGACGTCATACTTGGGAGCTCCGATGACCAGGCGATCTTCCTGGAGGTCGACCGACGTTCCGAAGTTCGCGCCGCTGGATCCGGGCCCGGTCGGAAGCAACGAGCTGCCCTGTTGCGTCCAGGTGGTCCCGCTTCGCGTGTAGACGTACGTCCGACCGGTGGCGTTCGGTGCGCCGACCGCCAGCGTGTCTTCGTGGATCGTGACGGCGGCTCCAAACCCGCCACCGTTGGACAGCGACTGCTCGACGCTCCACGTCACGCCGCTGCGGGTAAAGACGGTCGCGCCGCTGTTGGCGCCGACCACCGCCGTGTCGCCGTGCACGTCAATGCTCTGGCCGAAGCTTGGACCGGAACCGGTCAGTTTCCCTTGGGACGTCCAGGCGTCGGACAGATTCTGGAATACGTAGGCGGCCCCATTGGTCGATGCGCCCGGCGCTCCGACCAACAGCGTCCCGCCACTCAAGCTGACGCTGGTGCCGAAGTCGTCGTCCGTGCGGATGTCGTCCGGTTGAATCGTGGCTTGCAGTGTCCAGGTATCGGTACCCGGCGTATTGGTGAAGACGAACACGGCGCCCCGATTGTCGTAGTCCGGCGCGCCCAGCACGGCTGTGTTTCCGTCGATCGACACCGACTGGCCCAGCTTGGCCGTGACCGGCGCCCGGGGCACCAGCACGTCGTTGGATTGCACCGGCGTCCAGGCCGGACCGCGCCGGCGGAAGTTGTACAGCCGGGCATCCAGGTTATTGAAACTATGCTCGGTGCCGATCACCGCGTGCCCTTCGCTGATGATCGCCGCGCCTTGGCCGAAATTCAGACCGGACGTTTGATCCGGGACCATCGACTGGCCCGAGAGAATATGGGGCACGTAGGCGAGGTTTTGATAGTTGCGGTTGGCGCTGGTGAACAGGTAGGCCGCACCCCGCCCGGCACGATCGGCCGGCGCGCCGAGGATCAAGTCGGTGCCGCGGGCATCGGTGGTGTGCGTATCGCCCGCTTGACCGTTGTTGTATCGGAACGGCGAGACAATCGTGCCGGGCGTCGACCAGGAACCGTTGTTGGTGTAGCTGCGAAGGGCGCCTTTGCTGGACGACGACGCCGGTTGTCCCGCAAAGAAACTTGTCGCGCTCAACGCCACGACCTCGCTGCCAAGCTCGGCCGAGCCGCTGGCGTTGTGGTATTCGGGCCGCAGGACGCCGGCATAGGACGTGTTGCCGACAAAGGCCGTCCAGTGCGTGTACTTGTTGTCGCTCAGGTCGTAGACGGCAACGCGCGGATCGCCGGGCGCGCCGACGAAGACCGTGGTGCCGACAATATCGATGCTGCTCCCCCACAGGGCATCGTCCAGACCGGTGTACGTGTTCTTGTGTTTTGTCGTCTTGGAAGTCGGGTCGATCGCGCTCGTCGTAACCTTGTCGACGTCATTGCGAATCCAGTTGAGATCCAGGACATCCCCGTTGACGGTGGTTACGTTGTCACGGAAGTTCAGTGATGCGTAATCGGTGTAGCTGTAGTTGTGCAGCGTCACCGTCCCCCCGTCGCAGAACACGCAGATGCCTGGATCCTTGTCCGTCAGGACAACCTTGGTGCGAGGTCCGTAGCTCACGGCCACCGTATCGTCGCGAATGTTGCCGCTGTGCTGCGAATGCGAGTAGTCTTTAAGCTCGTACGTACCCGGCCCGAATAGGTACTCGAAGTTATCGGAATCTTCGACCTTGAAGCCCACGTCCCCCACACCGCTGGCCGTGATCGTGTTGGCATAAGACGTATTCGTCGGCATGCTGCCGTCATACGGCATCAGGAACGTCGGTGTCGACGACCAGCCTGAATTGTTTCGGCTGTACGCGTAGACGGCGCCCGTGTCGCCCAGCGGCAGCTTGTAACCGCTGATCGGCTGATTTGCCGAGCTGTACTTGACTTCGGTGGTGGGTGCTCCCACGACCAGCCGCGACCCGCTGATCGCAACCGAACTGCCGAAACCGCCGCCGCCGTTGAGCGTCCGCCAGTGGCTCCACGTTTCGCTGCTCAACGAATAGCTGTAAACCTTGTTCGCGCCGGGCGCACCGATCACCAGCCAGTTGCCGTCGAAGTCGAGATCCGAACCGAATCCGCTGTCGCCCGAGAGAGTCTGGGTGGGGCGCCAATGGAGGCCCTCGTTGATGTAAACGTAGACCTTGTTCTCGCCCGGCGCGCCGACAAAGAGCATGTTCTTCGAGGCGTGGTACCAACTCCGCGATGCGTACTTCGTGGAAGAATTCGAATTGGTCAGAACTTCGGCCGGAGGCGCCAGCTTCCCCGACGTGATCCGCGGATCGGTACTCGTATTGCCGGCCGCCGGAATCGAGCCGGTCGTCGAGTAAGTGCGGATCGAGCCGACATCGGCCCGCGTAATCGTGTTGCCCGACGTCTCGTTGAAGCCGGGCAATCCGACCACGATCCGCGAACCGCTGACGACGACCGAATGGCCCAACTGGTCGGCCAACGGCGCGCCGGTATTGGCGCCGGCCGGTGTCGCCGACACAAGCTTGCCCGAACCGCTGCTGCCGCTCGACCGGGTCCAACTGGATCCGGTATTCGAACCTTGATCCGCCAGCGCGTAGAACACATAGGCGGCACCCTGATCGTTGGCGACGTCGTCGTATCCCGGCGTGCCCACGACCACGTAACTGCCGTCCAGGGCGACCGCGGCCCCGAAGCGGTCGCCGGGCATGCCCTCCTGCGACGCTTCACTGATGGGGAGTCCCCCGTCGGCCGTCAGCCGCGCGACGCGTGACCAGCTGGTGCCGCTGCCCTCAAACACGAAGGCCCGGCCGTGATCGGCGAATTCCTGCTGGCCAGTATCCTTGGGATTGTCCCATTCCGGCGAACCGACGACGATCCGTTTTCCGCCGCTGATCGAATCGATGGCCACCGACTGGCCGAAGTTTTCGCTCTGTTCCAGGAGCCCGCTGTCGTAGGACGGCGACAAGGTTGCTTTCTGCGACCAGGTGACGCCGCTTAGTTTGTAGACAAACGCTCGACCCGCCGTCGAACGCGTCGGCGCACCGACCACCAGCACGTCACCATCGACGTCCAGCGCTTTGCCAAAGCCGCCCGTCTTGAAAAGCCGCTGCTGTTGGGTCCAGATCTCGCCGCCACGCGAGAACGCGTATACGTGCCCGGCGTTTGATCCCACGATTCCGTTCGACCCATCCACGGCGACCGAGGTCCCAAACCGCTGATTGTTGGCCGCGTTCGAAGCGGAGAGCTTGTCCTGGAAGCTCCAATTGCCATTGTTGCGGGCGAATACGTAGGCCGACCCGGCATTTGCCCCGTAGGTATCGTCCTGGGGCGCGCCCACGATCAGCGTGTCGCCGTCAATGTCGACCGCCGCACCGAAGCCCTGTCCCGCGCCGTTGCGATCCGGCGGATACAGTTTGGCCTGCTCGACCCACGCGCCGTTGGTCCAGGTGTACACGAAGACCGCGCCGTACGGGAGCGTCGCGGAGAGTTGGTCCGAGTACAGTTCGGCGCCCACCACCAGCGTATCCCCGCTGATCGCCATGGCTCGCGAGAATTCCCTGGCGTCGGGCGCTTCATCGATCAGCAGTTGCTGTTGTTGACGCCAACTGACGACACCATCCAGTGTGAGCACGTGCAACGTCAGGTTCGTCAGATTCAGGTCGGCGACCGCCACCGTGTCGATCGCCAGGTCGGCCGGATCGTCCGGCGTCACCACGTCAAAGTCCGGGAGGCCGTGGATGACGAGCGGTTCGACGCCGGTGAAGCTGAACGTATTGTTTTGCAGGCTTACAACCCCCGCCCGGGCCTGGCTGCTGCTGGGGGTGTACTGACCGCCGGAGGCGACGCCGTCGCCGGCAATTCGCAGTTTGTCGCCCTCCATCCCCTGGGCACCCCCGTTAAACGCCACGTCGATGGCATTGCTGGGAGCACCGACCAGGATCGTGGCGGCGGTGCCGCCGCTCCGTGTCCCTTCCTGGAAGAGGGCCGGTAGATTCCCGAACGTGATGAAGAAGCCGCGTTGGGTGTCAAGGACCCGTTTTCCTTCAACGACCGGAACGGCACTGATATTCTGCCAGCCGTCGGTCAGGCCGGTTCCACCTGCCGTCGCCAGTTTGAGCGCTGTGTCCGACGCGTCCACCACGCGGAACTGCCAAACGCCCATGTTGTTTCGTGTCTCGATGAAGTAGCTGCCCGGCGCGATCCGCTGGACGTCTGCCGGCACGACGGCGTCGATCGAGGTCACCGACGTGATCGTTTGGGAGAGATCCCCGGCAGCGGTCAGGGAGATCATGGCCAGATCGGCAAACAGCAGGTCGTCGCCCCCTTCGCCATTGAACGTCGCCGTATTGCCTTGCATGTCGACGCCGTTCTCCACGTTGAACGTATCCGCGCCGTCACCGCCGTTGACGGTGACGCTGTAGCCGTAGCTGCCCGACGTCAGTTGCACGATGTCGGCACCGCTCCCTAGCGATGCCCTGATCTCTTCCGCATTCCGCGCGTTGACGTTGATGGCGGAGACGTCTCCCGAGCGGCCCAGGGCGACGGTCGCATATTGCGTGCTCTGCGGGTCGTCTCCGAAGAGCTCGGTGAAAAGCGCCAGGAACGTGGGGTCCGCGGTGGGCGGGTTGGTTGCCGGCGACGCCGGGAAGAGCTCGGTGAAACTCTGATCGACAAAGGCCAGCTCCGTGTCGTTCACGGCGGCCGTGTCTTGGAAATGAACCGAGTCCGCCGTCCCCTGCCCGTTGATCAACACGGGAATGCCGCGAGTGCTGGAGGGCAGCGGGGTGCCGTCGGTCAGCACGAACCGTTCCAACGTGAAGCCCCCGCTGATGCTCTCGCCCAGGTTGATGGCATTGGTCCCCGCACCGGTGTTGATCGTGAAATTGGAAGCGGAACCGCCCGCGATACTCTGCTCGCGATGCGTGGCCCGCAGGTTGACGGTGTCGTCGCCCGAGCCGTGATTCAAGACGACCGTTTCGAACGTGCGATAGAGAATGTCCGCGGCGTTACTGCGACTGACTGTCGTGGTGTCGATCGGGAAGCCGTTCTGTGCCGTCCCCGTGTCGGCGTTCGTGACGGTGAAGGTCTGGCCCGTGGTGTCGGACTGGTCGTTGAAGTACAGCCGGTCGTCGTCTTCGGGACCGTTCCCCTCGAGGGTCAACGAACCCTGGAATCCATCCAGTGAGCCGGCGTCTTCGTTCCCCGACGTGGTTCCCAGGTAGACCCGATCAAATCCACCCCCGGTCTTCACGGTTGCCGTCAGCGATGCCGCGATGGCCGGGACATAGAACGTGTCACCGTTGACGCCCAGCAAAATGTCGACGCTCTCCGACGAAGCAAACGTCAAGGAACCGGTCATGCCCAGGCCGTCCACGGTCGCCGCGTTCAACGTACCGATGTTGGCCGCGTCGTCTCCCGAGTCGTCGACGATGATCGTATCGAAATCGGCCTGGCCGGAAATCGTCAGCGCGCCGTGCAGGTAGTCGACCCGCCGCAGCGTCCCCGGCTCCAAGCCCGTGGTCGTCGAGCCGACCGTAATCGTGTCATCGCCGTCGCCGCCCTGGACATGCGTCGAACCGTACGAATAGACACTGTCGACCTGAAACACGTCCGCATCCGATCCGAGCAGGACATTGACCTGCTCGATCGTGCTGTCGAACGTCGTCTCGCCATTGCGATTGGCGTAGTAGATCGCCGCGGGGCAACTGTCGTCGTCGACGCAAGCGTCATCCAACTGCGCACCGTAGTCGTCGTGAATGCTGAGCCAGTCGTTGGAACCCATCTCCAGTCCGGTGATTCCGATGGCCGTCAACTGGCCCGGGCTGCTCGACCCGTCCCCATGGACGTTCAGGGTGTCGCTGCCCGCATCCCCGTTGGCGATGACGACGCCACTGATTTGATGGAGGCGGTTGGAGTCGTTGCCCACGTTGATCGTGTCGGTGCCGTCGCCGCCGTTGATGAGGGCCACAAACGGAGCACCCAGGTCGTGGACCTGAAACTGGTCGTTGTTCGCGGACAGCTTGACGTGGACAAACGCTCCATCCGTCGTCGTGAAGGCGATCGGGCTGGTATTGCCCAGGTTGGCCAGGGTTGCCGATTGCAGCTCGCCCGACAAGGCCGATCCATGGCCGGCGGCACTGACATACAGTTCGTCGCGCGTTCCGCCGAATCCGCCGGCGCCGGTGTTGACGGTCACGCTGCCCGTGAATCCGGTCAAGTCGCCGGTCAACTGGTTGAACGGATCGTCGGAGGTGTCGTCATAGAATCCGCCGCCGGTGAAGAGGCTGCGCGCCGCATTGCTGGAGAGGAAATAGCGATCGGCACCCTCGTCACCGTTGATGCCGAGCGTTCCCTGGGCGGCCTGGACGAAGAAGCGGTCGTCACTGGCGCCGCCGTAAAGGTTCGTCGTCCCCGCCGCGTTGATCCCGGCCGGGTTGGTGATCTGAATATAGTCCAGGTTGGCACCACCCTCGATGGTGACCATCGGTGCGTCGACCGAGCCCACGATGTCGATCTCCGTGCCGATAACCACGTCGTTGTCGACGGGTGCCTTATCTCCCGTGATCGTAATCGACGTATCGCTGGAGACGACCGTCCCGGCGGGAACCGTCACATTGTCACCGCCGTGAACCTCGACCGTGCCACCCGTCGCCGCGATCTTGCCCTGCGTAATCGGTTCGCCGGTCAGCCGCTGGCCGCTGGCCAAAATGGTGATGTCTTCTTTCTCTTCGGCCGAATCACGCGTTCGCAAGCGGATCGCGCCAGAGAGGGCCACGGCCTGTAAGACCACCAGCGTGCCGCCCAATTCCTTGATGAAGATGTCGTTGGCTGCCTCTGCGAAGAAACGACCGTCGCCCGGTAGATTGGCATCCAGTTTCTCGACAATATCGCGCTTGTCCGTGCCGCCGCCGTAAGTCTCAATTTCGTTGTCGGTTGTGCCAATCGAACCAAGCTTGGACTCCAGGTCGATATTCGTACCCTGGATCTCCGGTCCGACATCGTCTCCCGAATCCAGGATCGAACCGTCGGCGATCACCACCACGTCGCTTAGCTTGGAAACGATCGACGCCACGTGGATCGCGCCGTCCGTCTCTTTCAGATAGACGCCGTCCTGCGACACGATCGTGACGGGGCCCGTGGCCTGGTTCGACGAATCGATTTCCAGGAAGTTGGTCAGCGAGCCGACGCCGCCGGTCCCGGCGGTCAGCGAAATGCCGTTGCCCGTTATATCGGCAACCCCATCGTCGCCGGCCGGTACATCGAAGATCGACGCCCCCGTATCGGCGGCGGTCAGCGACACATCGCCCTTGGTCGAAGTAATCGTGCCGACGCGCAAGTCGCCGAGCACTTCGGTGAGGCGGATGTCGCCGTTGGTGAGCACGTCGATCTGGCCGGTGTCCCCCACATCCGTCAGCGCGTGAAAGTGGACGAGCGGATCGGAGGTGGTCGAGTTGGCCGCCGTCACGGTAATGTCCGAACCGGCATCCAGTTGACCGAAGTCGAACGTTCCCGCAATGTCGGTTCCGGCGTTGAGGTCGGTGAATACGCGGAAATCCAGGTTCAGCTTCACCAGCGGATCCAGCTCGGGCCGGAAATGGCGGAACACGGTAAAGTCCGAAGGTGTTTCCTGGGTTACCGTGGTCAAGATCGATCCGGACAGGCCGGTCGAGCTGGTCTCCTTCACAAACGATTGCAGTAACAGGTCCACCTCGCCACCGGCGTCGATCCCGGTCAGGCTCAGTGTCGAGTTGCTGGCATCGGTATCCCGGATACGGCCCTGCAGATCGAGATAGACATCCGTGGTCGCATCGACGGCAAGATCGGCGGCCAACTGGTCACCTTGGACCAGGTCGATGCCCAGTCGCCCGCCGCTGCTCCCCACGCTGCCGCCGCCCGCCGAAAGGGTCAAGTCGTTGGTACGGATCTTGCCCGCGACGCCGCCGCTGTTGAGGACGTCGGCACCACCGACGATCCCGCCACCCGTGTTGACGATCGAGGTCGTGCCGATGGGATTGCTGATCAATCCGTTAACCCCAACGTCTCCTGCACCCGTGTTGGTGATCTCGACCTTCGTCGGAACCAGCGTGGTGCTGACGTCAAACTCCATCGTGACCGCGTTAGCGTTCAGCGTCAGGTCCCCGGCGCCTGACGAGTTGGCAATGTCGATCGGATCGATCACTAGATCCTTGTCGGACTGATTGACGATGGTCACGCGGTCGAAGGCCATCGCGGCGGCAACGGTACCGGTCGTGCCGCTGATCGTGCTGTCCGGTGCGGATTCGGAATCCATGTCGGCCAGCGTGTTGGTCGTGAAGTTGGCCGAACCGCTGGAACTGTTCGTGATCGAATCGACCGTAATCGTGTCCCCGGAAACGACTTCGCCCTGACTGACGCCGTCATTGTTGATCGTGACATTCTCCGCCGTGATGACGGTGCCGCCGGCATCGATCAGGAGGGTCGGGCTGGGGCCCGAGAGCAACTTCAGGTCGCCGTTGAAAACGATGTCCCGATTGGCGTTGAAACTGCCCGCATCCGTCCCGGACCCCGTGATGAATTTGTTGATCGCGCGGTAATCACGATCGTTGAAGCGGTCGTACTGATCGATCGATTGCGTCGCCGAGATCAAGACATCGTGCCCGCCGATGATCGCCCCGTCGGCCACGTTGACATCGGCATCGCTGTCGTAATCGGTGGTCGCGGTGGCGTTGATTCGGGCGCCGCCGCCGTCAAACACACCCCGCGACGTGGTCTTCAAATCGATGCCTTCGTGCCGCGAGCGGATGCGCACCGTTTCACCCGTGGTCTGCGAACCATCCGCGAAAGCGATGTTCGTTTTATCGTTGATGTCGACGGTTGCCGAACTGGTGACATGGGCGCCCAATGCGTCGGCTTCGGCCTTGGCCCAGGCACTCATGGTCATCTCGGTGACTTTTGCGTCCAATTCAACCACCTTGGCGTTGAGGGTCGCATTCGCGCCGATCGCCGTTTCCGTCAAAGCGCTGGTGCCGCCGATGCGGATGTCCGAGTGGCCGTCCGAGTTCGCTCCCAAGCCGTCCGCGTTCCCTCGCGAGCGGGCGCTGCCTGTCAGATCGCTCCGTGACGTGGCCGCCAGATCATTCCCGGCCGTCAATGTGGCACTGCTGCCGATGTCGACCTGCGACGTGTAGTCGATCGTCGCATCCGAGTCGGACGTGGGGAAGTCGAGCAGCCCGCCACCGTTGCTGTCCGTTTCGACGTGCACGTCCTGGCTGGCCCGCGAGGTCAACGTGATATCGTTTTCCGCTGCGATGATCGCCGAGCTGCCGACGTTCACCTTGCCCACGTTGGTCGAAGTGACCCCCGCGACGGAATCACCGACGGAGAACAGGCCGCCGCCGGCATCGGTTGAGACGCCGGATGCGTTGGAAAACGAGGTGGCGATCGCCACCACGTCGCTACCCTGGATCGAGGCACTGTCGCCGATCGTCGTATTCACCGTCGGCGTGGATGTCGTGGTGGTGCGGGCACCGGAAACCCGGACCAACACGCCGACGCTGTAGCCGCCCGCCGAAGCCGTCACGATCCCGTCACCCGACGGCGCTCCGGCCAGGGCCCGCGCTCCGCCAATCCCTCCCAGTTGTTGCGTGCCGGTGCCCAGCGAGCTCAGGTCGAGCACCAGGCGGTGGCTTCCGCTGCCTGTACCGGTCAGGTCAATCCCTTCGGTGCCGATCGAGTGCGTCCCGGTCAGCGGTGTGCTGCTCGTCGCATCGACCGTGGTGACGGTCACCAGGTTGTTGCCGGCCGCGTCGGTCGCCAGGTCGAACGTGCCGGCGTCCGTGTCGGCGTTGGCGATGTAATAGGTTTGCCCGTCCGTCAGCCCGCCCAACGGCTGGTCGCTGACCTTGCGGAGCGAATGCACTACGAACCGATCGGCCGTTTCGATTGACGGCATCAGGTCGATCGGCGTGATCAACACCTCGGTCACCGGCGGCATCGCATCCGGATCGGCGGCGCGGCCCACCGCTTCATCGTAGGTCCGGGCGAGTTGAATGACATCCGGAGTGCCCGGATCGTGAATCACGAAATAGCGATCACCGTCGTCGAGCGGATCGAGGACCGTGCCGTCCGCCGAGTAGATTACTTCATCGCCGGCCGTGAATCCGTGGTCGGGAATCGTGATGGTGTCGGCGCCGCCATCGATGGCCGGCACGGAAAAAGTTGGTGCGGTCGGCTGGCGGTAAGTGACCGCCTGCCCATCGGCAAACGCGTGTCCGGAAATTGTAAACGTGCTGCTGGCCACATTGGCACCGCTGAAGGTCTCGGCCGCCGCCGGAAGCGCATTCGGATCGATCAGCTTGACGGTGAAACCGTCAATCTTGTTGACCTGGTAGCGGGTGTTGTTGGTCAAGCCGGCCACGATCCCGCCGATCTGCTGGTAAATCACGGAGTCTCCGTCTTCCAGGTTGTGCGGCGCGGCGAAGGTGATCTCGTCCCGATCGATGTCGACCAGCGGAGCAGGCGTATTGCCGCCCGTAAACGAATTGAAAACGGCTCCCAGACGAAGCGACTGCGCGTCACCGCCGACGATCACGCCATACTCGCGTCCGTCGTCCAGCCCGCCGACCGCCGTATTCGACTCACCTTTCTCGTAAGTGATCGTGTCGCCGGTGATGAGACCATGGTTCTCGGTAAAGGTGATGGTGTCTGTGGAGAGGCTGACCGCCGTGTTGCTGCTGGCATCGAACGTTCCGTCCGCGGTCTCCGCCGGCGTGGCCCCGTGCAGGGCGCTCAGACTGACCGTTTGGCCGGCTTCAATCACCCCGTTCGCCTCCAATTCGGTGGTGATGTCCGGATCCGATTTGGCGTTAGAAAACAGCTCGGAGATATTGATACCCGAGCCTGAGTCGAGGGTCACGGTCGAGTCGGCATCGGTCGACGCCAGCGATTGGGCGATGACGTTGCCGCTGGCCTTGATCGTGCCTCCCAGGCTGGCCGTGATCGTAGGGGTCGTGTCCGCGTTCAGCGTGGCCACACCGATGCCGACGGCGCCGCCCGTGCTGGCCGTGACCTTGGTCTTGGAGAGGTTGTTTGCTTCGGAGGTCACGTTGACGCCAACCGCACCGACACCCGATGCGCCGTCGGTCACATCGCCCAGCAGGCTGGCCGTCGTCGTTCCCTTCGACTTGGCGGTGGGCGTGCTGGTTTGAATGCTGATCAGCGCGCCGCCGCGGTTGTTGATGTCCACGTCCGCAATGTTGCTCGATCGCGATTCGACCGTCACGTTGCCCTGGGGCGCTGTGATCGTCGCCGTCGACTCGACGGTCGTATCGACGTTCGCCTGGGAGGTCGCATCCAGCGATGTCGGGGCGACGCTCACGCCGCCCGCCGCGTTGACCATGCTGGTGGTGGTGAAGGCCTTCTTCTCGCTGAGGAAGGTCTGGCCGGCGAAGTCGTAGTTGTGGCCCGACTGGAGCGAAACGTTGCCGGTCGTCGAGCGAACCGCGGCGCCGCCGATGATCTTGGTCGAGACGGTGGGTTTGATATCGACCGTCGCCGGCGTCGAACCGACCGCGACCACGCCCGAGATGCTGACGGCCGAACTGGTCGCGTCACCGTCGGTAATGGTGTCGGTCAGCAGCATCACATCGCCGGTTGTGTTGATGTCGGCGCTGGCGCCAATCACGTTGTTGACGGAGGTCGAGATGACCGTATCGACTTGAGTTCCCTGACCACTGGCCAAGAATCCGCCTCCGTTGGCCTCGCCGAACGACTCGGCTTCAATTTCGGCGTCGGTCAGCATGGTCAGACTGGCGGCCGTCCGCAGGATGGAGTCAAACCGGGTCGTAATCGTTCCAGCGAAGGTGATGTCGGACAAGGCGACACCAACGCCAACGCCGTATCCCGCGCCCACGGAATAGGCATCCGATTTCCCGTCTTGAAACGATCGGGTGGTGAGACTCACGTTGCCGACCGCGTCAAGTGTCGAACCGACGCCGGAACTTGTGCTGATGGAGGGTGAACTGTTGGATTCGACGTCCGCGCCCGCGCCGCCAAAGCCGAGCGATCCGGCCGGCGCGAAGCCGGTCGCGAACGAGCCCTTGGCCAGGTTGCTGCCGTTGAGACCGACGTTGTGGTAGCTGCCGATCAGAATGTCACGGCCGGCGGTCACGTTCGACGACGTGCCGATCCCGGTAGTGATGGTTGGTGAAAGCGTCGCGTTGCCCAGCGAGACGGCGACCGCGGAGGAAATCGCGCCGGCGATCCCCTTTGCCGTTATGTCGGCATTGCCCTCGGAGAGTGTCCGGATCACCACGTCACGCGTGGCCGTGATGCTGCCCGCCGCGGTGGCCGTCAGGGTTGGCGATGCGGTGGCCTCCGTGGACGAGCCCGCACCCGCGGCGGCCAATCCGCCCGCAATCGCTTCGGCATCGGCTTCCGCGTCATGGAAGGCGTCCACCACAATGAACACATCTCGGGCGGTCGAAATGGTTCCGTCCAGGTAGGCGCTGACGCTGCCGTTCGCCTCGCTGACGGAACGTGTGCCGCCAATCGCGATCAGGCCGCCGGAGATACCGTACGAGTCCGTGTACGAATCGAAGTTGGATACCGCCTTGATGGTCACGTCGTTGGCGGCAGAAATCCGCGCGCTGTTGGAGGCGTAGGCGGACACGGGCGACTTGGCAATCGCTTTGGCTCGCCCGCCCGCGCCGGCGCCGCCGAGCGACAAGGCCAAGGACGTCGCCACAGTGAGCGTATCGATGTCGGCCAGGCTGTCGGAGATGATGGAAACATCACCGCTTGTGGACGTGATCTCGCTGTCATCGACGTACGCCGAGACCGAGTTGTTGATTGTCTGTTCGGAAATCGACACCCCGATCGAGCCGCCCACCAACCCCAGGTTGAGGCCACCCGAGCCGACGTCCGCGTTGGCGGTCGCATCGTCGTCGGTCGAGATCGCGATGTTGCCCGCGGCCAGCACCGTGCTCCCGCTGCTGACGTAGGACGAGACGGTCTTGGTGACGTCATTGAACGAGTTCGCACCGGCGCCGGAGAAGGCGCCCGACTTGAGGCTGAATGAAGCGGACACCGCGGCCGCGATCGAGTACACGTCGACGGTCGAGTTGCTGACGGCGTGCAGGTCGAAGGCGCCGGCCGAACTGATACTGGCCTGGTCAACGTAGGCTTTTACACTGTTGAGGATTTCGTTCTCCGCCAGCGACACGCCGATGGCGACCGCCGCGCCCGGCGCGCCGATCTGCAGGGCGATTGCCCCGGCCAACCCAAACGCCTCGATCGTCGAGGTGTCGTCCGCCAGGATCTTGACGTCGCCGCTGGTGGTGCGGATATCGTATTGGCCGCTGCCCGTATCCAGCGCGTTGGCGATGTAGGCGTGAATGGTGTTATCAATCGTGTTGTAAGAACCGACACCGGCACCGGCCGCGGCGATGCCCAGCTTCGAGCTGCCGGTGATCGTAACGGCGGCGCCCAGCCCCCAGGCTTCGATGGTGGACGTCGAAAAGGCGCCGACCGCCAGGCCCAGATCGGCCGGATTGCTGAAGTGGGCCGTCAGGTCCGTGGTGGCGGTCAACGTGCCGGTCGCCACGACGCGGGCATCGTCGATATATCCCTGGACGGAGTTCTGGATGTCGTTCTTGATATCGGCGCCGCCGATGGCGACCCCGATGCCGCCGCCGCTGGGGCCGATCCCGATGGCCAGCGCAAATCCCCCGGCGTCGGCGTTGACGTAGGAATCGTCGAGGGCAAACACGGCGACGCCCCCTGACGAGGTGACGTCGCTGTCGCCTTCGATCGAGGCGTGGACCTTGGCCGCGATATTGTTGTAACTGCGGGCTCCGGCACCGGCCAGCGAGATCGCGCCATCCTGCCCGCCCGTGACCGCCGCCGCGCCCGCCATGCTCCAGGCATCGACCTCCCCGTCAAACTCGGAGTTCACCGTGACGTCACCGCCGGCCACGACCACCGTGCTGTCGATGTAGCTGATGACCTCGACCTGGTTGGAATCGGTGCCAAGATTGTTTTCGGAGATCGAGACGCCGACCGAGAGCGCGCCGGCACCGTCATTCAATCCCAGGCCGAAGGCGATGGCGAAGCCGCCCGAATCGGACTTGATCTTGGATGCGTCGAACGCCTCGACCGTCAGGTCGCCGCCGGCGTTGATCACGCTGGGGATCGCATTCGTGTTGGTAAGCTCGGGGTCGGTGGCTCCGATAAAGGCCTTGGTCGTGGTGTCAATGTTGTTGTACGACCCCGCGCCCGCGCCACTCCCTACCAGCGTGGTTGTCTTGGTGATCCCTACGCCGATCGCGCCGGCCATCGTCCAACTATCGATGGTCCGCCGGTCGTTGCTGTCGGCCGGATTCTCGCTGGTCGCAATCACGTCGATCGCCCCGGCGGAAGTGGCTTCGGAACCGGTAATCGACGCCTGCAGCGAATTCGTAATGTCATTCTCGGATTGCGAAGCGCCGATCGTCAGCGATCCCCCGCTCCCCCGACCCAGTGCGACGGCAATCGAGACCGCGCCGGCGTCCACCTTGATGTCGCTCAGGTCGATCGCCTGGACGCGTACGGCGCCGGAATCGTTCGCCGTTTCGCCGTCGGTGTCATTGGCGGTGACCTGGCTGCCGTCCTCAATGGCCGCCTTGATCTGGGCATTGATGTTGTTGTAGGTACCGGCTCCGGCACCCGACAGGGCGATCCCCAGGCTGTCACTGTAGGCGCCGGCCAGCGAGCCACCCATGGCCAGCGCCTGGATGTCCGAGTCATCCTTGGCATTGATCGAGACGTCGCCGTCGGCGGTGATCGTCGAGTTGCTGACGATGGCGGAAATCGAGTGCTCCGTATCGGGCCCAATCAGGCGGTCGGGATCGATGCCGACCCGGTTGATCGATTCGGACGCTCCGACCGAAAGCGCGCCCGCCGTACTGTCGTCCGCCACCGCCAGGGCGATCGAGAACCCGCCCGCCTCCGCCAGGATGCTCGACCGGTTGTCGGACAGAACGGCCACGCTGCCTCCGGCGTTGACCGTCGAGCCGCTGATCGAGGCGTCCAGCGTATTGCTGATCTCGTTGTACGTTCCCGCGCCGGCGCCCGAGGCGGAGAGTCCCGTCTGCCCCTTGCCGAAGGCGACCGAGCCGCCGATGGCCAGGGTGTCAATCCGCTTCTGGTCGCCCCGGTCCAGCAGCCGGTCCGCCGGCGGCGACTGGTTGGGGTCGGTGGAAGTGGCCCGAATGTCGACGTCCCCGGCGGTCATGATCGAGGCGGCATCGATGTACGCCTTGACCGTATTCCGAACGTCGTTGTCGGCGACCGCCGCTCCGATACTGACGGCCGTGCCCGTGCCGGTCGCGTTGCCCTCTTTCTTCGAGATCGCCAGGGCGATCGAGAACCCGCCGGCGTTGGCCACAATCTCTGAAATGTCGCGCGCGTGAACGGCCAGGTCACCGGCGTTGGTGGTGATCTGGCTGTTGCGATCGATGTAGGCCGACGTCTCGTTGATGATCGTGTTGTAGGATCCCGATCCGGCACCGGTCAGAGAAAGGGCACCTGATTTGCCGCTCACGACCGTGAAGGCGCCGCCGACGGTAAGCGAGTTGATCGTCGACTTGGATTGGCTCAACAGCGTGATGTCGGCTCCGGCCGTGGCGGTCGAGTTGGAGATGTAGGCCAGGGTTTGGGCCGCATTGGACCGGTTGCCGATCTCGTTGACCGCCAGCGCGGCACCGA
This sequence comes from bacterium, assembly GCA_030430075.1. Lineage (GTDB taxonomy): Bacteria > Planctomycetota > Planctomycetia > Pirellulales > Pirellulaceae > ARS98. Next base: position 38,179 of record JAUIGN010000041.1, read on the forward strand.
CCGACAACGCTTTGCTCGACCCGCTCCCTTGGGCCGCTTCGCCGCCAAAGGCGGCCGCGATCGCAACCGCGCCGGCATCCCCGATGATCCGCGACGTGTCCCGAGCGATCAGCGAAATGTCGCCGGAGGTGGCGACCACCAGCGGGCTGTTGTTGATGTAGGCCTTGACGTCGTTGTTGACAAAGTTGGCGGTTGCGGCACCCGCGCCGGCGATGGAAAACTGTGTCCCGCGCCGATCTTCCTGGCCCAGGAACTCTTCATCAAAATCAAGATTGTCGGGATCCGCTTGAACCTGCTGCCGCTGGTCCTTCGTCTTGACCGCGGTCAACGAACCGGCGACCGCATACGAGCGAATGTTGGCTTTGGAATAGGCTCGCGCTGCCACGCTGTCACCGGCCGTCACGCTGGAACCGTCCGCGTACGCGAAAACTTCGTTGCTGACCCGATTGACGGCGACGCCGATTCCGATCGTCACGGTCGTGCCGGAAGTCGAGTCGCTGTCAAAGGCCTTGAAGTACTTCTTGGGATCAATAAAGTTAGGGTTAGGGTTGGGGTTGGCGACCTCGCGAATCGACGTCCGCATGGAACCCATGGTGACGTTCACGGCCAACGATCCGGCCACCGCGAAGACCTTGGTCCGGTCGTAGGCGTCCAGGAAGACGGAGCCGCCGGCGTCCACGGTCGAGCTGTCGGAAATGTAGGCCTTGGTGTCGAACGAGATCAGGTTCAAGGTCAACGCGCCGGCCACGCTGAGACTCTTGGCGGCACCCGAGAAGGCGCCGCTCACCGCGATCGAAAAGACGTACCGGCGGTCGGTGCCGTCGAGCAGGTAATGGCCGCCCGCCGAACCGCGGCTGGTCAGATCGACGGCCGGTTCCAGTTGCGGGGCCGTGCCGGCCGAGCCCGCGAAGGCCAGGTTGTCGATGGCCGTGCCCCCTGGCGTGGCGGCAAGCTGAATGTGGTTGTCACCGGTCCGCTTGACGTAGTACGTCGCGCCGTCGGTCAACCCGGTAATCGGCGTTCCGCCGTCCTGGCGGTAGATAATCCGATCACCGTCGCTGAAGGGATGGCCGCTGATCTTGATTGTGCTGGTTGACGCCTGATCGCTGGTGTCGAGGAAATCCGAGAAGGGATCGAAGGTGATCGGTCCGAAACTTGCCAGCTCGGCCCGCGGCGCCAACTGAACCGTGTTCGCATCCACCACGATCGCATAGTACGTTTGGTCGTCGCGAAGGCCGCCCACGCTGGTTCCGCCATTGTTCTCGTAGACGATTTCCTGGCCGTCGGTGAAGCCGTGGCCGTTGATCGACAGGGTATTCGCGGAGAGATCGATGTCGGTGGTTGGATCGAAGAGCCATTTCCGGTCCGGATCGACGATGTCCGACTGGACGCGGACATCTCCCCCGGCGGCCACGGTAGCGCCGGACAAGTAGGCGTCGGCACTGCCAGTGATCACATCCACGGCGAAGGAGAGGCCGAAACCGACGGAGTTCGAATAAACGCCACCGCCGGCGGCGGCAAAGATGTCCGAATCGTCGGAGGCGGAGACGATGATGTCGCGGGCGGCAAAAATGGCCGAGCTTGTACCCGTGTCGGCGATGAAGGCGTCGCTGTTGACCGCGATCACATTGATCGAAACGGAGAAGTCGACCGCAAAACCGCTCGGCTCCTTACTGCCCCCGATGGCCGCGGTGATCGAAAAGATGCTCGTCTCGTTCCGTGCCTCGACGGTCAGGTCCCGCGTCAACACGATGGCGTGATCCCCGATGTCGGCGATGTAGGCGCGGGGAGTATCACCGACAAAGTTGAACGCCACGGACGCCCCCACACCGTGTTTGCCGCCGAATTGGGCGGCACCGGCGATCGACAAGATGGACCCGCCAAGTTCCGCGGCGACGGTCAGGTCGCGAGCCGTGATGGTGGTTCCCTCGCCGATGAACGCCAGCGTGTCGCCCGTGATGCCGTTGACCGTGATCTGGCCGGCGATGGACTTGGCCGCCTTGCTGTCTCGTGTGGACGACCGGACCGCCGTCAGGCTGGCGGCGAAGGCCCCGATATTCGAATCGTTGACCCCGTTGACCACGACATCGCCGGTCGTCTGGACACTCGTGTTGCGGACGAAGGCGTGGGTGGTGGTGTCGATCCAGTTGGCCGAGAACGCACCGGCGATCCCGCTGTTCGCCTTGTTGTCCGAGTACGCGAAGGCCGCGGCGCCGGAACCGGTGTAGGCATCCGTGCTGTTTTTCGCGAGCAGGATCAGGTCGCCCGTGCTGCGGAAGGTGGCGTCTTCGATGTAGGCTTTGGCCGTGTCGAAGGCCAGGTTAATGGCCACGCTGCCGGCCCGTGATTTTCCGGTTTTGGCGCCTCCGGACTTGACGACCGCACTCCCCGTTCTCGCCGCGTTCTGCCATTTGTTCGTCCAGAACAGGCTGTTCCCGAAGGATTCCCAACTCTTGTTCCAGCTACTCTTGATGGCTTGCTTGTTGATGACCGCACCGGCGGCAGCCACGTCGAGCAGGAATCCGTCGTTGTTGGCGGTCAGCTTCGACTTGCCGTCGACACGGAGCGAACCGTTATCGCTGCCGGCCGAACTGAACTGATGCAGCGCGCCGCTGACGCCCGCGGCGCTGATCGAGATGACGGTCGGCGTATTGGCCGTGGCATTTCCTTCGCTGGCCGCCAACTGGAAGCTGAACGGATCATCCTCGACCTCGACCACGTAGTAGGTCGTTCCATTCGTCAGGCCGGTGATATCCTGGCCGTCCGAGTAGGTCACCAACTCGCCGCCAGTGTAACCGTGGCCCGGGATCGTGATCCGGTTCGTGCTCGGGTCGACGTCCCACTTCCCGTTGAAGTTGGTCGTACTGGAGTTCGACACCTTGGTGAGGATGTGCAGATTGTTGCTCCCGACCTCGGTCAAGTCGACCAGATTCGTCAGCCCCGAGTCGCTCGCCAACTGAATCGTGTCGCCGTCGATCCGCTTGATGTAGTACGTGTCGCCGTCCGTCAGGCCGCCCACGGCGGAGAAACCGTTGTCGTAGACCAACCCGGTGCCCTCGTCCAAGCCGTGCGGCGTGTCGAGCGTGATCGTGTTGTTGGCCACGGTCGGTGCCGTCCGAAACGTGGCGCCGATCGAGTGGCGTCCGCCGAACATCGCCGAGCTGGACAGGGTGACGAACTTGCCGGCTTCCGCATCGGCGGCCGTCTCTGCCAATTGGACCTCGGTCGCGCTGGCCACGATCACGTAGTAGGTTTCGCCGCTGGTCAGTCCCCCCACGCTCTCGCCGCCGCCGTCGCTGTAGCCGACCTTCTGGCCGGTCACGAAGCCGTGCGTGTAGCCCAGGTCGATGGTCGAGGTGTCGGCATCCACGGCCGTTCGGTCAAACGTTCTGCCGACGCTGTGATCGCGCCCTTGCCCCCCGGTCAGGTCCAGGTTCACCGCCAGGTCGAGTTTGTGGTTCGCCGAGGCCAGACCCGTGGTGTCAAGCGCCAGGGCCGGGTTGAGCCGATGCGCGGTTCCCGAGCCGGCACTGGTCAGATTGACGGCCGTGATCAACTGGTGGACCGCGTTGAAGTCGCCGGAAAAACTGAGACCCGTGATGGCGGCGCCGCCCATGGTCGCCGCCAGTTGGATACTCTGCGAGTCGACGACCTTGACGTAGTAGGTGGTGCCGTCGACCAGGCCGACCACATCCGGTTCGTCGCCCATCGAGTAGCTGACTTCCGTACCGTCGGTCAGGCCGTGACCGAGCAGCGTAATCCGATTCGTATCCACATCGACATCCGACGACCCGTTAAAGAACAACGTGGCGGGTGCGGTGGTCGTCAAACTGTGCGCGTTGTCGCTGCCCGCGGCGCTGAGCGGGACCAGCGTAGTCAGGCCGACGTCCGTCGCCAGCTCGATCGTGTTCACGTCGATCACCTTGACGTAGTAGGTGCTGCCTTCGGTCAGGCCGCCCACTTCGGTTTCGTAAACACCATCCCAGTAGATGACCTCGTCTCCGTCCGTCAGCCGATGATTGTCGATCTCAATCGTCTTGCCGTCGGCGGCGATCGTATCGGCGGGTGTGAACGAGTCCGCGAACGCCAGCGCCAGTTGTTCGGTCGTTGCCAGGCGGATCGTTCCCAGCCCGTCTTCGGCCGGGGACACGTAGTAGGTGGTGCCGTCGGTCAGACCGGGAATGATCGTTCCGCCCATTCCGGGGCTGTAAGTGACGGCTTGACCCGCTTCGAATCCGTGGCCGGGGATCGTGAGGGTGTTCCGGAGCGGATCGACGACGGTGGACGACGAGCCGTCGAAGGTGAGCGTGTTGCCGGGCACGTTGGTCGGGGCGAGCTGAATGTTGTCGGCGTCGACGCGAATCACGTAGTAGGTCGTGCCGGCGACCAGGCCGCCAACCGGATTCGATCCCGCCGGTCGGTAGACGACCGCCTGGCCGGTTTGCAGGCCGTGCCCCGCGATATTTAATGTTACACCGCCGCTGACGTCGGTCGTCGGATCGAACGTCTTGACGGACGCGGCCGCCAGCGTGGCCCAGTTGATCGACGGCCCGCGATCCAGCGTATGTGCGGTCCCCGACGCTTCCGTGGCGTCGACCTGGGCAAACGGATCCAGGTAGTGGTTCGAGCCCACGCCGACACCGGCCAGGTTGAGCCCCAGCTCCAGCGTGTGCGCCGTGCCGTCCCCCGTTCCGCTCTGATCGAGTTCAATCGCGTCGCCGCCCGGGGTGAGGGCGAGCTGGATCTGGTCGACGTCGTAGACCACCACGTAATATGTCTGGCCGTCGACCAGATTGTCGAACGTGACCGGTCCCGACGATCGGTAGACGACCGGGTCGTCGTCCAGGAAACCGTGCCCCTGGAACTCGATGGTGTGCAGCGAATCGTTCGCTTCGGTTTCCGGTATAAACTCCAACGAACCCACCTGGGCCAGGGCCACATCCTGGGTCAACTGAATCACCTTCGGGCCGACGACGACGACGGCGTACGTGGTGCCGTTGACCAGGCCATCGATGCTGCCGCTGCCGTAAACGATCTGCTGACCGACTTCGAGCCCGTGCGCCGCCGGCAGCGTGAGCGTGCTGGAGCTGGCGGTGACGGCGGTCGAGCCGTTGAAGGTGATCGGGCTGCCGCCACTGGCCGGGGTCAGCCGATGGTCGGAATTGCTGCCGACGGCCGAAACCGTAATCACGTCGGACAGTCCGCTGTCGGTGGCCAGCGTAATGTCATTGCCAGAGACGGTCGCGACGTAGTAGCGGTCGCCATCGGTCAGCCCGCCGACATCGGTCGCCCCGTTGGTGTAGACGACCGGCTGGCCGTTGGCAAAGCCGTGATCGGAGGCGAAGGTGATCGTGTTGTCCGTCGTGTCGACGACAGACGAGGAAGCGCCGTCGAACGTCGGCGCCAGGCGCGAATCCTTGACCAGCGTCAACTTGAACGTGTCGGTGGTCAGCACGCTGACAAAGTACGTCGCTCCATCCACCAACCCCGGCAAGGCCCCGTCGGCGGCACCGTCCGTCCCGCTGTCGTAAACCACTTCATCACCATCGGTGAAACCGTGGCCGGCGATCGTAAAGACGTTGGTCGTCGCATCGACCACGCCGCTCGCCGTTGGATCAAACGTCTGGATCGAATTGGGCGCCAGGTTAGAGCCGCTGGCCAGCTTGATCTGCGTGGGGTTGGCCGGGTCCGCGACCACGTAGAACACCTCGTCGGAGGCCAGCCCGAAAATGTCTTCGCCCCGGGCGCCGCTGGTGTAAGTCACCGCGTCACCGGTGGCCAGGCCGTGGTCGTAGCCCAGGTCGATCGTGTCGCTCTCTTCGTAGACACCCGAGCCGGGCGTGAACGCGCCGGACCCCAGCTCAAACGTGTTGTCCCCGACGTAGGCCTGCGTGTCGCGCGTCAGATAGTTGAAACCGATCGTGACGCCGATGCCGGTCGACACACCCTTGGTGAAACTGCCGCCAATGTCGTAGACCTCGGCTTCGTCGGTGGCGCTGACCAGGAGGCTCAGATCGGTCTGGATGCTCGTATCGGTCGAGCTGACGACGTTGTCCGTGTCGCGGTAACTGTCCTCGACGAAGTAACGGTAGGCGGCCGGCGTCAACGAATGGTTGGAACGATTGCCGGGCCACGTGAACGGCAGCAACTTGCTGCGGAACGCGGCGACGCCCGCCGCGTTGGCAACCAATTTGACGCGCGTTGCGTCGACCGCCACAACGTAGTACGTGGTGTCCTTGGTCAACCCGCCGAGGTCGCTGCCGCCGGTCCGCTCGTAGGTCACCTCGTCGCCGTCGAACAGGCCGTGTGCCGTACCGAGGTCGATGACGTCGTAGTCCGGATCGACCACGCCGGTGACGGTCGGGTCGAAGCTCAAGGCCGTCAGCCCGGTCGGCTTGAGTGCGTGGGCGCTGCCCGTTCCGACCGACGTAATGTCGACCAACAGCGCATCGGCGTCCAGCGCGTCTTGCGCGGTCCGGGCCAGGTTGACGGTCTCGGCGTCAACGGCCACGACATAACTGGTCTGGCCGATGTCGAGCGGCTCGAGACCATCGCCCAGGCCGTCGTCGACGGCATAGGAGACCGCGTCGCCGGTCTCCAGGTCGTGTGCATAACCGAGTTCGATCGCGTAGCGAGCCGGCATCAGCAGGTGATGAGTCTGCGTATCCTCGCCCGTCATCTCAATCACTGTCGGTGTTTGTGCCGTCGCATCCGCAACGCTGAACGCCAGGCTCAACGTATTGCCGCTCACCACCGCGTAGTACGTCTGGCCGTCGACCAGGCCGGAGATGGAATTCCCGCGGGCGTCGGCCAGGTAGTAAAGGGGATCGCCGGTTCGAATCCCATGGTTGGCTGGCAGCGTGAATGTCGAGAACTCGCCGGAATCGGGCGGATCGAACAGGGCCGGCCCGGCCGGAAGGATCGACTGGTAGGCCGGCCCGTCGTTGACCGAGCCGGGCACGGAAATGTCGACGATTTTCTGCAGGTCGCTGGTCGTCGACAGCCGAATGGTCGTCGGGTCCTGCACTTTGACATAGTAGACGTAGTTGCGCGAGAGACCCGGAATGCCGTTGTTCTCGACATCGAACGTGTAGACGATGGCGTCGCCATCGGTGAAGCCGTGCGGTGTGCCGAGGTCGATCGTGTCGTTCGTGGCGTTGACCACTCCGGCTTCCGAGCCGGCCACGGTGAAGCCGTTGAACACGGATTCGACCGGATTGAAGGTGCGTTCGAAGACGGCAGGCGTTACCGAATGCAGGCTACCGCTTCCGAGGTTGGTCAGGGGAACCACGACGGGCGTTGCGGCCAGTGCGTCGGCATTCGTGTCCGCCAGCTTGATCTTGGTGTCGTCGACCTTGACGGCATAGTAGAGCCGCCCGTCCTCCAGGCCGCCGATCGCCGTGGACGTGCCATGCGTGTGATAGCCGACTACCTGGCCCGTTGTCAGGTCGTGGTTGTAACCGAGGTCAATCGTATCCGTGGCCAGGTCCACGACCGAATTGGCGGTCGGATCAAAGGTCCGCTGCAATTGATGTTTCAGCCCAGTCGTGTTGACCAGGTCGAGCGAGATGGGTGTCCCGTTCAGGTTCGCGGTGGGGAAAAGACGAAATCGCGAGGCGGTCAGGACGTCCACGTAGTAGGTGGCCCCGTCGCTCAGCCCGCCGATATCGGTCCCGTCGCCGTTCGAGTAAATCACGGCGTCCCCGTCGGTGAACCCATGGTCGGCAGGCATGTCGAAGACGGACGTCAGCTGTCCCTGCGGCGCCATATTGCGGGACGCCTCGAATGAAGTCACCGCGGCCAGGGCATGTCCGCCTCCCGACCCCAGCGCCGCGAAATCGAGCACGATCGGCGTGTTGGCGGTGGCGTCCGCGTAACTGGCGGCCAATTGAACCTTGGTCGGCTCTTGCGAATCCACGACCGCAAAATAAACGCCCCGGTCGAGCAACGCCGTGTCGCCGGCCAGGCCGATCGGCGTGCTGCCGCCGCCGGACGTGTAGTAGACCGCATCACCGGTCTGCCAGCCGTGGTTGCTGCCCATGTCGATCGTGTCATCAACCAGGCTGACGGTCGTCCCGCTGGAGCCGTCAAAGTCAAGGTCGGTATCCAGGGCGATCGGCAGCAAGCGATGTTCGTTGCCCGCCCCGACGGTCGTCAAGTCGATGGCGGTCTCCGTCACCAGGTCCGTCAGGGAATGACGCGTGCCGCTGCCGACGCCATCTAAATCCAGGGCGGTCGGCGTCTCCGCCGTCGCCGCTGCCGGAGTCGCCGCCAACTGCACCTTGGTGGGCTCGCCGTCGACCGGAATGACATAGTACACGCCGTCGTTGTCCAACGATTCGCTGGAAGGAAGTCCGAGCGATCCGCCGGCGGCGCCGTGGCGATAGATGACTGGCGTGCCGGCCGCCAGGCCGTGGGCGACTCCCAGCGAAATCGTATCGTTGGTCGTGTCGACCGTGGAACCGGAAGAACCGTCGAAATAGAAGTTCGTGCCCTGGCGAAGCGTCGTAAACGCGTGCTCGCTGCCGGTAGCCAGTTCGGTCAGGTCGATGGTGACCGGCGTGCCGGCCGTCGCGTCCGCGTAGGTTGCCGCCAGTTTGATCCGCTCCGGCCGTTGGGAATCCACGACGGCGTAGTACACGCCGTCATCCACCAGGGAGGCATTGGAGTTGATTCCAATCGGGGTCCCGATCAGATCGGCCGAGTAACGCAACGGGTCACCGCTTTCCAGCTTGTGTTCCAGACCCAAATCGATTTCATCGTTTGCCAGGTCGACGACCGTATCACTGGATGCGTCGAAGCTGAACGAATTGGCCGCGGCCCGGCTGGCAGCAAGCTGTACCGTGCTGAGGGCCTCGTCGAGCGTCACGGACTGGGGCGAGGGGTCGGGGAGGTCGAGCACGTTGAGGACATTCTCCACGCCCAGGTCGACCTGGGTCGTTTCTTCAACGTTGGCGTAGTAGACCTGGCCGCTGGTGATCCCGCCGATTTCGTCGCCGTCGGTGGTCAGGTACAGCAGGGGCGTGCCGTCGCTGAAGCCGTGCACGTAACCCAGATCAATGGATTCCGAGTCGGTATCGACGACGTCGCTGGTGATGGGCGTGAACGCGCGGTCCAGGCGGTGCGCGTTGCCGGTGGCGACGGTGGGATCGAGGGGAACTTCATCGGCCAGATCGTCGGTGGTATGAAGTTTCAGCATCTCGGGCCCGATGGTTTCGACGTAGTAGAGCGTTCCGCTCGACAGACCGCCGATTGGGGTCCCGCCGCCATGGTCGTAGATCACCGTGTCGCCGTCGCTGAATCCGTGCTCGTAGGGCAGCTCCAAGACGTTGCCGTCGATCACCTCCTGAGGGACGAATACGGAACGGGGATCGATCACCAGGTCGCCCCGCGCATGGACGTCATCGAATTGCCGTTCGAGGACGATGGGGGCCGAGCCGGTCGCCACGTTGGCGCCGTCATCAATACGGGCCAAGGTAGTGTTCCGCATGATGAGCGTATCGAGGACGCCGTTGATGCCGAAGTTGCCCTCGACAATGCCGAAGGTGGTGGCGATGGAGATATTGCGGTTCTCGGTTTCCGCCAGGACCGCCAGGGACGCCGCGTTGAGATCGACGCCGTCTTCAATTTCTGCCTTGGTGGTGTTGGTGTAGATGTTGCCGATCCAGGCCCCGCCCGCTCCGTCGCCGGTCGTAATCTGGAGAGGAAACGGTTGCCCGGAGAAGTGAACGGTGTCGGTTTCCAAGCGCGCCTTGACACGGACGGCTCCGTTGGCCGGTGTGAGGCGATGGGTGCCTGCGGGGATGGTGCCGCTGACCGGCACGGCGTGCGGGTTAACCGCCGGGTCGGCGTTGCCGATGGCCTGAGCTCGTGTCTGTGTCAACCGAATCCGGGTGTTGCTGATGACGTCGACATAGTAAGTCTGCCCGTTCCCCAGGCCGGTAATTGGGGTCCCGGAGTCGGCGTCATAGACCACTTCCTGGCCGTCGACGAAATTGTGCGGCGAAGCAAACCGAATCGCATCGGCGAGCCCGCTGTCGATCTCGCTGATGTCGCGCGAGTGATTCACCTGCGCGCCTTCCTTGATGGTGGCGGTGCTTTCGTTCTCATAAACGACCGCGTCCAGGGCGACCGCGCCGCCGCGCGTGGTGCCGGCGGCCTTGGCCACCGCCCACGATGTGAAGAAGCCGTTTTGCAGGCCCAGATTGGAGTTGGCTTTGTCCATCGCCCAGAGCTTGAATCCTTCAAAGCCCTGGTCCAGTCCGTCCAGCCATTGGATGCGGTAGGGAAGCTGCACCTCGGAATCCACATTTACGGCCCCATAGGCATCCACCACGGCGTTCTTGCCGATCCACGATTTGGCCTTCCGTTTGAAGAAGCCGAAGGAGAGGGCGACGGCCGCCTGATTCTTCTGCTTGAAGGTCGCCTTGTCGCCTTGACCCGTGCTCTTGGTCGCCTCCGCCGACATCTCGGGCATGTCGATCAAGGTGGCGTCGACGTCGATGGAACCGCCTGTCGACGTGATATGGGCGCCATTGCCGATGCTCGCGCGGGCCTTGTCAAATTGAAAAGCGACGGCCACGGCACCGGCGAAGCCAAACTTGCTGATCTTGGCCGTCTGGGCCGGATTCGCGCCCTGGTTACCCGCTTTGCTGGCTTTGAACTTGCGTCCGATGGCGTTAAGAATTCCCGTATTCCCCGTCGCCGCCTTGGTAAATTTCCATTGACTGGCGAGCTGATCGAGGGGGCTCGTACCGGCGCTTGCCTGGGCCGCGATGTCGTTCTTTGCCAGTTCGAGAAACGGTACTTCGTGGCGGGAGAGGATTTCGATGTTGCCGCCGACGACGACGTCGCCGCCGATCTTGGCCTCCGCCAGCGTATCGGTCACGCTCACGGAAACCGCTGCCGCCAAAAGCCCCTCGGCCGTGTTCTTGGCCTGGCTATACGCATTCTGGCCCTTGATGTACGCCGCCTTGAACGTGGCGTTGCCGCCTACGTTGACCTCCGCATCGGACCCCAAGGTCAATTCCGATTTTCCCTTGAGCACCGAGACCGCCACGGTGACATCAACCGTTTCTCCCTCCGTGACAAATCGCATCTGACCGGTGCGGGCATACGAGTTGACTCGGCCGTCCGCCTCGCTGTGAACGCTCAGGTCATTCGCGACGTTGATGGCGACGTCGTCGGCGCGGATGATGGCGTTGGGCGTGGCCAGCGCGACCGACGCACCCAGGAACGCACTGATTACCCGGATCTTGGCTTCCGTCTCCGCCGTCGACTGGATGGTCAGGTCGTGCGCCGCGATGTTCGTGGTTTCCGTGACCGTCGAACTCGTGCCCAGGGAAACGGTGGCGTCCGCATAGGATTCCGTCACGCCGGCGATCAACGCGATGTCATCGAACGTCTCCAGTCGCGTCTCTACCTCTTCTCCGCTCTCGTCGAAGTAGTGCTCGCTGTCGGCACGCGCAAACAGCGAAACCGTGCGACCCTTAATCGTCGCTCCGTCGATGGTGATCGTGGCGGTGGTCTGAGTCTTTTCCGCGAAGAAGAACTCGTGCGAATTCCCACTTAGAATGTCCTGCCAGGCATTCAACGTAATGTCGCCCGCGCCCGTTGCGCTGACATCACCGCCGACCGTCGCCAAGAGCTGCGCGCCGGTGCCGATGTCCAGCGTCGCGTTAGGATTGTTCAACACCAGCGCGACCTGCGTGGGATACAGGTCTTCGGCTTGCAAGTGAATGTCGCCCGCCGTGAAACCCGTGTTGGCCACATGCGTCAGAATCGCGGCATTCGAATCAATGTTGATATCCAGCGACTTGATCGTCACGTCGCCGGAGTTGCCCGTCGAGTCGCCCGTCAGTTGATCCGCGTTGGCCGCCGTCTGGCGGGTCGAAATCGTGGCACCGGAGGCGAGCGAAAAGCTGTCGGCCGCATTGATCGTCAGCCCGTTGCCGTCGGTGTCGACCAGCAGCCCTGCTTCGATCGTGAATTCTTTGGATTCGCCGTTGCCGGCGAACAGTGTCTTGCCCTCTTCACCAAATTGAATCGACGGCGCTTGGATGATCAGTTTTTTCAGGCCACCCAGCCCCAGGCTGCTTTCCAGGGTGACCGTGCCGTTGGCGACAATCGTCAACGTGTCGTCCGTGCCGTCCGAATTGCCCCGGATCGTGCCGGTCACTTCAACGTCGCCGCCCGTTGAGGCGACCGTGATGTCGCCGTCGATCAGCAACGAATCGTCATACCGGACCAGGCCGGACATTGTGACGTCGCTGGAAAGGGTCGTCGTGTGGCCTGAGCCGACGACCAGCAGCGAGGCATCGTCCAGCCCCACCAGTTCGCTTTGAATGTGGACCTCGCCGCCGACACCCGGTGCGGACAAGACCAGGGGATCCCGGACCGTAATCGGGCCGTCGGCCACATCGCCGCTGCCGACCGTGATCGTGTGGGAACCATGGGGGTTGCCAAAGACAAGCGCGGCGTAACCATCCCAACTCGTAAGCTGATCGCCGGCGACCGACAGCGGCGCCATATCCGTCGGCCCAATCACAATCGGTGCGGCCAGATCCTGGGGCCGAAAATAGAGGCGATCCTGGTATGCGTCGCCCAGGAACTGGCCCGGCGGAACGGTCGTGTCCCAGGTCTCCGAACCGGGTAGTTGGGGGCCGATGTAATTCGGGTCATGCCCCCAGAGATCAGCAAACAGGAGCAGCCGGTCTTCCAACTTCTCAAAGTGCTTCCGCAACCGCGATTGGCGTTTGATGCGAGTCTTTTCCAGTTCGCGTCTTTTTCTGGCACTGGCGTTCATCATTGAGGCTGTATTCCCAAGGGAGGCGATTAGAGCCACAAGACGCAGCGATGGCGCGGACACCGGTCACAACCATCTCGCTGTGTCGTCCTGTGAGTATGGGTAAAGTGGGTGGCCTGAGGTCAAGGCGTTTACGCGCGGTTGACACGAATCCGTGCCAACGAATCCTCGATTCGCAGACGTGAGCGAGTCCTCAAAAAAGACGAATGGCCGACGATGGGAAGGATTTCACGGGTGCGCGCCGCAGCGCAATCCACTCGGAAAACGTCGTTATTCGCATCATCCGTCCGGGAGGGCATTAGGGCAGTCGCGGCTCGTACTAGTCAATTCCGGCGCTTTCGCCGTGGTGCCGCGCGCGCGGTAATGCACAATCTGAAATTTACCGTCGTGCGAAAAAAAGCAAAGGACTGCGCGCCCGGTTGGGAAAAAATTCTGACGACTTCACGTGAGTGTCGAGCGACATTTGGCTTGCTGGCGGTCGGCGTTGTCTGGGCGGCCGGAATTGGACTCTTGGTAAACGTAGGAAACGCCTGGTCCGCGATGACGGCGTGGCGAGCCCGATCCGCGGCCAGTTGGTAAAAAGGGGCGACTTGGGGTTTTTGTGAATCTTGGGCAGCCGGACGTATTTGCCTTCAAGTTGGGGGGCGTTTTGGTTGCGTCGTGCTCACGGCTCACCTAGTCTGGAAAACCGCTGCTGCCTCCCGTGGATGGTCATCGGGCGGTCGTCGGGACGTTGCCGCAGGGGCCCAGGTTGGCGTGAATGACCGGGTCGATTGTCGGTCGAGCACGACGGAGGTTCAGCGCTCCAGGATTCAGGGCCATGATGGTGCGAAAATGATAATGGCACGAAAAATCACTCGTCGGACCGTACTCCAGGCAGCCGTCGCCGGATCCGCCATGGGGCTATGGAGTGGTGCCGCCAAGGGTGCCGAATATCCTCCCACGCGTGTGATCACGCGAGGCCCCCATCACCATTGGTTCGGGTACTATGACAAGCTGCAGTTCGATCCCACGAATCGCTTCGCGTTGGGCATGCAGGTCGACTTTGAACATCGATCGCCGCGCCCTGACGATGTCATCCGGGTCGGAATGGTCGACCTTCACGACGGAGACCGCTGGATTGAGCTGGGGACAAGTCGGGCCTGGTGCTGGCAGCAGGGCTGCATGCTGCAGTGGCTGCCAGGGTCGTCGACCAAGGTCTTGTGGAACGATCGGCAGGACGACCGCTTCGTCTGCCGGATCCTGGACACGCAGACACGACAGCAGCGGACAGTCCCGCACCCGGTTTACACGGTCAGCCCGGACGGCAAGTCGGCGGTCGCGCCCGATTTTCGCCGCATCAACGACGTGCGGCCCGGCTATGGATACGCCGGCTTGCCGGACCCGTTTGCCGATCAACTGGCGCCGGCGGAGACCGGGATCTTTCATATCAATCTCGAAACGGGCGCAGCCAAGCTGATCCTCTCGTTGGCGGATATTGCCCGGCTGGGAGAGATTCCCAACCCGACGTTGGGCATCAAGCACTACTTCAACCACCTGCTGTTCAGCCCCGGCGGGGAACGGTTCATCGCCCTGCATCGGTGGCGTTATCCAAACGGCAGCCGTTTGACTCGGATGATCACCGCCCGACCCGACGGCAGCGACGTACGCCTTGTCTGCCCCAACGGCTACACATCACATTTCATCTGGCGCGACGACCGCCACATCCTGGCGCAGTCAAAGAACCTGCTGGGAAATTCCAACTGGGGCGACTTCCTCTTTGAAGACGCCGAAGGCGGAACGGTCGAAGAGGTCGGACACGGGGTGCTCGACGCCAACGGTCATTTGAGCTACTTGCCCGATACCGATTGGATCCTCAATGACACCTACCCGCAGGGCCCCGAGCGGATGCAGACGCCCCATCTGTATCACGTTCCCAGCGGCCGCCGGATCGATCTGGGAAAATTCCACTTGCCGAAGGTTTACACCGGCGAATGGCGCGTCGACACGCATCCCCGCATCAGCCGCGACGGTCAGCTTGTCTGCATCGACGCTCCCCACCAAGGCCAGGGCCGCCAACTGCACCTGATCGACATCAGCCAGGTCATCGGCGGGAAGCGTGGATAAGCGCCATTCGACCGATTGCCGTCGGCTTGAGGTCCGCGAATGGGACGCGGTGGCTCGGAGAGAAGGCCCAGCAACACCGTTGTGGTGGTTTGCACATTCCTCGAAGCGCCGCAGCAAAGGCAGAAAAGCGTTAAGGCACGGTATGGGTTGGACTGGGGGTGGAATGGGGTGGGAGACCTTCGGTCGGCCGTTTCGGCGGGGTCAGAGACCCGCGCCGAGCCCGTTGGACGCGCGCCGAGCCCGTTGGAGCTGCTTCGCCCTTCCGTAGGTCATGCTGTGCATGACGCAATGCTGATTCCCTCTTCCAAAAGGACGGATGTGCACGATGTCCACCTTGCTTCCCACCCTGTTGTTGTGCTCGGCACTGGCGGCGTCGCCTGATGCCTCCGACTACTTCGCAATCACCGTCGTCGATCAAGAGACGGGCCGGGGCGTACCGTTGGTTGAACTGCGGACCGTGAATCATCTTCGCCTGGTCACCGACTCGGCCGGCGTGGCGGCGTTCTACGAGCCGGGCTTGATGACGCAACGCGTGTTCTTTCACATTCGGAGCCATGGATACGAGTTTGCCAAGGACGGGTTTGGCTATGCGGGTGTGCGATTGCAACTCAAGCCGGGCGGAGCAACGGTGCTCAAAATTCGGCGACGGAACATTGCCGAACGGCTCTACCGGGTGACGGGTGGCAGCATCTACCGCGACACCATCCTGATCGGCCGCCAGCCACCCATCGAGGCACCACTGTTGAACGGACAGGTTTTCGGTTCGGACAGCGTTGTCAATGCGGTCTACCGGGGCAAGATTCATTGGTTCTGGGGCGATACGAACCGACCGTCCTACCCCCTGGGCAATTTTCACGTGCCCGGCGCCACGTCGCTGCTTCCCGACGACGGAGGCCTTGATCCCGACGTGGGTGTGAACCTCGAATATTTCGTGGGGGAGGACGGATTCGCCCGGCCGACCGCGGCCATGCCCGGTCAGGGACCGACGTGGATCGACGGCCTGGTGGTGGTCCCAGATCGGCACGGTGATGAACGGCTGCTGGCGAAGTACGTCAAGATCGAGCCGCCGTTGACAGTCTACGAACGCGGCCTGATTCAATTTGATGACCGGCGACAAGCGTTCGCCGACCGCATGCCCATACCGCTCGACGCACCCCTGCAGCCGACCGGCCATCCCTTGCGGCATACCGAGGCGGGCACGGAGTACGTGTATTTTGGCCACCCGTTTCCCCGCGTTCGGGTGCGTGCGACCGTCGAGCACCTGCGGGATCTTGCGCGGTACGAGGGATTCACCTGTCTGCAACAGGGCTCACGCTCGACCGCGCCGAAACTGGACCGCGACAACCAGGGGCGACTACGGTACGCCTGGCGTCGCGACACGCCGCCGGTCATCGGCAAGCTGCGTGAACAATTGATCCGGGAAGACAAGCTGAGCCAGGATGCCGGCTTGATTCATTTGCAGGATATCGAGACGGGCAAGCCGGTAACGGCGCACGGCGGATCGGTCTATTGGAACGCCTTCCGCCGGCGTTGGGTTGCGATCATCCTCGAGTCACCCGGGACCTCGCTGCTGGGTGAGATTTGGTATGCCGAAGCGGACACGCCGCTCGGCCCCTGGGTTTACGCTCGCAAGATCGTGACCCACGACAAGTACAGCTTCTACAACCCCAAGCAGCACCCGATGTTTGATCAGGAGGGTGGACGCACAATCTTCTTCGAGGGGACCTACACCAACATGTTTTCCGGCAATCCAGATCCGACACCGCGCTACAACTACAACCAGGTGATGTACAAGTTGCGGCTGACCGATGCGCGGCTTGTCTTGCCGGTTCCCGTCTACCGGCTTCAGAAGCCGCCGAGCGATCGTGTGGCGACCTGGTCAACCGGCGAGTCATTACCTGTGGAGCAACGGCGAGGCGAGATTCCCTGGTTTGCCCTGGATCGCCCCTCTCGTAATTCGCGCCCCGTGTTCGCGGAGCAGGCTGAAGGAGGCGGCGTCGTACTGCGTGTGGGAACGCGTTCGATCGACGAGGCTGGTGAAAACCGGGGGCACATCGTGTTCCACGCACTTGCCGTCGATGAGCCCGATCCGCCTCAGACCGCGGTGCCCCTTTATGAGTTCCAGGATCTGCAAACCGGGCACCGACGGTACACCACCCAGGTCGACGCGGAGGCGTCCAAAGACCGGCCGGCAGGCAACGCGATCTGCCTGGTCTGGCAGTCGCCGGTGCCCGAACTCTAGTCAATTACGATGGACTTCCCCACCGCGTTGCGCGTGTCAGCCGGAAGGCGTCGGTGTCCGGTTCGTTCGGTGATCAACGGAACCGTGGGCGAATGCCCAACGGCTGATGAATCATCGGGACTACCACGGTGCACCGGTCCGAACGGTTGTGCGCGGGTCACCTCGGTTGTGCGCGGGTCTCCTTCCCCGCCGAAACCGCCGACCGTAAGGTCTCCCACCCCGGTTCCAGCAGGGCGTTTTCCCAAACCGGCGATCAGCAGCTGCCGGCACGTCCCCAGCACGCTCAGACGTGGCACGCAGGAACCAGTGCCAGGTGACCATGACGACGGTCGATTGCGTTGGCAACCTTCGACGATCGTCGGTTTCACTCGATTTCCGGCGGCTCAGACACGGCAACGGAGACCGATTCGTCCTGGCTGGCTTGCCACTGATAGTCAACGATGTCAGCAATCAGCATCCCGATCGCGAAGCTGAGCGTTACGAGAATCCAAGAGCGAAGTTCGCCAATCCGGTGAGTAATGCGTCGATTCATGGGTGAGCAGCAAGAGCGGTTGACTGGATCAGACAATCCAACTCTAGCTCACGGAATCAGGCCGCTCTGGTCGCCGGCAGAAGTTGTGTGCCGAAAATGTGGCGCACAAAAAATGGCCGCTGGCCTGGGAAGGCGAGCGGCCTGGTTCCGGATTACTCCGGTATCCTGAAGCGTCTGGCGCCGGGCAGTCGCCCTCTTCACGCGCTCAGCCGCTTTTTTGAAAAAAGAAAAACCCTCGGTCCACTGCGACGAGTGGAGTCGCTGGAAGAAAGACGTGAGTCGGGCGTGCTTCTGCACATGCCACAAGCTGACTCAAGCCAATCCGATTTTATGGTCCCTCTGTCGGAATGTTGACCGAAGGTTTTCTCTTGTTCTCAATTATAACTCGTCGTTGGCTGTAAAGTACTCAAGCCGGACATAACTATCGGCAAATTGACCGAGCGGCATTGGCGGAATCCGACAATTTTTGGAATCGGGCGGGGGGCGGCCCATTCGGCATTTCTTTTCCCCGTTGGTAGAGACACTCCTTTCTTGATTTGCGACAATGCGACCATGGAAGTTGGCTCCACGGCTGCGTGCCCATGTTCGCCGCGGTAAGCCCTGGGCGGCACCAACCTCCCCGGCCGGGAAACCGTGGCAGGCCACGCGGAGGATTGACACTCATGACGCAACTCGTGCTGGTCGCCGCATTGTCGATCGCTGCCGATCTGGCGGTCGATTTCGACACGGAAATTGTCCCGATCCTGACCAAGGCCGGGTGCAATGCGGCCGCCTGCCATGGTGCGGCGGCGGGGCGGGGCGGGTTAAAACTCTCGCTCTTCGGCGGTGACCCTGCCTGGGACCATGCGGCAATTGTCCACCAGCTCGAGGGGCGCCGCGTCAACCTCGTGCGGCCGGCAGAAAGTCTCATTCTGGCCAAGCCGACCGAGCAGATCATCCACGAGGGGGGCTACCGGCTGGAGCATGATGGCGTCCAGGCCGGCACGCTCTTGCGGTGGATCACTGAGGGGGCCGGCCGTCGTCAGGCGCGGCGGTGCACGACCATCGACGTGGTTCCCCAGCGGTTTGATGCCGCGGTCGACAGTCGGCATCAGCTTGCTGTCCGGGCCCACTACGACGACGGCACCTCGGAAGATGTCAGCTCGCTGGCGGTTTACACGTCGACCGATCCGGCCGCCGTCGAGGTTTCGCCGACAGGCGAGTTGACCGTCCGCCGGCGAGGCCGTCATGCGCTCATCGTCAGCTATTTGTCTCACGTGCTACCGATTCAGGTGACCGTGCCGCTCGCTGCGGAACCCGTTTCCCTGGCCGATCATCCATGCCGAAACTGGATCGACGATCAGATCCTGGCCACATTGACGGCCCTCCATCTCGTCCCGTCGCCACCCGCAGACGACGGGCAGCAGCTCCGCCGCGTCCACCTTGATCTGACCGGCCGGCTGCCGACCATCGATCAAACGCGCCGCTACCTGGCGGATCCGGATCCGGAAAAGTATGGGAAACTGGTCGACCGCTTGCTGGTTTCGGAAGCGTTTGTCGAGTATTGGACCTATCGGCTGGCGACACTGCTCCGCGTTCGCTCGCAACCAAACGACGCCCATGGCGCCCTCGCCTTTCACACCTGGTTGGCCCGGCAGTTGCGCGACGACGTACCGTGGAGTCGGACGGCGGCCAGCATGGTCCTGGCCGCAGGGGACACGCATCAAAACGGGCCGGCGAATTTTTACCGAATTGTCCGAGGAGCTCGAGAGCAAGCGGAATATACGACGGAGTCGCTGTTGGGTGTTCGGCTCCGTTGCGCGAACTGCCACAATCATCCTCTGGATCGGTGGACCCAGGATGACTACCACGGTCTGGCGGCGATCTTTGCACGGGTCGAACAGGGGCGGGTCGTGCGCATCCGCGATCGGGGCGACGTGATTCATCCGGCGACCGGCGATCCGGCCCGTCCGCGCATCCCGGGTGTCCGATTCGTTGACGCCGGCGACGATGGACGCCAGGCCCTGGTCGACTGGATGATTGATCCGGAGAATCCTCTGTTTGCCAAGGCGATGGTCAATCGGATTTGGAAGGCCCTGATGGGGCGGGGGCTGATCGAGCCCAGCGACGATCTACGTGCCACGAATCCCGCCACACATCCCGCGCTCCTGGATCGGTTGGCGGAGGATTTTGTGGCCCACGATTTTCAGCTCCGCCACACGGTCCGGCTGATCGTGACGTCGGCGGCGTACGTCCGCAGTCACGTTGCCAGCGCGGCGAACCGCCACGACGACCGCTTCTATTCGCACGCTTTGACCAAGCCCCTGGCGGCCGAAGTGTTGGCGGATGCGATCGCGGACGTGACGGGGGTACCCAACCGCTACGCATCGTACCCCGAGGGAACTCGGGCGATCCAACTTCACGATCCGCGCACGGCGGCCCCGGCCCTTGATCTGCTCGGCCGCTGTTCGCGCGAAGCGTCCTGCGAGGCCCGGTTCTCGGGCGGCGGACTCGCCGCCCAACTACATTTGCTCAACGGCGACTTCCTGAACGCCAAGATCGACGCGCCCGCTGGCCGTCTGCAGCGGATGATCGAGGCCGGCGCCTCGACGGCGGAAGTGATTGACACCTGTTACCTGGCGGCCCTGGCCCGTCGTCCCAACCGGGCCGAAGCCGAATACTGGGCGGCAGAGATTGGCGACCAGGGACCGCAGCGGCGTGAAAAGCTCGAAGATTTTCTCTGGAGCTTGCTCAATGATCCTGGCTTTACCACGAATCCCTAGCCAGGATGATTCATGAACGAACAATCATTCAGTGCAAGGCGTTGTGCCGCAATCGTGTGTGGTGAACTTGCCCAAAGGGCCGAGCAGATCAGGCAGAACGCGTTAGCGTCCGGTTTGCTCGGCGATCAACGGAACCGGGGCGAACGCCCAACGGCTGATGACGAATCCGCGCTAGCGAGACCGGGACTCGAACGATCAGCGAACTGACGATCAGCGAGCTGACGATGAGCGAACAACTCAAGAATTGCAACGGGGATAGTCCCCTCGTTCATCTTGAGCCATCGCTAAGGCGCCGGATGGGCGGGGGGGTCGGAATTGCGAATTGGGATCAGGAAGCCGCGAGTCCGTGAAACCGCCACGCCGTTAGCGGGGTTGTAACATTGGGAGACCGTCAATGACCGAATCGCAGCGACGCCATCGCGCCGAACGCGGCCTGAGCCGCCGTGACTTCGTTCGGATCGGCGGGTTGTCCGCCGTGGGATGGGGGTCTGCGGCGTTGGCACCGGCGGTGTTGCCGGGTGGCCTGGCGGCAGCCGCTCCAGTTGGTGCCCTCCCGATGCTCGGAGGTACAGCCCACCGGGCCGTCCTGATCTGGCTCGACGGCGGCCCTTCGCATCTGGAGACGTTCGACTTGAAGCCGCAGGCGCCGGCGGAGATTCGGGGGCCGTTTGCACCAATTGCAACCGCGGTCGCCGGGACGCAGATCAGCCAGTTGATGCCGCGTACGGCAACGCTCATGGATCGGGTGGCCGTGATCCGTTCGATGACTTCTCCCCTGGGCGAGCACAATTTCGGCGCGCATTACCTACAGACGGGATACAAACCGACTCCGGTTGTCGAGTACCCCAGCTTCGGTTCGGTGTTTGCCCACCAGTCGGAAGGCGCACCCGCGCTACCAGGGCATGTGGCCGTTCCCAGCTACCGGGTGGGCGGGGGTGGCTTCACCGGTCACGGGTTCCTGCCGGAGACCGCGCGGCCGTTTTCGGTCGGCGGCGACCCGGCCAAGCCGGACTTCCAGGTTCGCGACCTGGATTTCTATCCGGGTCTGGACGAAGGTCGAATTGACCGTCGCAAGCGGTACCTGGCGGCCCTGGACCGACTGGACGAGCAGCTTGCCAGTGGGCCGGAGCCGGCGACTGAATCCGGCTTCGATCAAGCCTTCCGCCTGGTCAGTTCGCGCGCGGCCCGCGAAGCGTTCGATCTCTCGCAGGAGACGGGGGCCACACGAGACCGCTATGGCCGCAGGTCGGTCGGTCAGAGTTGCTTGCTGGCCCGGCGGCTGCTTGAACGGGGCGTCCCGTTCGTCACGGTCAGCAACCCGGGATGGGATACGCACAACGACGCCTACACGCGCCTGAAGGAAGGATACACCGGCGCGAAGGTGCCGGTTGGCCTGATCCCGTCGCTCGACCTGGCTCTGGCGGGATTGATCGAGGATCTCGAACAGCGGGGACTGCTGGAAACGACGTTGGTCATCGTGATGGGCGAATTCGGGCGGACGCCGAAGCTGAATACGGACGGTGGTCGTGACCATTGGCCGAGGGTCTTCAGTGTGGCCCTGGCGGGCGGCGGGGTCGCCGGCGGCCAGGTGGTCGGTTCCAGTGATTCGGTGGGCGAAGGGCCGCGGGACCGGCCGGTCACACCGGCTGATCTGGCGGCAACCATCTATACCCTGTTGGGAATCGACCCGGGCCTGGTCATGCATACACCTGACGGACGACCGATCCAAGCCAGTCGCGATGGCCAGGTCGTTCGAGAATTGATCGCCTGACGCGCGTTGCCACCGGGTCGACGGGCGGCTCGAGGCCCGCGGCCAGGGCGAAAGAACCGATCTTGCACGAGGACGTTACCGTGAATCCATCTGACCTGTCGGGCTGCGGAAGTTTCAGTCATTTGAATCGGCGGACCTTGTTGAAGGCGGCCGGCCTCAGCGGTCTCAGTTGGCTGACGCCGTTGGCGGAAACGTTGAGCCGGGCAAGCGAATCCACGTCGCAACGGCCGAAGTCGGTGATCGTGCTTTGGATGGCCGGCGGACCGAGCCAATTGGAGACGTTCGATCCGAAGCCGGGAACCGAGATTGCCGCGGGTACCAAGGCGATCGACACCGTGCTCCCCGGCGTACAACTCGCCGCCGGCTACCCGCAGGTGGCCGAGCAGATGCATCACATTTCGCTCGTCCGCAGCGTTGTCAGCAAAGAAGGGGATCACGAGCGGGCGACGTACAACGTGAAGACCGGTTTTCGGCCCGACCCCACCCTGGTCCATCCATCGATCGGTTCGGTCGTTTGCCACCAGCAACCGGACAACATCGAGATTCCGCGCCATGTTTCGATCGTCCCCGGCCAATGGCCGGCCCGCGGCGGGTACCTGGGTGACCAGTTCGACGCCTTCAAGATCAATGATCCGCAGAACGAGATACCCGACGTCACCGCGCGCGTCCCCGACGAGCGGTTTCAGCGGCGGGTCGCCGACCTGGATGTGTTGGAAGGCGAGTTCGCTCGGGGACGTCTGCAACGGCTTGACGGGGACAAGACACTGCACGGCATTGCGACTCGAGCGGCGTTGAAGATGATGGCTTCCGATCAGCTCAAGGCGTTCAACGTGATGGACGCACCCGCCGGCGTGCGCGACCCGTTCGGCGATACGCCTTTCGGACGGGGATGCCTGGCGGCGGCTCGCCTGGTCGAAGTCGGCGTTCGCTGTGTCGAAGTCACCCTCTCCGGATGGGATTCCCACGTGAATAATCACGAAACCCAAGCCGCGCGTGCCGAGGCACTGGACCCGGCGTTCGCTTCCTTGATCCGCTATCTCCACGAACGCGACCTGCTGGACCAGACGGTGGTGATCTGCGGGGGCGAGTTTGGGCGGACGCCCAGCGTGAATCCGGCCGGCGGACGCGACCACTGGCCTCACGGCTTTACCGTCGCCCTGGCCGGCGGTGGAATCGCGGGTGGGCGAGTGATCGGCGAAACCTCGCCGGATCCCGACCTGGAAGCCAAGGTGAAGAAACCGGAGGTCGAAGATCCCCAGGAAGTGGCCAACATTCACGCCACGGTGCTGGAGACACTGGGGATCGATTTTCGCCAAGAATTGATGACCCCCGTCGGACGTCCGATGATCATCTGCGACGGCACGCCGATCAACGAGCTGCTGGTTTCTTAGCGGCGCCTGGCGGATTGCCTGCTTGACCTCTGCGCGGGTGGCCCCTGCGTCGCCGGCCGGCGATCTGAAGGCCTGGCAGGGGGTCGAGCGAGGCGAATTCTGCGAATAGAATGACAGGGAGCGTCTCGCCCATCGTCGGCGATCATCCTCGCCGGTCCCACCAGGGCAGATTATTCATTAGCCGCTGGGCGTTAGCCCCGGTTCCGTTGATAAGACAGCAAACCGGACGGTAACGCGTTCCGGCTGATATGCGCGGCGCTTTGGATAAGTTCACCACAAACGACTGCGACACAGTGACTTGCACTGAATCGTCGCAGGTTCATGAATCATCCGGACCAGCGGTCCCCCCGATCCTCCCACAGCAGCATGAATACTCGCCAATCCCGTGGCCGCATCCGACTGACGACGTTGACCGTCGCGTTGCTGACAGCGGCCGCGACATCGGTTGCCGCCGATGAGCCAGTCGACTTCAACCGCGATGTGCGACCGATCCTCGCGGATCGCTGCTTCGCCTGCCACGGGTTTGACGCGGAGGCGCGGGAAGCTGAACTACGGCTCGACAACCTGGCCGGCGCGACTCGGGATTTGGGCGGCTACGCGGCGATTGTGCCGGGCCGGCCCGAACAGAGCGAGCTGATCAACCGCGTCTCTGCCGACGATCCGGATACCGTGATGCCGCCGGCCGATGCGCATCAGAAGCCGTTGACGGCAGGGGAAATCGCGGTTCTCGCCAAGTGGATTCGTCAGGGTGCGACATGGGGCCGGCATTGGGCCTTTGAAAAGCCGAGGCAGGTGGCCCTGGAACATGACACCTTGCATCCGGTCGACGATTTCGTTCGTCGCCAGCTTCGTGCGGCGGGAGTCAAGCCGGCAGCGGAGGCGCCGCCGCACACGTTGGTCCGCAGACTTTCCTTCGACCTTACCGGGCTGCCGCCGACCTGGGAAACGGTCGTCGCATTTCAGCGCGATCCCTCGCCGGCCGCCTGGGAAGCCTTGATCGATCAACTGCTTGACTCGCCCCATTACGGCGAACGGATGGCCATGTGGTGGTTGGACGGGGCGCGGTACAGCGACACGGACGGATTTCAGGCCGACGCGACACGCACCAATTGGCCTTGGCGGGACTGGGTCGTCGAGTCGTTCAATCGCAACGTGCCTTTTGATCAATTTACCATCGAACAATTTGCCGGTGACTTGTTGCCGGACGCATCGCCGGAGCAACGGCTGGCAACCTGCTTCCATCGTAATCACATGAACAACGGCGAAGGCGGACGCGACAAGGAAGAGTCGCGGATCGACTACGTTCGCGACCGCGTCAACACCACCGGCACGCTGTGGTTGGGGCTCACCTTGGCCTGTGCCCAGTGCCATGATCACAAGTTCGATCCGATCGCCCAGCGGGATTACTACCGTCTGGCCGCCTACTTCAATAGCATCGACGAGACCGGTGCGGCCGGCGGTCAAGCGGGTCCCTATCTGAAGTACAAGTCGCCTTACGCCCAGCGTGCCGTGGACGAAGGGGCCGCGCTTTACGAGCAGTCCGAGCAGGCGCTGGCGGAACTGCGACGGCAGATCGAAGATCCGCTGGCGACCTGGCTCAGCCGTCAGCTCGACAATACCCGGGACGGCTTTCTGCCGTGGCGCGTTGTCGCGCCCGTCCGGCTGGCTTCCACCGAAGGGTACCCGCTGCAGGTCGAACAGGACGGCATGATCCAATCGGGACCGGCAGACCCGCCGCAGGATGACTACATCATCACCGTCGGACCGACCGGCCTGTCACGGATCACCGGGTTGCAGCTCGAGGTCTTTCCGCACTCGGCGCACACCGACGACAAACTCTCGTTCGCCGACGATGGCGAGTTCATCTTGACCAACGTCAAGCTTCAGGTCCGTAAGCGCGGCAGTTCGCAGATTCGCGAGATTGGCCTTGCCGGCGCGGTCGCCGATACGGAAGGCGTCGGCGAAGACACGAAGTACGGCAAGGTTTCCGGGACGCTTGACGATGATCCGCGGACCGGGTGGACGACCCGGACCAAGCCGGCCAACGTGTCCCATCGGGCCGTCTGGGAGTTGGCCGAGCCATTGGTACTCTCGGCCGATGAAACGCTCGACGTGATTCTCATGCAGCGTTCGTTGGCGCCGCGCGCCTTGATCGGCCGCTTCCGGCTCAGCGTGACCGACCAGCGCGGCGCCGCCGTGCGTTCGCTGGAACCGATGCCGTTGGAGCAACTGGCGGAGGCTCAGGCCGCGAGCCCCGGCGTGCCGCTGACCCAGGAGACGATCCCCGCGGGACTTCGCCAGCGGCTGGTCGATCAGTTCCTGGAGGATCGCGAAGATTGGCAGCGCCGACAGCAACGGCACGAGCAGATCCGCCGACAGCTTGGCGAAGCCAGGAAAGCGGCCGGCGAGCTGAATGTGGCCGTGTTGGCCGAGCGGAAGTCGCCCCGGGTCACGCATGTCCTGGAACGGGGTGTGTGGGACAAGAAGGGGGATGAGGTTTCGCCCCACGTCCCGGCATCCATTTACCGCGGCGAAGCAGGTGAACATGCCACGCGCTTGGAGCTGGCGCGGTGGATCGTCTCCCCGGACAATCCACTGACGGCGCGCGTGATTGTCAACCAGGTGTGGCAGCTTTTCTTCGGGGCGGGGCTGGTGCGGACACCCGACGATTTTGGTTATCAGGGGGAATCCCCCACGCACCCCGAACTGCTCGATTGGTTGGCGGTCGACTTCGTCGCACATGGCTGGGACCTCAAGCATCTGGTCCGCACCATTGTGACCAGCCGAACCTATCGGCAGGACGGTTCGGTCACGGCGGATGATCTCGAGCGGGACCCGCAGAACCGCCTCTTGGCCCGCGGGGCCCGCTTTCGTCTGCCAAGCTGGATGATTCGGGATGCGGCCTTGGCGGCCAGTGGTCTGTTGAATCCGGCTGTCGGCGGGCCGCCCGTGTTTCCCTATCAGCCTGCGGGGGTCTGGAAGGATCAGTTCATGGGCCGTTTCACCTACCGGCCCAGTCTCGGCCCGGCCCAGTATCGCCGCACGCTGTATGCGTTCTGGCGGCGCAGCAGCGCGCCGACGTTCCTCTTTGACACGGCCATGCGTCGGACCTGCGAAGTGACGCCGCGTCGGACCAATACGCCCCTGCATGCGTTGACGTTGTTGAACGACACGACGTCGCTGGAAGCTGCCCGATTGTTGGCCGATACGGCCTGCCAGGTTGCGCCTGCGGGCAGAGTTGAGCCGGCTGATCAAGCTGAGCCGGCCGATCAAGCCGGATCGACAGGTGAAGTCGGGCGGTTGGAGGGTGCGCGACGCGGTGCGATTCTGTTCCAGCGAGTGCTGGGGCGACAGCCAACCGCTGCTGAATGCCGGATCCTCGACCGGGACTACCAGCGTGCGCTGGCCTACTACGCTGATAATTTAGAGGCCGCGACGGCCTTCCTCCAGGTCGGTCAATTGTCTCCACCCCGCAACGTCCCGCTTGCTGAGCGGGCCGCGACCATGTTGCTGGCCAACCTGGTGCTGAACCTTGACGAGGCGATCACGCATGAATAAGCACGACCACGCACAGGCCCTGGACGTAACCCGACGCTATTTTCTCGGCCGCGGCGCCAGCGTGGGACTCGGCGCGATCGCCCTCGGCGTGCTGGAGCGACATTCGAACCGGGCCCTGGCGGCACCCCGCGCCGAATCTGCACGGTCCGGCGGGCAGGCGGGCTTGCCCAGTTTTGCTCCTCGAGCCAAAAGAATCATCTTTCTCACACAGTCCGGGGGGCCGTCGCAGATCGAACTGTTCGATCACAAGCCGGGCCTGGTGAAGATGGCGGGGCAGAAGTTGCCGGAGAGCGTGCGCGGCGGTCAGCGACTGACCGGCATGACGGCGGGAAAACCGCAACTGATCATGCCCTCGCATGCGACGTTCTCGCGACATGGGCAGTCCGGTGCGACGGTCAGTTCCTGGCTGCCGCACCTGGCCGGTGTGGCCGACGAATTGTGCTTTATCAAGTCGATGACCACCGATCAGATCAATCACGCTCCGGCGATGACTCGATTTCTTACCGGCCACCAACTGACCGGACGGCCCAGCATTGGCAGTTGGTTCAGCTACGGATTGGGCAGCGGCAACCGGGATCTGCCGGACTTTCTGGTGCTGATCTCGAAGATGAGCCGCGGCAGCGACCAGCCCCTGTATGACCACTATTGGGGCAGCGGATTCCTGCCGTCCGTTTATCAGGGCGTGAAGCTGCGGAATGCCAAGGACCCGGTGCTGTACTTGCGCGATCCGGACGGTTTGCCCCGCACACTACGCCGCGGCATGTTGGACGGGTTGAGCGAACTCAACCAGATCCGGCTTGAACAGACCGGGGACCCGGAAATTGAAACGCGCATTCAACAGTACGAAATGGCCTATCGGATGCAGGCCAGTATTCCGGAACTGACCGACGTCAGTGACGAGCCGGAGGCGACGTTTGATCTCTATGGGCCTGATTCGCGCCGTCCCGGCAGCTATGCCGCCAACTGTATTCTGGCCCGGCGGCTGGCCGAGCGGGGTGTGCGTTTTATTCAGTTGTTTCACCCGGATTGGGACCATCACAGCCGGCTTCGGAGCTGGTGCACCGCCCGCTGCCGTGATACGGATCAGGCAAGTGCGGCGCTGGTGAAGGACCTCAAGCAGCGCGGCCTGTTGGATGACACGCTGGTGATTTGGGGAGGTGAATTCGGACGCAGCGTCGCAGGGCAAGGGAAATGGGATAGCCCCGAAGGAGGTCGCGACCATCATCCGCGTTGCTTCACCATCTGGATGGCGGGCGGCGGTGTCCGGCCGGGAATGACCTACGGTGCGACGGACGACTTCAGCTACAACGTGGCGGAGCGGCCGGTGCAGGTCCGTGACTTGCACGCTACGGTCATGCATCTGATGGGAATTAATCATCAGTCATTCACCTACCGCTACCAGGGGCTCGACTTCCGTTTGACGGGTGTCGAGGAAGCGCGGGTGGTGCGCGAGATCCTCGTCTAAGCAGAACGCCGCGGTCGTCCCGCAGCCCGGGCGGGTTGACTCCCCAGCGCGCCGCAATCTCAGAATTCCATCGACCCCGTCAGCCATCGACCCCAAGAGCCAATCGACCCCAAGAGCCAAACCGATGTCCACGCCCTACCCACGCCGCGGCTGTTCGCACCTGTTGTATTGCTGGTTGTTCTGCCTGTTGTGCGGGACGACGGCGAGCGGAACGGAACCGGCCGCCACGCTTGCGGTGTGGCCTGACTTGGCTCCCGGCGAGTCAACGCGACGGGATGGAGAAGCCTTGCCGCGGCGGCCCGAGGAGAACCCCCCGGTGACTCGAGTGATCAACGTCACTCGCCCCACGCTCACGGTCTGGCCGGCCGAAGATCCGAACGGAACGGGGGTCGTGATCTTGCCGGGCGGCGGGTTCGGCAAGGTCGTTCCCGACAAGGAGGGCTCGGAAGCGGCTCTGTGGTTGAACCGTCATGGAGTAACCGCGTTCGTGCTGACGTATCGGACGACTTCGGGGCCGGACAAGCCGGGCTGGGTCCGAGCGCTCCAGGACGCGCAGCGCACCATGTCGCTGGTTCGAGCCGAGTCCGGTCGTTGGGGCATTCAGCAAGATCGGATTGGCCTGCTGGGTTTTTCCGCCGGCGGTCAGGTTGCGGCCCGGCTTCTCAGCGACGGCGGGACGGTCGAGTATGACCGGGTGGATGCGATCGACGATGTCTCGCACCGGCCCGATTTCGCACTGCTGATCTATCCTTGGAACATCTACGATGCGGCCAACGACCGGTTGGTCGACGGCGTCTCGGTTGCCAACGACTGCCCGCCCACCTTCCTGGTGCATACACATGACGATCGCTCGTCGGCCCTGGGTGCGGTCTACTTCTACGCCGGCCTCAAGAAGCGAAAGATTCCAGCCGAATTACATGTATTCGTCAACGGAGGTCACGGCTACGGGCTGCGCGAAGTCAAGGGTTCACAAATCGCCTCTTGGCCACGGCAGGCCGCCCACTGGCTGGCGACGCGAGGATTGGTCGAGTCGCCCCGGTCGATGAGTCCCCCGGTGAAAGCGAAGGAGCCGAGGAAATAGCAGCTGGTTGGGTTGTCCCTGGTTTTGGCGACAGCCGCCAGGGATGTGAAGTTGTCGTGTCGGAGTATTCGCGACAACGCGCAAGCGCATCGGCTGAATGTCGTGCCGCTGGAGCCGCAAGTCGGCCGGATCAAAATTCGCGCGCTGGCCGACCGTTCGCTAACCGACACCTCCGTCACCGCGGCCGGCGGCCATGCCAGCCTCCCGCAAGTCATGCTTTGCATGACATGCCAAACTTCCCTCATTTCCCAGCCGCAATACCGCGCATCGGATCTCGCAGGCCGTTGTTGTCCAATGCTGGTCGGTAAGCGCCGATCTGTCGGGCAGTCGGCGTGCGACGGTCCCGTTTCACGAAATCGGGCGGCGGGAGAAAAGGCCGATCACGATGCCGACCGCCAGGACGACGAGGGTACACATTCCTTCCGGGGCAAATCCCAGCGTGTCCCATCGATCGTGCCACACCACGATCGCCCAATTCATGGCCGAGTAGAACATGAACAGGCAGGACACCAGGAAGATGATCGGCGTCACCGGGAACAGGACGATCCGGTGCGGGCGCGGGACGTCCGGTTCGCGAATGCGGAGCACGAAGACGGAGATCGAAATCAAGATCGCGAAACACCAGAAGACGGGCGAGGTGAATGCCAGCAAGTTCTCAAACCCCTGCTCGCTGCCGAACGCACAGACCCACAGCAAGGCGGTCGTGCCCTGGACCAGCAGCGATCGCACGGGCGAGTCGACCTGGCCGTTCCACTGGCCCAGCCAGGCGAACCAGCGGTGTTCGGTGCCGACCGCGTAGTAAATCCTCGATCCGGCGAACAGCGTGCCGTTGATCGCCCCCAGCGACGAGACGCACACCAGCAAGCCGATCGTACGGCTCCCGATCCCGCCGAACCGCAATTCCAGCAGGTCCCCGGCGTCCTTGCTGCTGGCCCCGGTCAGGCTGAGTGCATAGACCATGGCAAAGTTGACCAGCAGGTAGACGGCCGTAATCAATGCCACACCGATCATCAGCGATCGGAGCATGTTGCGATTGGGGTCGCGCACCTCGGCTGCCACGTAGGAGAGATCATTCCAGCCACCGTACGTGAAGAGGACGAACATCAGGGCCATCGAGTAATTGGGGACGATCGGCGCGGCGGCGGGATCCGCCTGGACGCGCGTCGGCGCGGTGAACAGGGCGACCCCGATAATCCCGATCAGGCCGATGAACTTCAGAACGGTAAGGACGTTCTGGGCCGTCTTTCCGGTGCGGACGCCCAACAGGTTCACGCCGGTGATGACAATCACCGTGCCGGCTGCGTAGATCACGAAATCCCAATCCGTGTTGCCGGTGCTCAGCGCCGTCCCTTCCAACAACTTGTGGGCAAAACGGGCGAACACGAACGCCATCATCCCCACACTGCCGGGACGCACGATCCAGAATTCGGCCCACGCAAAGAGAAACCCAATCGGTCGGCCGAAGGCGCGTGAGAGGTAGACGAAGTCACCCCCTTCCCGGGGAAACGCCGTGGCCAGCTCGACGTAACAGAGGGCGCCGGCCAGCGTGATCAGGCCGCCGGCAATCCAGACTCCCATCAACATCCAGCCGCTGTCGACGAAGCCGGCGACCCGCGGCGTGGACTCGTAAATGCCGGCCCCGATCACCACACCCATGATGATGCAGATCGAATCAAACAGCGTCAGTTGGCGACTTGGGGCGGTGTTCGACATATGCGATAATCGAGCCATGAGTAACGAACGAGATCAACCGCCATGCCCGGACGACGTCTGCCCGCGGCCGGAACGGCCCTTGGTGCATGCGACCCAGCCGATGGCGGCGGCAATTTATCCCACTTCCGTATGGCAGTGCAACAACACCGACCAGGCGGAGAAGATTCTAGCAGGTCAGCTCGAAGGTTACGTCTATCAGCGGGACGGCCATCCGAACGCGGATGCACTGGCCGAAAAGATTGCCCTCCTGCATCAGGCCGAGGAAGTCGCCGTCACGTCGTCCGGGATGGCGGCCATGTCGCTGGCCCTGCTCTCGCAATTGCAGGCGCATGATCACGTGATTGCCAGCAGCCAGATCTATGGCCGCAACTTGCAGCTCTTGACGCAGGAGACCGCCCGGCTGGGAATCAGTTCGACGACGGTCGACACGTGCGATCTGAACGAGGTTGCCCGGGCCATGCGGCCGGAGACCCGGCTGATCGTTGTGGAAACGATTGCCAATCCCCGCCTGCAGGTCGCCGATATCAGCCGTCTGGCGGAGATTGCCCATACCGGCAAGGCGAAGCTGCTGGTCGACAACACGTTCGCGACACCCGTTCTCTGCCGCCCGCTCAGGTGGGGTGCGGATTTTGTGCTGGAGAGCGGCAGCAAGATGATCAATGGTCATAGCGACGTGATGCTGGGGCTGCTCTGCGGTCGCTCGGCGGACTGGCAGCGGGTGCCGCAAACCGTTTCGGTGTGGGGGCTGGCCAGCGCTCCGTTCGAGTGTTGGTTGGCGACGCGGGGACTGGCTTCACTGCATTTGCGCGCCGAGCGGGCGTCACGCAATGCGCTGGCCGTTGCCCAGGTCCTGGAGGCCTCTGCCGAGGTAACCCAGGTCGACTATCCCGGCCTGGCCGCACACCCGCAGCACGAACTGGCCGTCCGCCAGTTCGGTGACCTGTTTGGGTCGGTGGTCACCTTTGAATTGCGAGGGGGCCGCCCGGCTGCCGATAACTTCCTTCAGCGGGCCCACGAAATCCCCTTCTCGCCTTCGCTGGGCGAAGTCGCGACGACGCTCAGCCACCCCGAATCGACCAGCCACCGCGGATTGACGGCGGAGGAACGTCGCGACCTGGGCATCTCAGGTGGGACGATCCGACTTTCCGTGGGGGTTGAGTCCCCCGAGTTCATTCGCCAGGCGATCCGGCGGGGCTTGGGAAGCTAACGTTCCCGTTTCCCGGAATTTGCCTCTCTTGACCAATGGTGCCCCATCCACCACGATATGGGGTGGAAAATTCAATTTCAGCCGTTTGTTTGGAGGAACTTTGTGGCGCAAAAGAATAAGGAAGAAGCACTTGAAGTCGAAGGCACGGTGACGCAGGCCTTGGCGAACACTCGATTCCGCGTCCAATTGGACACCGGAACCGAGGTCTTGGCCCACGTTGCCGGAAGAATGCGGAAGCATTTCATTCGTATCGTGCCGGGCGACAAGGTTCGCGTCGAGCTTTCGCCCTACGACCTGACCAAGGGTCGCATCGTCTACCGCGAACGATAAACTGCGGTCGAACGAAACGCACTCCCCCTGGGACGCACGAACCCGGGGAAATCACCCCGTTTGCGGGTCCCACCCCTGCCAGTTGACTTGCGATCTCGATTGCCGGATTCCTGCGCGCACCGCCTGCCGCGCCAGGATGCTGCGCTCGAACGCGCTGTGCGCGGGAGCTCGAACTGCTGCCGATGCAGGGCATGGTCGAGTCCGGACAACCCACACACGCGCTGACGGCTGAGACCGCCAAGTGAGGTGCAAACGGTCCCGCTTCCCAGGATTTCTCTGAAACCGAACCGTATGGACGTCGAGTAGTACCCAGGCGTCATGTGTTGCATTCACGCCAGCCGTGCGCCTGCTGTGCACGCAGTTAGCAGTGTGCCGTTCGCGTGTCTTCGCTACCATGTAGCGATCGCCCATGCCGAGGTTGGCTCGGGCACCGCGACTGAGACTGACATGGGGTCGTCCGACCAGGACCGCCACCCCTGCCGCGTTTCCTTCCAACGGAGGCGGTGCGCATGCGGGCGGCACGAAATCGTCGAGCGATTCTGGCTAGATTCCAACCCATAAAACATTTCCGTTTGCTCAGGGAGACTCCGATCGTGAAGACGTTCCAGAAGAAATGCCTGACGATTGCTGCCGTTTTCGCGGTAGCGATGCCGTTCGTGCTGGCACCGGTTGCCCAGGCCAGGGCGCAAGAGGAGGGCCAGAAGCCGGCTCTGGTGGTGTCCATTGCCAGTGCCGACGTCTTGCTGGGCGATATCAACTACCTGACGAAAGCCGCCGGTTCACCCGAATTGGGCGGTTTCATCAACCTGATGGCGGGCCAATACGTTGGCGGGTTGGATACGACCAAACCTTCGGGCGTCTACATCCATGTGGTCGGCACCGAGCCGGTCGGTGTTGCCTTCGTCGCGGTGAGCGATTTCGATCAGGTGGTGGCGAAGATCGAGGATTCGGTCGGCGAACTGGAAGACGTCGGCGGCGGTGTTCGCAAGTTGACGCTGCAACGGGAGATCTTCATCAAACAGCAGGGGCAGTGGGCCTTCATTTCGGACTCGGCGGCGAACCTGAACGACCTGCCGGAAGACCCCACGAAGATGCTGGGCGATCTGAACGAGCAGTACAACCTGGGTGTTCGCGTGGGGGTCCAGAGCATCCCGCAGGACCTGCGGCGAATGGCGATGGCCGAGATCAAGAAGGGTTTCGAGCAGGCCATGGCCGCCCAGGCCGCCGATGAGGAGGAGCGCGAACTGCAAGAGAACCTGGGTCGCCAATCCTTGGAAAGCCTCGAAGAGTTTATGGAAGAGGCCGACGAAATTACGATCGGCTGGGGAGTCGACAAGGAGGCAGGCAAGACGTACATCGATTTTTCGGTGACCGCCCTGGACGGGAGCAAGTTGGCTGCGAAGGTTGCCGAATCGACCAGTGCAACGTCGGCATTTTCCGGTTTCCTGATGCCCGACGCAGCGGCGACCCTCCATTTCACCTCGCAGGTCTCCGGGCAGGACAAGACGCAATTGGTTGAAATGCTCAAAGTGCTGAAGACCAGCGCCGCCGAAGAGATCCAGAATGACGATGACATTCCCAACGAGAAAGTCCGCGAGCTGGCGCAACAATTTGTCGACTCGATGGTCGACATTCTGGCGGCGACGGTGGAGACCGGGAAAGTCAACGGCGGCGGTGCGGTGCTCTTGAATGACGACGCCGTGCAGTTCATCGCCGGCGGCCATGTCGCCGATGGCCGGGCGGTGGAGAAAGAGCTTAAGAAGCTGGTCGAACTGGCCAAGGAGGCCGGTGCCGGCGCAGAGCTGGAGAGCATCAAATTCAATGCCGCCAAGCACAAGGACGTCGATTTACACACCTTCACCGTGCCGATCCCGGCGGACGAGGTCGACGCCCGGCGGGTGTTGGGCGATCGCCTGGACGTGGTCGTGGGCACAGCCCCGCAGGCCGCCTATGTCGCCTTCGGGAAGAATTCGACCGAGCTTCTGAAGAGAGTGATCGATGACTCGGCGGCCGCGCAAACGGCCGGTCCGCCCATCGCCGTCACCGTGTCGCTCGGAAAAATCCTCGATTTCGCTTCCTCGTTTCAGTCCGAGCCGATCGTGACCGCGATGGCGAATGGGCTGCAGGATGCCGCCGGAAAAGACAAGGTCTCGATCTTGGGGACGGCCATCGAGCGGGGCGTTCGCTATCGCATCGAGGTTGGTGAAGCGGTCCTCGGCTTGATCGGCACCGCCACTCAGATGCAGGCCGGCGCGAACGATTTCTAATCGTGCCTGTCTGACGTAATCACTGAATTGAAGATGACCCTCAGGCGCCCGGCTTGTTCAAGGCCGGGCGCCTTGTTCTTTCACCGCAGGAATCCCACATGTCTGCAGACCAGACGTTCCCGACCGTCCGAACAGAGATCAACGGCGTTTCGGTACGCAATCTGGCCAAGTCGTTCGGCACGCCGACCTACGTCTACGATGCCGAAAAGATCGCGCAACGGATTGCCGACTTGCAAGCATTTGACGTGATCCGCTACGCGCAGAAAGCCAACTCGAACCTGGCCGTCTTGGATTGGGTCCGCCGCCAAGGCGCCCTGGTGGATGCCGTCAGCGCGTTCGAGATCCAGCGTGCGCTGGCCGCGGGGTTTGTCGCCGCGAAGGACCCGCCGGAGATCGTCTACACGGCGGACCTGTTCGACGAAGCATCCCTGGACCTGGTCGTCAAACACGACATTCACGTCAACTGCGGCTCGCCGACCATGATTGACCAGTATGGGCAGCGGGCGCCCGGACGGAATATCACCCTGCGGATCAACCCGGGGTTTGGTCACGGCCATAGCCAGAAGACCAACACGGGCGGCGAGCAGTCCAAGCACGGGATCTGGCACGACCAGGTCGACGACTGCCTCCAGCGGGCCGACCGGAACGGGTTGGGCGTGACCGGGCTCCACATGCACATTGGCTCGGGGACCGACCTGGATCACTTGGCGCAGGTTTGCGGTGCCTTGGAAAAGACGGCCCTCCAGATCGGCCGCAGCATCACCTGCATCAGTGCGGGCGGTGGTTTGCCCACCGTCTATCGGGGTGACGAGCGGCCCGTCGACTTGCAACGTTACTTCGAACTGTGGGACGGCACCCGCAAACGGCTCGAAGCAGCCTTCGACCATCCGATCTCGCTGGAGATCGAGCCGGGACGTTACCTGACAGCCGAGTGCGGCTACCTGATCACCGAGATCCGGGCGATCAAGCAGATGGGCGGTAATCTCTTCTACCTGGTGGACGCCGGCTTTAACAATCTGGCACGGCCGATTCTGTATGGGGCCTACCATCCGATGTCGATCTGCGCCGCTCAGGAGAACCCCAATCCGCACCATCAGGAGGTGGTCGTCGGGGGACCCCTCTGTGAATCGGGTGACATCTTCACGCAGGACGAGGGCGGATTTGTCAGTTGCCGGTCACTGCCGGTGGCAGCCGTTGGTGACTATTTGATCATCGAGTGTGCCGGGGCGTACGGCTTTGTGATGTCCTCGAATTACAACTCAAAACCGATGGCCGCCGAAGTGCTGTTGCGAGATGGGAAGCCACACCTCGTCCGGACGCGACAGTCGTTCAAGGACGTGATTCGCGGCGAATCGATCCCCGAATGACGGCCCCGCCTGTCGCCCGGCGTTCCTCGAAACCCAGGCCGTGCGCGACGCGCCGCCCATGCCGGCCATTCTGCAGGTCACGCGGCGCACAACGGGCGACTGGCGAGGAGGACATTGACAAGCGACCGCCGCGGGCTACAACACTCCAGCGATCGGTTTGACTCATTTCGCCACAGACTGGTTGGCTGACGTCCGATGAGTACTTATACTGAACCGGTTCGGTCGACCTAAGAGTTGCCTATCTGGTTGATATAAAAGCAGTTACCATGTCTTGAATTGTTTCAGCAGAAGGCCCGCTTGCGGACCGTCGCCGTGAGCTGAAACAGATTGTGATACGAAGGGTTGTCCCATGGCCAAAAAAGGACCTCGCAAGAAACTTCCCAAGGAAGTTGCCGTGATCAACGCCGACAATTGCACCGGCTGCGAGTCTTGCCTGGAAGTCTGTCCTGTCGACTGTATCGAAATGCGGACCATGAAGTTGGGCGTCAAGGGCAACCAGTCCTGGTGCGAGATCGACTTGGAGCGATGCGTTGGCTGTGAGGTTTGCGTTCATATCCCGCAGAAAAAGACGAACCCCTACGAACTGCTCGTCTGTCCCTGGGATGCGATCGAAATGGTGCCGACCGAGTTGCTGGCCCAGACAGTGGCCCAAATTGGCGGGCCGCCTGAGTACATTCGCGACAACTGGGATCGGCTGGTCGGGACGGCCCAGCATCTGGCCGAACTCAAAGCTGGCGCATAGAACGCCGCATCGGTGGGGGACTGGAGACCTTCGGTCCACGGTTTCGGCGGGGTCAGAGACCCGCGCCGAGCGCGTTGCGGCCCGCGCCGAGCGCGTTGCGACCCGCGCCGAGCACGTTGCGACCCGATCCGCGCCGTCTTGTTCGTGGACCGATCACCGACAATCGTTGCTACGGCGCCGGCGGAAAAGGATTCTCTGCCGTTCTTCTCAGGTCAGCCTTGCCGCACAAGCCCGGAGATACTGGATGCTCTCCGTGGCCAAGGCTTCGACGCCCGGGTCGTAGTCGAATACCTCGACCGAAACCCACCCGTCGTAACCGACCTCCTCGAGCGCCCGCAGAATCGGAATGAAGTCGACGTCCCCCATTCCGGGACCCCGCTTGTTGGCATCGTTGGCGTGAAAATGGACCAGGTGGTCGGCACTATCGCGAATGATGTCAGGAATCGGCTTGTCTTCGCTGGACATGGCTTTCACGTCCAGGTGCAACTGGCAATTCGGCGAGTCGACCAGGTTGATCAGTTCGATTCCGGATTCCGCGGTCAACAGGAAGTCACCTTCGGCAGGGCCCAGCGGTTCGACGGCCAGCGTAACATCACACGATTCCATGACCGGGATCGCTCGCTGAATCACGTCGGCGGCGAACTTGAGTGCCTGCGCGTGATCGACTCCGGGAAGCAGGTTGCGTTGTAGTGGCGAGCCGAGGACGAGGATGTTGCCGCCGAGGTCCCGGCACAGGCGAGCGAGTTCGGCCAGGTAGTCGCCCGTTCGTTGTCGTACGTCGGCTTCCGGGCTGGTCAGGTAGTAACCTTCCGTAAACGCCAGCAGCCAATGCAGTCCGATTGGTTCGAGTCCCGCTGCCTCGGCCTGCTGCCGAACTTCTTCTCGTTGGGCGGCGGTGATCTCATACGCGTTCTTATGCATCGTAAACGGTGCGTACTCGATGCCGGTGTAACCCAGTTCACGTGCGAATTCGAAGGCGCGTTCGAAGGGCCAGTCCTGGAAGGTCTCGTTGCAAATCGCGAACTTCATGGGGCGTCATCCAGTCAGATTAGCGTGGTGATGGGTTGGGGAACTGGGCAGCGTCTGGGTCACCGGTTGCAGGACCTGAGAGAGCGGGCGCGCTGCCGGGCGTTGCGGTTGCCGGTCATCGTACCACGACAGGCAGTCATCGCAACCAACGGCCGCCGGGCACGAGCCGGTTGCGCTGTTCGCAAGTCGTTTGATTCGAATAGGTTGGAACGCGTTGAAATTTGTCTTCCCCGCAGCGAGCGTTCTGATCTCCGAGGTTTGGTCATTCTGGTGATCGTTAGAACTATTT